>JBBAUZ010000006.1:0-13373 GCA_040397965.1 Opitutales bacterium | reverse complement strand
AAATTTTCAGCCTTCGGTTGGCGATTCCCGAACACAACGTGATCGCTCACTACCAAGCCGGCCATAAGCGCCAAATGGGAGACCCCTACAGCAATCCAAATGAGGCGGTGGCGAGTCGACATGCTCAATCGTTAAAGCGATGAACTGCGTAAGTCAGCCCTGAACATTCTGGTTTTTTAATCGGGAATAATATACCAAAGTAATCTCCAGCGACCATAAGGGTGCCCATCCGTCGGCATAGTTAATCTTTCCAGGGCCATTAATCCAGCCTTACGGAAACGTACCCCTTCTTCACCCGCCCTTAATCCTAATAATAAACCCACCAACCCGGTGAGGTGCGGGTTATGACCTACCAAGAACCGCGGCTTAGTGGTTTTAGCCAATAATAGCGCAGTTCGCCTATAGTTATCGTCCGGCAAAACCCCTGAGAGCTTCTTCAAGGTAAGTTTTTTACTGTGGGGCTTTAATAACTGTGCCGTCTGCATCGCTCGAAGATAGGGACTATGCTCCACCACCTGAATCTCTTTCAAAATCTTCGTTAAGTATTTCGAAGGCAATCCCTTCATTTGCTTAATTCCCTTGGACGACAGCGGGCGAACCGCATCCACCTCTCCTGGTTCGGCGTGGGCATGTCTCAGTAAAAATATTTTCATCAAGGTTTTATCAAGAATTGGTCTTGCCGAAAACCCACGAGTCGCAAGCAATAAAACTGTGCAACGAATCCTCCTCACGAGCCTTCTATTTTTAAATTTTAATAGTGGATGGGCGAATGAAGATAAATATTCCGAAGTCGGAGCAACTTACAGTGGCACCATCTGTGTTGATGCTACCACTGGTATGGTTTTATCTGAATCTACTGCGGATCGCCTGGGCCACCCCGCCAGTGTGACCAAATTAATGACCCTGCTTTTAATATTAGAAGATGCCCGCGACCAGCAATTGAATCTCAATTCTCTGGTTAAAATAAGCAAAGAGGCGGCCCAAACGGGTGGTTCACAAGTTTGGTTGGCCGTCGATGAAGAGTTTACCGTAAAAGATTTATTATATGCTTTAATGCTACATTCAGCGAACGATGCCGCAGTAGCCTTGGCGCTCACGCGCGCACCTACCGTAAAAGAGTTTGTAGAGCGAATGAACTCTCGAGCCAAAGAATTAGGCATGACGAACACTCGCTTTGTTTCCCCTCACGGTCTCACCTACGGAGCTGGACCTCACGATACGACGAGCGCTCGTGATTTAGCTAAACTCTGTATACAACTAACTACGCTTCAGGACGCCTTTAATTTTAGTCGGAGCAAAGAATATAATTTCCGGCCCGGATTAAAATGCATTCGCCTGACCAACCATAACAGGCTTCTGAGTTCCTATCCCGGTTGCGATGGATTTAAAACTGGTTGGACCGTCGCGGCCAACGCCTCCATCGTCACCACTGCACGTAACGACAATCATCGCGTCATCGCCGTTGTACTGGGATGCAATAGCCCCAGCGGCGCCAAAACAGCCCAACGCGTAAGGGATCAGATTGCTGGAAAATTAATGACCAAGGGGTTAAATAAACTAGCTATATTTGAAGCCGAAAAAGCGAGACTGCTGACCTCGAGCCAGTCTAACCCAGCTAAGAGTAAACTATCCACCACAGCACCCGCCCATAAGCTCGATTCAGAGGGAAAAACTGATGAAAAAGGCTGGTTAGAGGCTTTATTTGCGTTCTAACCCCAGTTTTACCTAGGTGAAATAATATAGTGAACAAATGTTCATTTTTACTTGCCATCGGACAATTTACCCTCACTTTAGCCCCATCAAATAAATTATCCCTATGTCTACTACTAAGAGCGATACCACGGCCAAAGAAAAAGCAGCCACTCAGTCATCCGAGCGCAAGACTCTCGATCTCGCCCTCTCCGCAATCAACAAACAATACGGCGACGGCACCCTCATGCGCATGGGTGACGCAACCAAGATGCAGGTATCAACGGTCTCGACCGGCTCGGTGGCTATCGACCTCGCTCTAGGCGTAGGCGGACTGCCCCGCGGTCGTATTGTTGAAATCTTCGGACCAGAGTCTTCCGGTAAAACCACCCTTTGTCTCTCCATCATCGCTGAAATTCAACGCCAAGGTGGTAACGCAGTTTTCGTCGACGTTGAACACGCCCTCGATCCACGCTACTCCAAAGTTGTCGGCGTAGACTTAGATAATCTTTTAGTGTCCCAGCCTGAATCAGGCGAAGACGCACTCAATATTGCCGAAACATTAATTCGTTCCGGCGCAGTAGATGTAATCGTTATCGACTCCGTCGCCGCCCTTGTATCAAAGCAAGAATTAGACGGTCAGATGGGCGACTCAACGGTGGGCGTTCAAGCTCGTATGATGAGCCAAGCGATGCGCCGCCTGACGGCTGCCATCAGCCGCACTAATTGCGTCGTTATTTTCACTAACCAAATTCGTGAGAAAATCGGCGTGATGTTCGGTAGCCCCGAAACCACTCCCGGTGGTCGCGCTCTCAAGTTCTTCTCTTCGGTGCGTATCGACATTCGTCGTATCGGACAAATCAAAGAGCCCACCGGTAAAGTCATCGGTAACCGCACCAAGGTTAAAGTTGTTAAAAACAAAGTCGCGCCTCCATTCACCGAATGCGAATTCGACATCATGTACAACGAAGGTATCTCACGCACGGGTTCTGTTTTAGACCTCGGTATCGAACATAAGATCTTAGAAAAGAAAGGTGCATGGATTGCTTATAATGGTCAGCTCATCGGCCAAGGTCGCGAAGCTGCCAAAGATCACCTCGCTAAGAATCCTAAAGTTCTCGATGAATTACAAAAAATCATCCTCGAGAAAGTTCAGGTCGTTGGCGGAATGACCTTAGGTGCCAGCGAAAGCACGCCCGAGTAATTTATCGTTGTTGGCTGCCATAGCCCGGGCCGTACGCAAGTACGGCCCGTTTCATTTATAGTGTTAGTCGGCTTGCAATTGGGCAAATTTTGTGGACGTTATACCTCCCCTGCAGTGTTCGACACCCGCGGCAGCCTCCGTACCCTACGAACATAATATACGGGAGGTGTAACCCGACCGGCCTCGTCCGAGCCGTGGCAATGTACCGCCCACCTTAATCCAGGATCAACTGGAGCTCCAATCGGAATCGGCACAGGCGGGGGACCATTTTAAATCAGTCCAGCTTCACCAAAACTAAACCAACCCTTACCCACAGGGTCTGATTCTGGACGACCAATAATCACGTGATCTAGGAGTTCTACTCCTATCACCCTGCCCGCCTCGACCAACTGACGCGTCACCGCACGGTCAGCCGAACTAGGCGAAGGATCACCACTCGGATGATTATGCGCAACAATCGCAGCAGGTGCACCATAACGAAGAGCCTGACGAAACACTTCGCGTGGATGAAGTAATGAACTCGTTGCCGTACCTGAACTGACTTCTTGAATCGTAATCAATCGGTTACGTCGATTCAAACAAAGCACCCAACATTTTTCGACAGAGAGACTCGACGACAGTGGCTCGAGCCTCGTCCAAACTTTTATGGGTGTATCTAATTTATCTCCCGGATCGTGGTCGCGCTCACGAATACGCCGAGCCAACTCCATGGCCGCCGCCAACTCGGCCGCCTTCGCAGGACCCAACCCATGCACACGCTCGAAGTCGGCCGTTTCCCATCGCGCCATTTCAGCCAAACTTCCCGCTTGTTCAATCAACGCATGCGAAACTTGTTGAGCCGAGAAACCACGCGAACCAGCGCCAATCAATAATTCAAATAGTTCCGCATCCATGAGCGCCCGTGGACCCAGGCGGGTCAGTCGCTCGCGCGGACGATCTTCAGAAATCATCCCACGACAAAAAAACAGGGGGACGACTAAATCAATTACACGAAAGCCCTAGTGATTACTTCTTAGCGTGGTAACGTGCTAAGACTTTACCATAGGTAGGGGTAAGATTTTCCAAAGAATCTACATTCATACCCAAGTCCTTAATCAATCCGTCACGGAGACCATAGATCCAACCGTGAACCTGTATTTTTTGCCCACGCGCCCAGGCATCCTGTACGACACTCGTCTGACAAATATTCAAAGTCTGTTCGATCACGTTGAGTTCACACAAGGTGTCTAACTTGGCGGGCCCTAAAACACTTTCAACCGCAAGGGCATGCTTATGGTGAACATCACGAATGTGACGCAACCAATTATCAATGAGCCCCAGTTTCCTTCTCTCGAGTGCAGCTTGCACGCCGCCACAACCATAGTGACCGCAGACAATTATATGCTCAACCTTCAGCGCATCCACGGCGTACTGTAGGACCGAGAGACAGTTTAAATCGGTATGCACAACCACGTTGGCGACATTACGGTGGACAAATAACTCACCGGGAAGGAGACCGACAATCTCGTTCGCTGGCACGCGACTATCCGAACAGCCAATCCAAAGATATTTAGGACTTTGCTGCTTTGAAAGAATTTCGAAAAACTCAGGCTGCTTACGTCGAATTTCTTCTGACCAATTTTTGTTTTGGATAAACAAATTTTTGATTTCAGCCATACCCATTGATTGGTCCTGAAGTGGCCCTCTGGCAAATAAATTTCCTTGGTTCACGAAAAATCCCAATAGGAGCCCTTATTCGCCTTTTCTTTGACCATAGGATGATATTGTATGTTTTTTGTCCCGACAAAGCGTGAAACCTACACTACCTTTAGGTGTTATATTATTATGAACCTATTTATCCTAAGTATCTTCATTGCCGCTACGGCAACCGAACCGGCTACCACAGGTACAAGTTCATCGAACTCAAACAACAGTTCTAAAAATTCTTCGACGACAAAAAAGAATTCAAAAAGCACCGCCACGATTGTACCTGAATCCAATCCAGATACCGCCGTTGCCCTTCCTAAATCCAAAAAAAATAAAGCTACCGAAGCGGTACCTGCTTTAGCCGACAACACTGATCCAGTTTCACTGGTAAGCAATTCCGTCGATGCCGCTACACAGATAGCCAACGATGCCGCTAAGGCTGCTCTCGAAGAGGTTGCTAAGTTATCGGCGATTGGGAGCGACGGCGATAAGTCGTCTACAGCCGGCGCAATCATCAACGATCAAACCATTACCGCCGTAAGCGATGGTGCCGTCGCCGTAGCCAAAGAAATTAAAAAGCCCAAAGCCAAGAAACCAGCTGAAGAAACCAACTCCACCGAGGAAGTGGCCCCCAAGCCCGTTAAAAAATCAAAAGCGAGTAAGTCCGATAGTTCAGAGGCTACGGCTCCAGTAGATAGTCCTGCTAAGAAAAACTAGGCGATTACTTGCCGAGAATTTCGCGAGGACTAGAACCGTTTTCAGGTCCAACATAGCCACGTTCGTGCAAGATATCCATGATGCGGGCGGCTCGATTGTATCCGAGTTTTAAGCGACGCTGTAACATGGAAACGGAAGCACGTTGGGTTTCCTTAATAATCGACCAAGCCTGGGCGACCATCGGATCATCCCCCTCTTCGCCTTCACCTTCGCCACCAAAGTCTTCCGTCGATCCCTTCTCAATTGCCTCAACGACATCTTGAGCAAATTCAGGTGAGCCATTCTTATCGTTAATATAATCGATAATTGCCGAGACTTCTTGTTCACCAACATAGGCACCTTGAACACGACTTAAAGAAGCACTACCGGGAGGCACAAAGAGCATATCGCCTCGGCCGACTAAAGTTTCTGCGCCGCTGCGATCTAAAATAGTCCGAGAATCAATGTACGATGAAACCTTGAAGCCGATACGTGTCGGCAAGTTGGCTTTAATTAATCCCGTGATGACATCCGTCGAAGGACGCTGGGTTGCTAAGACTAAGTGGATTCCAGCCGCACGAGCCAACTGCGCTAAGCGCGCAATAGAAGTTTCCACTTCTTTCGCGGCCGCCATCATCAAGTCGGCCATCTCATCAATAATACAAACAATATAAGGTAATTTTACTGTTGGTATAGTTATGCCGTCATCGATTACCGATTCAGCGGCTTCGCGTGCCGCCGCTTGCTCTTCCGCACTCAGTGGCAACTCTTCTTGTTTAGGTATCCCAGCTTCTTTTTTAATTTTCGCGTTAAAGCCGGTAATATTTTTTACCCCACATTTAGCGAAAATTTTGTAGCGACGTTGCATTTCAACAATCAACCATTTGAGCGCCGCAGGGACTCGACGTGGATCGGTTTCTACCGGAATTAAAAGGTGAGGCAGCTTAGAATAAACCTGGAGCTCGACCACTTTGGGGTCGACCATGATGAATCTCAAATCCTCCGGTGTACAACGGTACAACATAGAGATGATGAATGAGTTGATGCAAACCGACTTACCTTGACCCGTCGCACCGGCAATTAAGCAGTGAGGCATCTTAGCGAGATCTTGAATGACAGGTTTGTTCGTGACGCTGTCTACACCCAAGACCACGGGAATTTCCATCGTCGATTCAATCCAAGCCTTAGACTGAATAATTTCGCGAAGTAAAACATCCTTACGATGTTGATTGGGAATTTCGATCCCCACTGTGCCTCGGCCCGGAACAGGCGCTAAAATTCGGACAGACTCCGCCGATAAATTCATCGCGATATTGTTCGAGAGATTCGCAATCTTCTCTACGCGGACACCAGGAGCAGGTTTAATTTCGTAACGGGTAATTGAAGGACCTTGTTGAATGCCTACATCAATTCCTGCTTCGGGGTCTACCGGTACCACCGAGACTTTAAACTGCGTGAGCGTCTCAATCAAATCACTCGCGCGCTTTTTAAAATCCTCCACCGGAATTTCTTTATCTACAACTGGCTCATTGAGGAGACTGATTATAGGGAAAGTGTAATCACCTTTTTTCTTGGGCTGAGCCGACGCGTTGGCTTTTTCAATTTTGTCCGTTCTCGTCACCGCAATTTTTTGGTGACCCAAGGTGGTTAAAATAGGAGGCTGGATTTTAGGGACTGGTGCTGGCTCGGGTGTGGTTGGATTCGTTAATCCGGGCGAAATTTTTACGTCGTTAGTGGTAACCACCGCAACCGCAGGAATTTCTTCGGGCTTCTCGACCTTTTTGACTTCAGGTGCGACTACTACCGGAGCTGCGATCTCAACATTCTTAATTTCCATTTGCTTGCGACGCAGTTCAGCAACGCGCTCAGCTCGCTGTTGGCGCTCCAATGCCTCACGTTTCGCCGCTGCTTTGCGCTGAGCATTCCAAGCCCCAAACATATCACGCAGTTCATTAATCCATGCTGAAAGTGTCGCTCTGGGATCATCGGCTAAAACCCCCAACAAACAAAACCCGTAAGGGAAAATGAGAATCCAGGCACCGTAATCACCTAAGACTGGCTGACAGAGTTGATTATATAAAAATTCGCCCGTTAAACCACCAGCACCACTAGAATCGAAAGCGCCCGACGGCACACCGCCTAACGTCATCGTGATGACTGGCGCACCTAAAATAATACAGGCCAACATTAAGGATGTTTTGGTTGGCCACAATGTATGGGCGCGGTGATTGAGTGAAAACCAAGCGGCGGCAAATAAGAAAGTGGGGATTAAAAAAGCCGTATAACCAAACAAACTAAATAAAATCACGGCAACCGTGGCTCCAAATAGTCCGCATGGATTATACTCGGTCGCTACATCTGAAGAGTTCTGTAATTGAAACTTGGTTTCTATCCATTGTGGAAACAGGGTCTGATCGGTTTTACTGTGAAAAACCATCGCCACTAAAATAAAGGCTCCGATTAATCCTAAAACGATTGCGAGAACTGGATGACTTTCACTGGCGGGTTTAGCTAAAGTAGCTGAACGCTTGCGAGCAGGTGCGGGCATAAAATAATTTATTCAAAAAGTGTCCCTTGGGCAGTCGTGTCTTGACGTGGCAAAACAGGGTCGGTCGAAAGATGGCGAGGTGGTCGAGTCACTCGAGCCGCTAAAACACGGGTGCGTTCTTGGGCTAATCGTTCCACGGATGAAGTCAGAGCATGACGAATCCACTTCGGCGTAAAAGCATTACCAGTATAATCACAAGGACCGTAACCATGAACCCGACCGGACTGGAGGAGCGCGTCGTTCTGGGCGAATTCAGCCTGATTTTCCTCTACATAAACAGCAAAAGCTTTGCCGCCATTTTTACGCAGCAGCGAAAACGCAGGGACATCGCTCGGGCCATCCGCGATATAAATCATATTCGCAAACGGCACGCGGCGATCCTCAGGATGCACAACGGCATTCACATCAATCGTACTATCTTTATTAGACCCTTTATTAATTTCAAAAATGAATCGTGTCTTGATTGTGTTATCGACCATCGCTGCGACTTGAGTGATTTCGGATGGGAGTTGTAAGTTTAATTCATCCTGCTTGGTAAAATGGGGTGGCAGGGGTTCTTCCAAAAATTCACAGCCGTAAATGCCGTCGCAGTGTTGAGCCAACTTAGTTCCACGAATCATCTCAGCTAAACCGGTGCTCACGATGTAATGCTCTAACGTAACTTCGAGATTATGTTTTTTGCCTAACTCGATAACCAATTCCTTGAGGGCTGGAAAAAATTCTGGGAGTCCGGCACAGAGTTCAATCTCGGCACCTAATTCACGCAGACGGCTATTGGTTAATCCCTTGAGGGGGCCTGACTTCACATAACTCAGTAAGTGATTTAAATAGACCGAATCTTTTGAAGTACGAATGCCCTTCTGTAAATAGAGCGCAGGTAATAAATTTGTTTCGCGCCAAAACTGATCCTCATCTACCCCAAAAGCACGGAAGAGAGGGGTCTGCATGTACCCTGGGCAAAGAGTTTTATCAAAATCCCAAATACAAGTGAGGACGTGACTACCCCGGAGGGCGGGTTCCTTGGATGACATATATTTAAAGTTGGTTAATGGTAAGGGCTTGCGGTGTGAGTCAACAACCCTCCATTAAATAACCTACGAAAGGGCTATCTCCAAGCCCGAACCCAATACAATGGCCGAAATACCACTCAGACCCGACCTTTCCAGCCTCCGCCAGCGTCTAACCGAGCTGGAAGGGCTTATGGCCGACCCTGCCACCTTTGGTGATAGCCGAAAAGCTGCCGCACTGGGTGCCGAACTTCGTTTTACCTCCAAAGCAGTCAAAGCCGACGATGCACTGACGGCACTCGAGAAAGAATTGGCAGAATCCATAGCACTTCAAAGAGAATCAGACCAAGAAATTCGGAAAATGGCCGAGGAAGAAATTCTGAGACTCACTCCCGCCGTCGAAGCTGCACGCGTAACTTTAATTCGTTCGATTGTTCCTCCTAATCCCGACGACTCTCGCAATGCGATGGTGGAAATCCGCGCCGGCACGGGTGGCGAAGAGGCCTCGCTATTTGCCTCCGAACTTTTGCGTGCCTACACTCGCTTCGCCGAGAAAAAAGGCTGGAAGCATGAACTGCTTTCTTTGTCACACAGCGATCTGGGCGGAGTACGCGAAGCGGTCATTTTAATTGAAGGCGAAGGCGCTACCGCACTTCTTCGTCACGAAGCGGGCGTGCACCGCGTGCAACGCGTTCCAGCAACCGAGGGATCTGGCCGCGTTCACACCTCCGCCGCTACGGTGGCAGTTTTACCAGAAGCCGAAGAAGCTGAAGTGGTTTTAAAACCTGAAGACTTGGATATGTCGGTCGCTCGAGCCAGTGGTGCGGGCGGACAACACGTTAATAAAACCGAGTCAGCCGTACAAATTATTCACAAACCAACAGGCTTGATGGTCTATTGTGCCGATGAACGTTCCCAATTACGCAATCGTCAAAAAGCCCTACGTGTTCTTCGCTCACGTCTTTTAGATTTAACGCGCGCTAAAGAAAGAGAACTACGTGCTGACACTCGCAAGAACATGATTGGCTCGGGCGATCGCTCGGAACGCATTCGCACCTACAATTTTCCGCAAAATCGAATTACCGATCACCGCATCGATTTAACGGTTCACGGCATTGAGCAAGTATTAGAAGGAAATCTCGATCAACTCGTGGAGGCTCTCTACGAGGCCGATTTACGCACACGAGCTGAAGCGATTACTGGTCCTTCAGCTTAAAGGCGCCCAATTCTTCGGTGACTCTAAAGTTTCCTGTTTCCGGAACTCCGTCATCTAATCTCTCGTCGATAACTATAAGTACCCTACGAGAAAAAATATCAGGTTCGGTAGGTTGAAAAATAATAGTTGGATTTCCCGGACCCATCGGACCTTTGTTTAATGTAAAGGTCCACTTACCAGGTATAGCGCAATCTCCCATCGGCTTCTTAACTGCTTCACTAAAGGCGTAAGCTGCTAAATCTGCGGGGGGCTTGGAAAAATCGAAATCGGCCGGCCAGGTGTTTTTCTCAAGGCGATATTGGATGAGCGGCTTGCGGCACTGACGATAGACACTCGCAATGGGATCGACCCGTAAATAGTCGCGGACAATAAAACCCGTCGCAATTAATGACCCAATCACCAAAGCAGATATAAGCGTTCCAGTGATCCGATACCAGAGAGGCGTCGCATCGACCTCAACGAGTTTAGGGACCTGGGAAGTGGGTTCTGACATAATGGTAAGTGGAGCATCCCCATCTTCGCGATGCTTTCAAGTCTCGAACATCAACCTTGCGACTTGGTTTTAATATAAATTATCTATTTTCACGCTTCATGGACGCACCCTACTTAAATCGATTTGCTGGCATCGGCCGACTCTATGGCAAAGCAGCGCTGAGTCATTTAAAAGAAAGTCGATTCATGGTTATAGGCCTAGGGGGCGTGGGATCTTGGACGGTAGAAGCACTAGCTCGCTCCGGAGTCGGTGAAATTGTTTTGGTCGATGGCGATGCCGTTTGTACATCCAACACCAATCGCCAACTACACGCTCTGACCGGCAATGAGGGGTTGAATAAAACAGCCGTCATGGCGGCACGAGCCAAAGCCATTAATCCTGATATCAAAATTAAAGAAATTACTCGTTTTATTTCTCGCACCAATCCAACCGAGTTTCTGGATGGCTTTAATGGGGTGGTGATTGACGCTATCGACGCACTTTCGCCTAAGTGTGGATTAATTAATGAAGTAAGAAATCGTCATTTAAAAATGGTGACGGTCGGCGGTTGTGCGGGTCGACTCGATGGCACCCGTATTAAAGTTACCGATCTGACCGCCTCGCGCGATGATCCACTCATGATGTTAGTACGTAAACGTTTGAGACAGAATTATGATTTTCCCAGGAAAGGTCTTTTTAATATTTCATGTGTCTGGTCCGACGAACCTTTTACCCAACCGACCGATTGTGCTGGCTTGCCCGGTGGAGAAATTCCTGAAGATGAAGAACTCAGGCCGAATTGCGAATGGGGTTATGGCACCGCTTCACATGTCGCCGGCGCGTTTGGTTTAGCTGCTGCGGGTGAAGCGATTAGACTTTGTTTACTCGAACTTAAACAAGGCGACTGATTGAATAAATGGGTCTCGCCAGTGATAGTGAGATAAAAGACTAAGGTCATCGTGCCCCAATAATTTTAACGCTAAATATAAAGCCTCTACTGAAGCTAAACCTTCCGCTGGATCTAAGCCTTCATCATTACGTCGAGGATAAGCGGTCGGCACTCGCGGTAGTGAACGGTAAATGGGCGCGCCCCTTAAACAGGATTTTAATTTAGGCACATGCTTCCAATTACCATCTAATAAGATGAGCGGGCGCCCAGCGTCGGCCTTAGAAATAAGTGGGGCATCCACACTGAGTACAATAGCATCGGACGCTTCGATTTCGAGCGAGGGGTTAAACTGATAAAAAGAAAGTTCTTTGCGTAAACGCAGTGGCTCTAAAGTACATTTCGCTAAATTTTCATCGGGATGCCGAATAATGGTCGCTAGAATAGATGACATGATAAATGAAAATTTCTTTTGGCTTCTCTCCTTGCGCTATTAGGGTCGGGTCGGGTATTTAATCAATAAAATGAACATCCCTAAACTTCCCATGGAGGCATTGATGACCGTGACTGGTCTACCCTACCGCCTGCATGCGAAAGGTAAGGTTCGGGAAGTCTTCGACTGCGGTGAACATTATCTCATTATCGCCACCGATCGGCTTTCTGCCTTCGATGTGGTGATGCCCAATGGAGTCCCCGGTAAGGGCATCTTGCTGACTCAGTTAAGCTTGTGGTGGTTTGAACAGGCTAGAGAAATTTTTCCCATACACCTGGTGGATCAACACGCCGAACATCTTGCAAAAGCTTTAAAGGGACATGAACAATTAATGGGCCGTTCCATGTTAGTTAAAAAATTAACCCCGCTTCCCGTCGAAGCCGTGGTTCGCGGATATTTAGCAGGCGGCGGATATAAAGAGTATAAAAAATCGGGTTCCATTTTAGACCACACTCTGCCCACAGGATTATTAGATGGATCGCGATTACCCAAACCCATTTTTACACCAACCACGAAGGCAGCCCAAGGTCACGACGAAGCGATTACTTTGGCCGAGTGCTCTAAGCTCCTCGGAGAAAAAACCTTCCAGACCGTTCATGATACATCCATCGCACTCTATGCCATGGGTGCAAAACGTGCCGCCCAAGCGGGAATCATTCTGGCGGATACGAAGTTTGAATTCGGGAAAAACGCTCAGGGTAATCTGGTTTTAATCGATGAGGTTTTAACGCCTGACTCATCACGCTATTGGCCGGCGTCAACTTGGAAGCCGGGTCAGGCTCAACCGTCTTACGATAAACAATATGTTCGCGACTGGTTAGAGTCACAGCCCTGGAATAAAACATCTCCGGGTCCGACTCTTCCCGCCGATGTTATAAGTAAAACGCAGTCTCTTTATTTAGAGTGTCTCCAACGTCTAACCGTCTAAAAGCCCGAGATAATATATGGGTGGACCTCGGTTGAAGTACAGACGCTCTTAAGGGCGGCAGGCTGAGAAGAAATTATTACCGGCCAGTCCAAGGGGTCATCGGGTATTCTTCCGTGTGATCCTTTAATTTGCTCACCCGATAACGGTGTGAGTTTTAACAATGCGCGCAGACCTAATCGTTTCTTTAAAAGAAACCAGGCCGCATTAACTAAAGGAAACTTTGTCGCTGCATCTATGAGTAGTTCAGCTGGGTCGTATCCCGGCTTGCGATGAATGTCTACAGTGCGGGCGAAGTCGGGAGCCAACTCGTCATCTAACCACCAATAATAAGAGAACCAGGCATTCTTTTTTGCTACGACTATAAAATCTCCCGACCGCTCGTGATTGATTCCAAGTTTTTTTTGGTCGGCTTGGTCTAAAACTTTTTCAACACCGTCCACGCCTTCAAGTATTTTTCTTACTTCATCGAGCTTACTACTATCCTGGACAATAATGTGGGCAACTTGGTGATCTACCACCGCAAAGGCTTGAGAATTAAACGTGTCTAG
>JBBAUZ010000005.1:11878-81345 GCA_040397965.1 Opitutales bacterium | reverse complement strand
GTGAAATGTGTCGGCCGATGTAATTGTAAAATAAAGTCGGAGCGTGGTGATCGACGTCGCGAATTTCACCATACGGAACTAAACCTGTTTTAATCAGAGCCTGGAATCCATTACAAATACCGAGAATTAAACCGTCTCTCGATTTCAATAGGTCCATCGTCGCATCACGAACCACGGGCGACTTAAGCACTGCCGCAATAAATTTACCCGAACCATCAGGTTCATCTCCGGCCGAAAAACCTCCAGGAATCATTAAGATTTGCGAGCGTTTAATGGCTTCAGCCAAGGCCTGCAGTGATTCCGCTAATGATTCAGCATTACCGTTTCTTAATACTAATATTTCTGACTCAGCGCCGGCTTTGTTAAACGCTTTCGCGGTATCGTACTCACAATTACTTCCAGGAAAAACAGGGATGACTACGCGTGGACGAGCCACTCTAATTTTAGGCTTATGGATTAAGCGTGTATTAAAATCAAACGTCAGTGGCTGACCCGCTGGCTCGTTGGCTTTGGTTGGAAAAATGGGTTCTAAAACATCTTCGTTAATTTTTAAGAGTTCATCAATGCCGACACTAACTCCAGGCCAAGAAATAACGGCCGCGGCCTGAGTCTTTCCTAAAATGCGGTAAGATAGTTCGCCAAGATCAACGGTCGATTCTACTTCTAGAATAATAGATCCGTAATTGGGCACTAAGAAATCAGCCGAAGGTGCGACATCAAGAGCCACACCCACTCGATTACCAAACGACATCCGAGCGAGCGTATGACCGATACCGCCCATTCTCACTGCGGAAGCAGCTAAAACCCTGCCCTGCTTGATTAAATTATGCACAGCAGCCCACTGTTTTTTAGCTAGTTTTAAATCAGGTAACAAAGATTCAGTTCGTGGTACATCCACGAGTACGATGACGGAGTTTGCTTTTTTAAATTCGGCTGAAACCACTTCACCGGACTTACCTGGTACAATCGCAAAGGAAACGAGCGTTGGAGGGACATCGAGATCTTTAAATGAACCCGACATACTATCCTTACCACCGATAGCAGCTGTACCAAATTCGAGTTGAGCATCGAGTGCACCCAACAATGCAACCAACGGCTTACCCCAGCGTTTAGAATCGTTACCTAATTTTTCAAAATACTCCTGGAACGTTAAACGTGCGCGCAAAGGATTTCCACCCGCAGCCGTCAGACGCGCCAGCGATTCAACCACCGCACAAACGGCACCATGTCCGGGCGACCACTGTGCAACCTCAGGATTAAATCCATACGACATAATCGTGCAGACTTCGGTTTCTCCTTTTAACACGGGCAGTTTCGCGACCATCGCATCTTGAGGGGTGGACTGTGTTGATCCACCAAAGGGATGGATAACCGTATTAGCTCCAATCGATGAATCAAAGCGTTCACCCATCCCACGTTGCGCTGCGAGTGCTAAACTAGACAGAGCTTTTTTATAATCAGCCACACTAAGCACTTGTGAGTTTGATAAGAAGGGATGATTCGTTGAATCAGGAGCGACGACCGATGCCATGGCTGACTGACTGACTCCATTGGTGTCTAAGAAATCTCGGGTAATATCGACAATACGCTGTCCGCGCCACTCCATGATGAGTCGTCCGGTATCGGTAACATCAGCAACTAACACAGCTTCCAGATTTTCTCTCTGAGCCGCAGAAATAAATTGGGCGACGTCTTTAGGGTCTAAAACTACGGCCATACGTTCTTGGGATTCTGATAGCGCTATCTCGGTTCCATCCAAACCATCATACTTCAGAGGAACGCGATCGAGATGAATGTGCAGCGATGGAGCCAGTTCACCAATGGCAACCGAAACACCACCCGCACCGAAATCGTTACAACGTTTTATGAGTTTACTGACTGTGGCATCACGAAAAAGACGTTGGAGTTTTCGTTCAGTCGGGGCATCACCCTTTTGAACTTCGGCAGAATTTTGTAAGGCCGTTTCGGTATGTTCTTTCGAAGAACCCGTGGCACCACCGACGCCATCGCGACCGGTTCTACCACCGACTAATACAATCACATCGCCAGGCGAAGGAACTTCGCGACGAACACACTCGCGTGGTCCGGCAGCGACAACGGCACCAATCTCCATTCTCTTGGCGACGTACCCGGGATGGTAATGTTCAGAAACTAAACCCGTCGCTAAACCAATTTGATTTCCATAAGATGAATAGCCTGCGGCAGCGCCCCGAGTGATTTTACTCTGAGGAAGTTTACCAGGCAAAGTTTGGTCGTAAGGCGTTAAAGGATTAGCCGCACCCGTCACCCGCATGGCCTGATACACGTAGGAGCGACCCGAAAGCGGGTCGCGAATGGCACCGCCTAAACAAGTGGCCGCACCGCCAAAGGGTTCAATTTCTGTGGGGTGATTGTGGGTTTCGTTTTTAAACATCACCAACCACTCTTCCACTTTTCCGTTGATCTCGACGGGTACCACAATCGACGCCGCATTCACTTCTTCCGAGTCTTCTTGGTCATCGAGTAAACCACGGCGTTTCAACTCACGTGCGCCGATGGTCGCAATATCCATCAAGCAAATCGCTTTGCCTTGGCGATTAAGGCCCAGACGCACTTGTTTATATTTTTCCCATGCTAGTCGAAAAGGCTCAAGTAAAGGAGAGGGAGCGAACTCAACAGCGGTCAGTTCAGCCAAGAAAGTCGTGTGGCGACAGTGATCTGACCAATAGGTATCCAGTAATTTTAATTCAGTTAACGAAGGTTCGCGCTTTGCTTCCTTAACAAAGTAATTTTGACAAAAAAGAAGATCGGCGTCCGACATCGCCAAGCCGAGCTCTTTGCGCAGGGCTATGAGTTCTTGTGCAGACTTAGTTAAAAAGTTTTTGATGGCGGGAACCGCTGAGGGCTCGGGGGCTTTTCGACGGATTGAGTTAGGTTTAGCTAAATCGGCCTCTCGCGAATCCACCGGATTAATTAAATATTTTTTTAATTTATTAATCTCTTCTGTGGTGAGCTTTCCTTTCGGTAAATAAATTCGGGCGGCAGCCACAGCCGGACGTTCACCTCCCCCGACAATTTGTAAACACTGCGCAGCTGAGTCGGAGCGTTGATCGAATTGACCAGGCAAATACTCTACACCAAATACAGTTTCGTCGGCGGTCGTAGGAAAGTTTTCTAAGTGGACATCATCAACGGGTGGTTCAGCAAAAACGGTGGGGATGGCTTTTTGGATAGCAGCCTCACTGGCTCCTTCGATATCGTAGCGTTGCAGAATACGAATGGATTCTAAATTTTGAAGGTGCAGAGAGTCGCGAAGATTATGCAGGAGCGCATCGGCCTCCGACCTAAACGCGGGTTTCTTTTCTACATAAAGTCGATTCATGTCTGCCTATTACCTTGTCGGAAAATAGGTCGGTTGGACGATACAAAACTCAATAATTTTTATTCCCATTATTTATGGGCACAAAATAGGGGCGAACCTTTCGATTCGCCCCTGTTTATTGGATTAGGCCGAGAGACTATTTCTTAGCTGCACGTTTTTCCTCAATCGCCGCTTGGGCGGCGGCCAGGCGCGCAACTGGAACGCGGTAAGGCGAACAAGAAACGTAAGATAAGCCGACGCGGTGGCAGAATTTAACGGACTCAGGCTCACCGCCGTGCTCACCACAGATACCGAGTTTGATATCTGGGCGGGTTTGACGCCCCTTCTCGATGGCCATCTTCACCAGTTGTCCGACGCCAGTCTGATCGAGGCTCGCGAACGGATTCTTTTTGAAGATTTCGTTTTCAGTGTAAGCACCGAGGAAGTTACCCATGTCATCGCGCGACACACCCAAGGTGGTCTGCGTGAGGTCATTGGTACCGAAGCTGAAGAATTCTGCAGTGTGTGCAATTTCGTCAGCCGTTAAGGCACCACGAGGAACCTCAATCATCGTACCGACTGAATAAGCAATCTTCACTTTCTTCTCAGCTTGGACTTCGGCAGCAACGCGATGGATGACTTCGACTTGTAAGTCTAATTCGCGCTTATAGCCAACGAGCGGCACCATGACTTCGGGTTTAACTTTGATACCCTTCTTCATGACAAAGGCAGCGGCTTCAAAAATCGCACGGGCCTGGGTTTCAGTGATTTCAGGATAAGCGATACCTAAGCGACAACCGCGGTGGCCAAGCATCGGGTTGAATTCGTGCAACGCATGAACACGAGCAATAACTTTTTCCTTAGAGATTCCTAATTTCTTAGCCAACAAAGCTTGGGCTTTGTCATCATGGGGAACGAATTCGTGTAAGGGTGGATCAAGTAGACGAATCGTCGCGGGAAGACCATTGAGGGCCTTAAAGATACCGATGAAGTCTTCGCGTTGATAAGGAAGAATCTTGGCGAGTGCCTTACGGCGACCTTCGAGCGAATCAGCGAGAATCATTTCGCGGACGGCATCGATACGATTTCCTTCGAAGAACATGTGCTCGGTGCGAGTTAAACCGATACCCTGTGCACCAAAAGCAACGGCTTGTTTGGTTTGCTCTGGATTGTCTGCATTAGTACGAACCTGCAGACGAGTAGCCTGAGCACACCATTTCATTAACTGCACATAATTTTTATATTTCTCGGTCTTCTGTGCGTTTTTATCATTGTTGATAAGGCCTGCGATAATTTCAGAAGGAGCCGTCTTGATTTGTCCGGCATAGACCGTTCCTGCGGTACCATCGATGGATAAGTAATCCCCTTCTTTAAACTTATGACCGGCAATGGTCGCTAATTTTTTATCGTAGTCGATATGCACGGCAGCCGCACCACAAACGCAGACTTTACCCATTTGACGGGCAACGAGAGCAGCGTGCGATGAAACGCCACCGCGCGCGGTGAGAATACCTTCAGCAGCAATCATCCCACGAAGATCTTCGGGAGAAGTTTCAACGCGTACTAATAAAACTTTTTCGCCTTTATCAGCAGCGATCACTGCACGTTCCGCATTGAAATAAATGCGTCCAGTAGCAGCACCTGGTCCAGCAGGCAGACCCGTCGCAATGGCTTTAGCTTTCTTAACTTCATTAACATCAAAAATTGGAGCTAACAATTGTTCCAACTGATCGGCAGGATTGCGCAGAATGGCGGTTTCCCAATCGATGAGCCTAGACTTAACCATGTCAGCAGCGAACTTGAGTGCGGCTGCGGCCGTACGTTTACCATTTCGAGTCTGCAACATGTAGAGTTTACCCTCTTGAACGGTGAACTCGATATCTTGAACGTCTTTAAAGTGTTTCTCGAGAATCTGACGCACCTTGAGTAACTGCTCATAGCTCTTAGGCATGACGTTCTTTAATTTAATGACAGGCTCTGGAGTACGCACCCCTGCCACCACGTCTTCACCTTGGGCGTTCACTAAAAATTCTCCGTAAAACTCGTCCACTCCGTTCGCAGGATTACGCGTGAAAGCTACGCCTGAACCCGAATGTTCGCCCGTGTTACCAAACACCATGGCTTGAACGTTAACTGCGGTACCCCACTCAGCAGGGATATTATATTTACGGCGATAAACAATCGCGCGATCATTCATCCAAGAACTGAAAACGGCACCCGCTGCACCGCGCAACTGTTCCCATGGATCGTGAGGGAAAACGCGGCCCGTGCGCTGTTTAACCAAGGTCTTAAAGCGCTTTACCAATTCTTGCTGATCACCTGCGGTGAGTTTGGAGTCTTCAATATCACCATCATATTTTTCGTGTTTAAATTCTTCGATGACCGTTTCAAAGGGTTCGTGATCTTCGCCTTCACGTTTTTGTACGCCCAAGACAACGTCACCATACATTTGGATAAAGCGACGATAACAATCCCAAGCGAAACGAGAATTGTTAGTAGCCTTTTCCAAAGCGATGACCGATTGGTCATTCAGTCCAAGATTTAAGATTGTGTCCATCATGCCCGGCATCGAGTCGCGTGCACCCGAACGAACCGCCACCAAGAGTGGCATCCCTTGGGTGGCACCAAATTTAGTGCCCATCAGATTTTCCATATTTTTAATACCCGCTTCCATTTGAGCTTGGAGCGTGGACGGATAAGTACGCTTGTTTGCGTAGTAATAGGTGCAGACTTCGGTGGTAATCGTAAAACCTGGAGGCACGGGTAAACCAATGCGGGTCATCTCAGCGAGGTTGGCCCCTTTGCCACCGAGGAGAGCTTTCATCGATCCATCACCATCGGCTTTGCCACCGCCCCAAGTGTAAACTACTTTAGTGGATTTTGTGGTCGGTGAGTGATTACTTTTTTTGTTTTTAGCCATGGGGATATTGGGAGTGATAAAATAAGTAGTCCAACGGCTAGCCGATGAACATTGGGGGAACTAAAAGAAGAAGAAATCACTCGAGGGTGTCAACGGATTTGGGGCTATAAAATTACCCATCTTCGCCCGTAATTACAAAATAAGGACGAGACATTAAAGAATTTTAATGCTCCATGAACTAGACCTTAAATACCCACCCAAAGCCTTAAATCTTTTTAACAAACTTCAGGGCAATGATAACGACGATGCCGATTAACAGTAAGGCTATTAAAATTTTAGGGACGAGGGCAGAACCACTTTCCTTATAATTAAGATGATTCTCGTAAGTCTTTCTTCCTAACGGAGTCACACTCACGATTGTCACCTCGGGGTAGTCTCGCCCCGGAACTTCTTTTACCGTAGCATTAATTAAACCTAATTTCAGTAAAACAAGATGAGCCATCGCTTTTCGGGCACTGTTAAAACTATCAAAATTATTACACTCGCGACCCACAATCAAACGCTCCAAAGCCGCTTGGGCATCGGAGGTGATGTATCGTCTTTGCGATGAACTCTTGTTTGTTAAACTCAATTGGTTAATTTTACCCTTATTATTGTTGTTAATGTAAATTGGTTGTAAATTGCAATTAAGAATTCTTACTTCAAGCTTGGGAGGGATTAATTGATTAAACATGAAACCCGAAAACCAATCTCGCAGTTCCCTGGGGTCGCTCACTTCGGCGCTCACCATTGCAGGGTCGGATAGTGGGTCGGGTGCGGGAATACAGGTGGATCTGCTCACCTTTGCAGCCAACGGAGTTTATGGGACAACGGCCATAACCTGTCTGACTGCACAAAATCCAACAGGCGTGAGCGGAATTCAAGCAACGCCAGCCGAGTTTGTCATCGCGCAGTGCCAACAGGTCATCCGCCATTTTCAACCTCGTGCTCTCAAAACCGGGATGTTGCTGAACACCGAAATCGTCGAAGCCGTCGCCCAATTAATCAGTTCAACAAAAATTCCGAGCGTGATTGACCCGGTCATGGTCGCCTCAAGCGGGGCCAGCCTGTTGTCACCTGATGCCATCGAAGCCGTCAAAAAAAGTCTCATACCTCAAGCAACTTTAGTTACCCCTAACCTTGATGAGGCCTCGATTTTATTGGGTAATTCTACAATAGGTGGCAATCACTGCGAAGCGGAAGCTCGTAAACTAGCCCAACTTTATCGCGTACCATTTTTACTCAAAGGGGGACATGCTCAAGGCGATGACTTGATCGATGTTCTGGCCTGGCCCGATGGAAAAACTTTTGTGCTCAAAGCCAAACGAATCAAAGAAATCGATACGCATGGCAGCGGTTGCACTTTATCCGCAGCCATCACAGCGCACCTCGCCCTAGGTAAAGATTTGCAGTCGGCCGTCGTGGCTGGACATGCCTACCTTCAGGCTGGCATGAGCTCCCCTATTTCCGTTGCCGGTTTAAAGCACATAAAACACTAGTTTTTAGGCTGAAAGTAAGGTCAAAGTTGGACCTAATTCGCCTAAATATCATGTTTTTAACCCCCGCAGGTTATTCACACTTGCCCCTTCGCCCTGCACACCTTTTCTAACCCATTCCCCGCGGTAATCATCCCGCCATTCGACCATGACCAAAAAGAACGCTGCGAAGCAATCGACCTCCAAAACAAAATCCACCTCTTCCGCCAAAACCGGCGTGAAAATGCGCGGTTGTGATGTCATGGTCCGCTGCCTCGAAAATCTCGGCGTCGACACAATCTTCGCTTACCCAGGCGGTGCTTCCATGGAACTCCACCAAGGACTCACTCGTTCGAAAAAAATCCGCACCATTCTTCCACGTCACGAACAAGGGGGTGCCTTCATGGCCCATGGATATTCACGTGCCACTGGCAAACCTGGCGTATGTATGGCGACATCAGGTCCTGGTGCGACCAATTTAGTTACAGCGATTGCGGATGCACACATGGATAGCATTCCACTCATTTGTATCACTGGACAAGTTTACCAGCAATTCATCGGACGTGCAGCTTTCCAAGAAACCGATTTCTATGGAATGACTCTTCCTATCGTGAAGCACTCCTTCCTCGTATTAAATTACGAAGAACTCCCGATGATCATGTACAAGGCTTTCAAGATTGCGACGACGGGTCGCCCAGGTCCTGTAGTTATCGATATTCCCAAGGACGTTCAACAAGTGGAGTTTGTGCCCGTATTTCCTAAGTCAATCGACGATGTGTCCATCCCTGGTTTAGCCATTCCGCCCAAGCCTGGTGATGCGCAATTCGAAACGATTATTCGCTTAATCGAAAAAGCTAAACAGCCAGTGCTCTACATCGGCGGAGGTATTCTTTCAGGTGACGCCCACAAAGAGTTAATGGAATTCGCTGAAGCGACCAACATTCCCGTAGCTTCAACGCTCATGGGCTTAGGTGCCTTCCCAGCCAATCACCCTCAGTCACTCTACTGGTACGGCATGCACGGAACCGTTGCCGGCAACTGGGCAGTTTGTAAGAGCGACTTGCTCATCGTACTCGGTGCGCGCTTTGACGACCGTATCACTGGTGCGATTGAAAAATTTGCTCCCGACGCCACGATTGTCCACATCGACATCGATCGATCCGAACACCATAAAAATAAATTCGCAGACTATCCGATTCATTCCGACGTTAAGCACGCGCTCAAACGCATGTTTGCCCTGACGAAAAAGAATTTCAAAAAGCCTGATCTCAAAAAGTGGTACACGACGATTAATGGCTGGAAGAAAGAACACCCCTTCCCTTTCAGTTACGACCGCAAGGGTTCGAAACACATCTTACCTCAAGAAGCCGTTGAAATGCTCTACGAGGAGTCCAAAGGCGAAGCGATTATCTCGACCGGCGTGGGCCAACACCAAATGTGGGCCCCGCAGTACTACCAATTCAACAAACCACGCACTTTCATCAGCTCCTTAGGCGCTGGAACGATGGGCTTTGGCCTCCCCGCTGCAATCGGTGCTAAAGTAGCCTGCCCTAAGAAGCAGGTTATCGATATCGATGGCGACGGCTCGTTCCTCATGAACATTCAGGAATTAGCCTGTATGAAGATTGAAAAGATTAACGCCAAAGTTCTCCTCCTGAATAACCAACACTTGGGCATGGTGGTACAGTGGGAAGATCGATTCTACGCCGGTGTTCGCGGACACACCATCTTAGGCGACGCTAGCAATATCGGTAGCCCCGACAATCCAGGCGGACTCTATCCGGACTTCGTTAAGATTGCCAACGGCTTCGGCATCAAGGCCCGCCAGGTCATGAAGCGCGAAGACCTTCGTGATGCGATTCGCGAAATGCTCGATCACGACGGACCTTACCTGCTCGACGTGGTTGTTCCTTATACCGAACACGTGTTGCCGTTTATTCCCCAGAAGAAATCGGCCATGGAAATTCTGACGAAGTAACCTCTCGTCCCATCCCAAAAAATAAGGTGCGATTATTCGCACCTTTTTTTGCATACAAAGTTGAGTGCTTAGCTGACGTGCTCAGACAACCAACGTTCGGCTTCAATGGCTGCACGACAACCCATACCCGCGGCCGTGATGGCTTGGCGGTAAACGTGGTCGGCACAATCACCTGCCACAAAAACACCGGGGATTTGAGTATTCACGGTATTGGCTTCAGCGACAAGATAGCCGTTTTCGTCTACCTTTAGAGCGGGAGTAAAGGGTTGAGAATTAGGAATGTGACCGATGGCAATAAAGACGCATTTACAAGCGATTTCACTGATTTTTCCGTCTACTGCTTTTACTTTAATGGAGTGAACTTTACCATCAGCCCCACCTAAAATTTCGAGAGGTGTGCAATTGAGTGCCAGTTCGATTTTTTCGTGCGACTTCACGCGCTGTACCATGATCTCGGAAGCACGGAATTTATCACGGCGGTGAACTAAAATTACTTTGGAAGCAAAACGCGTAAGGAATAATGCTTCTTCACAGGCAGAGTCGCCACCGCCTACAACTACGACAGGTACATTTCGATAAAAGGCACCATCGCAAGTCGCACAAGTCGTAACGCCATTACCACCATAGTATTCTTTTTCACCAGGAATGCCCATGAGACGCGGCGAGGCTCCCGTGGCGATGATGACTGCCTTGGCTTCGTAGGTGGCTTCTCCGCCGACGAGTTTTTTAGTGGCACCAGAAAAATCAACTTTCTCAATTCGATCCCACGCAAAACGTGCACCGAAGCGTTCTGCTTGAGCCTTCATATTAGAAATCAATTCATTGCCATCCACACCATGAACAAAGCCTGGAAAATTTTCGACCTCGGAGGTCGTAGTCAATTGACCACCTGGCTGACCACCCTCGAGGACGAGTGGACTTAAGCCGGCACGAGCTGCGTATATCGCGGCGGTCAAACCCGCACATCCTGTTCCTAAAATTAATACGTTTTCTGCCATAGGTGAGTTCCTCATTTTGGACGATTTACGTTAACGGCAAGGCTGAAAATCTATCAAAGTATACTTTTTGAATTTCGGAGTTAAGTGTTTGCCGATTATCAAAGTTACTATAAAAGTTAAGTATAGTTATGTCTCTACACTGTAAAAATGCTGAGATTGCTGATCTGCCCAAAATTTTAGAAGTCGAAAAAAGTTGGCCAGAAAGCGGCAGAGCTAGTGCCGATAAATTTATCGCACGTATCGAAAAGTTCTCAAAAGGTTTTCTTCTAATCCTTAAAAATCTCCCCACGGGCGAAGAAAAGGTAATTGCGACCATTACCACCATGCCACTGTTGTATTCCCCAACTCTCGTTGGACAATTTACCACGTGGGACAAAGTCACTAACCATGGTATGCTAGACGACTGCAGCCTTCAGAATAAGAATGCACTGTATATCATCTCAGGTGTAATTGATAAAGATCACCGAGGGGAAAATGTCTTTGAATATGCAGTACTGAAAATCGTTAAACTCGCCCAAGACCTAGGCTTACGCTACGTCATTGCTGGTGCCGTGATTCCTGGTTATAAGAAATACTGTCAGAATATAGGGACTTTGCCGGCGTGGGATTACTGCCAATTACGTAAAGGATCTAAGCCGGTGGACCCACTTCTTGCGATGTACGAGAGTATTCAATTTAAAGTTCCAAATAGTCTGCACGTAGTGAGTGAATACTATCCTGATGATGCCAGTCGCAACTACGCCGCCTTAGTCGTCAGAGATTTAGTGAATGATCCGCTTATATAGACTAGGGTTCTACTAAACTGATAAACTCTTCGAATTTACCATTCGGGCCACGAGGAATATCCTCTAAGAAGGTATAAAAGATTTCGAAAGGATAGCCTAAATGACCCTGTATCAATTGAGTAACGCGGGATTGTTCCTCCTGGGTAAGTTCGCGCTCAATGACTAGTTTTAGTTCCACTTTATTAATCGTATGTTGAATAAATTGGATTTGTTTTAGTTTAACTCCCGTCACCCGGGCGATTTGACCATGTTCCCCCAAATAAGGGAATAGGCTGTGCCGATTTTCTCCATCAGGCACAATCAGACGGTTTCGTTTACGCCCATGGATTCGTTTAATCACGGGCAGCCCGCGGCCACAGACACAAGGCGGACCGAGTTCAGCATAATCACCCAACTCATAACGTATGAGTGGTGTGGCGAAATTATTTAAGCTAGTGATTAAGACTCGTCCGGGTACTCCCACAGGACAGGGGCGACCGTGATCATCGACAATCTCAAGGATTACATTTTCCGACTGAACGTGAAAATGCCCTGCTTGGGGGCATTGTGTAGCTAAGTACCCAGCTTCTTCACAAGTATACATATCAATCACGGATGTACCCCATGATTCTTCCAGCACCTTACGGGTCTCCGCTGTTAAAGTTTCCCCCACCACTCGCAACTGTCGAACTGGCGGTAGTTTCAGCCCATTCTGTTGCGTGTATTGCGTTAACGCTAAAAGATTAGAAGGGAAAGAAATAATGTAGTCGGGCTTCTCACGATTTAACCAATCGAGTTGATCCGATAATTTTGCGGTTACATTTAACAACGAGGAAGCATTACTTGAAAAAATAGGTTCAACGACTTCACCCCAATTCGGATTCCTTACACCCTCAGGTGCAGAAGCGACACCTAACTTAGCCCATCTAATTGCACATAATTTTCCAGAAAAATCACGCTCATGCCAAAGATGCTCACGTAAGGCAAAAACGAGCCAGGAAAAATTGGTTATATCCGTACGCCCAAATCGAACTGGCCTGCCCGTTGATCCCGAGGTAGTGCTGAATTTAATTTTTCCATGCTCAATCGGAAGATGGTTAGTAATAAAATGGTCGCCCGCTTCTTGGACATCCTGACGACTTGTAATCGGAAGTTGGATGAAGAATTCTTCAGTTAAAGACTCAGGTATATTGATTCCAGCCTTTGCCCAACGCTCCCGATAAAATGGCACAGTTGCCTGCGCGTGTTTTAAAACAATCTTACATTGATTTAACTGTGCCTGCTTTATCTCAGCTGCTGACAACCACTGACTTCGTTCTAACTGAAACAACATCGCCAGACGGAGGGCATTCTGAGGCATAGGGAATGCCATCAACTGCTGACTCGGGATAGCGGATTTTACGTGATAAGACTTCATGCAGGTATAACTTCGACAACTAATTCATCTAAACTTCTAAAGGCTGAAAGCGTACGCCAATGATGGCTTACGGGACGTAACTCTTTGATTAAAGGTAGCATCGCCTTAAAGGCAATTTGTGCCTCTAGCCTCGCCAAAGTTGATCCCATACAAAAATGCAAACCCACGCCAAATGCAATGTGCCGATTATCTGTTCGGTGGATATTAAATAGTTCCGGGTTCTTGAAAACAGTTTCATCTTGGTGAGCAGCACCCACGAGTGCCGTCATCATCGTACCACTAGGAATAGTAAAACCACCGAAGTCGGTATCTTCATGCACCCAACGACTTAATTTCTGAACCGGTGAATCAAATCGTAATATCTCCTCGATCGCAGGTGATAACAGTTCAGGGCGTTCCTTAAGTTCTTTATAAACAGATGGATGCTCTGCCAAAAGTTGTATCCCGCTGGCAATTAAGTTTTTTGTAGTCTCATGACCGGACCATAATAAAAAAATCAGACCAATATTTAATTCCGTGGCGGTTAATTGCATCGGATCACGATGAAGCATACGGATTAATGAATGCGGAGGTAAAGTCTCAGCCCGGGCCAGCAAAGTATCAAAATACTTAGTCATAAGCACAATCACTTCTGTGCCGGTTTGCATCCCCTCAGGCGTGCCTGAATCCATCGCTGCGGTGAGCTTTGCAGACCATTGATAAAACAAATCCATGTCCTCAGAGGGTACTCCCAAAATTTCTGCGATGACCATCACCGGTAACGGATAACTGAAGTTTCTTAATAGCTCTACTTCACCCTGTAGCGAAATACTTTTTAGTAATTCTTGGGCACGTCTGACAATAAACGGTTCCAACGCCGCGATGGCTTTAGGCATGAATGGCAGAGTGAAGGCTTTACGGACAACATCATGCCGAGGTTGATCCATAAACAACATCATATGACTAATTGCATGCTCAAATGAACCAAGGGGTTGGTCTGCTTTAGAAAATGGTCCAGAGCCCTGAGGCGCATTACGTTTGAATTGTTTTCCGCCCAGCAACCTAGCACAATCTTCGTAACGCGTAACATACACTACCCCCTCGTTATTTACAAAAACGGGAGTGTTTTTAATTAGGTCACGATAGTGGCGATGAAGATTATTCTGAAAATCATCAGTATCAAATCGTGGATTAATAATCGGAATTTTTGACGACATTTTTATTATAAAGTGTAATTATTGGAATTATTTCTTAGACGACTCAGCCCACTGTCTGGGCGTTTGCGCCACCCAGCCCTCTTTGCTGAGAAAGTTAGCAATTTTAACGAAATCATTGAAAGATTGATCGTCCCATTGCCCAACATGGCCCTGTAAAGTCAATGGGCTGACGGGTGCTTTGGCTTTATACGCCTGAAAAAATTTATCGAAACTCACCTTCCCCGTCGTCACCTCCATGTTAATTGAACGCGCCAAAACCCGACGCTTCTTATCTTTGGGTCCGAAAAACCAATTTTGAAGATTCGGGCAAACGTCCATCGCCACAGCGGTATTTTCGTCGCTTTGATTATAGGGTGCACCAAAGGTATAAAACGTGAGTTGAGTGTTCTTAGTAAAAATATCACTAGCATCTTTAAAATACTTTTTCTGAGTTTCTAAATCTGGACCATTAAATTCCGAGCCCTCGGTGCCATCGGCTTTTTTGATTTTCTTATGGTTCCAAGCATGCAACCAAAATTCCACACACCCTCCATTCTCAATCGCGTTTTTCTTTATCCAGGCAACATCGTCCGCGTGGGGAGTCATTAACGAATCGCAGATCACGCCCATAGAAATAACCGTCTTATTTTTCTGTGCCCAGGCGGTGACTCTTTTAAATCCTGGAAGCAGACGGGATTTTTCACCCGCCCTCACATCGTCAAATTTCCAAATAAGTACTTTGGGAGTTTCTGCAGCCATCAGTTCCACACCCCAGACGAGGCTGAAAATAACTAAGGACTTAATTAAATGCTTAAGCATAGGGGAAGGCATACGCTAAGCCCGACTTACCCAAGGTGACAAGTGGGACCTTAAACCGTCAAAACGCCCAACAAATCGAACATTTTAAGGCCCGTCAGCCAAGTCAGACATCATTTAGCCCTATTTATTATCTAAACTATTAGGGCTTTGGCTCGCCTTTTCTACCGAGGGTTTGCTAACTTTCGCCTCCGGCCCCCTATGTTCCAAAGCATCCTCAGACTCTTTGTTGGTAGCCACAATCGGAGCTTTCTCCGCAAGTGCGCCCCCATCGTTAAGCGCATCAATGCCTTCGAGTTAGAATACCAGAAACTTTCCGACGAACAAGTCCGCGCAAAGACCGCCGAATTTAAAGCCCGACTGGCCAAAGGTGAGAAACTTGACGCACTTTTACCCGAAGCTTTTGCCGTGGTCAAAAATGCCGCCCGCCGACTTTGCGGAACTAAAGCCACTGTCTGCGACCACGAGTTAGCCTGGGAGATGGTACACTTCGATGTGCAATTAATCGGTGGCATTGCCCTTCACCAAAATAAAATTGCCGAAATGGCCACGGGTGAAGGTAAAACCCTCGTCGCTTCACTGCCTCTTTATCTCAACGCACTCACGGGCAAAAACTGCCAATTGGTAACCGTGAATGATTACTTAGCTCGGCGCGACTCCGAGTGGATCGGACACCTCTACACTTGGTTGGGCCTAACCGTGGGCTGCATCCAAAATCAAATGAGTAATCAAGATCGTCAAAAAGCTTATGCTTGCGATATTACTTACGGTACCGCCTCCGAATTTGGTTTCGATTACTTACGCGACAACGGCATGGCGTTATCCTCCGGCGAACAAGTTCAACGCGGTCACTACTTCTGCATCGTCGATGAAATTGACTCTATTTTAATCGATGAAGCTCGCACCCCACTCATTATTTCAGGTCCTGCCACCGAAGAACGTGAGCCAGCTTTTCCGCGCTTAGTTGACCCCGTCCGTAAACTTTTCGAATTACAAACTAAACTGGTTACCCGCTTAATTAATGAAGCGGAAGTAGAACTGAAAAAAGTCCCTGAAAACAAAGACCCCGCCCAAGAAACTTTAGATAAACTCTGGCTCACGGCGCACGGTATGCCGCGCAATAAGTCTTTTAGTCGACTGATGGAAATTGGTCGCTGGAGAAAAGCACTCGAAGTTCATGAAGGTAATCTCGCGAGTGAAATTGAAAAAGACCGCCGCTTCTACCTGAAAGAGCGTTTGTATTTCTCCATCAGCGAGCGCAATCATGAATCTGATCTGACGCAACTGGGTCGCGACACTTTACGCCCTGGCGAACCCGATGCCTTCGTCTTGCCCGACTTACCTACGCACTACGTAGAATTAGATAAAGATGAATCGCTGACCCCAGAAAAGCGTAATGAGTTACGCACCCAAGCCGAAGCGGAGTATGTTCGTGTCTCCGAAGATATCCACGCCATCGGACAATTACTCAAGGCCTTCGCACTCTACGAAAAAGACCGCCATTATGTAGTTCAAGAAGACAAGGTCATGATCGTCGATGAAAACACCGGACGGATTATGGCCGGCCGCCGCTGGAGTGATGGACTCCACCAAGCGATGGAAGCCAAAGAAGGCGTCGCTCTCGAAAAAGAAAATAAAACATACGCGACTATCACGATTCAGAACTATTTCCGGATGTATCAAAAGTTGGCGGGTATGACTGGTACAGCGGAAACGGAAGCTACTGAGTTCAACGAAATTTATGGTCTGACGGTGGTAACCATCCCATCCCATCGCACCTGTATTCGTATCGATGAAAATGATATTGTTTTTAAAACACGTCGGGAAAAATATGGTTACGCGATTAGACAAATAACCGAATCTAATAAGAAAGGTCAGCCCGTTCTCGTCGGTACGGCTTCCGTGGAAGCTTCGGAAACGTTGAGCCGCATGCTCACCCTTGCGAAAGTTCCGCATAAAGTACTGAACGCAAAACACCACGAACAAGAAGCGGATATTATCGCAATGGCTGGTCAAAGTGGCGCGGTGACGATTGCAACCAACATGGCGGGGCGCGGAACCGACATTCGTCTGGGCGAAGGCGTCAGAGAACTAGGCGGACTCTTTGTACTGGGTACCGAGCGCCACGAATCACGCCGCGTCGATCGTCAATTACGTGGCCGTTGTTCCCGTCAAGGCGACCCCGGACGTTCCCGATTTTTAATCGCGCTAGAGGACGACCTCATGCGCCTCTTCTCAAATGCTGGCATTATTTCTTCACTCCTAGAAAGATCATTTAAAGAAGGTGAGCCCCTGGAACACCCTTTACTCAATCGCTCAATCGGTACCGCACAAAAACGCGTCGAAGGTCAGAATTATTCTCAGCGTAAACGTCTGCTACAGTATGACGACGTTCTTAATTATCAGCGTCAAATCATCTACGGCCTCAGAAACCGTACCTTAGTCGACGGCAATACCCGTAAAAATATTCTCGAGGTCATCGCCGAAGAGATCGAAGAACGCGTGAGTTTAATCTATCCTGATAGCGAGCGCATGGCCGACCGCGAAAGTGCCGAAGTGTTTCTTTCCTGGTTCTCACAATGCTTCCCAATCCGTATAGCGATTGAAGACATCCTCTCTCTTAATCGTGATTTAGCTGCTGCTTTTATCATGAAAAAAATCAGCGAACTCCAAGAGAGTCGCGAAAAATATGAATCTAAAGAAGCTCTACAGTATTTAGAGCGACATCTCTTAATTCGTGCCATCGATAAAAATTGGCAGAACCACTTAACCGATATGGACGAATTGCGTCGTGCCGTCGGCCTACGTCACTACGCCCAAAAAGATCCGCTCAATGAATATAAGACCGAAGCTTATCGTGCTTTCTCCGAATTAATGCGTCAGTTACGCTCCGAAGTATGTTCGGGACTTTTCCGCACCGCCTCATCGATGGAAGCGCTGGAATCTTTACTACGCTCAGCCCAAGGTCGAGCCATCGCCACTGGACCCGCCGAGCCCGGTACACCTGAAGATACAGCGAGTCAAAATTCTGCCAACTCAGTTAAGGTTGAACCATTTCGTCGCGCGACCCCTAAAATTGGACGCAATGACGTCGTCAAAATTCGCAAAGGTAACGAGGTGCAAGAAATGAAATGGAAAAAGGCTGAAGTACTCGTACGCGAAGAGGGCTGGGAAGTTGTTGAAACTGTTTCCGAATGACCCTTGAGCGGACTTCATTTTTAAAATCACCCGTGGTCATAGCCTGGCTAGGAATTGGCTTAACTGGACTGTTGTTATTCTTTTCATTTGGGCCGGTCGGACATCCGTTCGTTGCTCTCTTCGCCCTCATTCCAGCTACTCTCGCTACAACACAAAATATTCCCTGGAAGATTTGGCGTCGCGCCGCCTGGGGCGTCAGTTGGATACTCTGGATCGGACTTCTGATTTGGCTCCGTCACGTCTACCCACCCTTAGGTTATATTGGTCTGATATTACTCACTGCCTATTGCGCACTGTATTTATTTTTATGGCTAGTCGTCTTACGCTGGATTTTTCCTGCGACCGAAAATGCCTCACTCTTAACACGTCTCATCTATCTCATCGGTTTAGCAGGTGCCTGGGGATTACTTGAATGGGTTCGCTCCCTATTTTTAACGGGCTTCGGTTGGCTTCCTCTTTCTGCAAGCCAAGAAGGCAACCCAGTGCTTCTCAGTCTCTGCGCTTGGGTCGGACCTTATGGACTTTCTGCTCTGTTAGTTCTCATAAATCTCGGATTCGCCAGTTGGATATTTCGACTTAAGATTACCACCCAATCTAACCTGGCCACCGTTAAACCCTTAGGCTGGTTAAGTCGTCTCACGCCCGAACTTTATATTTGTTTATCTCCCTTGGTGTTTGGTTTTATCGCTTGCGGAGAAAGTTTAGTGAGCCGAGCTGATTTAATTCGATTCAAAGCAGGGATTGTCCAAACGGACTTTGATCCGAATGCAAAATGGGACTCCGTCAGACTTCAGGATCACATCGAAAAAATTGAGACGCTCACTCTTGCCGCCAGTCAGCCCAATATAAAAGGCGAACGTCCTGATTTTATTTTGTGGCCCGAAGCCGCACTGCCCATCTCTTTGGCGAGTGAACCCTACGTCAATTTACTTACCCGGTTAGCCGTGAGAGCGGAAACGCCCATCGTCTTGGGAGCAATCGACAAAGAAAAGACGGGCTACACCAACAGCGTCGCCGTCATCACCTCAGAAGGACTGCAGCGACCTATTTATTCGAAACGACACTTAGTACCCTTTGGTGAATACGTACCCTTTGCCGATTTTCTTCCGCTCAGAAAAGTGGTGCCCATCAACGAGGACTGTGTTGCCGGTCGTGGGCCCAATTTATTTCCAATCACAAACCGCCAAGGACAAACTGCCATTGCTGGAGCATTGATCTGCTACGAGGATGTCTTTCCTGAACTCGCCCGCGAACATGCATTAGCCGGCGCAAATCTCCTCGTCGTTGTGACGAATGACGCCTGGTACGGTCGCGAAGCAGGCGCCTACCAACATAACGCTCATTCCATTTTGCTAGCAGCCTCTACGGGCTTGCCAGTGGTTCGCTGCGGAAATGCCGGCTGGAGTGGAGTGATTAACCGCTTTGGACAAGCCAAGGCGATGACTCAAAATGATAGCGTATACTTCGCAGGACAATCCGTGGTCGGACCGATATTAATTCAGAAACATCCGGCCGACACCTTTTGGGTACGAAACGGAGATTGGGCAGTGTCCATCGGCGGACTATTTTTTGCCTTCGCCTACATGGTGCGACGAAGACAAAATAGTTCGTTGAAGACTACGACTTAGCGACGGCGACTACTGCGCGATTCGCCACCCTCTTCACCTTCGGTGTCTTCAGGACGCTCTTCTTCGTCCCACTTTAATTCTTTGTTCAACTTATCATCGTCTTCAACTTCAGGTAAGTCGGCAATTTCTTCCGCAGCTGATGTAGCACGTGCAGGCTTGTCATCATCATCGTCATCCGTGGGCACTTCGTGTCCTGCAGGAACGAACTCTAAAATATCTGTGATTTCTTCAAAAGGATGAATGTCGCGACCTTCAATCAAGGCCTGATTGCGCATATCACCCAATTGTTCATCCACATCTTCGATAGTTAATTTTTGCTCCAACTTGATGGTGTCGTTGATGAATTTAACGCGGAGACGAGTGATGTGTTCAAGGAAGTCAGCGTAAGAACCTTTTTCGCCATCTTTAATATTCGGGAGAGCGAAAAGTAATTCTTCGGAATCGAGAATATGTTCAGCGACTCGTGCGAGACGGACGGTTTCATCTTTCTCAATTGAATGAATCTGAAATGGTACAAAGGCCGCTTCAATAATTTCGTTCGAAAGACCATACTCACGAAGCGGATCTAAATTATCGAGCACCCAAGGCAATTGATAGGGATCTAAAATGCCGAGACCATCGGGCTCGTAATGCTTAGGGTCAGAATTTTCTTTTACCCACCAGCGGTTGGTATCTTTTTTAAGTCTAATGGTGCACCACGTGAGCTTGGATGAGGTAAGGGGCATGGGGAGATGGATTTGTGGAAGTTCTGCGGAGAGTCAAGAGGGGTTGAAACATTGTTTCACGATCAAGATGTTCTCCGCTTCCCTTTCGTCCTATAACAGTTTATACCTTTTATATGTCAATTTTGTACGAAAAAGTGCTCTCCAAGGCATTTTACGCTATGGACCCCGAAACGGCGCACCAATTCGGACTACGTGGAATGGGCCTAATCGGAAGTGTTGCCCCACTTCGCTGGCTTATGGAACGTGGACTCTCTCCCGATGGGACAAAACCGGTTAATGTTTTCGGCTTAAAATTCCCTAATCACGTAGGTCTTGCTGCAGGGTTTGATAAAGACGGCTTGGGCTGGCGCGGCGCCGCAGCTCTGGGCTTTGGTCACGTAGAAGTCGGCACGGTCACACGACACGCCCAAGCTGGAAATGAAAAACCACGCGTCTGGCGTTATCCTAGAATTAAAACCATCGTGAATGCCTACGGCTTTCCTAATTTAGGAGCCGAAGCTCTGCGGGATCGTTTAAAAAATCAGCCGGGTCGCGGCCAACGCATCTGCCCTCTCGGCATCAATATCGGAAAATCTAAAATCACCCCGCTCGAAGAAGCCCAAGAGGATTATTTGTTTTCTTTTAAACTCCTAGCTCCTTACGCAGATTACTTGGTCGTTAATATCAGCAGCCCGAATACGCCCGGACTTCGTGCCTTACAAGATCGCGGTCCCCTCGTTAAGCTTCTGAGCACACTCACCGCAGAAAATAAAAATACTCCAGGTGGCCCCGTACCACTCCTTTTGAAAGTCGCCCCCGATTTAAATCCCGCACAACTGGAAGACATTCTAAGCGTGGTTAGTGAAACCAAATTTGCCGGTATCATCGCTACTAATACGACCGTTACCCGACCTCATGGCACCGAAGAATGCGAAACGCGCGGTGGTTTGAGCGGAAAACCTCTGCTCGAAAAATCCCTCCAAGTAGTGAGATTTTTAAGTAAGACCTCGAACGGAAGAATCCCGATTATTGGCTGCGGGGGAATCAATTCCGCTGAAGATGCAGGCCGATTCATGGACGAAGGCGCTAGCCTCGTACAAGTTTACTCTGGATTGGTATTCCGCGGACCTGGCTTAGCGAAGGAAATTTCTCAAGGACTTTCCTGGCGTCAACGCTCCTGGATTTAATTAAGGTTAAATTATTTTTTAACTTTAACGGGGATATGAACCTCAGACTGTTTTAGGAAAAACGGTACGAAAGGACTATTCCAATAAACACCATAAGGTTCACCAATAACCTGTATTTGCGGCTGGGATTTCAACCAGGCCTGCAAACTTGCGAGACCTTCCTCATAGTTTTCTTTAGAGTAAGATCCACGAATACCGATAGCTACGACCGTCCGAGCCTCGAGATTGAGTAATTCAACTTCTGCCCCTGGTTGTAAATCTGTACGCACCGCCGAGGCTGTATCCATATAAAAAATCATAATCCCGGGGTTGATCTTTGCCTCCACCGGAGCAGTCATCGGAATTTGCTTTTCGCGAATATAATTAAAGAGTTTTCCAAAGAGTTTGTTATTGGCCGAGAAGTAAGGCTGATCTGATTTTGAAATCATCAAGCGGGCGGCAGGTAACTCCTTAATCTCTATCTGTCCGGGTGACGTCCGAGCATAGGCTTCGCCCTCGGTCGCACTCGCAAAACTTGGGATTATCGATGTCATAATGATAAGAAATTGGGGTAGTTTCATAACTATTAACTTATCCAATAAATCAAGGTTTGCAAACCTACTCACACGATTGACGCTGGCGTGGTATTCGGTATCAAAGAATCCGTTAAAACATGTCTAATCTTAAACCCAAAACTTCATTCGGTTCACTCCTCGGACATAATTTTCTGACGGGTATGTTCTTGGTTTTACCCATCAGTCTTACTTTTTATATTGTTACCATTTTGATCGGACTTGTTGCCTCGCCCGTCCAATCACTCATCCAGACTTTATTACCATTTTTCTTTGATGAAAATGTGAAGCTCCCTGATTTCCAATCAGGCCCCGCTCATATTGCCCTCGTTCTCATTTCGGCACTCATCATGGCCGCCTTCCTCATCGTGTTGGGATGGCTCTCCAAGCGCATCTTCGGAAGAATCTTTAACTCATGGATTCATAACATCGTTGAGCGCATGCCTGGACTAGGTGCACTCTACAACACCATCCGCCAAATGGTCGATGCTTTGAGTGGAAGAAATAAAGACACCTTCCGTCGTGTCGTCTTAGTAGAATACCCACGAAGCGGTTGCTGGAGCATTGCCTTTATCACCAACGAACAGCCCATTTCACTTTCTGAGGCGGTGGGCGAAAAAGTAGTTAATGTTTTCATCCCTTCCGCTCCCGCACCTACCGCAGGCTTCGTCCTTCAAGTTAAAGCCAGCGAAATCAAGGAAACGAAGTTTACGGTCACGGAAGCACTTGGACTGCTGATGAGTTTCGGCTCGGTGATACCTCAGCCTAAAAATAAAGAGTAAATACGAATGTCATCGGCCACCCTGCGCTGTCTCATTCTCGGACGTGATCCTTCAGGTGAATCTCATACTCTTTTAACTTTCCTCGAACCTCAACAAGGTCTGGACCGAACTTTAATTCGTCTCACTCGAAGTAAAACGACGACGGCCCCAGATTTATTCGATGAGTGCGAAATCCAAATCGAAAAATCGAAAGACGGGGGTACTCGCTTCGCTAAAGATTATCGACTGATTACACGCCACCAAGGCATTGCCAAAAATCATCGCACTCTCGAACGAGCCTGTCGCTTCGCTTCGATGATTCGAAGAAATCCGCCGCCACCCGAATCCGCGCAAGTCTGCTATCGCATCGCCGTCGAAACTTTTAGCGCCATGGCCGAACGCCCCCGCCCCGATGCGGCTTACTTCAAAGGCTTATGGTTAATGATTAAAGACGGAGGCTGGCCAGTCCATGAACATTGGCTCACTCGCTTGGGCAACCGCCAAGAGTCCGCTGGCAACATACTTACCCAACCACTCGATGCTCAAACTTGCGATGAAGATACCGTCGCGAAACTTTCAACCGACCTCGAACATTGGGCGGCCGGAGAGATTCATTTCGTTCTGCCGTAATGCGTATTGATATTAAAGCTAAACGCATTGAGGTCAGTGCCCAAGAATTTGCTACCTTTCGACCCGGACCCACCGCGGGCTCAGGCAGTTCACCTTGGCGCGCTGAGGCTGGACGACAATGGCATGAGACCATGCGATTACATGCTGACGCCGAAAAAAATCAGTGGGAGTTTGAAAAATCTATCGCCTGTGAAATTAAAGTACTCGGCTGGATTGTTTGTATCACGGGTCGCACCGATCAATGGCGCGAAGAAAATGGCGAGGTCACCATCCGTGAAATCAAAACCGTCACCGTCTCATTACCACGTAAAACTGAGTTTCTGCGCGAACGCTACTCACACCACTTTCTTCAACTGGGTATCTATTGTCACGCCGCTCGCATTCTACCGAATATTAAAAGAGTCATCGGTGAATTAGTTTTTGTTGATCCTAAAGATGGCACTAAACAAACACTTCCCTTACCCGATAGTGCTGAAAGCGATTTATTAAATCAGGCCGAAGTTCTCGCCAGCCACGCAGAAAATCGTCGCGCCAGCCACGCCCGCTTATTACTGCTCCCCGATCGTTTACCATTTAAAGATGCCCCCCGAATCGAATGGTTGCAGGCTTGTGCCGACCTCGATCAAGCCGCGCTGGAGTCACCGATTCGACTCATGGTCGCCCCGACCGGCTTCGGTAAAACATCAGCTGCCCTTCGACACGGCCTCGCACTTTTAAGAAGCGGACGAGTGGGACGTTTGCTTTATTTAACGGGAAAAGGAACCGGACAGTTACAAGTTTTAGCAGAGCTGAGACGTTTGGCTAAATCGAATGAATTAAGCGGTATGGTTCTTCGTCCACGCAGTGAACATGAAATTGAAGGTCTTACGGATGACCCAGAAGAAATTAGAAAAAATTGGGCACGAGCTGCCATCGACCCACAAGCCCTGCTCGCGGATGGTGCTGAATTAAGACGAATCAGAGAGATTGGAAAAATCGCTGGCGTCCCTCCGTGGGATATTACCAAAGCGATGCTCGGTCATGCCGACGTGATTATCTGTGATTATAATTACGTATTCTCACCACGTAATCGCTCCGCTCTTGAAACGATTCCTGGTTGGAACGACCACGATACGATGCTGATTGTCGATGAGGCACACAATCTTCCCGAGCGCGCCGCAGAATGTTTATCGCTGCGTGATGACGCTCAATCCGCGAGTGATTTTAGTTTCACTTTAACTAAATTTCGCGCACCCGAACCGTGGTGCCTCGCTACACAAGCCTGGGCTGATTTTGTGAGGCGACTCCCCAAAGCCGATACTCTCTCGCCCGATGATCGCCTCGAAGCGATGGCGTTAACCGAGAAACTCGCACCCTTAGGCAATACCTTCCCCATCGATATCGATAGTCTACCCGAAGAAGCCCGCACGGCCGTCTGGAATGCCACGCTGTGGTCACAAAGACTTGAAGAAGCCGATCTCGGCTGGTTGCTGTGGTCACCCAACGCCGGCCAAATCAATCTAGATTGTTTAACTGCCGCCAAAGCCACCGGCGAAAGACTACAATCCTTCGCCCATGTATTATTAATGACCGCGACACCCGGGCCTCGTGGAGCTCTCGCTTCCGAATGCGGCTTAAATAATGATCACATCATACGCGTCGATGCCCTCGCCCCTTGGCGACAAGGCGCTTACACCGTAGCGATTGATGGTCGCATCGACACCCGACTGAAAACTCGCGAAAGTCACCACCAGCGTACGGCTCAATCTTTAATAAAACTTTCTCAAGAAGGCTCGGTCGCAGCATTCTTCCCTTCATATAAATATGCTGAGTCGATTGTTGAAGAGATTAGGAAAATAAATTCCGACACATCCGTCGCCTTACAGCCACGCGGACTTGGACCCGATGGCACTGCACGATTCGTCGATGACTCGCTTAGAACATCGACCATCCTCTGCTTAATTCTGGGTGGCTCATTGGGCGAAGGCGTCGATCTACTCGGTGGAAAAATTCGTTCCGCGGTCGTCATTGGCCCCGCCCTTCCTGAAGTGAATGCCTTGCAAGAGGCCCGCAGAAAAATGTTTGTCGAAGACGGCGCCGAGGACGCGTTCGCCCTAGCCTATGTGCGTCCAGGCATGCGTAAGGTAAACCAAGCCCTCGGTCGACTCGTGCGAGCCCCAGGCCACACCGCGCGTGTTCTGCTTCACTGTCGACGCTTCGCCGACGAGACTTACAAAAATCTTTTGTCGACCGAGTACGGCGACCCAGAAGTTCTCATCGATGATGAAAGCTTCCAGGAGTGGGTTAAGAAAAGTTAAACTTTTCCAAAAACACGAGTCATCGGGAAGCGAATTTTCTTCAGAGACGCATACTTATCATCGGCAGAGCGATAGCCGACCGCACAACCGACGAGCGTTTCGTAGCCGCTACCTTTTAATCCTAAAATATCATCATAGGCTGCAGGATCGATGCCTTCTAAGGCACAGGTATCTACGCCGATGAGGGCAGCCGCGGCCATCAATTGACCGAGGGCAATGTAAACCTGACGAGCTGCCCAATCTTTTTGTGCAACTGCATCCTTACCTTTAACCACTCCACCAATCATCATCTGACGATAGGCTTCGAGCTTCGAAGGATCGGCATTACGGTCCGAAACCATTTGATTGTAAAAAGCGTCTACGTCTTTTTCAGTCATTTCGGTACGGCGCGTGAAAACCACTAAGTGGGAAGCATCTGTGACTTGTGATTGACCCCAAGAAACGGGACGCAACTTCGCCCGAATTTCGGGATTCTCCACAACAATAAATTTCCAAGGCTGCAGACCAAAAGAAGAAGGAGCCAACTGTAAGGATTTTTCTAAGGCCGACCAAGTAGCTGCTGGTAATTTTTTAGTATCAAAAAGTTTGGTCGCATAGCGCCATTCTAAAGCCGAGATTAATTGAGCAGGTGTGGTAGCAGGTTGCATAGTATGCCTATACAACTCATTTAGAATTCCTTGTCAAATTAGCCCGGAGATAAAACACCCTTCGTCAGCAATAACTGTCTTTGCGTGCGCTCTGCAAACTCGCGGCTATGAGTAACTAAAATTAAGGCCATTTGTTTTTTAGCCACAATACCGAGTAATAAATTGATAATCTGCTGACCTGTGGCCTCGTCTAAATTACCCGTCGGCTCATCCGCGAGAACGATGGTCGGATCATTAATTAAAGCACGGGCAATGGCCACACGCTGACATTCCCCACCTGAGAGTTGGGAGGGATAGTGATTTAAGCGTGAACCGAGTCCGACCGCCTCAATGAGTGTGCGCGCCTTAAACTCAGCGTCAGGCGTACCCAGAATTTTTGCCGCCAACATAACATTCTCTAAAGTATTCAACTCGGGCATGAGTTGAAAATTCTGAAAAACAAATCCGACACCGTGACCTAAGTGTTGATGCGGAGAAACGAGACCTTGGGATTTTAAATCAATTAAGACCTCACCTGCGTCAGGCATCTCGAGACCGCCCAGCAATTGTAAAAGTGTCGTTTTACCTGAACCCGAAAGTCCACGAATAGAAACCGACTCACCCTCATTCACCGTTAAGTTAATCGAGCGGAGAACATCGAGCGAACCTGCAGCCGTGGAGAAAGACTTTTTAAGGTCTTTGGCTTCTAATAAAACTTTAGACATGGCGCATGGCCTCCGAGGGTTTGCGGCTGGCGGCCCAAATGGCCGGCACTAATCCAGCGAGCGTGGTAACTAATAAGGTAAAGCCTGCGGCGACGACGAAATCTGAACTATCATAATGTAATGGAACCTTTGAGAACTGATAAACATTCGCGATCATATCCCCATTACCAAAAACCTTGTTTATCATGGTTAAAATATTTTCTCTTAAAGCTAAGATAGTCCAAGTGAGGGCAAAGCCCAAGAGCGTGCCCAATAGTCCAATCATGAGGCCTTGAATTCCAAATAGTGCGATGATCTGCCAACGTCTCGCGCCCATCGAAACTAATACACCGACTTCACGCGTCCGACGTATTACCGCAGAAAAGAGCGTGCTACCAATCGAGAACGAAGCGACCAGAGTAATAATAAACATCAAGAAGAAGAGCATCGTTTTTTCGAAACGAATGGCTTCTAAGAAATTTTTCTTAATTTCCTGCCAAGGAACGAAATGCATTTCCGGGGTATCGACATTCAAACGTGCCGCAATAGCCGGTGCATCATTCGGATTTTTAAATCGCAGAGTAATACCATGAGCTTGTGACCCCATCGCCCAGAGTTCACGGAAGCGACGAATCGGAATAATGGCTGCACGATCATCGACCTCCGTAAATCCCGTCCGCACAATACCACAGACTTCGAGCTCGGCTGGTAAAGGGGCCTGCCCTTTTTCTGCTAACTCAGCCATCGCCGGCGACCAGAGCTCAATTTTATCTCCAATATTAACCCGTAAGGTTTTTGCTAAACCATAACCTAAAATAACGCGTCCATCATCAAGATCATCAAACGACCCAGCCGCAATATAAGGACGGGCCGGTTGTTCTTTAACGCTTAAATCAATACCACGCACGAAGGCGACGCCTGAAAATTGTCCGCGTCGAGATAATGCTGGGCCTTCAGTAAAAGCTGCCGCGTTGAGCACATCGTCATCCTTACGTAATTTTTTTACGAGCTCAGCCGGATTCGCAATCGTTGTCCGTGTAAGTACAATACAATCTCCAAACGATTCTCTGATTCGCAAACGGTGTTCTTCGCCAAATCCATTCATCACGGTTTGCACGACGAGTAAGGCAGCGACACCGAGGCCTACGCCCAAGATAGAAACAATCGCAAACGCGGGAAAACGCTTTCCTGGCTGAAAGAGTTGACGAAGGGCGATTTGAAGAAACCAGAGCAAGTTAAGTCCTTATGCGTTATTATCGGGACCCAAAGTCGGGAAGAGAATCACATCACGAATATTAGCCGCACCCGTGAGTAGAATGACCAAGCGATCAATACCAATACCTAAGCCACCGGCAGGAGGCATACCGTGCTCGAGAGCTAAAAGGAAATCTTCATCAATTTTCTGTGTCTCAGCTCCAGCCTGTATTTCCAGCATCTTCCTTTGTACGCCAGGATCGTTTTGTTCCGAATACGCAGGAGCAATTTCTTGTCCGTTAATACAAAGTTCAAACACATCGATGGTGGAATCATCACCGACGGTTACCTTAGCCAACGGACATAACTCTTTAGGAATATGTGTGACAAAGGTCGGCTGTAATAAAGTAGGCTCAATGAGCTTTCCGAAAATTTCGTTGGTGACCTCAAAGTCTTCCCAGTCTGTACGCGGCTCATCGAGACCTAATTTTTTACAAGCAGCAATTTTTTCTTCCTTCGTGCGCGAGAACCATTGGGCATCGCCTGTGCGTTCAATAATTAAATCTTTGTATTTAGCTTCGCGCCACTCACCACCGAGTTCGATGGTAACCCCATCGGGACGCGTCACTACGGTCGTACCTAAAACTTCTTTGCAAACAGTCTGAATGAGGCTGCGCACTAATTCCATCATGCCACGGTAGTCACTGTAAGCCTGATACGCCTCGAGCATCGTGAATTCTGGACTGTGCTTAATCGAAACACCTTCATTACGGAAAACGCGTCCGATTTCAAAAACACGATCCATACCGCCCACCAAACAACGCTTGAGGTGCAATTCTAGGGCAATGCGTAGGTAAAAATCACAATCGAGAGCGTTAGAATGGGTTTCAAACGGACGTGCAGCAGCACCACCAGCAACGGAATGCAGTGCAGGAGTTTCCACTTCGGTGAATTGGCGACTCCATAAAAACTTGCGGATCGATTCAATCACTCGACTGCGAATCAAGAGTCGATTACGGGATTCTTCATTCACCACTAAATCGAGATAACGCTGACGGTAAATTTTTTCGGCATCTGTCAACCCAGCCCACTTCTCAGGCAAGGGACGAATGGCTTTAGATACCAAGCCGTACTCTGCTGCACGTACGGTCACTTCACCGGTTTTAGTTCTGAATAATTTTCCGCGAACACCAATGAAGTCACCCAAGTCTACGAGTTTTTTGAAATGGGTATCATAGCGTTCGGTTAAAGCATCACGCGTGAAGTAACATTGTTGGATACCAGCACGATCGAGAATCTTAACAAAGCTCGCCTTGCCCATGACACGAATCGCGATGACGCGACCAGCGACGGACACCTCAGGACCTTCTTCCACACCTTCGGGTAGAAGTTTGGCACATTCGCTCGAAATGTGTGATTGATTCCAGTTAGCACGGAATGGGTCTTCCCCACTTGCACGAAGTTGGGCAAGTTTCTCTAAACGAACTGCATGGAGGTCGTGCGAGATAGCATTAAGGTCGGGCTTATCACTCATATTAGCACCTTTAAGGGGTGTCTTTTGGGGGGCAGGCTGGCAAGGGCGAAAGGTTCAAAAATCACCCGCCTTTCCGTATTGCCGTTTGGGGTTCATAAAGGTTAACCCTCAATCCATGAAGGCCTATCTAGATTTACTTCGGCATGTCCGCCAAACGGGCGAAGTACGCAAAGATCGAACAGGCGTGGGCACCCTCGGAATTTTCGGAGCCCAACTGCGTTTCGACCTCGCCGAAGGCTTCCCTTTAGTCACCACCAAAAAAGTTCATACTAAATCTATCATTCAAGAACTTCTATGGTTTTTAGCCGGACGCACTGACAACGCCTGGCTCACCGAACGAGGAGTTACGATCTGGAATGAATGGGCCACCGCCGAACAATGTGCCAAGTTCGGACGCGGTGAAGGTGAACTCGGACCCGTCTATGGACATCAATGGAGAAACTTTGGTGCGACGAAAAAACCTGACGGCACTTATAATTCTGACGGCGTCGATCAAATCAAACTACTCGTTGAACAACTCAAAAAAAATCCCGCGAGTCGTCGACATCTCATCACCGGATGGAATCCGCTCGAAGCTGATAAAGTTGCCCTCCCGCCGTGCCATACCCTTTATCAATTTCACGTTTCCACTGATAATCGTTTAAGCTGCCAACTCTATCAACGGAGTGCAGATTTATTTTTAGGTGTGCCCTTCAACATCGCGAGTTACTCATTACTCACCCATATGATTGCCCAAGTGACAGGCTTAAAACCTGGACATTTTGTACACACTTTTGGTGATGCTCATATTTATTCTAATCACCTCGAACAGGTTGATTTACAGTGCTCGCGTGAGCCTCGACCCCTCCCTCGTTTAATTTTAAATCCCGAAATTAAAGACTTATTCGCCTTTAAATATGAAGATATAACCATCGAAGGATACGATCCTCATCCGGGTATTAAAGCACCTGTTGCTATTTAATTTTGTGAATTTTTTTGGCCGTCCACTCATCGCAATCGCTGCCGTTGGCAAAAACCGTGGTATTGGTTTAAATAATCAACTGCCTTGGCGCATTCCTGAAGACTTTGCGTTCTTCAAAAAAACTACCATGGGCCAAGCAATGCTCATGGGACGTAAGACTTATGAGTCTATCGGTCGCCCTCTTCCTGGTCGCACCACGATTGTTCTCAGTCGACAAGGTTTCACCGCGCCGGGTGTGTTAACCGCTAAATCATGGGAAGAAGCTGCGCAGTTAGCTCCCGAGCAAACACTATTTCTAGCTGGTGGTGCTGCACTTTACGCGGAAGCCCTTCCCTGGTGCAGTGAATTGATTATCACGCATGTAAATTTAGAACCACAAGCTGATGCCTTTTTCCCTGATTGGACAAAACTTTTTGATGAAGGCGAAGTGATCGAATCCCACGCCCAATGCGTGATGCGGAAACACTTTCCTCTCAAAAATCGCTGAGATTTAAGCACCCCTTGGCTCGACGTAAAATCGGAGAGCCTGACAACCTAAAAATCTTTGAAAATTTAAGGTTAGAATGCGTTTTTCTCCTTTCCAATAAGCCCCCCTCTCCTACGTTCAGACCATGCCTGATGGACTATTTATATTTTTTGCCGCACTGACAATCGGTGCCGCAGCTCTTCTAGTTCTTAGTCGCAATACAGTGACCTCTGCGATGGGAATGATTTTAGCCCTCGTTGGTGTCGCGGCTAACTTCTTCCTGCTCGATGCCTACTTCCTCGGCGTCATTCAAGTTCTCGTCTACGCCGGAGCAGTCATGGTGCTCTTCCTTTTCATCATCATGTTACTTTCGGATACAGAAGAAAATCCTGCGGTCTATCCATGGCGCCGTGCACTGACCGGACTCGCCGTTTTCTTTTTCTTAGCCGGGGGTGTCATCTGGCTCTTTGTTTGGTCGGGAGCAGTTCCCTCCAACCAAGTGCAGTTCTCTCCGCCAGAAGTTTCGAGCGATCCACTGGTCTTCACCACCGCCGCCAAATCTTTCGGACGACTTCTTTATTCTAAATATTTACTGCCATTAGAGATTTCAGGTTTTCTTCTGCTCGTCGCCTTGGTCGGCGTGGTCTCAATTAGCAAAGACTCCAAAATCCAAAGTTAAGAGACACCATGGAAAACACGACACTTTCACACCATTTAGTACTCGCTGGAATACTCTTCGTGATTGGACTCTCCGGCGTCTTAATCCGTCGCAATCTTCTCGTGGTCTACATGTGCCTTGAGTTGATGCTGACCGCCTCAACCTTAGCCCTCGTGGCCTTCTCGCGTTTTAACAACACGATGGATGGGGCGATTTTTGTTTTCTTTATCATCACCGTCGCCGCTGCCGAAGTTGCCGTTGGACTCGCACTCATTGTCGCCCTCTTCCGCCAACGCCAAACGGTTAGTTCCGAAAAACTCAACACCCTCTGCGACTAATTTGCAATGAACTCTGTTTCACTTTTACATTGGATTTTATTCCTCCCGCTGGGCGCAGCTGCCTTCTCAGCCTTCTTCCTCCGCCGTCACGGTGCCTTCGCCGCATGGTTCTCAACCCTGACCGCTTTTATCATCGCTGGTCTCGCCCTCACGATTCTCACCCAAACTTCCGAAGATATCAAATGGCACTATGAGCTCGGTAAAATCGGTGGAATCTCACTGGGCTTTGGTTATTTAATCGATGCCCATGCGCGTTTAATGCTGTTCGTCGTTTCCTTCGTCGCTGCCTGGATTCATTTATTCTCTGTCGGTTACATGAAAGATGATGGTGCCCGCGGACGTTTCTTTGCCGGACTTTCGATCTTCATGTTTTCCATTCTCGGCATCGTCGTCGCCGATAATTTATTAATGACTTTCATCTTCTGGGAACTGGTTGGCTTCAGCTCCTACATGCTCATCGCACATTATTTTGATACCGATTTTGCTGCAGAAGCTTCCAAAAAAGCATTCATCACTAACCGTATCGGCGATCTGGGTTTCATCTTGGGTATCGCACTCTGTCTCAAACTTTACGGCACCCTCGATTTTGCTGAACTGAAATTACAAGCCGGTTCAGCTGTTCCTATCGCACTCGGGCTTTTACTGATGTGCGGCTTTCTCGGAAAATCCGCTCAGTTCCCATTACATGTTTGGCTCACTGATGCGATGGCTGGTCCAACTCCGGTCTCCGCCCTCATTCACGCTGCGACGATGGTGGCGGCCGGTGTGTATTTCATGGCGCGAATCAGTTTCCTCCTCGCTCCTGAAGTTCTTGATTGGATGGCAATCTCCGGTGCTGGCATGGCCGCACTCGCCGGTTTCTGTGCACTCGCGCAAACAGATATCAAAAAATCTTTAGCTTACTCCACCCTCGCCCACCTCGGTATTATGGGTTGCGCGATTGGACTCGGACATCCTGAACTCGCTGTATTGCACATGGCCATGCACGCCTTTTTCAAAGCGACGTTGTTCTTAGGCGCAGGCTCGGTGATTCACGGATGTCACCACGAACAAGACATGCTCAAAATGGGCGGCTTACTGAAAAAAATGCCGATCACTGCCGCGACTTTTATCGCAGCGACACTTTCTAATTGTGCCGTCCCCTTCTTCGCAGGTTGGTACTCGAAAGACGCGATCATTGAAGCATCCTGGCACGGCGGACACTTCATTGTTTTCGGTTTCCTCGCCCTCGCTGCCGTTGCGACGTGCTTATACAGCGGCCGCATGATTCGTCTGGTATTTATGGGTGCACCTAATTCCAAGGCCGCAACCCACGCTCATGAATCTCCCTGGACGATGACCCTACCCATCAGCGTACTCGGAATTGTTTACGCTATCGGTGCTGGTTTTGCTGCCAATATTTTAATTCCTCATTCCTCCCTGCAAGTCGTGGAAAAGTCACTCAATGCAATGGCATTCCATCTTACTTCTCCTGCAACCATTGTGGGAGCAGTGGCACTGATTCTTGGCTATTTGAGTTTCAGATTCTACGGACTTTTTGTTGGGCAAGACAGCTTGCAGAAAATTTCTCCGCGCACCTATCAGCTTTTAGAATACCGATGGATGGATACACTATATAATTGGTATATCGATAAAGTTCAGCGTCGCTTTGCCGAATTAATCGTGTTCCTCGATTTACTCGTCATCAATGGTCTCGCCGTACGCTGGATCGCCGGAGGCACCTTTGCCGCACTTGGACATGTCTCCAATGCTATTTTTCACCGCGGACAAGCTCGCGCCAATGCGATCTGGATCACTCTCGGCTCGCTTCTCTTTATTTGGTTCCTCCTCCGCTAACCTATGGAAAATTTTAATACTGTGAATTCCTCACTTCTACTCACGGCTATCTTTACGCCGATTCTCGCCGGATTAATTCTTTTAATCGGACGGAATCTACCACGCTCATTTGCGACCGGTTTTGCGCTCATTGCATTCACCCTGCCGGCCCTCATTACAGTTTGGTTCTTCGTCCCTTGTGCCGAATCTTTCGGCTCGGTGACACAATATCTTCAAACCAACATCTGGGGTTTTTGTTTTGGCTTAAACGGTATCAGCCTTCCTTTAATCGCCATGACCGCGCTGGTCGGGCTCGCCGCTGGCATCAAAGCCTTAAACCAAGAAGTTGAATCACGGAATGCTTATCTGGGTTTAATTCTCTTCATGCTCGGAGGAACGCTCGGAGTCTTTGGTACAAATAATATTATCGGATTTTATTTCTTCCACGAATTCGCACTTATTCCTACTTTCGTCCTGACTTTATTCTGGGGCGGCGAAGGTCGACGTTCTGCTGCGATGCAAATGGCCATCTACCTCACGGTCGGTGCGATGCTCTCCTTAGCTGGCATCGTCATCGCCATGCAAACGGTTGGACTCGGCATCGAAGACGCCACGTTCGAACAATTATTCTTAGCCTTCCATCAATCCCAACTGCCCCTACCTGCAGCGAGCACGGCGATCACTTTATTTGGCTTCGGCACACTGGCTTCACTCTTCCCCTTCCACTCTTGGGCGGCACCTGGTTACTCCGCTGCACCCACTCCCGTATCGATGATCCACGCGGGAGCACTAAAGAAATTTGGTCTCTACGGAATTATCATGATTGTCGCTGCGACCATGAAAATTGGTACAGGCACACTCAGTGACTGGTTCCTTTGGTGCTCCATCGCCAACGTTTTTATCGTTGGACTCATTTGTTTTGGACAGCGCGACCTCAAACAAATGCTCTCCTGGAGTTCAGTCGCTCACATGGGCCCAATTTTCATTGGCATCTGGGTTTGCGCCACGCAAGGCGTCGCCGAAGGTCTCGATGCAGCCATCTTCTTAATGGTAGCTCACGGACTTTCCTGCGCGGCCTTATTCCTTTTAGCCAATGCGGTTCGCACCCGCACGGGCACCTATCGATTCGATGAACTCGGTGGACTCGCTCAACACACTCCCGTTCTTTCCGCCTTCTTTATCGCTGCAACCATGGCCTCGATCGGACTCCCTGGTTTTGGAAATTTCTGGGGTGAACTCGGCGTCTTCCTCTCGCTCAGAAATGAACCTTTCATCCTTCAAGTGTTAGTAGTATCCACCGTTGTGATTTCGGCAATCTACGCACTCCGCGCCGTCGCTTCAGTTTTCTTCGGAAAAGTTTCTTCAGCCATCGAAGCTCGTCATGCTTACGCTCCGATTGCTGATCTCAACGGCGCCGAACGCACCGCAACCATCCTTCTTCTCGGTGCCTCTCTCGTGATTGGATTCATTCCTTCTCTCATTACCAATCGCACCAATCCGGAAGCCCAAGCACTCGCCCGCATTGCCCAACCCAAACCATTCAAGGCTGTTCCAGTCAAAGAATCTAACCGTAACTAAACTTTCGTATCATGACTTCTCCGATGGCTACCACCGAACTCGCTTTAAAATTACTCGCCCCACGTAATGCGGACTGGGCTTCGATTCTTCCTGAAATTTCCGTAGCAGCACTTGCCCTGCTCTGCCTCATTCAGGCGATGTTTTTAAATAAGAAACTCAACTGGCTTATCCCAACCACCGCACGTATCGGTTTAGGCTTAGTGATTTTAATGTCACTGATTCCTTTCACCGCATGGAATCCTTGCTCAGGTGTAGCCACCACAACTTTCGCGGGCTTACTTCAACTCTCCGATGTCACCTGCGGTTTTCGTCTCACCTTTTTAATTTCCGCCCTACTCACCAGTTTTGTGGCGACACGATTCCTCGAAGAACGTCACGCGGTGGTCGCTGATTATCATCACGTCGTCTTAGTAATTACCGCAGCGTTCATGCTCTTAACTCAATCGAATCACTTCGTGAGTTTATTTGTGAGCCTGGAGACTGCCGCAGTCGGACTTTATATTTTAGTCGGCTATCTGAGAAAGAGTGATGCTTCACTGGAAGCTGGCGTTAAGTATTTAGTCGCGGGCGGATTAAGCTCTGCACTGCTCCTCATGGGCATTGTATTAGTCTATGGTTCACTCGGTGCCATCACGCCCGATTCTCTAAACTTCGATCAAATCGCCAAAGCCTTAGCAGCTGGTCATGGCACTGTCCTCACTCTCACCGGCGTAGCACTCATTTTAGGCGGTGCCGCATTCAAACTGGGTGCGTTCCCTTTCCAAACTTGGATTCCCGATGTTTATCAAGGTGCCCCCACACCTACCACAGCGATACTCGGCACGGCGTCTAAAGCTGCCGGTGCATTCACATTATTCTTATTAGTCACCGGTCCATTTCAGCCCCTAGCACCCAAGTTGGCGCCTGTTCTGGCTATCACTACCATCCTCACTCTCCTTGCTGGTAATCTCGCCGCCCTTGCCGCCACCGACATCAAGCGCGTGATTGCTCTCTCTGGCGTATCGCATGCTGGTTTTATCCTCGCTGCCATCACGGGAATTTTAGTCGCAGGTGAAAATGGTGATTACGATACCAACCTCTTAGCTTATTATTTAATGGCTTACACCATCGGCAGTTTCTTGGTCGCCCAAGCTCTCATTTCTATTCCCACCGCCGAAGATCATCGTCGTCCGCTACTCCAACTCCGTGGTTTAATTCGTCGCTCTCCCATTCTCGCAGGTGCCTTAGGCTTTGGCATCAGTTCCTTAGCAGGCGTCCCTCCTTCGGTTGGTTTCTTCGCTAAATTATTTATTTTAATATTACTAGCAAAAGTAAAACTCTGGTGGGTATTCGGTGTCGCCCTAGTCAGCGTCGCCGTGAGCATCCACTATTATTTCGCAATCATTCGCGAAGCGGTGGTTAGACCGAGTGTCGATAATGAAACGATTGAAACCATCGAAGTACCAGCCACAGCAAAATTTATTATCGGTGCACTTTCCGCTGCGACGATTATCGGCGGACTCCTCTTCTTCGTCTAAGAATTCGATTTTTTACCGCGCGGATGGTGTTTACGATGGGCCTCGCTGAGTGCCTTGCGTTCGACCGTGGTATAAATCTGCGTCGTGGCGATGTCCGCATGCCCCAACATCTCCTGAATCGAGCGTAAATCGGCCCCACCGGCTAATAAATGCGTAGCAAAGGCGTGACGGAGCAAGTGAGGTTTTACGGGAACATCGACCCCCGCTCGACGGGTGGCCTGCTTCACACTCAACCAAAATGTTTTTCGCGAAAGGCCCTGGCCGCGAGCACTCAAGAAAAGTGCACTTCCGGTTTTGGGGCGACTCAGTTTCGGACGACCGTCTTTTAAATAATGCTGTAGCGTTTTTAATGCTGATTCACCCACGGGTACGACGCGGTCCTTCGAACCTTTACCTCTCACCCGTACCAGAGCGGACTCGATATCCACCGCTTGTAACTCGAGACCACATAATTCCGAAATACGTAGACCCGATCCGTACATCAGTTCTAACATCGCCCGATCACGCAAACCTTGGGGCGTAGAAGTATCGGGCGCGGACACAACCAAGGCGGCCTGCTCGGGAGATAAAATCGCAGGCAGACTGCGTTTCATTTTAGGACTACGCGCAAGTTCTGTAAAATCATCGCGACGTAATCCTGACCTCACCAAGTGTGCGGCAAAAGTTCTTACGGCAGAAAGTCGACGAGCCAAGGAAGCCGTCGCATGACCTTTCCGGTTCAAAACCTTCACCCAAGATTCGATATCACCTAGGGTTACGTCGGTCCAGCGACTCCGACCCGCGCTCGCACAGTGTTTAGTGAAACGTAAAAGGTCATCTTCATAAGCTTCCGTCGTGAGTTTAGCCAAGCCACGCTCCAAGGCTAAATAAGCCAAAAAAGAATCCACCGGCTCCTGTAAATCGGGCGGTATCCCCTGACTCTTTGTCTGACGCGACTTACCCATGTATCTATCTTTTATTGCACTCGCGGGAAAGAGTCCATAACGATTCCCTTATGGCAAGTCAGCGTGAAAGGGCAATGAAGCCCACCGACCTTCGTGGCATCCTCCGGTATGTTCCCATGTTCCGGGATCATGTCTTTGTCATTGCTGTTGATGGCTCGATTGTAAGTCACGAAAATTTTAATAATATCGTGACGGACATCGCCGTTCTCAAAAGTCTTTCGATTAAAGTTATCATAGTTCACGGCATCGGACATCAACTCGTCACCTTAGCTGGCGAACACAACATGACGATTTCGGACATCCAAGGCGAAGGCATCACCGACGCCCCCACGATGTCTCTCGCGCGTGAAGCTTCTGCACTAGTTTCCCAAACCGTCCTCGAACATCTCTCCCAAGCCGGTTTACGTTGCGCCATTACTAACGCCGTCAGAGCAACCAACGTCGGAGTCATCAAAGGAAAAAATCATCTCTTCACGGGCAAAGTCGAAAAAGTAGATGTGGCGATTTTGAAAACGATGCTGTCGCAAGATATTTTACCGCTCGTCACTCCCATCGTCTGCGATCGCGAAGGCCAATCTTTACGGGTAAATAGCGACCATTTAGCGATGGAACTAGCCGCCGCCATGGGTGCATCGAAACTGATCTATCTCACGCCCTTTCCTGGACTGCAAATTGATGGTCAGGTAAAAATCAATTTACCAGAAGACGAACTGAAAAAAATTCTTAACGATAAGAAAATTAAATTAGACCCACGGATCAGAAGTAAAGCCGTTCAGGCCGCTAAAGCTTTAGATGAAGACGTTCCCCGGGCTCATATTTTAGATGGCAGAGTTTTCGGCGGCCTGCTCACTGAAATTTTTGATAAAGTAGGATTGGGCACCATGGTGCACGCCAACGACTACGATCAAATCCGTCAGGCCAAAAAGAAAGATGCGCAAGCACTCTATAATTTAGCGAAGCACGGCGCGAAGACCGATGCACTAGTCGGTCGTACCCGTTTGCAAATCGAACAAACGATTCAGGAATTCTTTGTTTACGAAATTGATGACAGTATCATCGGCTGTGCCGCCTTAAAGGCCTACCCAGGTGGTAAGTCGATGGAAGTCTGCGCAGTCTATGTTCAGCCCTTTTATCACGGTCGGGGTGTCGGCAAAAAACTCGTCGAATACGCCAAATTAAAAGCCAAGAACTTGGGTGCTAAGAAATTAATCGCCCTGACAACACAAACCCAAGGCTTCTTCCAATCCGCCTGTAACTTCGTGGTCGGATCGCAAAACGATTTACCTGCGGCGCGTCGAAAAGAACTTAAACTCAGCGGGAGAAATTCTCAGGTCCTCCAGTTTAATCTTAAAAAATTAAATAGCAGCGTCCGCTAGTTTACGTACTTAAAAAGTACGCCTTCTGTTTATCCGAGATAGGCATACTGAGTTTAGTCATCACCTGCATGAAGTCTTCCCAGACTAATCGTTTATTGGAAAGACTTGGGCTGTGTAATAAATAATTAGGGTGTAACGTTGGTAAGACATCAAAGCCATCCACCTTCTGCCACTGTCCGCGCATCTGCATAATCGGCGTGGTCGAATGAGTGAGCGCACCAAAGGCCTGTGCTCCAACTGCCACAACGATTTGTGGCTTAATGATTTCAATTTGAGCCAATAAATACGGGCGATTAAAGGCGACCTCCGAAGCATTAGGTGGACGCTTACCAAACGCGGTCGGAGGCTTCGGACGCCACGTCATTAAATTGGCAAAGTAACATTCATTTTCAGTCAGACCCGTTGCGGAAATAATTTTGTTTAATAATTCACCGGCGGGACCCACAAACGGACGATTCGCCTCCACCTCTTCTAAGGAGGGTGCCTCGCCCACAAAAAAAACTTTAGCCGTGGGCGAGCCGTGACCAAACAAAGCTTTTTTACCCTCGAGATGTTTTTGGGTTACCGCACACGCATCGATAGTTTTTTGTAACCAAAGCAACTGCTCCGCCTTGGTGCCAGACGGTAACTTAACGACGGGCGGATCAGGCAATGGACTCGAAACAATAATGGTTCCCTCTTTTTTAGTGGCCGGAGTTGCTGTACGAACTACGGGCTTGGCAACCGGTGCCATGGCAACGGGAGCAACCGACTTAGGCGCAGCCGCGGTAGTAGCCCCGCCTGCCAATTCTTTTAACAGGGCGACGCTCTCGTCGGAAACACTGACACGTTTTACCCCAGCAGCCTTCTGCCTATACAATTCTTCTAAGAGAGCATCAATGGCTTCAGCTGGATCCATTACGAAATGAGTTTCTCAATTGCACGAGCCAAGACGATATCCTTCTCCGTCACCCGATTACCCGCATCGTGGGTAGTCAGTTTCAATGTAACCATATTGTATATATTATGGATTTCTGGATGATGGTTAAGCTTTTCGGCCTCAATACCCACTTTAACCAGGAAAGATAGAGCCTCAGAAAAGTTCTTTAACTTAATGTCCATCAATAACTTATCATCTTTATAGGTCCACATCTTCAAGCTGCTTAGGGCGAGCTTAATCTGATCTGAATTTAGCGGGGTGGACATCGGATTAGTCATAAAAACAGGCCTTAAACTGTCAATGGTTTGCCTAAGGAATAGACCTTATTGTGAATAAACTTGCGAAATTGGGAATAAAGAGTCTCTGTGTGGGTCAGGCTTGTTCTGAAAATAACCAAACCAAGAACAACGCCCCGCAAGAATCCGGTGAGTTGACGGTCGCTAAGACGGCAAATCGAAATCCAAGAAGGAAACGGGGAATGCGGTGAAGGTCATAAAACAGAAAACAACATATATGGAAAATAAGTTATTCGTAGGCAACCTACCTTGGGCTGCTACTGAATCCGACATCCGCGCACATTTCTCCCAAGCGGGCGAAGTGGTGAGCGTGGAAGTAATGATGGATAAGTTCACAGGTCGTCCTCGTGGCTTCGCCTTCGTAACCATGGGCAATGCACAGCAAGCCCAGGATGCGATCGCTAAGACCGAGAACATCGACTTCATGGGTCGTCCCCTGAAGGTGAATGTTGCCCGTCCACGTGAAGAACGCCCTGCGGGCGGTGGCTTCGGTGGCGGCGAACGTCGTGGCGGTTTCGGTGGTGGACGCGGCGGCTTCGGCGGCGGCGGCGGTGAACGTCGTGGCGGCTTCGGCGGCGGCGGACGCGGCGGCTTCGGCGGCGGCGAACGTCGTGGTGGTTTCGGCGGCGGCGATCGTGGCGGCTTCGGCGGCGGCGATCGTGGCGGTTACTAAACCCCGGATTCAATGCTACACTCTTCGGGGCGCCTCTAGGCGCCCCTTTTTTGTGCCTATATAAAATCCGCGTCTCTCAGATTAAAAAACTAGGCAGACTCTAATCCGCCGTCCGATTTTAATCGACGGTAGTAACATCCCGAACGCGTTTTACCTTTGGTATCTTTGGTGTGACAAGCACCCTGCCCCGCCGGACGAACTTTATAGAGAATAGAATTCTGCTCACAGTTCACGCGGACTTCTAATAGCTCTAAGAAGTCTCCCGATGTAAGTCCTTTGATCCAAAGTTCATTTCTCGAAGTACTCCAGAAGGTCGCCTTCTTTTCTTTAAGTGCAGTTTTTAAAGCCAACTCATTTACGTAACCTAAAATTAGGACCTCGCCTGTCTGGGCGTCCTGAGCGATGGCGGGAATCACGTCCTCCTGCCCCGAGGCGATTTTTCGGAGTTTTTTGAAGTCCAAACGCAGGGTTGACCCCTCTTCTAGTTCTTTATCGGACATATTAAGCATAAAGAAGATACTTGGGCCTGCATTCAAGGCTGGAATAATGGGGGCATTATCCTTACGCATAGGCATTATGTCGCTCAATAATACTACCGACCTTTCCCGCGCCGCCACCGAGTCCCGTGGACTTTCCATGGACGCCGTCGCCGCCTGTCACTCTGGTCACCTGGGTCTTCCCTTAGGCTCAGCCGAAATCGGTGCCGTTCTTTACGGAAACTTTTTGAAGCACAACCCAGCCGAACCTCTGTGGATTAATCGCGATCGTTTCGTGCTCTCCGCAGGTCACGGCTCAATGTTCCTCTACAGTTGGTTACACCTCGCTGGTTTCGATCTGCCTATCGAAGAAGTAAAAGCCTTCCGCAAACTTCACAGCAAAACTCCTGGTCACCCTGAATTCGGCGAAACCGTTGGCGTTGAGGCCACCACGGGGCCTCTCGGACAAGGTACTGGAAATATTGTGGGTATGGCCGTCGCTGCAAAAATGGCCGCCGCACATTTCAACACTCCTGAACATACTATCTTCAATCACTTCATCGTCGGTCTCGCTGGCGATGGTTGCTTACAAGAAGGTATCTCCCACGAAGCAGCTTCCTTCGCCGGACGTTTCGGTCTCGATAATTTAATTATGCTTTATGACTCCAATGACGTGACGTTGGACGCAATGGCTTCAAAGACTCAAAATGAAGATACGGTTAAACGCTACGAAGCTGCAAATTGGGAAGTCTTCATGGTCAAACAAGGCAATGAATTAGCCCCGATTGCTGAAGCCCTCGACAAAGCACGCGCCAGCAAGAGCGGTAAACCGAAACTCATCATCTGCAAAACAGTCATCGCTAAGGGTATCGCCGAAGTTCAAGGCACCGCCAAAGGTCACGGCGAAGCCGGCGTAAAGTTTATCGACGCATCCCGTAAAGCCCTTGGCTTACCTGATGAAAAATTCTTCGTTTCACCTGAAACCAAAAAATTCTTCGCTGCACGTAAAGTCACCCAAGCCGCTGAATACGCTCAATGGCAAAAAACTTTTGCTGCTTGGTCCGCTGCTCATCCAGCTAAAGCTGACTTACTCAAAAAAGCTCAAGCCGGTAATCACGGGGATGTTGCTTCCCTCCTCGCCGCGATTCCTGAGTTCGGCAAGAACGCCTTAGCTACTCGCGTCTCGGGTGAAACTTGTATCAACGCCGTCGCTAAAGCTTCACCGCTCGTACTTTCTGGTTCCGCTGACTTACACGGTTCAACCAAGAACTACATTAAAGATGTCGGTGACTTCGACATCGCCACGCCCGCTGGCCGCAATCTCTACTTCGGTATTCGTGAACACGTGATGGGTGCGATTATCAACGGTATCGCTTACCATGGCATCTTCAAAGGATCTGGTGCGACCTTCCTGACCTTCTCGGATTATCTTCGTCCATCCATCCGCGTTGCCGCCTTATCAAAACTTCAAGGTTTCTACATCTTCACGCACGACTCCGTGGGCGTAGGTGAAGACGGACCGACCCACCAACCTGTTGAAACGGTCAGCGCTCTGCGTTGTATTCCTAACCTTGATGTGATGCGCCCAGCAGACGCTGAAGAAACGGCGGCAGCCTTCGCACACGCTATTGCTCGTCGCGATGGTCCAGTGGCTCTCATCCTCTCACGTCAAAACGTACCCTCGCTCGACAGCATCCCAGTTTCCACTCGTCGCCAAGGTACACTCAAAGGTGCTTACATCGCACGTAAAGAAACTGCCGCTCTCACTCACATCCTCATCGGCACCGGTAGCGAACTCCAACTCGCTCTCGCCGCTGCTGAAGAATTAGGTGCAGGTGTTCGCGTTGTTTCAATGCCTTCGATGGAAGCCTTTGCTCGCCAACCAAAAGCCTACCAAGAAGAAGTTCTTCCTTCGAGCTGTGCTAAACGCGTCAGCATTGAAGCAGGGGTCACGATTTCCTGGGGTCGCTACGTCGGCCTCACTGGTAAAGCCCTCGGCACTGATCGTTTCGGCTTAAGCGCCCCTGGTGATATCGCCATGAAGGAATGTGGTATGACCAAAGAAGCAGTGGTTGCTGCCGCGAAAGCACTCTAAGTCTAAACAACCTTCTAGATAAAAGAACGAAGACTCTCGGGTCTTCGTTCTTTTTATTTAACGGGCTGCAAAGCACTAAGCGGTATCTTAAATAAGTCACCTTGCTCGGATCCCACCAACAAAGTCTGTCCGTCCAACCACGCACAACCCTCGATCTGCCAAGAAAGCATCGGGGGCGATAACGGCGCATACGACATCGGACCGTTAAAAATATTTTCTCCACTCACGGGGAGGGTGATTACCCAAACCGCTCGATAAGTCAAAATAGCCAATCTCTTACCATCAGGTGAGACCGAGACATCCGTCACCATACCCTTCGCATCGAATTGAGCTATTTTAGATAACTGAGCAGGCGCGGTTGATTGTGGAATATCGATGCGCCATAATTCCGTGAAGGTATCACGACGGTGTTTAGTTAAAAAATAGATATTACCTTTAATTTTAAATACTGATTCGCAGTCATACTTTAAATCAGGATCCGGAAATTCTTTTTGATCAGGCCAAATAAAGGAGAGTGTTTTAACATCAGTCACCTCTGGATTCTGCAGTGAAGGCTCTTGAAACATGTAGAGATTTAACTGACGGCGGCTCGAAACATTATTCCCCACATCCGCCACAATCATATTACCTTCTGCATCACCAGTTATAGCCTCCCAGTCATAATTCTTGGCACCCTTAATCGTAATTCCCTTGGCTCCCCACGCCGATGAACCGTCGCTGTGGATGGGTATAATTTGTGGCTTATTGCCAGAATCAGAAAGCGTCCAAAACACTCCAGGATTTTTCCGACTCGCCCAGAGTGCTGAGCATTCGGGAACTAATTTTTTATCTACCTTAGCAAAGGATTGCAGCTGAAAGGCCTCCATTTCTTGAACTTCACGGACGACGACTGGCAATTCACCTCCCCAGAGAGTGATTGCTAAGAATAAGTAGAGTGATCCCAGCCGCATAGAGGTGATACTTTTAATAAAATCAAAATAAGCAACCCCGAGAATTACCCTTTGCTTTTAAAGTAATTAAATCTAAACCTCACGTATGGCACGAAAATCTTCGCGCGCGCTTTGGACAGCTCACCTTAAAGGTGGCGCCCGTGTGGCTTCGTCGGCTGCTAAATCAACCCGCACCAAAAAAGTCGTCGAGAGAAATTCTCAGCGTGGCGTGCGTGGTATCATTCTCGGAATCGATCCATCCCTGCGCGGCACCGGCTTAGCGGTGATTGATTCTCGCACCGAGCCCTATCAATTATTGGACAGTGTCACCGTAAAACTTTCGCCTAAATTCGAAGCGATTGAATGCCTCGGAAAAATTGCGGAAGCCGTGGAAAAAATGACGCACAAATTCAAAATCGATCAAGCTGCGATTGAAGAAACAATTTATGTGCAAAACTTCCGGACCGCCCAAGCCATGGGTGCTTCGCGAGGGGCGGCGTTAAGTGTGCTCGCCCGACTGAATATTCCAGTCAAGGAGTACGCACCTAAACGGATTAAGTTAGCCGTGACCGGACATGGGAGCGCGAGCAAAGAACAGGTCGGTAAGATGATTAAATCTATTCTGAATCTGCGCAGTGAATTACCCTTAGATGAATCCGACGCTGCCGCGATTGCGCTATGCCATGCCTTTACGGCACGCGGGTAAATTATTCTTCGCTCACGACGAAATTATCGGAGCGACCGTTGGCCTGACTCCAGCGTGCCATCAGTTCATCTAAACGCACGGGTCGGACGTTTTGTTTAAGATTATAAGCACCGGCCTCTAAGCACACTTTAAGTTGCTGCCAGACTTGTGCGTAGGATCGACTGAAGCGGAGAGACTCATCGCGAACGAGGCTCGAAACATAGCAACAGCCCCCTACTCCAGTCATCATAAAGCGACCCGCCTTAAATTCTTCCTCGGTCGAAGCCCGTAAATCAAATCGGGCATAGTGTAAGGCCGGAAAACGTTTAGCCAAGGTGGTGAGCGCTTGCTCGAGCGCTGGAGTATTTAGATCGGGGCGATGTAAGCAGCGAGCGCCGTGGCCGTAACTTCCTGAAAGGTTTAAGACGACTTTTTTTCCAGCGGGGACGACTTTGATTAAATCGAGAGCGTGACACTGAATAAATAATTCCGCACGCGAAACGGCGAACTCATCAAGCCAAATTAATTCTTCCAAGGTTTGTTCACCATCACCCATCACCACGATATCCTTCTTCTGTACGATAGCCATGATATGACCGTCGTCCTGTCCAGGGTTTCTACGCCAGACGACTTCAAACTCGAAACCACTGATAAATTTCTGTAGAATGAAATCTTCTTTAGCCTTACCGACCCAGCGATTGAGTTGCTCATCATTTTTAACATAACGCAGTCCGGCACCGTCTTCAGAAACCTCGGGTTTGAAAACTAAAGGATAACCGTGGCAAACGGCGAAAGCTTGCGCTTCTTTCAGTCGCTCCTCGACCTTATCTTCCATAGATAAACCGATATGTGGGCAACAACGTGAATCGCGCTGGAATGGTCTTAAGAGGAGTGATTTAGCGTCGCCAATAAATCCGCCAATTCGACCAAACGATGGATTAGCTGAAGCAAAAGCCGTGAGACTATGATGCCTTAAAGTTAGGAAAATAATTCCGAGACGGATCGGAAAATAAACAATCCAACTTGGCCAAAGTGAAGGTTGGATGAAACCGCGCACCTTCATGACAATCTGACGACGACCTCGCCAAGTCAGTGCCGGCACCAACCAGTGAGTTAAGATATGGAGGGCGACCAACAAACCGACGATAAACCAAATCGCGTTACTCTTAAAGTTGTTTAACAAGCGCATACCATCATCGCCAAACTTATAGCCGAGCCAAATAAGTGGAGGTGTCCAAATCAATGCCGCCACCATGAGAAGTAGGCCCAAGCGTAGTAAATCTAATTTCATAATCCCCGCCGTGATAAATGTAGGCACCCTACTTGCAGGGATAAAACGTGAGCTCACCACAACCAACATTCCCTTCGGTGTCGTGAACCAACCCGCCCACTGATTAACTTTATGCTCTTTAATAATCCACTTAAACGGAGCGTGACCCAGGGCCTGCCGACCGAACACCCGCCCAATCATGTAGAGTACCATATCTCCGATAAAAATACCGACAAAACAAGCCAGTGTCGCCGACCAAAAATCGATAATTCCCACAGATACCATTAAGCCCGATGCCAAGCAGGTAGGATCTTCAGCGACAAACGTACAAACGATAATAAATAATAAGAGCATCCAGTAATGCATGCCGATGGCATTGGGGATGGGCGGATTCGTTGGAGGTAACGGTGGACCTAGTTTAGGCAGATTGGTGGTAAAATCTAAAATCTCACCCACCACGGCTTCTTTCTGCTCAAAGACTACATCGCGCCCACCTTGATAAACTTTCAAACGAGCACTCGGAATTAATTTTGCAGTATAACGTGCAGCATCCACTGGTGTAAGTAGATCGCTATCACCGTGAATAATTAATAACGGACGGTTAAGCCCATCGAGTAACCTTTTATTCTCCGACAAATCCGTATCAAAAATCGTCTTCGCATAATCACGATCCCAAGGCAGCAAATCAGCTGCGCCAAAATTCGGAGTGAGTCGCGAGATGCCCCAGCAGAATGCACCTTGAAAACCGTAAACGATTTTATTGACCAGCGGATTTCCCAATAATTCAAACGCTTGCACCCCTGGAGCAGAAAGCAGGGTAACCGATTCCACCCTCTCGCGATGAGCATTGGTTAATTCCAGCGCGGCCACACCCCCGAGGCCTTGGCCCAATAAATGATATTTTTTAATTCCCTTTTGTTCGAGCAACGCAGCGAGCACGTGAGCATTTACATCCATGGAGTGACTCGGAACATTTCCATAAGAAGAAGCAAAACCTGGCAGATAAGGTTCAACGACGGCCACTTTTCCCGACTTAGCGAGGTCAGCACAAAATTGATTTCCTCGACTGTCCCAGGGCACCCGGTGGATATAAACTAAAACCGGCTTATCGCCTGGACTATTATTTTTATCGAATCCGTAAAAGTTAGCGTGAAGAGGAATTTTCTTTTCAGTTGGAACAATGCGATCGTCTTTATAATCAAAAGCTGGAACTATAATTGGGTTCTGGCTGGATCGCTTTTCAACTGAACTAAAAATCGGGAAAGAGTTAGAGAGAACGACCAAGAGTATGTAGATTACGACCATTCCCCATTTGCGGGGTACGCGACGTAGATTAGCCTTACTTTGGTCAAAAGCCTGCATTGCCTGCATTCAACCCGCCCCCGCACAGGGCGCAAGGAGGGAAGATATTTATTAGTTAATTCGGGAAATTTATGGCTTCCTTTAATGCTCTTAAACCTCTTGTCTTTGACCGTGGAAGCCTCCGCTCAGGAACTACCCGGCCTAACGGTGACCCTCGACAAGTTGGTCCACCATCGCGACCCTAACTTTCCGCCCGAAACGCCCCACGCCTTCGTTTACTTTCTTACCATTAATAATATTTCATCCCATACCGTAAAATTTTTCGGACGTAAATGGATCATCCGCCATCGCGATGGATCGACCGAAGTGATTCAAGGCGACGGTATCGTCGGCCAAACTCCCACCATTCCGCCCGGCGAACAGTTTTCGTATAATAGTTATCACCTCACCGGTGAACCGGTTACCGCCGAAGGTGCCTTTCACGGTGAAACCGAAGAGGGTCAGCGCGTATTCGTCCGTATCCCCTCCTTTGAAATGATTCCACCCACTTCTAATCCTCAATGAGACTAACCGATTTAAATTCTGGCCGCGAAATTGGAGCTAATTGCATGCTCGCTGAATTTGGAGGGCTTCGCTTCGTCATCGATTGCGGCATGCATCCCAAGTTTGCGGGCAAACAAGCTTTGCCGCGCCTCGATCTCATTCCCGGAAACGTGGATGGCGTCATCCTCACCCACTGCCACTTGGATCACTTAGGTTCGCTGCCACTCTTAGTCCGCCAACACCCCGGCACGCGCGTATTTACCTCCGCGGCATCAGCACTTTTCGCCCGACGGTTATTAGCGAATTCGGTTCAAGTGATGAAAAGGCAACGAGAAGAATCGGGTAACGTGGATTTACCTCTCTATGTAGAACAAGATATTGAACGCGTTGAAAATGCTCTCACGGCAGTTCCCATCGCCAACCCAAGAAAAATTGGTCAAGGCGGCGAAGAGATTGCGCTCACCTTCCATCTCGCCGGACACGTGGCTGGTGCCGTCGGTCTCATGATTGAACACCGCAAGAAACGTCACTTCTTTACCGGCGATGTCCATTTCCAACCGCAACGCACCGTGGGTGGAGCCCAGTTTCCTCGTCAACCCGTAGATACTCTGGTCATGGAATGTACGCGCGGAGCCACTACGACGATTCCTGATATTTCCCGCGGCAAAGAAGAGGCCCGTTTAATCCGCGCAATCAATCGGGTCGTCGATAACGGTGGCTCGGTGCTACTTCCCGCTTTTGCTTTCGGCCGCATGCAGGAAATCTTGAAATTATTAGATGAGAGCGCTGCCGATGGTAATTTAGTCGATGTCCCGATTTATTGTTCCGGCCTCGGTATGGACCTTTGTGGCTACCTCGAAGAAGCGAGTAAGAAAACCAAACAGGTTAATTTCAGTCAAAAAGTTTTACGCGACCTAGGCGTTCAATCTTTATCACGTCGCTATGTACAACCCGGTAAAAACTTACCCGTGCAAGGAATTTACGTTCTCTCGAGCGGTATGTTAGTCGAAAACACTCCAGCCTGGCGCATTGCCGCTAATATTCTAGATACGAAAGAAAACGCCGTATTCTTCGTAGGTTATTGCGATCCCGATACCCCTGGGGGTGAACTAATTGGCATGAAATCGGGCGGTGAATTTAAATTTAAAGGTCTCGATCATACGTCTATTTTAAAAGCTGAAGTAGAACGGTTCCACTTAAGTGGCCATGCCGACCGAGAAGAATTAATTGATTTTGCCAAGTCGCTAAGTCCGAAGGATATTATTCTCACCCACGGCGATCCCCCCGCCCGGGCCTGGATGAAAGAGACCCTGACAAAATTATTACCTAGCACACGGATCCACGATCCGGAGCCAGGCGTCGCGATTGATCTGTGAGTACAAACCTCGAAACTGTTTCCGACTGGCGTGATTTTTTTCTCACGCGTGGACCTCGTATGTCCGCCGAAGCTTTTTTACTAAAACTCGGCTCACTCACGGCACAAGAACAACGCTTCGCCTTAACTGGATTGCCCGACACCAAAAGTTTAACGCAACGATTTGAAAACGCTTGGGCCCAAAAAGAGGAAAGTCTCGGAGGCGTACCTTTCTTAACTAAAGATTTATTTTTCCGTGCCGGACATCCGACCTTCGCTGGTTCGACTTTTCTCCCAGAGGAAATCGGCATCCCGCGCACATCTTCATCGCTCCCGGCAGCTTTTCAAAAAGATGCAGGCGCTGTGGAATGTGGACGCACCCAACTCAACGAATTCGCCTACGGTTTAACTGGAGAAAATCCACATTATGGCGACTGCCAACATCCCACCCATCCCGAATTACTTTCGGGCGGATCGAGTTCTGGTTCTGCCTGGGCGGTAGCAAAAAAAATTGTGCCCTTCGCCCTCGCGACCGACACCGCCGGCTCCATTCGTGTACCCTGCGGCTATTGCGGCGTTTGGGGTTTACGTCTTTCGCCTGACATCAGTCCGGTCGGAGATATTTTTCCACTTTCTCCAGGCTACGATACACAAGGTTGGATGACACAAAATCCCGCCGATCTAATTACCGTATCCAAAGCAGTCTTAGGTAAATCGCCCAAACTCGGCAAAGGACTTTGGGTCGGTGATTTGGGTCTAGGCATGAACCCATCAATCTTAAACACTTTAAGAGATTTTGTTCGCCCCCTCGGTGTTGAAGAAGACAGCGCAGCCACCGAACTTCTGCGTATGAATAGCAATAAGGCCCATCAGTATTTTCCTGTACTGGGTGGAGCTGCCGCCGCACGCGTGCACGCTGCCTGGTTAACTCAGCGAAAAAATTCTTACGATCCCGTAGTCTGGGAACGATTAAATTTAGCAAGTAAACGCACAGCAGAGGAAGTTCGGGAAGCGGAAGCTTATCGCCTAAATATTTCCGACACCTTCCGCACACTCTTTAAACAATACAGTTTTATCGCCCTGCCCTGTACATTCGGTCCAGCCGTCGCGAAAAAAGATTTAACTTCGCAACATCGCGAACAACTGCTGGCGTTAAACGCTCCTGCATCATTGGCAGGCCTACCTGCACTAGTGGCACCGGTTAAATTAGAAGGCGGGCTGACTGCGGGCGTGCAGTTCCTCTTCTCCGACATGACACACTTCGGCTGGGAAGAATTACTGACTCAGCTGTCTTAGAGACGCTTCTTACGTAAGTGTGCGGGAGGCTGACCTAGGCCCTCCCGATATTTAGCCACCGTCCGACGGGCAATTTTAATGCCCCGCTTTTTAAGTTCAGTCGTGATCGCCTCGTCCGCTAAAGGTGCCGCTGGATTTTCCCGAGCTAAAATATCCGCAATAATTTCTTGAACGCCCTCCTGGGCTACCGTGCCACCCCCTTCGGTGGAAACACCCGAAGTAAAGAACCAGCGAAACTCTTTGAGTCCATGAGGCGTACGCATCCATTTATTCGCGGCGGCTCGACCGACGGTGGTTTCGTGAACACCCATCTCTTTAGCGACATCCGTCATGGTCAGAGGTCTTAACTGTGAAGGGCCATGTTCAAAAAAATCGGCTTGGCGTTCTAAAATAATATGAGCCAGACGATCGACCGTGCGTTGACGTTCTTCAATCGCACCAATCAAGAATTTCCCCTGGCGCATTCTTTCTAAAATATAATTACGCTCCTTTTCGCTCAACGAATTACCCGCCAACATATCTTTATAAGCAGGCACCAAGCGTAATTTAGGCACGTGGCGATCGTCTAAAGTGATTTTCCATTTTCCGCTCTCGTCTTTTTCGACAACCGCATCGGGCGTAATCACGCGATTTTCATCTTTCTGAAACCGTCGAGCGGGTACGGTTTCGAGTTTGCCCAATTCTTCCAACCCTTCGCGCACTTGATCGGGCTCTAAATTTAAGAGCCGTCCACATTCTTCAAGTCGACGGGCCATCAATGGTTCCCAGCAATCGGACACGAGTTTGGCGGCATAAGAGAGACCGCGGCGGCGGTGACGGAGTTGAGCCAAGAAACATTCACGCAGGTCGCGCGCGCCAATTCCAATCGGATCAAAACCTAATAACAAAGTATGAGCGGCGACCACCGCTTCGTAACTTTGACCAGAACGTAGAGCGATGTTCGAGAGGTCCTCGTCTAAGAATCCACGATCATCGAGTGAGAGAATTAAAAGCTTAAGGGCTTCTTGGATTTCCGGATCATCCGAGGCAGTACGCGCTTGTTCGGCGAGGTGTTCGGAGAGCGATGACTCAGCCGTGGCTGATTCGAACATATGTTGGCGACGCTCTTCATCTTCCTGAGAATAGCCCTGCGAGCGCACCTCTTCGTAATAACTTTCATCCCAGTCGTCCTTCATCCGTCGTAAAGCGTCAAAATCGTCGTCGCCCAATTTAAGTTCCCGCGGGGTATCATCCTCGGTCTCTGCTTCGACATTGAGAGGTGAAGTTTCGGTGCTCGTTGGCTCCACTTCTTCGATTAAAGGATTAGCGGCTAATTCATCTGAAATTTCCCTCAATAATTCAGCGGCAGGCACTTGTAAAATTCTCAAAGACTGACGTAGCTGCGGGGTCAGAATAAGACCCTGCACCTGTTTCTGAGATTGGTTTATGCCATGATTGGCCATGGTCAAAAGTCATAAGGGGTTATGAGCGAATTTGCAAAGACGAAGCACAGCCAATCGGCTTGCCTAAGCGAACCCCACCGACAACCTTGGCTAGACCTTATTTTTTAAGCATCTACGCACCTTATGCGTCAATTTACTCTCTACATCGACAACGAAGTCCGTGGTCCTCACACCGAGGCCGAAATTCAAGAACTTATCAACATGGGTACAGTTGTCGCCGACACACCTTGTATGCCCGAAGGCGCAACCGAGTGGTTGCCCGCTGCGCAATTCTTCACCTTTGCCGCTAAAATAAAATTAGGTAAAAGACTAGAAGCTAACGAAGAAGAACTCACCCTCGAAGCCAATCGTCTCAATCCAGACGATCGCCGAAAACTCATGATGTACGGCTTAGCCGATGCCGCCACGGTTGATCAGTTTAATCAAACTCAAGCCACTGCTGTCCTAGCTGAGCACGAAAATAATTTATCTCAGCTCAATAAGAAGAATAAAATCATCATAGGTACGATTTTCGTTCTCACCTTGGTCTCTACGTTGTTATTTGGAATTTTCACCGATACAGGCGGAGCAATCGTCGGCAAAGTGGTCGGTCAGTTTATTAAAGACGACCCCAAGTCGCCCGACTCAATGCGTCGCTTCTCTAATGAAACTCAACGCTTCCAAGAACTTCGTGCCGAAAGTGAAAAGGTGGTCTTTAATAAACCCACGGGCGGACAGTCCATTCAGCCCATCTTAAATGCCCGCCTTAAAATTCCCGCTACCACTGGTTACAAAGTCAGCGGAAAAGTCGACTTAAAGCCATTAAACGAAATGCTCAAACGGGCGAGCATTGATCCTGACTCCGAAATCAAACTGTATCTATTGCCGGCCGAAACTCCTGCGGAGGTAGCACAAAAAATCACTGACCAGGCTGCGATCCTGGAAACGATTTTAGCACCTATTGCCGACATCGCCACACTCGAAAAAATTAAATCGGATTTAATTAATTCATTCCCATCCGAGTCTACCATCACTGAGTCAGCTGCCCTAAAAAATGAAATTAACTATCTTAAATTAAATGAAATTAAGGCCAACATCGAACGCGTAGAATACGCCGCGCGCGAAGCGAGCCGAGTTGCCCAAGAAAATGAATCTAAAGGTGGTCCAGCCGCCGAAGATGCCAAAATTCGTCGCCAGTGGGGAAATAATTTACGCGCGTTTGCGGGTAAATTACGTGACTTAGAAAATCGTAACAAGATTTGGTATAATCCTAATAACCGAATTAAAGTATGGAGCGAATTTAACAGCGGTCCTGGTTCCGAGTTAGCAGCTTGGATCTTAAGCACTGAAGCAAAACTTATCCCCGTTAATGAAGACGGCGAATTCTCCATTCCCGAATGTGCTAATCTGGACAAAACTACGGCGGCAAATTGCTTATTGGTTAGCACCCGCATCAATGGAGATAGTGTTTTCTTAGCCTGGGGTTCAAAGTTTTTAGCGAGCCAAGAAATTCAATCAGTCCAGATTCCCCGCGAAGTCTTTTTAGCACGTGAAGAATATAAAGTGACAACTCACACGGTCGCCGGCGATCGTCCACTCGTGGTCCGCTATCGCGTGGGTGACCGCGAACTTTCCATCCGTCGCAATTCTCCTAAATGGCACTTTATGAATGTGGCCCGGGAAAAAGATTCCGACTCGCTCGTGGTTTTAGTGAGCGCGGAACTCCAGGAAAAATATCCTGTCGGAAGTATTGTTCCTTACTCTGTCCTCTCAGACTTAGAACTATTCCCTCGCCCAACTGAATCAATCACCCCCTCGCCCTTCACGGCGGCTGAATAATTTTTTACCCCATGCGTTACCTCATCCTCCTCCTCAGTCTTTTCAGCATCACCCTTCCCTCGGTGGCTGAAGAAAAAGCTAAGCCTGTGATCGCACTCATCCCGAAAGGCTCTGCCCACGTCTTTTGGAAGTCGGTTGAATCCGGTGCCTTAAAAGCCGGTGAAGATTTAGGCGTCCAAGTGCTCTGGTCAGCACCAGAACGCGAAGACGATCGTCGCCAACAAATGGGCATGGTTGACTCGATGATTATTCGTAAGGTCGATGTACTTTGCCTCGCTCCTCTCGACGGTGTAGCGCTTCGTGAAAAAGCCGAGAAAGCCACTAAGGCCAACATTCCTGTCATTATTTTCGATTCCCCTTTAAGCAAAGCCGAAGGCGTCAGTATTAGTTATGTCGGCACCGACAACTTTGCGGCCGGCAAACGTGGTGCGGAAGGACTCGCTAAAATCCTCGGTGGTAAAGGCCGCGTCCTCATGTTGCGCTATAACCCAGGTTCAAGTTCTACCGAAGCCCGTGAAGAGGGTTTCTCCGCCGGCATCAAAGCCTTTCCTGATATCAAAGTTATTAGCGATGAACAATACGCTGGTGCGACCGTCGCCCTCGCGGTGGACAAATCCAAAGCCCTTCTCCTCCGCTTTTCAGGCAACCAAGCTCCGGATGGTATCTTCTGTTCCAATCAAAGTACTACCTACGGAATGCTCACCGCCCTTAAACAAAGTAAACTCGCTGGCAAAGTTAAGTTCGTAGGATTCGACCCGACCGCTTCGTTAATCAAATCCCTTAAACAAGGCGAATTGAGCGCTATCGTTTCCCAAGATCCTTATCGCATGGGCTACCTTACCGTTAAAGCAGCCGCTGATAAGTTTGCTGGTAAGCCTGTAGAAAAAAATATCGATACCGGAGTTTCTTTTGTCACCATCGAGAATGTCGATACTCCTGAAATTCAGGCGGTCATTAAGCCACAACTCGGCAACGACTAAATTTGAAAGACGATAATTCCATTCGCCTCGAAATGCGGGGCATCAAAAAAGCCTTCGGTGCACAAGTCGCCTTGGCTGGAGTGTCGTTAAAACTCGCCGCTGGCGAAGTCCACGCCCTTGTCGGTGAAAACGGTGCAGGTAAAAGTACGTTGATGAAAATTCTTTCGGGTGCTTACCAGCCCGACAGTGGAGAAATGTGGGTCGACGGTAAACCGTACGCCCCCGCTAATCCATCCGAAGCACGTCAACGCGGCGTCGGTATGATTTATCAAGAGCTGTCCATCGCTCCTCACCTGAGCGTTGCTGAAAATATCTTCCTCGGAATCGAACCACGCAACGGACTCCTCATCGATCACGCTAAAATGCGTAGCGAAGCGAATAAAACCTTAGCGAGCTTAGGACATGGTAACATCGATGTAAACGAGCCCGCTGGTGATTTATCAGTCAGCCAACAGCAGATTGTAGAAATTGCGCGTGCGCTCTCCATGGGCTGCAAAATCATTGTATTCGACGAGCCGACAAGTTCCTTGGCACAAGCTGATGTCGAACGCTTATTCGATTTAATTGATACCCTCGCCAAACGCGGACTGAGTATCATTTATATTTCACACTTTCTTGAGGAGGTTCGACGTCTAACCAGTCGACTTACCATTCTCCGCGATGGTGCATCCGTGGCAGTCTACGAAACGAAATCAATCGATGATGCAAAAATCGTCGCTGAAATGGTCGGCCGCGAAGTCAAAGATCTCTATCCACGCAGCCAACGAACCATCGGGCCGGTTTTACTTGAAGCCAATATTCCTGGAAGCGGCAAACTTACCTTACGTCGCGGTGAAGTAGTCGGACTCTGCGGACTAGTGGGAGCCGGCCGCACAGAATTTTTGCGAGCCATCTTTGGTCTCGATACCATCGAAGGAAAAAAGGTTTTGGTTAACGGCACACAAAAAACTTCCGACCCTCGCAGTAATTGGCAGGCCCATTTGGGATTTGTAAGTGAGAATCGCAAAGAAGAAGGCCTCGCTCTCGATTTAAGTATCGGCGACAATGTCTGCCTCCCCGCCCTATCCAAATTAGGTAAAGCTGGATTCATCTCTCCGAGTCAGCGAAGCCAGCACACAGTACGTTGGATTTCTGATTTTGGTATTCGCTGCCAAGGGCCCGACCAACCGATCGGCAATCTCTCCGGAGGTAATCAACAAAAAGCCGCTATCGCTCGGTTGCTCGAAGCCGATTGCGACGTTCTCCTCCTCGATGAACCTACCCGCGGAATCGATATCGCCGCGAAAGCTAAAATTTACGAAGTCATTAATCGACTGGTCACGGATCCGAAAAATCCGAAAGCCGTTTTAATGGTTAGCAGCTATTTACCTGAACTTCTCGGCGTGTGTGATCGCATCGCCACCGTGTGCCGCGGACAACTCAGCGAAGCTGTCCCCGTTGCTGAAACAAATTCTGAAAAACTGATGCGGGCCGCTACCGGAAATTAATAACTACTTTATGAGCAACACCACCTCGTCAAAACGACTCCTCAATTCGCTAGGAACCTTCTTAGCACTCATTGCTATTTGGGGATTATTTTTCAGCTTCGGCAATCGCGCCATCGGCTCCGCCGAAGGTATTGAATCCATCGTCCAACAAACCGTCGTGATTGGGATCGCTGCGATTGGTATGACCTTTATCATTATCTCAGCAGGCATTGATTTATCGATTGGTTCAGCCATCGCTCTATGCTCAGTCGTCGGAGCCAAACTCGCAGTCGCTGGAGCCAACCCGCTAGTGACTGTGAGTGTCACTTTACTCAGTGGACTACTCATCGGTTTATTCATCGGTCTCCTCGTCGTCCGTGCAAAATTAATTCCCTTTATCACTACTCTGGGAACTCTGCTGATTCTTCGTGGACTGGCCTTAGCCTTGGCCAACTCGCAACCGATTAACGCCCAAGACTCTAACTGGTTAAGGTTTTGGCTTAATAGCCTGTCTGACGATATGAAATTCTTAATCATCCCCCCAGGCGGCTGGTTGATGATTGTATTAGCTCTCGCTGCGACGGGCGTCTTACGTTTCACGGTATTCGGGCGTCATGTCTTTGCTGTAGGTTCAAATGAAAATACGGCCCGACTCTGCGGTGTCGCCGTCGATCGCACTAAACTTTTAGTCTATATGATTGGCGGAGCTTTCGCAGCGCTCTCTGGCCTCATGCTAGTATCTTATCAAGGCCAAGGTGACCCTACGGGCGCCACGGGATACGAACTCGATATCATTGCCGCAGTCGTCATTGGTGGTGCGAGCCTGAACGGTGGCATCGGTTCTATTTTTGGCTCACTCATCGGTGCACTCATTATCACCGTGATTCGTACGGGCTGTACCCTTAACGGCATCAGTGAAAGCACGACGCGTATCATCACGGGTGCGATTATTGTGACTGCCGTGGCGATCGACCGACTCCGCCAGCGTTCGAATTAGTTTTTACTTACCCAACAATCGGCCTCTGAGCAGTTGCCCATTTTTGCGTCGGTGAGTCGTGTGGTCTTTCCTGACTTCGTATCGACAATCACTAAATGCGAGGTGGTCTTGGTCGCTTGAGTCGCGACCACGTGACGGCCATCCGCACACCAAGAGGCGTGAGATAAATTTAAAGGCGAGGTGGTCGGCACGGCAACGATTTCACCCTTCGAGATGTCGGCCACCGCAAGGCCGAGTCGGCCAGACTGAAAAGTGAAAATGATTTGAGAGGGATCCTTAGGATTCCAGCGAGGCTCGGTGCAATAACTGTAGCCGGTTGATAAACGTGATAAAGAACCACCCGAGGCCGAGGAAACGTAAATACCAGGGCGACCCAAGGGTCCGCTCGTCAGCACAATTTTAGAACCATCAGGCGACCACGATGGATCCGCATCAACATCGGCGGTGGCAATCACTCGACGGGGCCCCTCGCCCGCTGCTCCAGCTACATAAATATCCATCGAACCTTTATTCGATGAGGCAAAAGCAATGCGGCCATCAGGTCCGCACGTCGCTCCCCCGAGCGCTCCACGGACATCGGTAACTACCTTTTGTAAATCGCCCGTTCCCTTAGTAGTAAAAATTTCTGGGAAGCCCGTTCGCATGGATGACACAAAATAAATTTTTGCTCCATTGGGCGCCCAGCTTGGCGAAATCGAAGTATTTTTAAAATCGGTAATCCGGCGAATGCGTGAATAAATTAAGTTCGTAGTATAAATTTCTGAATGACCAGAGAACGTAGAAACAAAAGCTACCTTGGTTCCCGCAAACATCGGCTTGAGTTGCCAAATACGACCCAGACCAACAATCGCAGCATCAGCCACCTTTAAGGCTAAATCTTCTTCGTCGCGTCCCTCGATTGTATTTTGAAAATTAAATCGTGGATTATCACAAGCCACCGCCGCCGTCAGTGCCGTGCGTCCAATATTTAATTTTATCGACGAACCATTGCGTACGCTAAATGCACCGTGAGCATTCAGTGCAGCTCGCACCATACCACCCAAGGTTGGATCATCGCAATTAATGGAAATCGGAATAATACCCGACTGCACAGTCGCCTCGATGTTGTCGTTAATCACCACACGCTGTTCGGCGCGCGTTCCTGTGCTCAACAGGACTGCCATAAAGATGAAAATGACGTTTATTGACTTCATGAATGAAATTTAAGTTTTCGTAGTTTGACCTAAAGTAGGGCGGGAGTTCAATCCTCCACATGCCCATTAATAAGGAAACTATAGAAAAAGCTCTTGGCCAGGTCCGCTACCCCGGATTCAGCCGAGACATCCTTTCCTTTGGATTACTAAGGGGAATCGAGGTCACCCCTGACGGCAAAGTCACCGTGGGCCTAGCGGTAACGACGGCTGACCCAGAGATTCCTAAGAAACTTTATAATGATATAGAATCAGTCCTGAAATCGGCCGGCGTGAATGATCCTGAAATCGCCATCACCGTCACCGTCCCAAAAAACGCCCCAGCCGCCAGTACCACGAGTACCGACAATAAATTACCACTCGATGCAGGCGTTAAGAATGTAAAATACATCGTCGCCGTCGCTAGCGGTAAGGGTGGCGTTGGAAAATCGACCTTCGCCGTCAACCTGGCCTGTGCCCTCGCCCGAAGTCTCACCGCCAAAGGCAAACCAGGCCAAGTGGGTTTGATGGATTGCGATATCTACGGCCCATCCGTCCCCTTGATGATTGGCGTAAACACCCGACCTGAAATGGAGGGAGAAGTTTTAATTCCGCTCGAAAACTTTGGCGTTAAAATCATGTCCATGGGACTGCTCATCGATGCCGATGCGCCCGTCGTGTGGCGCGGTCCGATGATTATGAAAACGATTTCGCAATTCGCTTCTAACGTTCGTTGGGGCGAGTGTGAGATTTTACTGATCGACCTTCCACCAGGCACGGGCGATGCACAATTATCCATCGCTCAATCCATGGCTTTGAGTGGAGCCATCATCGTCACGACTCCTCAAACCGCAGCCGTTTCCGTTGCCCTTCGCGGTGCCGCTATGTTTGCAAAAGTAGGTATCCCAATCATCGGCGTTGCCGAAAACATGAGCTATCTCGATGACTCACATGGATCTCGCCAATATCCTTTCGGCCAAGGCGGCGGACTCAAGGTAGCCACGACCTTAAATACCGAATTATTGGGCGAAGTACCTTTGGACCCGGCAGTGCGACAAGGGGGCGATTTAGGCATCCCGATTGTCATCAGCCATCCTGATAGTAACGCCGCGAGGGTTTTTAATTCGGTTGCCCTCACTATTTTGCATAAATTAGGTCAAATTTCTCAGTAAATACCCCATCCCGTTCTTGCAAATCCACCTAGAATAATTTTATTTAGGAGAAGATGCACGAACTGCAAAAAGGACAGCCAGAGGGTAAAAGTTTTGCGGGTCGTTCGTCGCTGTACGCTCAGTGGCTTGCCGAAAGAGATGAAATCCTTCGTCACAAGTGGATTGAGTCAGAAAAAGCCGGCAAAGATATCGGCTTCGAAAAAGCGCTTTTAGATTGGACGCGTAATCATCGCGCCCGCTGGCGTAGCGAACGTCGCGCTCAGCCATCCGCTTAATTGAGTATTTAAAATAAAAAGGCCGAAATCAGTGAAGACTTCGGCCTTTTTTATCGTGGGTTAATGAAGATTAACCTTTGATCTCTTTATGGAGAGTGTGGCGGCGGAGCGAAGGGTTGTACTTCTTGAGCTCTACCTTCTCTTGGGAAAGTTTCTTATTACGGGTAGTCATGTAACGAGAAGGGCGTTTGCCTTCCTTACGTGCTTCGGTGCATTCGATGATAATGGTTTCGCGAGCCATGGTTTTGAGGTGGTTTGAGGGTTAAGACTTGGGGGCGGAAAGGAGGTTGGGCAAGCCCGAAAAACAAGCAGGGCGACCGGTGGGGTCGCCCTGTGCTTAAAGGCCCTAGAAATAAGCAAAAGCTTACTTCTTGTGACGCATGTCTTTGGAACGTTTACGGCGTTTATGCTTATTCATTTTTAAACGACGCTTTTTCTTGAGGCTTCCCATAGTGTTTTGTTGAACCCCATCTAGGCCATAGGTCGAGGGACAGTAAAGCCGAAACTCTATAAAATTTCAGTTTCGCGAATCCAAACCCCCTCACCCCAACAACGCTCTAAAATGACTCGGACGGCCTGGGCATCAAACTTCGCAGGACAAAACGCAAAGCACGCACTCCCGCTCCCCGTCATTCTAAAGTTTATCCCCGTCGCACGCGCCACCTCAGCCAAAGCCACCGGCAAAGCTAAATATTTATTAAAAACAACCGACTCTAAAGTATTCCCCAATATCGAAGGATCCGACGCGGGCTGACTGAGCCAATCTTGAAGTTTTTGTTTTGCAGCCGGCTGCGAAGCGTAAGCCTTACTTTTCGCCAATAAGGCATAAGCATCCTGCGTCGCCACGCCAAAGGGAGGTTTTACAATCATGACCCGTCGACCTTTGAGACTAGTCGCAACTTGCGGTGACACGGTTTCTAAATTTTCCCCGCGCCCACTCATGATCGCCGTGGTCGCCTTTATAAAATACGGACAATCCGATCCCACTTTTGCCGCTAACTTCAAAAGAGTTTCTTCACCAAGCGGCGAAGGATTAGCACGATCCAATAAACGTAAAGCCGCTGCCGCATCCGAACTTCCGCCACCCAACCCTGCCCCACTCGGAACTAGTTTTTTGAGATTAAATTCTCCCACGACAGTATCGGGTCGATGGGCCTGATAAACTTCCGCCGCTTTTAAAACTAGATTAGTGTGATCCGTAGCAAGCGAAGCATCATCGCATAAAAGGCTCCATTTCATTGCCTTTTTAAACTCTAATCGATCGGCCAAATTAATCGACGCCACCAAACTTAAAAGTTCATGAAAACCATCCTCCCGCAGGCCGGTGACTGCGAGTGAGAGATTTAATTTAGCTGGAGCAGTTTCAAAAATCACAAAATTAGGCGCGGGGATGAGCCTTACGATGAACTTCTTTTAATTTGTTCACCGATAAGTGCGTATAAATTTGCGTTGTCGAAAGTGAAGCGTGGCCGAGTTGCTCCTGCACTAAGCGTAAATCAGCTCCGTTGGATAATAAATGCGTTGCGCAAGCGTGACGGAGTTTATGCGGCGTCAAATCAGCCGGTAATCCCGCCGCCGCTAATTTTTTCTTCAGCATCAATTGCACTGCCCGTGGATGCATGGGTCCACCACGCGGAGCTAATAATAAAGGCTCACCGCGCTTAATCGAGTTTCGCAAAGCGAGATATTTTTTTACGGCGGCAACGGCCGACTCCCCTACTGGCACCACGCGCTCTTTCGAACCCTTACCTAAAATACGAACGAGCCCAGTGCTTAAATCTAAGTCACCGTATTTAATGTTACACAGTTCAGCGACCCGCAAACCGCCGCCGTAAAGTAATTCTAAAACCGCTTGATCACGTGACTGCACTTCGGGCGACTCCTTTTCTCCAGCGGGAGATTCTAATAAATCTGCCGCTTGGTTTTCTGTTAAAAATTTAGGTAAAGACCGAGGTAACTTAGGTAAAACCAAGCCTGCGGCAGGCGTTGAATGAATACCGCCACGCTCCCGTAAATCGGCTAAAAACGCGCGAATGGCCGAAACCTGATTATGCACGGAACTGCGATTATGTGAGGACTGACGTTCAATCACGAAGTCTCTTAAATTTCGGGCGGTCAGTTTCGACCAATCTCCATCCCAGCCACCATTACTCTTCATCCAAAGTGCAAAACCTTTTAATGATCGACCATAAGTTAAACAAGTGCGCGCGGCCAATCGACGGCCCGCAAGTTGGCGACCTAAATAATCTGAGACTTGCTCTGAACCAGGCCAGTGAGCGGGGTCCCCGTCATCACTCTGGACGGGACGTCGCTTCACGCTTGAGGTTTTTTCCCGTGTTCGGCGCGAACAGTAATCGCAATACCACCGCGCACTTCAAAAGCACCTGTGACCTGACACCACACTGGATCCAAAGCTGCCACGAGATCATCTAAAATTTTATTCGTCAGGTGTTCATGAAACACACCTTGTTCACGATAACTCCAGAAATATAATTTGAGTGACTTTGATTCAACAATCCTTGGACCAGGAATATACTGAATCGAAATCTTCGCAAAGTCTGGCTGACCGGTCGCTGGACATAGACAGGTGAACTCACTTGTCGAAAGTTCGACTACATAGTTTCTTCCCGAATTACGATTAGGGAAAGTCTCTAAGGTATGCTGTGGTTTGTTTTGGGTATTCCCAAGGTGGGATAGCCCTTTTAGGTCTTGAGGCTGAGTTGCCATAACAGATAGGCAACCAAACCTCACCAAAAGGACAAGCGGAGAAGCATAAATTGAGTCGATTCGCTATTAAACCGGCTTGCCACTGTGTGCTGGCACGGTTGCCTTAAAAAACACTCTGCGTGCATGGAAACTAGGCCCATTGCTATTCTCGGGGCCACTGGCTCTATCGGAACAACCACCCTCTCGGTAGTTCGTGCCCACCCCACTCTTTTATCGGTAGCAGGACTCGCTGCGCATTCTCGTTGGCGTGAATTAATTGCACCCGTCAAAGAATTTAATGTTAAGACGATTGCCTTGGCCGATCCCGCCGCCGCCGCTGCTGCTCGTGCCTCAGAAGAATTTAAAGGTGTTCGTATTTTAGAAGGAATCGAAGGCCTTACCGAAATCGCCTGCTTACCCGAAGTTAAAACAGTCGTCTCCGCCGTCGTTGGTACGGCCGGACTGAAACCCACCCTAGCCGCTATTGAAGCTAAAAAAGATATCGCCCTCGCGAGCAAAGAACTTCTGGTACTCGCTGGAAAGTTTATCACCGCGGCCGCAGAGAAATCGGGCTCACGCTTACTTCCCGTCGACAGTGAACATAATGCGATTCACCAATTACTACGCGACAAACCGAAACAAGAAATTGCTCGTTTAGTATTAACCGCTTCGGGCGGTGCATTTCGCGACACGCCGATCGAACAATTAAAAAATGTTACGCCTGCTCAGGCCCTCCAACATCCTAATTGGAATATGGGTCCGAAGGTCACCATCGATTCAGCAACGATGGCTAATAAAGGATTAGAAATCATCGAAGCACGTTGGCTCTTCGACATGCCAGTTTCACACATCGATGTGGTTATCCATCCACAAAGCATCATCCACTCTCTGGTTACACTCACGGACGGAAGCCTGCAGGCCCAGCTTTCTCCGCCCGATATGGCGTATCCGATTCAAGACTGTCTACTCTATCCCCAACGCCTGCCCTGTCCCGCTCGCAGTCTTAACTTAAATGAATTACTGACCTTAAGCATGTCGCCGCCTGATTCCGCGCGCTACCCCTGCTTACGTCTCGCTCAACAAGTCGCCACCATCGGCGGCACTGCCCCCGCTATCTTTAACGCTGCCAATGAAGTAGCCGTCAGCGCATTCATTGAAGGAAAAATTGCTTTTACGGATATTGCACGTCTGATTGAGGAAACTCTCACCCAATCCAAAACTCGGGAACCTTCTTCCTTAAGCGATGTTCTTCAAGCCGACGCCGAAGCACGCTCTCTCACCACTCAACTCATCCAACGTCTCGCCCGCTAAAAACTTTTCATGGAAAATAATTCTTTATCCGAAATCCTCAGCTCCATCCGTGGTATCGCATTACTCGGTCTGTTTTTTGGCGGCTCGATTTTTGTTCACGAACTCGGCCACTTCCTCGCCGCACGCTGGCGTAAATTAAAAATCGAAAGATTCTCTATCGGCTTTGGTCCTAAAATTTTTGGTTGGACCGGAAAAGACGGCGTAGATTACCGCGTCTCCTGGATTCCTCTCGGTGGTTACGTCGCCCTCCCACAAATGGGCGACAGCTCAGCCATCGACGGCGAGACCGACGAAAAGGCAGAAAAACTTCCAGAGATTTCCTACGCCGATAAGATGATCGTCGCCGTGATGGGCGCAGTCTTTAACGTGATTTTTGCCTTTGGTTTAGCCTGTATTTTATTCTTTACCGGTATTCCAGTTCCCGAAGGCAGCAACGATACGACCGTTGGGTATGTCCAAGAACAAGTTGTTACAAATTCAAACTCACTCGCTGAATTAGGACTCGGACAAACTACCCCAGGTCCCGCTTTTATCGCTGGTGTAAAGTCAGGTGACAAAATCCTCGCCGTCGACGGACAGCCAGTAAAAACCTTCTCCCAAATTAGCGAAGCTATCCTACTAGGAAACGGAAAGAACTCTGACGGTGAGCCGACCTGCGTTTTAAGTATCCAACGCGGTGACGAACGAAAAGAAATTATGGTTAAGCCGGTGCTCCTTGAACTCAACGCACGGAGCGGTGACCGTATTCGCGTGGCTGGCATTGAGCCTAAAAAGAATGTGGTATTGGATAAAGCTATGCCTGGTTCACCTGCAGACCTCGCTGGAATTGTAGCCGGCGACAAAATCCTGAAAGTAGACGGACAATCAGTGAATAATACCACCGATTTTCAAGAAATTTTACGTAAGGGTGGAGCTAAACAACGTCTCATTGAAGTGGAATCGACCCTCGGAGAAAATGTAGGCGCTAAACGCATCGTAAAATTAACTCCTCAGATAAAAATAATGACCAATCCTGTCGCGGTCATCACCTACGGAGAAAATAACAAACAAAGCTCCATCGTTCTCGTTCCAGTTACCTCAAATCTCCTTTCGAGTGACGAAAAAAATCCTCGTGATCAACTGATGGTTCTGAGCGTATTCCCGGAAGACAATGAACGTACTGACTCACTCAAAGCAGGAACGGTTTTTGGTAAAATCGACGGCAAAGAGCTGACTATCTTACGCTCGATTGAAGACTTAAACAACGCGACCAACCAAGGCCCTCAAAATCTCACCTTCTATTGGAAACGGGCGAATGGTGAAAATGGTTCAGTTATTTTAAAGAATGCAGAAATCAAACAAGGCAAGCCCCTCGAGCGTGCCCTGATTGGTGCTCAATTCTTATCTGGTCATGATATGGCTTATTATAATCCGTTTGAAATTTGTACCCGTATTATCAAACAGACCTTCACAACCCTGGGTCGCCTCTTCGACCGTAGCTCCGATATCAAAGTCAACCAACTCGCCTCTGTCATCTCCATCAGCAAAACTTATTATCATATTTCGGATGACTTACGTCGCGTGCTTTGGTTCACGGTTCTTATCAATATTAATTTAGCGATTTTAAATCTGATGCCGATTCCGGTACTCGACGGTGGACACATGCTCATTGCTACCCTCAATCGCGTTATCAAAGGTGGCCTGAATACCAAAGCGGTCACCATCGTGCAATTTGCCTGTATGGCCATGCTCTTCACTTTAATGGGCTACATCATGCTCAACGATGTCCGCCGCTGTTCGGGCGATAATGAAATGCAGTTAAAGCAACAAATCATTAATCGTCACGTTTTACGGCCCGTTAGCTTCTCCGAGACCAAGTAAATTTTGTTCAAGGCGTTGACGCTCCACCGGAAAGGTCTAGTGGTTAGTCAATGCCTTTGGCCTACTGTCATTCCCGACATCAAACCGTGCGACGCCTCACCCGCGTCGTCCAAGTAGGTAATGTCGGCGTAGGAGGATCGAATCCCATTCGTCTGCAATCAATGACGACATCCGATACGGAAGACGTCGCTGCTACCCTCGCTCAATGTATCAAGCTCGCTGAGGCTGGCTGCGAAATTATCCGCATCACCGCCCCAAACAAAGCCGCCGCGGTCGCCTTAAAATCAATCCACCAACAATTTCGTGCGGCTGGATTCTCTCAACCCCTCGTTGCCGACATCCACTTCTTACCTCAGGCGGCCATGGAAGCGGTTGAGCACGTGGAAAAAGTTCGGGTCAATCCTGGCAACTACGCCGATAAGAAAAAATTTGCGGTGCTCGAATACACCGACGCCGCATACGCCGAAGAACTCGAACGTCTCCACGAAGCTTTCTCGCCTTTAGTCCTTCGCGCTAAAACTCTCGGACGATCCCTGCGCATTGGTACGAACCACGGTTCGCTTTCCGACCGTATCATGAATCGATTCGGCGATACTCCCCACGGCATGGTGGAAGCAGCCCTCGAGTTTGTACGTATTGCAGAATCACATGGATTCAAGGACATGATTCTTTCGATGAAGGCTTCGAATCCGAAAGTGATGGTTGAGGCTTATCGCTTGGCCGCCGCACGTATGGCGGAATTAAAAATGGATTACCCACTTCATCTGGGCGTTACTGAAGCAGGCGAAGGTGAAGACGCCCGCATTAAGTCTGCAATTGGAATGGGATCTCTGCTGGCGGATGGATTAGGCGATACGGTACGTGTTTCACTCACCGAAGACCCTTGGCACGAAATTCCGGTCTGTCGCGAACTCGTCGCACGCTCCGATAAACTGATTCAAAACGGCAAAGCGACTTCGATTAAGCTCAAAGACGACCCCGCAGACCCTTTCAGTTATGCGCGAAGAATTACCGATAGCATTTCACTTTCAGAAAAATGTCAGGCTGGCGCCACTGAACTCCCTCGCGTGATTGTGCGCAGCGTTGCCGGACTCAACAACTGGCAGACAGCAGTTAAAGAAGTGCTCGATGCCCATAATCAACAACGCGAAGCCCGCGTTGAAGGCCTCCTTGTTCAACTGAGTTCGGCCGAACAAATCCCCGCCCTTCAATCTTTACGCAAAGCACTCGGACAAGCCGTGCCCGCAGTATTTGTCGAAACTGCTCTGTCACTCGACTTAGAATTATTCAAAGGCGATGGATCCAAACTGGTAATCGTTAGAAGTTATAAAGCCAATCAGAGCGCACAATTAAAAGCCGACTCAGAAATCTGTAATAAAAATCGGGCGATTATCGCTGCTGACTTAGATATCGAATCCACGCAGTCATTGGCACCCCTTCTTTCAAAAATTCCGAAGGGAGAACTCATTGTTTGTGCGAGTCGACCTTCTAAAGGTTTACACGCTATCGGAACGCATCGTGAAATCGTTCGACTTCTCAGCGAGGCAAAAGTGCAAGCTCCTCTTTGGATTCGTGCGACTGAAGCCAACGCGACAGTTTTAGATCAAGGATTCCAATCACGTCTCCTCGAAGCTTCAATCCTCGCCGGCAGTTTACTCGTTGATGGCTATGGAGATTTAATTTCCTGCGAAACACCCGATAGCACCGTAAAATCGCTCACCCTTGGTTACGATGTCTTACAAGGCGCACGTGCACGCCAAACCAAGACCGAATACGTCGCGTGTCCTTCCTGCGGTCGCACCCTTTTCGATATTCAATCGACGACGCTTAAAATTAAAGCGCGGACCGGACATCTTAAATCCGTCACCATCGCTGTGATGGGTTGTATTGTGAATGGCCCTGGTGAAATGGCCGATGCTGATTTCGGTTACGTCGGTGGTGCACCGGGAAAAATCAATCTCTACGTCGGCAAGACACCCGTGAAGTTTAATATTGCACAAGAAGAAGCCGTCGAACGCCTCGTCGATCTCATCAAAGAAAAAGGTAAGTGGGTTGAGGCATAGTGTTTCTTGCCTAATCGGCAGAAAGTCCTCTATTTAGGTCTTATTACTTTTATGAAACCTGTACTTCTTGTGATTCGTGATGGCTGGGGCGAAAACCATAACCCTAAGCACGACGCGTTCAATGCACTCAAGGTCGCGAACATTCCGGTATCGCGCGGACTGACCAAGAATTGGCCACGCACCGAAATCATGGCTCACGGACTCGATGTTGGCCTCCCCGTTGGCATCATGGGTAACTCCGAAGTCGGTCACCAAAACATCGGCGCGGGTCGAATTGTTGACCAAGAAATTGTACGTATCGACAAAGGTCTCACCGATCCCAAGGCGATGCGCCAAATCAAAGCTTTCCGCGGTCTGGTTGAAAACGTCAAATCCACTGGCGGCGCTGTGCACCTCATGGGACTCTGCTCCGAAGCAGGCGTTCACTCTACCCTGCCTCACCTCTATGCGATTCTTCGTCTCTTAAAAGAGGAAGGTCTTTCTAAAGTTTTCATTCACGCCTTCATGGATGGACGCGACAGTCCGCCCACCAGTGGTGTTGGTTATCTCAAACAACTCGAAGCTGAGCTCGCTAAAATCGGTATCGGTAAAGTCGCCAGCGTGTCTGGACGTTTCTGGGCGATGGATCGCGATAATCGCTGGGAACGAGTAAAGACGGCCTACGATGCACTCACGGGTGCACCCGCACCTGAAGCCGCTTCGGCCACCGCTGCGGTTCAAGCTTACTACGATAAACCCACCGACTCGAATACCACGGGCGATGAATTCGTTCCTGCCACGCGTATCAAAGGCGGAGAATTTATTAAAGATGGTGACTCGGTTTTATTCTTCAACTTCCGCG
>JBBAUZ010000005.1:0-11778 GCA_040397965.1 Opitutales bacterium | reverse complement strand
AAAGGCGGAGAATTTATTAAAGATGGTGACTCGGTTTTATTCTTCAACTTCCGCGGCGATCGTCCCCGCGAAATCACCCGCGCCTTTATTGATCCTGAATTCAAAGGTTTCCCTCGCGCTCACTTACTCAAACTTTTCTACGCAACTTTAACGAATTACGAAAAAGGTCTCTGTGCGAATGTGATTTTTGATAAGCCACCGAAGATGGTAAACATTCTTGGTGATTGGGTTGCTAAACAGGGATTAAAACAATTCCGTACCGCCGAAACCGAAAAATTTCCTCACGTTACTTTCTTCTTCAACGATTATCGCGAAGAGCCTTTTACTGGAGAAGAGCGTGGCATGGCCCAAAGTCCTAAAGACGTTTCCACTTACGACCAAAAACCTGAGATGTCGGCCGACCAAGTCACTGCGATGGCCAAGGAAGCAATTCTTTCAGGCAAGTATGCACTCGTTGTAGTCAATTACGCTAATCCTGACATGGTTGGTCACACAGGCTCACTCGCTGCCGTTTGTAAGGCTTGTGAGAAGGTTGACCAAGGTGTGGGCGAATTACTTAAAGCGATTGATCAAGTCGGTGGCAAAGCGGTGATTACGGCTGACCACGGAAATGCGGATCAAATGTGGGAGCCCGAAGAAAACTGTGCACACACTCGTCACACATTAAATCCCGTTGAAGTAGTTATCTACGGAGAAGGATGCAAAGCACTCAAGACGCGCCCAGCTGGACGTCTTGCCGATGTCGCCCCTACTCTTCTTCACCTCATGGGCTTACCCAAACCTGCTGAGATGACGGGTGAGTCGTTGGTTGCGAGCTAACGCTCGCAAAGGGGACACGTGGGCAAGGTGACACGGTGACAAGGGGTTGTGTCAGCACGACTTCGTCGTGCCCACCTACGGATTCCAATCCCAACGAATTAGATATCAACCGTGGCGTCTTGGCTGTCGAATGCTCTAGTGTAAGCAGCAGCAATCATCAGAGCATAGAACGGAGCAGTGATAAATACTCCAATGAAACAGCCCAGAATTCCCAGAGCTGCGATTAAGCCAGAAATCAAAAGTAAAAGGAACATCCATCCCCAGTTTGCGGTGATTACTTGGCGACTAATCTCCATACTTTCCCAGAAGCCATATTTCTTATCGGCTAGAATCATTAAAGAGAACACCCAAGCAATCGAAAGATAAATTCCGGGGAGGATACAGAGTAAAAACCCGAGAAAAACTAAGAGCGTGTGGACAAAGGCCCATGCCAACGATGGTCCGAATAAATCAAAGCCTCTGAAGATATCTGAAATCGTAACGGACTGATTTCTGATACAGCTTAAACTAAATCTAAACATTCCAATATAAAGCGCAGGAACGAGTATGATACCAATATAGGTTAAATTAAGAAGAACGACCGCAACCATCCAGATAATATAACCAATCACTATCGTCCAAAAATTATTCTTCATCGCCTCCATGGCGGCATTAAAACAGGATCCGATATCAAACGGATTTTTGGCATTAATACCTCGGTTTACCAACTCAGTTTGTTCAGAATTTAAGCTCATAAAATATTAATTAGAAAGAGACCTTAGGGGCGACGCGTTCTGCCTCGGTCTCAATCTTAAAGAAGTCAGCCGCAGCGAAACCAAAGATATTAGCCACAAAAACATTAGGGAAAACTTCGCGGGCGTTGTTGTACTGCAAGACGCCGTCGTTGTAACCCTGACGGGCAAAAGCGATACGGTTTTCGGTTGAAGCAAGTTCGTCCATCAGCTGCTTCATGGTCACATCGGCTTTCAATTGAGGATAGTTTTCAGCGACAACCATCAGGCGACCGAGGGCACCAGAGAGACCCGACTCCGCCTGCATCACATTACGAATGGCATTCGGATCATTAGGGTTGGCCGACATTTGGACATTAGCTTGAGTGGCCTTCGCACGGGCATTAATTACTGCCTCAAGCGTACCACGCTCGTGAGCCATATAACCTTTAGCGGTTTCAACCAAGTTAGGAATTAAATCGTGACGGCGTTTAAGCTGCACATCGATTTGCGAGAAACCATTGCGGAACGCGTTGCGCAAGGTAACGAGCGTGTTGTACACACCGATTACAGCGAGGGCGAGAATTACAAGTAGTCCTAAAAAAACTAAAACAACTATGAGTGCGATGGGCATGGGAATGATTTATTCGAAATCTAACCCTCTTCCCCTATTTCGCAAGTAAGATGGAAAGATGTAACTGATAATTTTTTACTAGATTTATAGCAGTTTACTTACTTCAACGCCTCTAATTTGACACAAACCTCATCGATTAAAAAAGCGGGAGTTGAGGCACCCGCAGTCACTCCCACCGTTTGATATTTTTGCAAATGGGAGAAATCGAGCTCCGAAGCCGTTTCAACATGGTAACAAGGCAAGCCCTGTAGCTCAACCAACTTGGCCAACTTCACGGTGTTCGCGGAGTGACGGCCGCCAATCACGACAATGGCCTGGCAGCCCTGCTTGGCCAATTCAACGACGTCCGACTGACGATCCTTCGTCGCTCCACAAATGGTATCAAAAATTTCTACCTTCGGATAACGCGATTTTAAATCAGCCGCTAAGTTCTGAAATTCATCCGTGAACATAGTCGACTGCGATACCATGCAAACCTTCTCACCCAAAGCCGGTAACGCCGCGATATCCTCGTGAGAGGTAATCACATGACCACCCGCTTCAGCATAACCCAATAAGCCGATGACTTCTGGGTGTTTCGGATCTCCAAAAATGACAGTCACATATCCCTTTTTGGCAAACATGCGAACCTTGCCGGCGATGATACCCACGTCTGGACAGGTCGCATCGCGAAACTCCATGCCCAGATTTTTTAAATATTTTCTGCGTTCAGGCGAAATGCCGTGTGCGCGCACAACCATCACCGATTGATCTTCTTTCTGAACATTCAATTCCGCCTGGCTGCTATAGTCTCCCACTTCGCGAATTCCCTCTTTCGTCAAAACCTCCATCATCTGACGATTATGGATCAGCGGGCCGTCGGTATAAACCGGACTACGACCCTTCGATGCGTACTCACGTGCAATATCGATGGCACGCTCAACGCCCCAACAGAATCCAGCCGATTTAGCTCGAATGACTTTCACGCCTTTAAAGTGCAACCTTCCGCCAAGCTTTCAAGCCTTCGGTGCATCTAATGTACGAACCCGGCGATGTTTCAGCGGAAAACGCAACGTTACGGTCGTTCCTACATTAGGCGTACTCTCAATATCTACCCTACCGCCGTGAGCCCGAAGAATTTTCAGTAAAATCATCATGCCTAAACCACCGCCCGACTCCTTAGTACTATAGTAGGCATCGAAAATTCGGGTAAGTTTATCCGCGGGAATTCCCACACCAGTATCTTTCACCGCTAAAATTACCCACTCATCATCCGTCGAAAAATTAACAAAAATATCTCCTCCGCGATCCAGCGCCTCGAGTGAATTTTTCATCACATTAAAGAGAGCCTGTTTTACCTGATTGCGGTCAGCGAGAATCAACGGAATTTCACTCCCAACATCGACCGATACGCGAATACCGAGTTGCTTCAATTGGTCTTGCAGTAAATTCATCGTCTCAGCCACCACCGCAACCAAATCGGTATCTACTAAATTAGGTTTAGTCGGACGCACCGCGCCAAGAAAATCCCGGACGATGCCATCGAGGCGTTTGATTTCACCCTGACAAACCTCCGCAGCCTCACGTACTTTTTTTGCTTCAGCACTTTCTCCAAGTTTGGCAGCCTCGCGCTGTAATACCTGTAAATGAAGCCCAATCGCGTTGAGCGGATTGCCAATCTCGTGCGCCACACCCGCAGCCAGTGCGACAATTGAATCAATGCGTTCACTCTCAATCCGGTCTTCCGTTTGTACTTTCTCTGTGGTGACATCACTAAGAACCGCCACCCGTCTGGAGTTTTCGGAATCATTCATCGAACCCACGCGAGCAAGATGCAGACGGAGCACGCGTGACTCTGGATAACGCACTTCAATCTCACGCGTGAGTGCTTCTACTTGCACAGGCAGTTCCAATGCTTTGGCGATATCGGGAGAAATTCTTCGTAGTTCCGTACCAGTCACTTGTTCAATACTCACACCGAGTAATTGCACGGCCGCAGAGTTAGCATAATCAATCGAACCATCTCCCGATAAAACAATCACGCCTTCCCGTAATGTATCGAGCACGGTCTCCATGAGATCGCGCTCACGTTCGAGTCGACGTACCAAAATGGAAAGGTTCTGGGAGTCGAGACCATCGATGCGACTCAACACTTTATCCAAGGGACTGAAATGTCTTTTCTTCATTGAGCTCGGGCAGAAACAATATGACTAATTTCCTTAATTAATAAATCGGCAATTTTATCTTTGGAGGCCGGACCTAAGACCTGACGGAATCCATTATTTCCCAATAGAATTAAAGTATTTTCGTCGTTTCCAAAAGCCCCTTCCACCCCCGCCACTGAGTTAGCCGCAATCAAATCGATTTTTTTACGCTTTAGTTTTTCCAAAGCGTGCTCCTCAATATTTTCTGTCTCCGCAGCGAACCCGACTAAAAGTTGTCCAGGTTTTCTTTGCGCCGCCATAGCCGCTAAAATATCTGGAACCGGTTCCATTTCTAAACTCATGGCTGTACCATCTTTCTTTAGTTTCTGCGGAAGGGTTTGTTTAGGACGCCAATCACTGACCGCGGCGGTCATAATTAAAATATCGCACGGACCAAATAAAGCATCGGTCTGACGCATCAGCTCTTCGGCCGTCACCACCGGATAAAACATCACGCCTGCAGGCTCGGGCAATGAAACGGGTCCGCTGACCAGATCAACCGTCCACCCTGCTGCCTTAGCCGCTTTAGCCAGAGCAAAACCCATCTTGCCCGTGGAAGGATTGCTCACAAAGCGAACGGGATCAAAAAATTCCCGGGTAGGTCCTGCAGTGATTAAACAACGAAGTGGCATTGCTTTATTTAATTTGAGGGATGGCGGCACTGAGGGCGAGAGTGAAGGCGACCCTTTCTCGGTCTTTTCAACCTTTCCATTTCATAATTTTATGCCCACGCTGGGGTATGGACCTGTATTTAGCCACTGGAAATGCCCATAAAACCGAGGAATTCAGTCGGTTGTTTAAGAAAGCAGGACTAAAGATAAACGTCTACTCAGCCAAAGAGATTGGTGGTATGCCCTATGTTGAAGAAATCACTGGCACATTCACCGGAAACTGCCGATTGAAAGCAGAAGCCCTCCGAAGAATCGCTCCCTATAAATCTTGGGTGCTCGCGGATGATAGCGGACTTTGCTGCGATGCTTTACAAGGCGGTCCAGGCGTAGACTCCGCAGTCTATGCCGGAAGCAAAGCAACCGATGCCGAAAATCGTGCGAAACTTTTGAATGCGATGAAAAAAGCTCCGCTCCATAAACGCGGCGCACGTTTCGAATGTCACTTGCTTATCCTCGGTCCAAACAACGAAGAGCAAAAATTTCTCGGTCAATGCTGGGGCAGTATTTTAGAAGCGGAAGTTGGCACCGAAGGATTTGGTTACGACTCACTTTTTGTTCCGAGCGGATTCGATAAAACTTTTGGCGAGCTCCAACCTCAGACCAAAGATAAACACAGTCACCGCGCCAAAGCCTTCGCCCAATTAGTCCATTGGATGAAGGAAAATGAGTTAGGCGTTTAGTTGGACCTGGCTTCGATATGATTAGGCGGTAGTCCTTCCTGAAATCTTCTAAACATTTCCATATACAAGGCTTCTAGGTGCTTAGTATATTGTGCCGTATTAAACAAGGGAGTGGTATAGCGATTATTTCTTATTTTAGCTTTAATCGCGGAAAGTTTTTCGGGGTGAGTCGCTAATTCAACGGCCCTGTCTTCATAGTCTTTTAATGAATCAGTAATCAATTCAGGCACATCGAGAGCTTTGAGTATGCCAGCGGCCACTCGTCCTGGTAGAGTCTTGCCCACACAGGTTAAAAGAGGAGCCCCAGCCCATAATGCATCACTCGCCGTCGCATGGGCGTTATAGGGCAGAGTATCCAAGAACAGTCCTGCCACTCGATACCGTGCAATGTATTTTGTGCGTTCGGCAATACGTGGAGCAAAAATAATTCGCTCGGGGTTAATCCCTCTTTGTTCAGCCTCGCGACGAATATTTTTTTGGAAGGCATCATTATTCTTAGGCAACCAAAGAAAGCCCTCCGGTACTCGTCTTAAAATATTCATCCAAATATCAAAAATCTGGGGAGTAATTTTATAACTTATATTTAAACAAGAAAATATGAAACCTTCTTCAGGTAGGCCATACTCCCGCCGGGAGAGTGATAGTTTAATTTCCCTGTCCTTACCGAAATCATTCGGCATATAAGTGTGCGGCAGATAGGCAATTTTCTCATTATAGTACGACTGACTCAACACGGGAACTACCGTGGGGTCGGCAATCAAGTAATCCATATAATCGACCCCTTGCGTACCTGGGTAGCCAAGATAATTTACCTGCACAGGCGCGGCTTGATTCGCAAAAACACCTGGGCGAGGGCGATCCGCAAAGCCATTTAAATCAATGAGAATATCTACTTCTTGTTGTCGAATGAATGACGCGGCCTGAGCATCGGTCATATCTTTAATATCATGAACAGCATCAAAAGCCTTGAGTATTCTTTGACGGACTTCGCTGCCGTCATCAGGCGTGTAATCAAAAGCTAAAATCTCAAACTGGTCACGATGATGATTTTCTAAGACACCTACTAAACAAACTGCGATGGCGTGATTACGATACTCACCACACAAATAACCTATCTTAATTTTACTCGCGTTGGCCTTTTTGGGAAAAACAGCCGGGGGCAAAGTCGGTGCGGACATAGTCCGAGCATTAGAAATAGCATTGAATTTGAGTTCTTCTTCCGAGTCGGAAGTACTTAATAAATCAAACTGATAAGTAACCAGCAAACCTTGGCTAATTCCCTGTTTAATTCTCTTCACTAAATGATCGTAGCCATTCCAATCGGCACAAAACTTTTTCATATGCAAAAGTGCACCTAGGTAGTTACCTGACTCAGGACAAATCTCACAACAACGCTCAAAACATTCTGCCGCTTTTTGTTTATCATCATTGCGAACGAAATAAACCGCAAGATTGGCCCAATAGGCATCATTCCTAGGCTCTAATTGGGCGGCTTTCTGAAAGGCAAAAAGCGCCTCAGGATTTCTTTCTAATTCAAGACAGTTGAGCGCTCGATAACTCCATGCTTCAGCTAAATTATCATCTATTTTTAAAACGCTATCAAAAAACTTGAGTGATTCTGGATATTTTTTCAGCTCGAAGAGAATTTGGCCCTGGTAAGCCAAAGACAAATATTGATTTGGCTCTCTGGCACTAACTTCTGCTAAAAGCCCGAGGGCCCCATCAGCATTATTCACCTTGTACAAGGTGTAGGCATAAATGGTGGTTAACCGAGTATCTAATAAATTAACTTTTATTAACTTATCCAAATAGACATAGGCCTCAGTAAACTTCTTTAGGTTAAAAGTGATAGTACCCAACGCTCGAAGCACAGAGTAGGACTCCGGATCTATTTTTAGGGCTTCTTTAAGAACGATTCCGGCTTCTTCGAGTTTATTAAGTTTCAATAAACATAAGCCCAAATTCTCCGTCGCACCAAAGTGCAGAGGACTCAACTCGAGTACTTTACGGAATCTTTCCGCAGCTTCATTCAATTGACCACCCATCGCATACACCAATCCCGATAAAAAAATGACTCGGAAGTGCTGAGACTCTAAAGCTACTAATTCATCGACTACTTTTTTGCCTTCCTCGATTTGATTACGCCTTAATAAATCTTCGACTAAAATAATTCTACTTTCTAAATCCGAATTCATTGTATCTTAATTAATGAGATTCTAGAAGAATATCGCTTCGGAGAGTGCTTGAGTCGGACCCATGAACGCCACGCGTTGAGCTAAGGACTGCGTAGTTTCACCACGTGTAAAACGCAACCCTGCCCAGGTACCTTGATCGGCGTGCTCCCAGGAAAATCGGCTGCCGTCTTCAAAAACCCATTCGGCATCCAAGTTATCACCCGCCGGTGCCCCTTCAGATAATTTAAATTCTGCCTGCAGTGGTAATTTAGCGACTTTCGCACATTCGACTAAGCAATCACGCATCCAATTCAATAAACCCATCGCCTCACCACGCATGGTTGGAGTGTGATTCATCGTAACGGTTTTCAAACCTTTCACTAAGATTTCAGGTTTATGCGCCGCTAAAAACTGTCCGATGGCCTGTCGTACCGGTAAACAACGTGCGACCGATAAATCGCGAACGGCAGATGCTTTGGGAAATGGCAGTGAGAAAAAATCGTTACCGGTAATGGTGCGGTCGGCGACAATACGACGGCAGCGCTTCGTCCAAACGAGCCAAGGCTCCATCTCTTCATCGGTGACTCCATGTGCCCAAAGATTCACTGGTAAATCGCCCTCGAGCCAAGTGGATACGAGTGATTCGAGTTCATTGGTGGGTTTGCCGTGCGCCAACATCAACGCTTCGCAACAACGCTTGCCGCGACGGTTAGGATCAAAGAAACAAACGACATTCACTTTGGCTTCTAAGGGTGCATGAGCTTCAGCTGCTGGACGTGCGGCTAATACAATCACGCGACAGGGATAACGCTGCGCAAATAAAACGGCTTCGTCGAATCGCGCTTGGGCATCATCCGGCGTTACACTCGCTCCAAACATTAAAATTAAATTCATCTGCGAAGCGCGTGACGCTTCTTCACCCTCTTCGGCCCATGCCTTATCGAGTGCATGCAGTGCGTCCGACACTTTTAATGGAAAGCCCGACAGGTGATCTAAGATTGGATGAGCCATGGATTATCGTCCGGCGTTACGCCAGCTGTGTCCCTGCGCTGATAGTAAATCATCAGCTCCAGCAGGACCCCAAGATCCCGCAGCATAAGTCTCCACACCTGATTTACCTAACTGCTCCCAACTTTTCAGGAGAGGAGTAAACAAGCGCCACGAAGCTTCGGTTTCATCACCACGAATAAATAAAGTGCGGTCACCCACAATCGCATCGAGAATCAAACGCTCATACGCCTCAGGCGTATTCGAACCAAACGTCGTCGCGTAACGGAAACTCAAGCGTACAGGCTGCGTACGAGGCTCTAAGCCAGGCACTTTTGAATTCATGACTAACGTCACGCCTTCATCCGGTTGAATCTGAATCACCAAGCGATTCGGGGCGATGTCGTATCGCGAATCACCCGCAAACAAACCTGTTACAGGCTGTTTAAATTGTACGGCGATTTCGGAAACTCGTCGGGCCAAACGCTTACCAGAACGCATGTAAAATGGAACGCCTACCCAACGCGCATTATCAATCGTTAACCGCAATGCACAAAATGTCTCCGTCGAGGAATGATTAGGAATATCTTTTTCTTGGTGATATCCGATGACGTTTTCACCGCCCGATAATCCTGCAGTGTATTGAGCACGCACGGCGTCGCCATTAGGTCCGAGACGTAAAGGCTGAACGGATTTCAGTAATTTTACTTTTTCATCACGAATGTGTTCAGCGGAAAGAGAAGCCGGCTGATCCATGGCCGTTAATGCCAATAACTGCATCGTATGATTTTGTAACATATCACGCGTTGCGCCACTGTGATCGTAATAACCACCGCGTGAACCCACGCCTAGTTCTTCGGACACGGTAATTTGAACGTGGTCGACGTGTTTGTTATTCCAAAGAGGTTCAAAAATCGGATTAGCAAAACGCTGTACCAGTAAATCCTGCACCGTTTCTTTGCCCAAATAGTGATCGATTCGATAAATTTGAGGCTCCAGAAAATTACGTGCGGCTACTTTGTTCAGTTGGACAGCCGATTCCAGGTCTCGACCGAATGGCTTTTCGATAATCACTTTGCTCTCGAGGGCGGTGCCCTGACCGCGAGCCGCTAAGCCGCATTTTCCTAAATTTTCTAAAATCGATTCGAAGACCGTAGGCGGAGTCGAAACATAGAATACTAATTGCAGAGGACGACCGGCGGATTTTTCTGCGACGGCGATTTTTTGTTTTAAACTCTCATAAGCTGCGGGTTCATCATAACCGCCGGCTTGATAAAAAGTTTGGTCGCTGACGCGCTTCCAAATGTCGGCGCGATATTCTCGACGCGAGAACTTGGAAATATCGGTGCTTGAGGAGGTTCGGAAGTCGACATCGGGAATGGGCTTACGACCGAACCCAATTAAATAAAAATCCGAAGGCAGCAGACTATCGACCGCGAGGTTGTAAAGAGCGGGAAGCAATTTACGGGAAGCAAGGTCGCCCGAGGCTCCGAAAATGATGAGGCAGGTGGGCTGGGCACCGCGGTGCTTGCTTAAACCTGCGAGAAATGGATGACGGTCAGTGTCGGACATCGGATTCAAGTGTGATGCTTTCGAAAAAGGGGTACACCCTTATGTTGAAGGAGGCGTACGTTGCCCGCTTGGCAAACCAGAACTTCGACTATGTCAAAACGCCTATGGGGAACGGGACTTATTTGGCGCAACCACCCAATGGCCGCCCGCCGGAGGGCAGTCTTCTTTCTTTGGTCGACCGCACGATATCCCACCCCACCCCATTCCACCGACCGCGTCTTCACTTCAACGAATACTAAAACGACTCCATCCAAAACGACCAAATCCAGCTCGTCCTGCCCATACCTCCAATTGCGAGCAAGTATGACACAACCTTGATCACGATAGTATTTCTCCGCCAAACGCTCCCCACGCTGACCCAAACTTTCGGGCTTTCGAAATCTTGAATAAATCGCTCTGAGCCATCGCCACATAATACCAAGAGTTGCCCGATGTTCACACCGCAACTCCAGCACGCATTTACAGGGTCTTTAACTTAGGAAAAAACCTCCTTCCCCTTTGTGCCCTAACTCTCTACTATCAAACCCGTTATTATGTCCGAAGATATCCGACAAAAAATCCTCGCTCTGCGCAAAGAGGTCATGCGCCACGAGGAACTTTATCGGAAGAAAAATAATCCCGAAATCACAGACTTTGAATTCGATCAAATGGTCGACCAATTGCGCGACCTCGAGCGCGAATACCCTCAATTCGCAGGGAACGACCTGGGTATTGGCGACGACCAAGCGGAGGGATTTCAACAGCGCGACCACCGTCAACCGATGCTCTCGCTCGATAATACCTACGATGAAAAAGAATTTCGGGCTTTCGGAGATCGCCTACTTAAAATCCTCGGTGATCCCAAAATGGACTTCGTGGTCGAACCGAAAATCGACGGCGTAGCGGTATCGCTCACCTACGAAAAGGGTAAATTTATCCGAGCCGTCACTCGCGGTAACGGTTCACGCGGCGATGATGTCACACACAACGTTGCGCTGATTAAATCAATTCCAAGAACGCTCAAAGGCGCTCCCGATTTACTCGAGGTGCGTGGCGAAATCTACATGGAGAATAGTGAGTTCGAGCGACTCAACCGCGAACGCGAAGCGGAAGGCGAAGCGCTTTACGCGAATCCCAGAAATCTTGCGGCGGGCACAGTGAAACTTCTCGACGTCGATGAAGCGAAGAAACGTCGCCTGAGCATCGTGTGCTATGGTCTCGGTGCTTGCGATCCTGCGACCTTCAAAACCTTACAAGAATTCAAAGACCAATTAAAAACTTGGGGCTTTCCCATTCGTGATGATATCGGTGTGCAAAAAGGAATCGATAACGCCTGGAAAGCTATTCAGCACCTCGATACCTTCCGTCG
>JBBAUZ010000004.1:81196-83599 GCA_040397965.1 Opitutales bacterium | reverse complement strand
CCTACTTCTTCCGGAGCCGCTAACGAATCGTGCATCCGACCCAGTCGACGCAGAATAAAAGAGGCTCCACGCACGATCATTAAAGATGGCGCAATCTTGGGAGCTAAACTGAGTCTAAAATGGATTCCTACTTTTTGGGGCAACATGACCGTGAGCCAGGCCATAAAAAGAGACGTGAGAACAACTAAAGCCAGTAATCCAACTGAGGCCCATCGAGTGGAGGCGATTTCAATTAATTGGGGACCAAAAAGTATTCCACCCAAGAGTGCACTCATTCCGACAAACGCCGCAATGAGCACCTCGAAGGCGGCCAGAGTATTACCTTGCTCACCCCGACAACGCTCCAGGGCAATAGCGGCATTAGCATTATGACGGCGTAATTCTTCAATCTCTCCCAAAGAAAAGGCCGAAACCACCCCCGCCACCAATGAAAGCAGCGCGGCGCCACCATTGAGTAAAATAAAAACGATCCAGAGTAACCAAGGTTCCATGTTCCTTCACCCTAGTAGACTCCTAATAAATTTGCGAGGGAGAATCGGATGATTGACCTCTATTTAAATGGTCTAAACAATCGTCTTATGAGTCCCAAAGAGCAAAAAGTTGCCGCTGGCTTGGCCGTTTTTCTTACCGCCGCCCTGCCGACCTCAGTCGGCGTTATCGCTTTTCGCTCTCAACCGATCTTGGCGAATATCATTAAAGGTGAGGCCAATGCACTGCCCGCATTAACGAGTTTTTTCTTTAATTATTTTCAAGGGTCGCTGCTTTGTCTTTTTATTTTAGCAGCCGTCGCCACCTGGATATCGTTTAAAGCCTATCATCAGTCATCCGAGGAAAACCAAACTATAAAATTTCCCGAGCTCTTAGTCGCCCTCGCTTTTTCCTCACTCATTAGTATAATCTATCTAAGTTTGTTTATCTTTTCTACTGCGTGGCCGGTTTACAATAAATTGACTGAGCGTTGATCTCTAAACTCTTTTAAGGTTTTTATAGCCGACTGGGCCTCGGATTGATTAGAGGAGGACATCCAAAGAATTTCTCCGTTGGGGCTTAAAACCTTATTAACGAGGACGGCACCACCCATAAAAGTAGAGCGAAGAACAATCAGACTTTTCGCGTGGTGTGGAAATGGTGTGGCCACCTCATTTATCTTTTTTGAACCTCCAAAACTATTTTTGAGACTTTGTAGGGCGGTGCTGGTTAAGCTCTGTGTTTCTGGGCTAGGCGTAAACCATTGTGAACCATCCCACCAGGCCAGCGCGCTACGTGTGCAATCTGCTACCTTACCATGCGGGTCGAGCTGAACACCTTCCACATCAGGACTCGACGAAATTTTCTTTAATTCATCTAACGCAATTTGCGAATTTTTCCACGGACCCGATTTGGGGCGCGGCAACCATTCGGCCTGATCACGAACGGTTTTAAGTAAAAATAAATCTACCGACGTGGGGGTTGGAGAAAGCGGTCGCACGGTCACCCACTCAGTCAAAGTACTATCCTTATGAGGAACAACCACCCAGCGCACAATCGCATCGGTTAAGTTTTCACTCAATAAAAGATTTTTAAGAATAGGACTCCAGTGATGAAGCTTATCAGAAAAGTTTAAATGCAACTTAGTCTTATCTAAATTCAAATGTCTCAGCGCTGAATTTAATCTAACTTCATGTTCTATCGCAGATTCGACCCGACCATCGCGTAGTGCAAAAGTTTCAAAAAGACAAAAATCTGGGCTGAGTTGTGATACCGAAGCCTGATCGGGTACGGATATAAATTTATGGTTACACCAAGCTTGCATAATTATAGTTGGGCTTGAGTTGCAGCGAGGAGTGGCGCCTGAGCTTTACGGATAGATTCTTGGTATTCTTGTTGGGGGTCAGAATCAGCGACCACGCCTGCACCTGCTTGAATAAAACAGCGGCCCTGAGTAGCCCAGAGTGATCGAATAATAATATTAAAGCACATATTGCCGGAAGCGCCGATCCACCCCACCGAACCAGTATAAAATCCGCGGGCAACAGGTTCTACTTCGGAAATAATCTGCATCGTACGTACCTTGGGCGCCCCTGTAATCGTCCCGCCTGGAAACAACGCTCTAATCACATCAGCAGGCGTGGCGGTGGGTAAAATTTTTCCTTCAACCTGAGATACTAAGTGCATCACGTGAGAATAACGTTCCACCGCCATAAATTCCGGAACCTTAACCGAACCTGCGACAGACACTCGGCCGACATCATTCCTTAAAAGATCAACCAACATGAGGTGCTCGGCATTTTCTTTTTTATTTTCAGAAAGTTCTTGGGCCCATTTTTCGTCGGCTTCCGAACTGCCGCCACGCGGGCGAGTCCCGGCAATGGGTCGAGACCTTACTTGCCCGTCAATCACTTCAACTAACAATTCAGGAGAACC
>JBBAUZ010000004.1:77695-81096 GCA_040397965.1 Opitutales bacterium | reverse complement strand
TCGGCTAGTTCATGGGATCTTTTTTGCGCGGCCTTCCAAGATGTCTCTGGGTTTTGATTAGTGGCACAGAGGATAACTACGGTAAGTTCTTTTTTTGTTTTGTCGTAAATACACGCTTCGGATGCGTTCATAAAAACCGCTAAGGGTGTGTTTATGTCTGCGGGGGCGGAGGCAACTGGTTCAAATTGTGTGACCGCTTCATAACTAATGATTCCAATGAGGCCGCCTTGAAAATCGGGCCAGCCCTTGAAGTGCGGAGTGCGATGTTTGTTTTTCCACGCTTTGATGTAGGCGAGAATTTTTTCTTGGTGTGATTCGTAAGCCCCATTCTGCGTATGTTTTATTACTCTGCCGTTTAAATTAAAAACCTTAACCGAGGGGGCCCGTGGAACTGCAATGGTTGTATTTCCAGTTAGGCCGCTTTCTAAGACGGCACTAAACCTACCCTCTAAAAATTTTCTCCAATCTTTAGGTAGGTCGGGTACATTATATTTCGCCAGATAAGGTAGATAAGTCCAACCCGATCCGGACGCAACCCAGTCATCCAAGGATAATTCAGTAATGAGGGTTGGTGATTTATTCACTGGAAAAATTTATTAAGTAAGCAGGAAACTCTGCCGTGGTGATAATTAATTTAGCCTCGTCCATCGTAATTCCATAAACATGAAGTTCCTGGCGTGTGCCCTTGGAAACAACCACCACACGCAGAGCACCAGCTAAGGGAGTTACTTTTATCGACTGAGTGCGCGCACCAACGCCCGCCGTAATGACACCACGGGAAACTCTGCCTTTTTTTTCTAATAGTTTAACGACCGGACGAGCGGCTTCGATAATCGTCGTATGTGTCCCCGCTCGGCCTTTATTTTTAGACATTAAGGTATCTCCCAATCATAAGGATGCTTCGAGAGCATTTCGCATCCGTTTTTAGTGATTAAAACACAGTCTTCTATTCTACAGCCACCGAGGCCTAAATAATATAATCCAGGTTCTACGGTGACGCATTGGCCAGGAAGGAGTGGTTGGGTGTATCGCGATGACAGGGAGGGTTCTTCGTGGATATCAAATCCTAAACCATGGCCGGTACCATGAAAGAAGCCGACATAGCCGTCTTTTGTTTTTTTCGTCCGGTATCCCTTTTTATTAAAAAAATCGACGACCTGTTGATGAATACTCGCTCCGGATTTCTTGGCCTTGATGGACTTTAGGGCGCGGCGCTGCGCCTCTAAAACCGTCTCTACCAATTTTCTTTGTTTGGGTGAGGCCTTACCCTTCAAATAAGTACGCGTCATGTCGCCATAATTAAATGACTCACGATCGCGTGGGAATATATCTACCACAATCAGTTGACCAGCGTTGATGGGGCCCGTGCCCGAGCTATGACAATCAATCGCTTGGTCGCCGGGGGCGCAAATGAGACCAATATCCAAAAGCCCTCCAGCTCGTGTGACGGCCACTTGAATTTCATCTTTCAAAATTTCGGCGGTTAATTTTTGGCCTTTCCAGAAAAGTTTTTTCGAAGAGGCAATTTCTGTCTCTTTTAATATTTCTTCTACTCTTAAAAATCCGGCGGTGGCGGCAATATTACCTTTTTTGATCCCAGCAATTTCCTTTTTAGTTTTTATACTCCGGTTACGAAACAAGGGAATCTTGTCATTCTCTGAGACGGGAATTAATTTTAACCCCAGCGACTGTAAGTGATTATATAAGCTGACAGGAAATTCCTCGGGAACGCGAAACGCTTCAATGCCTTCATTGAGTGCGGCCAAAACAATGGCGTCGGCAACACCAGCGCGCGGATTTGTTTTTCTTAAGTCTTTGATGATTTCCGTTAAATTTAGAATTTCGTCGAGGTGAGATTCTTTTTTAGCGCGACCTACTTCCAAAAGAGGAATTAGCCCAATCCTTTTACCATGTGCGGAAAATGCGGGAAAAGGATCCGAGGCATTGAAGCCAGTGAACCAAAGTAAATCGCTGTTTTTGGAGGGTGTGCCCATTAACAGTACTTCGGTGACGGGTTTTTTGGCTTTGGTTTTCTTCATGCAATAAGACCACGAATCATGGACTAAGGAGAGACTATCGAAAAGGGCAAAGAAGTCACTATTTGAGGGAGTTTGGGTATTTTTAAAACAATGCCTTCGAGGGAGTCTTGACCTCTTCAGGTGAATATGGAAAGGTCATCGCCCTTGGCCACGCGGGTATCGTTCAGTGGTAGGACCCCACTCTTCCAAAGTGGTGACAACGGTTCGAATCCGTTTACCCGCACCAAGGAATTTAAGCCCTCCAAGGCAACTGGCCTGAAGGGGTGACTTCTAAAAATTCCTTCCAGGCTTCCGCTTCGTCGGTTGAAAGCGATGAGGCGACCACTAGGCGCCATTTGGGCTTAGCTGGAACCCGTCGCAAGGTCATACCGGCCTGCTCGGGCAATCGATTCGCCTTACGGGAATTACAACGCACGCAGGCGGTAACGATGTTTTCCCAACTTGTTTTACCACCCACATCGCGCGGGACCACGTGATCGAGATTTAATTCCTCTTCGCGGTAGACGCGACCGCAGTACTGACACTCATGACCATCTCGCAAATAAATATTACGGCGGCTAAAACGGATTTCGCGACGGGGCACACGATCATAAGCGCCGAGCAATAGAACGCGGGGTATACGAAGAGCAATGCAGGGCGACCGAATCGCATCGGCGTCAGCCGGGGGAAAGGATAATGAATAACTGACCCATTCGGCGGAGGGATAAACCTGGTGTCCTTTGATATCAGAATGAATGACTGATGCCCGACCCCGAAAAAGCAGATTCATGGCTCGCATGACGCCGACAATATTAACCGGCTGCCATAGACGGTTTAAAACGAGAACGCGCTGATCGAGTCGGGAGGACAATGTACTTCCAACTTAAACCAGAAACTTGGTGGGTCAATCCCCGCTCTTATTTTTCTAAACGTTTTAGAAGAATAACATTAAGATAATTAAACCCAAAATACCAATCCCAACGGAAATCCAAATCAATGTGTCGCGACTCATTTGAGGTACGGCGCTGGCTACAGATACAGGCACAACATCGGGTTCGTCTCCATCAAGGGCGTCAATCGGACGACGAGCGGCACGAGCAGAATGGTGGGTGTTGTAATCGGCGACGGCTTTTTCGTCATCTAATCTTAAATAGCGGGCGTATACTTTTACGAAACCCCGGCGATAAACATCGGCCAAAGGAATTGATTCAAACTGATTAGCTTCCATCGCTTGGAGGTAGTCAGTGCGTAGTTTAGTAAATTCCGCAGCTTCACGCAGGGTTACGCCGAGACGTTGGCGGGCTTCTTGTAATCTTTCACCGAGAGTTTGCATAAGGGTATATCAGCAAGGAGATAAAAATAGGCAAGCCTCGGGTGTCTTAA
>JBBAUZ010000004.1:75157-77595 GCA_040397965.1 Opitutales bacterium | reverse complement strand
ATTCATCGCTGGGCCGGCGAGCGTGATAATAATGTCATCGGCACGCCGAGTTTTAGGATTGGGTAAGGAAATTTGCACGGGTTTACCCCAGCCGATAATTCCGAAGCCTGGACTTAAAAAAATCATCACGGCGGGAATTAAGATTGTTCCAATCGGATCAGTGTGAGCAAAGGGATTAATCGTAACCCGTCCCTGGTTTCGCGGCATGGGGTCACCGCGCAAATCAGCCGCCCAGGCATGGCCAAATTCATGGAGCCCAATAGATATGATCAGCAAAATCAGTTGTAGTGTACCCCAGCGTAAATGTTCAATGGTGTTGGCATCCATGTGCAGAAAATAAAGCGTGGGCTATTTCATAATTTTAGCGAACAGATTACGTCTTGAGCCTCATTAAGTTAGACTTTAGAAACTTATTAATGAAACCCCGGTCACCCATAGTTTTTGCTCAAAAAATGGGGTTAACACATAAGCAGGCGAAGCTGCTCGTGGGTCTAAACACTCCAAGAAAAATTCAGGATTTCTTAGTTTATTTCCCGCAAAATTTTGAGCCCGATGGAGATACGGCAAGATCAGTGAAATCAGCCCTAAGTGCGAATTCAGCTCATTGTGTAGAGGGCGCGATGATTGCCGCCTTCGCTCTTTGGCTACAAGGCCACCCTCCCCTCATCATCGATCTCTGCGCCCATCAAGATATGGACCACGTGATTACCCCTTTTAAGCAAAATGGAAAATGGGGCGCGATTTCCAAAACTAATTATGCCTGCTTGCGTTGGCGCGATCCTGTCTACCGCTCGGTTCGTGAATTAATTATGTCCTATTTTCATGAATACGCCAAGGGTCCAAGAAAATCTCTGCTCAGTTATTCTCGACCTTACGATTTAAGAAAATTTTCACCCACCCTATGGGTTAATAATTCTAAAGACTGCTGGGAACTCACCACGCTCATTTCTAATATTAAACATTATGAAATTATTGATAAGCAGATGGTGAAAAATCTGCGGCCCCGGGATGCGGTAGAAATAAAAACCGATGAAATAAATGTTTTCCCCATTCCGAAGTGGAAGAAACAAAGGCTGTAACTACTGAGCGTTTTCGAATGCGCACGCCGCGGCACCGACGACACCGACATTAGATCCGAGCCCTGCTGGAACAATCGAACAAACCGCAGCCAAACGCGGGAAGGCATAACGCAGGGCTTTTTCGCGAACGGGTTTAAATAATAAATCACCTGCGGCGGTGACCCCACCGCCTACGACAATCACTTCGGGATTAAATGAATTAATAACTACAGCTAAGCCTCGGCCGAGGTATTCGGTAGTTTCATTCCAAATTTTTTGGGCAAGAGCGTCATCTTTTTCTAAGGCTGTGAGAATATGATGCGTCGTGATCTCCTCGACACTGCCGGCTAAATTTAAAATTTGAGACTGGGCGCCTGCTTGAATGGCCTCGCGGGTGCGACGGGCAATCGCCGTACCTGAGGCATACATTTCTAAACAACCATTGGCACCACAGGGGCAAGCGGGGCCGGCGATATTAAGGGTGAGGTGTCCGAGCTCAGCGGCGTTACCATTAGCACCACGCATGAGGCGACCATCGACAATCACGCCTCCACCAATTCCTGTAGAGACCGTAATATAAACCATATTCTTTTTATTTTTTCCGGCTCCAAATTTATATTCTCCCAGCGCCGCCGCATTCGCATCGTTATCTATTCGTGCAGGCAAGTTAAAGAAACCACTTAGCCCCTTCACAATAGAGTATCCTGTCCATCCAGGTAAATTAGGCGAACCGTCGACGCAACCTTTGGCGATATCAAGCGGTCCCGGTGATGCGATACCAATGCCGATAAGTTCTTCTGGGTTGATGTTTAATTTTTTGAGCAAGGCCTGAGCAGCTAAATTAACTCTCTGGATTGATTGTTCGGGACCCTGTTTGGCCAATGTTTCAATTTTATCTGAGCCAAGAATGTCGCCGTTTTCAGCAACTACCCCAAAGGCGAATTTAGTCCCACCTAGATCAAATGCTAAAACTTTTTTCATAGATTAGTCGCGTGACGGACGCGCATAATCATCTTGAAGGCGAACGACGTCTGTTAAATCGGGAGTCGAGGCTTCTAATAAAACACTGTCTTCTAAGGCTTCAAAGCGATGAATAGTCCTTACCGGAATGTGTACAGCTAAACCGGGTTCCCAAATAAATTCATTGGAGGGTGTAATCGGGGCCGACTCATGTTTTTCGCCTGGTTGTAATTCACGGTAAGTCAGACGAACTTTTCCAGAAACCAAATAGAGGGTCTCCGTTTTTCTCTCGTGATATTGTAAGCTTAATCTTTTTCCCTTGGTTACTTCTAAAATTTTTCCTGCGTATTGAGTTTGATCAGCGAACCAAATCTCACGACCCCAGGGTTTGGGAACGATTTTGGGAACATGGAGGGGGTT
>JBBAUZ010000004.1:72707-75057 GCA_040397965.1 Opitutales bacterium | reverse complement strand
CTTTTAATTCACCCTGCTCGCGACGCACGCAGACCAGTTTGGTTCCAGGAGAAATATTATATCTCGGTTTAAGGGAAATAACATTCAGCCCTAGGGAATGATAAAAGCTCTCGGCTAAAGTAAATTGGGTAACACGACCGCACATTTTACCAGTGCGGTGGTTTCGCATCCGCGGGCGGACCTTCTTCCTCGCCCCCGAGTTGATTCATTTTTCCTTCTAAACGCGCGAGTCGCTGAGATAAAAGATTAATCTCTTTGGATAGCTCGAGAAATGCTCGATCTTGCTGCTCGATATGTCGCTGTAAAAAAGCGATACGCTCCTGCATTTCTTTTATTTCTGCCTGCATGACCTGTTAATACTTTAAATAAAGTATTCGAGCAAGCCTTCTACTTTTATCCCGATATTACTCAGTTAAGCCACTACTACTGCGACCCTTAACCATTCGCTGAACTGCGGCGAAGCGGAGGATTTGTTCAATTTTAGCAATTTCCACGGGATCAATTTCTTTTTGTCCGCGGGCGGCTTCGACGGCTTGACGCGCACGCTCTTCGGCTTGCTCAATCGCTTTTAAATCAATCTTGGCTTCATCGATCGCGGCTTCAGTGACTACGGAAACTTTATCTGATACCACACGGACAAAACCCCTATCTACCGCCAGGCGGGTTGTTTTACCATTGAGCGATACCACTACCTCGCCCGCTTCGATAATAGAAGTTAAAGGCAAGTGACCCTTTAAAATTCCGATACTGCCTAAGGCCGTCGGTAAAGTTATACTGTCCGCTTCACCCGTGTAGGCTCGGCGGTCAGGTGTAACAATTTCCAGGGTAAGAGACATTATTTAGTGAGAGCTTTTGCTTTCGCCGACGCTTCTAAAACTTCGTCGATGCTTCCCTTCATGTAGAAGTCATTTTCGTTCACGTGGTCTAACTCACCTTTAAGAATCATATCAAAACCCTTGATGGTATCTTTAAGAGCAACGTATTTTCCAGGAGAACCCGTGAAGACTTCAGCTACGTGGAAAGGCTGCGAAAGGAATTTTTGAACCTTACGTGCACGGAATACAACGAGCTTATCTTCAGGGGAGAGTTCATCTAGACCTAAGATGGCGATGATGTCTTGGAGATCTTTGTAGCGCTGTAAGAGGCCTTGTACGCCACGGGCTACACGGAAGTGATCTTCACCCACAACTTCTGGCGCTAATGCGGTAGAAGTTGATGCCAGAGGATCCACCGCTGGATAAATACCAAGTTCGGCGATACGACGCTCAAGAACCACAGTGGAGTCCAAGTGAGCGAAAGTATTAGCAGGAGCCGGGTCAGTTAAGTCATCCGCAGGAACGTAAACAGCTTGGAAGGAAGTGATTGAACCCTTCTTGGTTGAGGTGATTCGCTCCTGGAGGTTACCCATTTCTGAAGCCAAGGTTGGTTGGTAACCCACCGCAGAAGGTGAGCGACCTAAGAGCGCCGAAACTTCGGAGCCTGCTTGTGAGAAACGGAAGATGTTGTCGACGAAGAGAAGAACGTCGCGATTTTGTTCATCGCGGAAGAATTCAGCCATCGCCAAAGCGGAGAGAGCAACACGCATACGAGCACCGGGGGGCTCATTCATCTGTCCGTAAACGAGAGCCACTTTAGATTTCGAAAGATCTTTTTGGTCAATAACTCCAGCTTCAGACATTTCGTGATAAAGGTCATTACCTTCACGTGAACGTTCACCCACACCTGCGAAAACAGAGAAACCACCCTGCTTCATCGCGATGTTGTTGATGAGCTCCATGATGACAACGGTCTTACCGACACCTGCACCACCGAAGGCGCCGACTTTACCACCCTTCACGAAGGGACAGATTAAATCGATAACCTTGATGCCCGTTCCGAGAAGTTCGGCAGAAGTTGATTGTTCGGTTAAAGGAGGAGGAAGACGGTGAATAGGATAACGCTTTTCAGCGATAACTGGGCCGCGTTCATCAACAGGGTCACCCGTTACATTGAAAATACGTCCGAGAACTCCGTTGCCCACAGGAACAGAGATAGGCGCACCAGTATCTAAAGCTTTAGTTCCACGCACGAGACCTTCCGTGGTGGTCATCGCAACCGTGCGCACGAGGCCTGAGCCTAAGTGCTGTTGAACTTCGAGAATCAGACGGGTGTCTTTATTCTCTACTTTGTAATCAACTTGGATCGCGTTGTAAATTTCTGGGACTTTGTCCGCAGGGAATTGGACGTCGACGACGGCGCCGAGTACTTGAGTGATGGTTCCGGTGGTGCTCATATCTTTTTTGTTTTGTTAAAGGTTGGGTTGGAAAAATTATCCCTGGGAGGCAGCGGCAGTGATTTCGAGAATCTCCTG
>JBBAUZ010000004.1:70438-72607 GCA_040397965.1 Opitutales bacterium | reverse complement strand
TCTTTAGCCTGGGTAACTAAGTTATCAGCCGGTAAAAGTTGTTGAAGGCGAGGAACCTGAATGAGGGTATTTTTAAAGTGTGCATAGAGAATTTCTACTGTATCCACGGTGCCTTCACTAAAGGCTTTTAATAAAAACTCCGCAGCGGGACGTACTTCACTAAAGTTAGCGCGATCAGAAACTGGGAAGTCGGCGAGAAGTTTACGACCTGAACGTGCGATCGCTTGAGCACCCTTACGACCTACACAAACGAAGGAGGCATTTTTAATGTCAGCAGCTTGGCGAATTAAATTACCGTTTAATGGACCACATAGTCCCTTGTCGGCCGTTACTAAAATAATGCCACGGGTCTTTACGTTTCTCTTAGTTAAGAGTGGGTGCCTGAATTCGCCTACTTTGGAAATCGCCGTGTCTAAAATTTCTCCTAAGAGTTCTGCGTAAACCCGACTGCCTTGAGCGGCGTCTTGGGCGCGCTTCATTTTGGAGGATGCCACGAGTTGCATTGCTCGAGTAATCTGAGCAGTGCTTTTCACCGATTTTATTCGGTTACGAATCTCGCGGAGTCCTTTAGGCATGAAGGGTTTTTAAAAAATAATTAGGCTTTGAAACTACGTTTCCAGTTTTCGCAGGCTGATTTTAATTCAGCAGCACCAGCATCATCGATTTTTTCACCAGCACGGATTTTGTTGAGTACAGCTGGTTTAGTGGTTTCGAGATATTCCTGGAGGGTGGACGAAGCTTTGGTAACCGACTTCACGGCAATGTCGTTGAAGAAACCGTTTTGCATTGCCCAAATTAAGGCGCATTGGATTTCAGCAGACTTCGGAGCGGTGGGAGGTTGTTTGAAGAGTTCGACGAAACGGTCACCCTTATCGAGAACTGCTTTGGTTTGAGCATCTAAGTCAGAACCGAACTGAGCGAAGGCAGCAAGTTCGCGATACTGAGCGAGTTCGCCTTTTACCTTACCAGCAACTTGTTTGAAGGCTTTAATCTGCGCGGCAGATCCTACGCGCGAAACCGAGAGACCTACGGAAACTGCAGGACGGATACCTTGATTGAATAAATCGGTCTGTAAGAAAATCTGACCGTCAGTAATCGAAATCACGTTGGTCGGAATGTAAGCCGAGACGTCACCCGCTTGAGTTTCAATAATTGGGAGAGCGGTGAGCGAGCCCTTACCATTTAAGCGCGCAGAACGCTCGAGGAGACGGGAGTGTAAATAGAAGACGTCGCCAGGATAAGCTTCGCGACCAGAAGGACGTTTTAAGATTAAGGAAATTTGGCGGTAAGCGGCAGCGTGTTTAGATAAGTCATCATAAACAATCAGAGCATCTTGTCCGTTTTCCATGAACCATTCGCCGATGGCCGTTCCAGAGAATGGAGCAAAGAGTTGGTTAGCGGCGTTATCGGCGGCTGGAGCTGCGACCACACAGCAATATTCCATTGCGCCGGCTTTTTCTAAAATACCCACAGTGCGAGCGATTGAGGAATTCTTTTGTCCGATTGCTACATAGATAGAAAATACTGGACGGAATTTTGCGTCGCCTGAAGCTAAACCAACACGGTTGGCATTCGCTTGATTAATAATCGTATCAATCGCGATGGTCGTCTTACCGGTTGCACGGTCACCAATGATTAATTCGCGCTGACCACGACCCACAGGAATCATAGCATCGATAGCCATGATACCGGTTTGCATCGGTTGATCGACAGACTTACGAGGAGTGATACCAGGAGCAATTTTTTCTACAGGGTAACGTTCGGTGCTTTGGATAGGACCTTTGCCATCGATGGGATTACCGAGAGCGTCAACCACGCGACCCAATAAGCCTTTACCGACAGGAACAGAGAGAAGACGTCCGGTTGTTTTAGCTTCCATGCCTTCTTTGAGGCCAGAGATATCACCCATAATAACACAACCCACTGTGTCTTCGGCGAGATTGAGCGCGACGCCTTGAAGGCCACCCGGAAGCTCGATCATTTCATTCATCATGACTCCCGACAGACCGTCGATGGAGGCAACGCCGTCAGCCAGCGTCACGATTGTACCCACGTTGGCTTTGCCCGCACGGGTGTCGAGGCCAGCGATGGCTTTTTGAATTTGGTCAATTACGTTACTCATGTTTTTATAAATAGGTTTGGTTTTTAGGAAAGTGATTTGGTTAAATT
>JBBAUZ010000004.1:63264-70338 GCA_040397965.1 Opitutales bacterium | reverse complement strand
AGGCTGTAGGCTGGACGAGATTTTTTGAGTGAGTTTAACACCGCTTCGACACGCTCAGCAGAAACTATACCCGACTCCAGAGACAGGGCTAAGAGTTTTTTTGCTTCTACTTTAACTGAGCGAGACGACATTTTAAATTATTTGGAAGAAAGTTGTTTAACAGCAGCTTCGTTGAGACGCGTGCGTTGAGCATCGTCTAAATTCTGTTCTAAAACCTTGGCAGCGGTTTCGACGACTAAACGGGAAACTTCACCACGAACCTCGTTGAGCATTTGGCGGCGATCAGCTTCGAGAGATTCTTTTCCTTTGCGGGTGATTTCGGCAACCGCAGCAACCGCTTCACCTTTGGCGGCTTCGATAGTTTGTTTAGCGTTATTACGGGCTTCGTTTAAAATTTTAGCGGCCTCATCAGAAGCTTTTTGTAGTTCGGCTTGAGCGGTCTTCTTGGCGTCAGCGAGTTTTTGTTCAGCCTGTACGCGGTCGCTTTGTAATTGTTCGGCTTGGCGAATACGTTCTTCTAACTGGCCGAGGGCTGGCTTGATTGCAAATTTGTAGAGAACGAAAGCGAGGATGGAAAAATTAACTAATTGTGCAATTAAGTGAGGAGCATCGACGCCGAAATTACCAAAGAGTTCAATAATACCATCTAAGGGGTTGGAGGATTCCGTGGCGCCATGAGCGGTAGGTGCGGCAGGAGCGGTGGTGTTGAGTAGAAGTGAGAAGATTTTCATGACTTAAATTTTTAAAATGAGGCGCTGGTGGTGAACAGCGTGGCCCCTTGCGGGGCCACACCGCCAATCCAATTACTTCGCGAGGAAGATTGCGTAGAACGCAACAGCTTCAGCGAGAGCCATGCCCAGAATAGACTGGACGAGGATCTTACCGGAAGCTTCAGGATTACGACCTACGGACTCGACGGCTTTAGCGCCAACGAGACCTACACCGATAGCGGCAGCGAAGCAGCCAACAGCGGCAGGGAGTGAACCAGTGATTTCAGCGATGATCATATTATGTTTTGTTTTTTGGTTTTTTCTTAACGCACCGCTTGGGGAAGTCCCAGCAAGTCATACGCCTTGAAAGTAAAGTTAGTGGGCGTGGTGTTCGTCGGCATGTCCGCCGTCGTGATTACAGATAAGACCGATATAAACGGCCGATAAAAGGGTGAAGACAAAGGCTTGAATCAGACCTACTAAAACTTCTAACAATGCAGCAAGCGCCGGCACTACATAAGGGGCAAGGCCGCCCAGCGAGTGAATTAAATTTTCTCCGCCGAAGACATTGCCGTACAATCGAAATGAGAGAGAAATTAAGCGGAACGCGATAGAGACAACTTCAATTCCGCCGACCCCGAGGAAAATAAAACTGAGTAAAATCCACATCGGAAAACCAATTTCTTTTCTATCAGCTTTGTTTCCGAATAAATCAAAAATAAGAACTTTTAGTCCTGCATAACGTAGGACGAAGTAAGTCCACGCAACAAATGAAAACACACTAAGGGCGAGGGTGGTATTTAAATCGGACGTTGCTGGACGAATGGCCTCAACCCAGTCCCCTCCCAGTTTATACTTAATGGTACCCACTCCGGGAAGGAGTCCGCTCCAGTTCATTAAGAGAATGAATACAAAAAAACCGCAGAGCGTAGGGAAAACTTTCCCGATCATTTTCTTACCCACAATCGGCTCGAGGGTATCGCGTAATCCTGAAGCCATATTTTCCACTAGGGCCTGGCCACGTGATGGGATGATTCGTGGTGTTCCAACTAAGACGCGAACGGCTACGATAATAATTACTGCCAATATCCAGGTAGTGAGAATGGAGTTTGTTACCACAAAACTCCCTAAAGAAAATAAGGGTTGGGCTTGCTGACTTACACCCGCACCAGCCGCAAAAATGGCGGAAGGGGTTAAAAGAGTAGCTAGTAAATAAAAGGGGCGCATTAGGCGGAAGGTAGGTTTGAATGTTTGCAGGGGGATAGGTCAACACTTGGCGAAAAAGATTTCTTATCGTAAGCCCCTGCCCCCCAGCCCTATTAAATTATCTTATTATAAACCAACCTAGGGGGCGAGACGTGATATTGCCCAATTACCCTGAGATTTGGTGTAAATAAAGCGGTCATGAAGCCTATTTAAGCGGCCCTGCCAAAACTCATAAGTCTCGGGCTTAAGGATATACCCACCCCAATGCGGGGGCCTTGGAACCCTACCTTCAGGGTATTTCTTCTTAAATTCTTCTAATAGGTGCTCTAATTGCATCCGATCGGGGATGGTCTCACTTTGCTCAGAAACCCACGCACCCAGTTGGCTGCCATAGGGTCGACGGGCGAAATAGGCGTCTGATTCTTCTTCAGAAGTCTTTGTTACAGAACCATTTATGTGAATTTGACGCTCAAGAGCAAACCAAGGAAATAGGAGTGATGCCCGGGGGTCTTGGGTTAGGTTACGAGCCTTTGTGCTATTATAGTTGGTAAAGAACGAGAGGCCGCGTTCGTCCACTGACTTTACTAGTACGGTCCGAGACAGCGGCGACCCCCCTTGCTTGATTGTAGATAGAACCATCGCATTGGGTTCGGTGATTCCCGCTGCCTTCGCCTGTTCGAACCAAACCTTAAATTGGGCTAATGGACAATCCAGGAGCTCATCACGGCTAAGTCCGTGGGTGGCATATTCTTTTCTTAGTTCCGAAAGGTCCATGGGTATAAAATAGTGAACTCTGTGGATTGGGCAAGCGTTAGCCTTCCCTCTCGCCACCTAATTAAGATTTCTCACCCTGCTCACTGTGAATCTGGTTCTGATTAATCAAGAAGAGTCCGCCCAGGGAATCCCCGTGGACGACCCACGTGTGATCCACTTAACCCAAACCGTGGGCATGCAGGTAAATAAAACTTTCTTTGTGGGAATAAAAAATGAGCTTCGTGGATTAGCTACCGTTAAAGAAATTGGTCGGCGCTTAATCTTTACGGTTGAATGGGAAAAAGAAAAACAGGCAAAGCTCCCTTTAGAATTACTCGTTGGGCTACCCCGACCACAGACTGCTAAAAAAATACTCTATGAGGCGGCCTGCTTGGGTATTAATAAAATTATCTTTTTTGTCTCAGAAAAAGGTGACCCGGGATATCTCTCCAGTTCTCTTTGGAAAAATAATGAGTGGGAAGATTTTCTTTTACGCGGAGCCGAACAGGCCTGCTCGTGTCTTATTCCAGAAGTTGTGCATGCATCCTCAGTTGAAGAGGCTGTGGTTTTATTAAATCCACAAAGCTGGCGAGTGGCACTCGATCCTTATGTCGCCCAAGAAGTCCTTAAAACAAACACAGGAAAATTAAGTCAGGGCGCCTTGGCGATTGGCCCTGAGCGGGGCTGGTCAGACTCCGAACGTTTTGTTTTAAAAGCCAACGGGTTTAATTTTTGCCATTTAGGTGATCGCATTCTCCGAGTCGAAACCGCCTGCACGGCGGGCAGTGTTTTAATGCTGTCGGAATTAAACGCGTGGAAGCCACACCGTAGTTTAGTTTAGAGATTACTCGACGCGTACTAATATCGAAGCAGCCGGCTGACCTTTTCCCTTGCCAATAATTTTCTTTAATTTCCACCCATTCGGAATCGGAACATTAAAACCACCAGGTGCTTCTAGAATAACTCGGGCATCGGGCGACGACTGGGCACTTTCGACCGCACTTTGTGATATTTCATTACCTTTTGTTTCCCATAATTCCCAGGGCGGATCAGCAAAAACAATATCATATTTTTCGTCGGTTTTTAAAGGCTTCGTCGCATCACCTGTAATAATTTTAATAGGCAGTTCAGTTAGCTGCATCGATTTAGCTACGGCCTTCGCATTGGTGTCTAAATCAGCACCCGCATTAAGATCAAGGCAGGTGGCGGACTTTGCCCCACGACTTAATGACTCCAGCGCATACGCACCAGTGCCAGCAAATAAATCTAATACCGTTGCACCAGGAATGAAGGCAGCGAGTGAGCTAAACACGGCTTCGCGAATATAGTCCGTCGCTGGACGAACTCCGCCCTTCGAAGGAACGCGCAGTTGAATGCCGCGTGCGATGCCACCCGTAATGCGCATGAATTTAAATTCCCTTATCAGTCGAGAAGGTCAACGGCGTTCCGCTCCTAATTTTTGTCGAGCGGGCGACCAACAACTTGTGCGACCACCAATCGTCTTTCGTTCTAATAAAACTTTTGTTTTGGGACATCTGCCGCCCTTTTCCCAGCGATGATTAAATAACCAGCTGGGTGGAGGGTCGGACCAATCTTTCCCAATTACTCTAAAAGCATCGCGACAAACCTCGCGGAGTTTTCTATATAATAAGTGAATCGACCTGGGTCCAAAATTACCCGCACGAGCCGAGGGATGAAAGCCGGCACGCCAGAGAATTTCATCGGCCATCCAATTGCCTATCCCTGGAAACTTTTCTTGCATTAACAGAACCGCTTTAATGGGACTCCCTTTTCTGCGTTTCAAAAATGCTACCACGTCACTCTCTTTAAACTCTTTAGACAAAATCGCTGGAGGTATTTTTGCCCACCATGGGGGAACCCCTTCACCTTGGAAAAACTGAACGAGGCCAAATTGACGGGGATCATTAAAAACCAACTGCTGGCCAGATGACATTTTGAAAATCAACTGGTCATGTTTAATGGGCTTTTGGTTTTTAGGGCGACACTCCATCCGGCCCGTCATCCCTAGGTGTATTCCAAGCCAAAGGTTTTTATTAAAAAGAAAGACCATTTGTTTCGCCGCCGCTGCGGAACTATTTAAGCGGCTATTTTTTATTAATTTTATTAGGTTATCTATTTTCTGACCTCTAAACACGCGGGCTTTTTTATTAATAGATATTTCTTTAACCATTTTACCCATACCTGGGTTCCATTGTTTTCTAAAGTATTCAACTTCGGCGAGCTCGGGCATGGTGTTTATTTAATTTCATAATTTCTTGATGCAACCTTATCAATTTTAGTTCTTTTAGTTGTTAAATAATTAATTTTCATCAGGGTGATAGTATGTCTCTGGCCGCACCCCTTCCCTATAAAATTAGCGTGCTGGTTTTTCTTTATGATACGGCGGGGAAGTTTTTACTCATTCAGCGTAAAAAGGCGCCCAACATTGGGTGCTGGAGTCCGGTCGGCGGAAAATTAGAAACGAGCAGTGGCGAATCACCCTTTGAGTGTGCCGTTCGTGAGGTTGAAGAAGAGGTAGGGAAAAAAATTACCACTCGGGATCTTCATCTCTTTGGTATGATTTCTGAAAAAGGCTACGAGGGTCAAAATCACTGGCTCATGTTTCTTTTTACCTGTCGCCTTCCTCTTTCTGGTCTTCCTCCTACAATTGACGAGGGTCATTTCGGCTGGTTCTCGCGCGAGGAAATTAATGATATCGCCGTTCCTGATTCCGACAAAACTCTACTTTGGCCAATTTACGATCAACACCACCGCGGATTTATTTCCTATCGGGCCGAATGTCATCCTGGTAAGCCCTTAGAAATGGTCATTGAGGAAACACAACTTAAGCCTAATCTAGATTAATGGATGACGCGGGCTCAGCGGCGGAATTTAAAAGGACTAATCGCAAGCCGGCCTACCCGATTGGAAATATTCTCCGTGAGTACTTAGCCAAGGAAGGTCGCGAAGTTGCGCTGCCCGTTACCTATTCTCAGCTGCGTGGTTTTTCTACTTCCGTTCCACTCTTAGAGCGCGGTAAAGATACGCTTTGGGAAACCGTAGCCTACCACCAAGAAGAAATGGCAAAGCTGTCGCAGGGTTTATTAGAAACCTATGCAATACTTCGGGGGGAAGGTGGGTTAAAAGTTTTTAGTCACGTCTACGTTGACCGCATAGATTTTTGTTCTTTTGGTAATTCACAGCCTTTTCGGATTCGCATCGTGAATGCCTATAACGAAAATCATGATTATTTTTATGTTAAAAAGGGGGACGCGTCTCGGGTGTGTGGTTTAGAGCTAGAGCACCTACTTTCTCCCAACCGGATGCATTATTTAACCTGGGGAGATACTTTAGTGGAAGAACATGTCACGGGGATACCTGGAGATATTTTTGCCGAAAAGTGGATCAATGCCGATAGCCATCACCCCGTGCGCCTAGCCAAAGAGTTAATTAAATTTGAGGAACGCTGTTTGGTGAGATTATTGGGAGATATGCGGGCGTATAATTTTGTTATCGCGGTCACACCTGATTTTGATGCGACCGCCATACGTGTCCGTGCGATGGATTTTGACCAACAGTCTTATGACGGACGCTTAAGATTTTATTTACCGGGATCGTTTAAAGAAAACCGCCCCTTTACTCAACTTTGTGCCAAACATATTAATGCCGCATCTGCTGCTCAGTATCGAAGAGAAGAACAATCCTTGATTCATCGACGTTTATTGGCAGCGCCCGAGCGTATGCGGGACTTATTAGCGGCGATGGAAGCCAATACTTTAACTTCACCAGAAAAAGCCATTGAACTCGCCGAAGGTCTGGCGGAATATCACAAAGACCCTGCTTTTCGAATGCACAAAACGATGGCTGGGTTAATTGGTGAAAGTTTAGCACGCTTAGATAGAATTTTGCGTTTATAAAAGAGTAAGCGCTGGACAGGTTGGGCGCTTTCACGGCAGACTCCATAGCCTGCAATGAGTGACTCTTTAAGGCATGAATGTGGTATCGCTTTAGTTCGTTTAACTAAAGACACGAAGTGGTACCAAGAAAAGTACGGAAGCCCCCTCCACGGCTTTAACCAACTTTTCCTCTTAATGGAAAAGCAACACAACCGTGGACAAGATGGAGCCGGCATTGGGAGTGTTAAAATTGGGGCCGAAAACGGTGAAGCTTTTCTTTTCCGAGATCGCGAAATTGGTCCACAAGGCCTCACCCAAATTTTCTCGCGCCAAATTAAACAATATTCTGATTTGGTTCGGGAAGGTGTCGTCATCCCAGAATTTCCAGAAACCATAAAACGGCACTTCGACTACGGTGGTGAGGTTTTGATGGGTCACCTGCGTTATGGCACCTCCGGAAACTTTGATACGGGTTCGTGCCACCCGTACGCCCGCAAATCTATTTGGCC
>JBBAUZ010000004.1:58107-63164 GCA_040397965.1 Opitutales bacterium | reverse complement strand
GTCGGAAATGTTTTAAGAAAAGCATCCAAGAATTGGGATGGCGGTTATGCTATTGTCGGAGTGGTCGGCAATGGTGACTCGTTTGTCTTGCGTGACCCTAATGGAATTCGTCCCGCTTGGTATGTTAAAACAGAAGATGTTTTTGCCGTCGCTTCCGAACGTGTTGCCTTAATGAGTATTATTGGGGTGCAGCAATCTGATGTTAAAGAAGTCCCGCCTGGTTCAGCATTAATTATTAAAGCGGACGGACGACACTCCATCGAAGCGATTCAAACCCCGGGCACTAAATCTGCTTGTTCCTTTGAACATATCTATTTTTCGCGCGGCAATGACCCAGAAATTTATGCTGAACGCAAAGCCCTGGGGGCAACCTTGGCTAATGATATTTTAGAATTAATTGGCCAGGACCATGATCACGCCGTCTTTTCCTATATTCCTAATACTGCGGAAATTGCGTGGTATGGACTCATGGAGGAGCTACGTCGTCGTCGTCGCGTCCAAGTGCGGAGTAAATTAACCGAAGCTCTAAGAGCAGGCACGTTAGACGAAACGATGTTGGATAAATTAATTTTAGGAGGCTGGCCACGTGGCGAAAAAGTTGCCCATAAAGACGTCAAACTCCGCACCTTTATTTCTCAGGAGAAAAATCGTATGCAGTTGGCCTCACACGTCTATGATATCTCCTATGGCACGGTGCGCGAAGGAGATACTTTGGTTTGTGTCGATGACTCCATTGTTCGTGGCACTACTTTAAAACAATCTATCTTGAAAATTTTGGCGCGTCCTAATCCTAAGCGTATTGTGATTGCCTCTACCGCACCACAAATCCGCTACCCAGATTGTTATGGTATTGATATGTCAGAAATGGGTAAGTTCCTTGCCTTTCAAGCGGTGGTGGCACTTTGTAAGGAAAAGGGTAAGCAAGATTTACTGAGAGAAGTTTATGAGGACTGCGTAGCTCAGGCAAAGAATCCGCCCGCCGTCATGAAAAATCATGTTAAGAGAATTTACGATGCATTTACCGTACAAGAAATTTCGATTAAGGCGGCGGAATTAGTTTTCCCAACTAAATCACATTGGAAGGGCGATCTGATTATCGTCTTCCAGAAAATTGAGTCTCTACACAAAGCCTGCCCAAATAGTACAGGCGATTGGTATTTTACCGGAAACTACCCCACCCCCGGTGGTTATGAAGTTTTAAACCGGGCCTATATTAATTTCTGGGAGAAAAAAGAGGGACGCTCTTACTAACTGTAGAGTTGGTAAGAACGGGTGCGGTTGCGAAATGCATTCGCATCTGCTTTCCATTTATTAATCCAAGCTTCTAGGTTAATATTTGCCCCTTTAGTGCGCAGGTCTTCAAAGAAGGCCTCACTGCCTACATGTTTAATAAAAAGATCGCGGGCGTTTCCGGTGGTGCGCGAAAAAGGATTTGTGGAATCCCAAATGCAAGCCTGCTTCATCATGTGCAGGGAAATTTCACAGGGGTTTAGCTGATTCCAATTTTCTACCTGTGTGTAAACTCCCTGTGTTCCGTCGGACATAATTTTGGGTTCTAATTTTAATCCAGGGACGGAGCGACCAAGAGCCACAACGATGTCCGCTGATTTTCTTTTGCTATATTTTATAAACCTAAAGTGCATTTGATTCCCAAAAGAGTGGCTGAAGCCGCCCACAATACAGCCCAACCCAACCATCGCATAGCCTAACGCGGCTTGAGGGGTGGGTATGCGTGGAGACGTAGCAACCCAAGTTAATCCTGTTTGATTCCAAGTCATTGACCGACGCCAACCGCGCATGCTGATTACTTCTAGTTGCGCGTTTTTTCTTTGGCCTTCGGATAGATCTAAAACTCCTGGGGTGGCGACGGCCCATCGCGCAATTTCGCCAATCGTCAAGCCGTGTACATAGGGCATTTCATAGGCACCAACATAACTTTTCCACTTCGTGTCTAGAAAAGGTCCATCTACTTTTTCGCCGCCGAGTGGGTTGGGCCGATCTAAGACGATTACTTTAATAGGTCGGGGTAAACTATAACACACCTCCATCACATATTTCATACAACTTATATAAGTATATGAACGTGAACCAATATCCTGAAAATCAATCAGGACTACATCTAGGTCGGACAACATCGCGGGCGTCGGGCGTCGGGTAGCTCCATACAAAGAGTAGATAGGGAGCCCGGTTTTTTTATCATGGGCGTTGTTAACACTCTTCTCGGCGGCAATCGTTCCATCAATGCCGTGCTCGGGGCCAAAAAGTTTTGTTAGCTTCACCCCGGGTGCATTAAACAAAACATCGACCGTGCGTTGCCCTTGACCATTAACCCCCGCGCGGTGGGTGACCAATCCACAGCGTAAGCCTTTTATTCTATTAAAACTTTCTGCCTGCAAAACATCGATACCCAGGAGTGTTTTACCACCAAGTGGTAACGTTTTATTTGTGGATGAAGTAACCGAGCCTCCACTCGATCCACCCGAGGACCCTCCACCAACACATCCCGGCAGGATGGCGGCACCAAAAGATGATAAGGCAATGAGTTTAAAAAATTGGCGACGTTCCATATAAATTCAGAAGTCTTAAGCATCACTATATTAAGAAGAGTTTAAAGTGTGTTTTTTAATTAAAAACAATTGCGGTACTGCATCCGCTGTTCAATTTAACTTCATGCGTGTTGCTTTATTAGGATCGGGACGCGGCTCGAATGCCGAAGCCATCCTTCGTGCAAAGCAAAGCGGTCAGCTGGGGCGGGCGGAGATAGTTGGAATTTTTTGCGATAATCCGGTAGCCCCGATGTTAAAACTAGGGCCCCGTTATGGTATCCCCTCCTTCTTTTTAGATCCAGGGCCGTTTAAAACCAAGTTTTCCCCCGACCAAGAAAGTTTTTGGGCGAAGACCCTTTTATCCCATCAAGTGGATTTAGTCGTCTTGGCTGGTTTTATGCGGGTTATAAAAGCCCCCCTATTAGATTCTTTTAAAAACAAAATTATTAATATCCACCCGAGCTTGTTGCCTCAATTTCCCGGGTTAGATGGTATTGGTCAAACTTGGCGCGCGGGTGTTCAAGCGGGCGGGTGCACGGTTCACTGGGTCACCGCCGACGTGGATGGCGGTAAAATTCTTGGTCAATCTAGGGTTTCTCGAGAAAGTTCAGATACCCTAGAATCGTTTACAGAAAAGATTCATGCTGCTGAGCATATTTTATTACCGAAGGTAATCGCGGAGCTTTCTCTTTTATAATTTTTTATGGTAGAATTACGTGTACCCATTCATGAAGACTTGGTTCAACCCCTTGAGGATTTTTTTTGTGAATTAACCCGCTCGTCGTGGATGTTATTTCATGAGGGTCCGGGCAAACCGCATTTCGTTATGGGGTATTTTAACTCCAACGAAGAAGCAGAAGAATCCTGGCGCTTTCTGCGCAAAAAATTTAAGCACCTCCCAGAAAAATTTGATTGGATACAACTTGAAGATAAAGACTGGAAGGAGGCCTACAAAGAACATCTTAAGCCTTGGCACTACGATAAATTGCACTGGGTGCCGTCTTGGATGAAACAAAGTTACCAAGTTCCTTCTGACGATGCAGTCATTTGGTTTGATGCGGGATTAGCCTTTGGGACGGGCGATCATCCGACGACCCGTCTTTGTGTCATTCGTTTAATTGATTTTCTAAAAAATCATCCTGCAAACACCACCAAAGTTGTGGATGCTGGTTGCGGCTCGGGCATCTTAGCTCTGTCAGCTGTGCAGTTGGGTTGTCAAACAGTGGCCGGCTTTGATCGAGATCCTGAATCCGTCCGGGTCAGTGAAAACAATCGCATTGAAAATAATATTTCGGACAAAAGTGTTTGTTTTTATCATGCCGGCCTTGAAGAAGGATTTAAATTAACTGGCACCGCCGACGTGGTATTGGCCAACATTATTAGTGATGTACTTTGTATTTATGCGGATGATTTAGTCCGAGCTATTAACCCGGGTGGGGTTTTGGTTTTAAGTGGAATTTTAAATAAAGAACAAGAAACGGTACGGGAATTTTTTACAAAGAAATGCCAAGAGGCCTGGGGAAAGGTGCAGGCCGATGGTCGGACAATGGGGGAATGGAGCGACGTCGCTTTATTTAGAATTTAACCTCGTTCTCTTGCTATTACTCATTTTGGCTATTTGAGTGTCGTTATGAATAGCGCCACTATAAGAGGTTTGGTTTATGCCCGTTGGGCCTGCTCTTTTTTTGGCTTATTTATCATTTTTTTAGCCATCTTGGAATTGTCTCAAGGTTTGTCTCTCGGTTCGTTTGCTATTCCCCCTCGTTGGAAGCCTGAAACCGTTACCTTCCCCCTGGCCTTAACTTTGGAGAATTGGTTTTTTCTTTTCTTTGGTTTTCTAATTTTAAGCCCTTTTGAAAAAATCAAAGACATTAAGTACTGGAGGGTGATTTTTGGGATTATTTGTCTCGCTTCATTTATTTTTGCTTTTGCGATGATCTCAGAAGTTATGGCCAAAAATTATATTGCGACGGCCGCTAAAACAAAAGCACGGATGCCCGTGTTTCAGGCCATCCTGCTCTTTGGCTCACTGGGACAGATCCCCATTCATTATTTTGTCCGGCGCCCCGAACTACTTGATTAAGATAATAGTTCTTTATCTATCTTTTGAGCCAGCTGAAGGGCCTCTTCTAGGGTCGGACCCAAAATAGTTATATGTCCCATTTTGCGTTTTGGTACTGCTTGGCCCTTACCATAAAGATGTAGTTTAACATGGGGATATTGGGTAGCCTTGTTCCAGTCGGGGGTGGCACCATTTATCCAAACATCTCCCAAAATATTTAGCATGACTGCAGGCGTGTGGGTTTGGATTGGCCCAAGCGGCAAACCATAAACTGCGCGGATATGCTGTTCAAATTGACTGGTGGTATTGTTATCTAAAGTAACGTGTCCGCTGTTGTGCGGACGGGGGGCGAGTTCATTAACCATTATCTTATTTTTATAAACGAACATCTCGACCGCCAAAATTCCGGTTAAGTTAATTTTCTCTACAATTTTTAATGCTAAGGACTT
>JBBAUZ010000004.1:54032-58007 GCA_040397965.1 Opitutales bacterium | reverse complement strand
TTTATTTGGCCTTTTCCATCATAACCAAATACCGCAGTTTTTAGTACACAGGGATAGCCAATTTCTTTAATCGCGGCTCTTAATTCATCCAAAGTATTAACCACCCTAAAAGGCGCACAGGGAATTTTATTTTCTCTAAGAAATTCTTTTTCTTTTTGGCGATTTTGACAAATCTCCAATACTTTGGCGGAGGGATGACAGGGGGTTAATTGATTTACAAAATCAATTGTGCTGGGAGGTATGTTTTCAAATTCTAGGGTTACCCGACTACACCCCTGGCTAAATTTTTTTAGGGCTTTTAAATCACTCCAGGGGGCGGTGATGGTCTCTTGGGCAACCGCCGTAGCACACACGGTTGGAGACGGATCAAATATTTTAACCTTAAATCCTAATTTCTGGGCAGCTTGCGCAGACATGCGTCCTAATTGCCCACCGCCCAAAATTCCGATCGTCTCCCCCGGTGAAACTGGTTTGCCCATTTTATTTTTTCTTCTTTTTGGTGGGTCGGGAATTTTTTAAAACTCTTTGCGTTTGTTTTTTTCTAAAGTTTTTCAGTTCTTTATCTATTCTTTTATCATTGAGCGCCAAAATTGCCGCGGCGGCGAGGGCGGCATTAATCGCACCCGCTCGGCCAATCGCAAACGTGTGTACGGGAATCCCCGCTGGCATTTGGACGATCGAAAGTAAAGAGTCGAGGCCATCAAGAGTTTTGGAGGGAACGGGAACACCCATGACAGGGAGAGTTGTCATTGAGGCCGTCATGCCTGGAAGGTGGGCCGCGCCACCCGCGCCTGCGATGATAACCTTAAACCCTTCAGCCTCGGCTCGTAGTGCGTATTCTTTTAATTTTAGGGGAGTGCGGTGCGCACTCACTATTTCTGCCTTAAAGGGGATTTTAAATTCTTTTAGCTGGTTGGCGGCATGCTCCATCACCTCCCAGTCGCTTTGCGATCCCATGATAATTCCTACGAGATTTTTTTGGGGCGATGACATTTTATTTTATATGTGGATTGTATTCGGGGACAATTTTTTGGACGCCCATTTTACATACCTCATTTTCTTCTAAAATAAGCGAGTTTATTTCTTTTAAGATAGGTTCGAGGGAGGCGTATTCTAAGACCGGACCAGTAAATCTAAAAATTCTTTCGTTGTTGGTAGGACTATATTCTTCTCGGGTGTGTTGAATTTCTTCGAACATTTTTTCGCCAGGACGAAGCCCGGTTATTTTTATCTCTATATCGATGTCTGGTTTTAAGCCGCTCAATTCAATAAGCTGGCGGGCGACGTCGATTACTTTCAGTGGTTTACCCATTTCTAATACTAAAATATCTCCGCCATTTCCCTGACATGCACTTTGGAGTACTAAGCCGACAGCCTCAGGAATGGTCATGAAGTAGCGAGTGACCTCGGGGTGGGTGACAGTAAGTGGACCGCCCTCCTTGATTTGTTTTTGGAAAAGTGGGATCACTGATCCTGAAGAACCTAATACATTACCAAATCTAACTGCAATAAAGCGGGTTTTGTTTTCTGGCTTCTGCTGTAATGATTGAACGGCAATTTCAGCCAGTCGTTTAGAGGCACCCATAATGTTTGTTGGGTTAACCGCTTTATCTGTGGAAATTAATATAAACTTTTTCGCGCCGTGCTGTGAAGCGAGCTTAGCCACGAGTGTGGTTCCAAGTGTATTATTTTTGAGTGCCTCGCCGGGTTGTGACTCCATCATGGGGACGTGCTTATGGGCGGCGGCATGAAGAACTAAATTGGGTTTAAAGCGTTTAAAAACATATTCCATGCGTGCGGAATCCGTCACGTCAGCCACGAGTGGAAAAACTACATCTCCATGGCCTCGGGATATTAATTCTTGTTCGATACTATAAAGTAAAACTTCGCACTGATCTAAAATGATTAGTTGTTTTGGGCGACGTTGGGCTACCTGACGTGCGATTTCACTACCAATACTTCCTCCCGCACCAGTGACTAAAACCGTCTCGCTTTGAATAAGTTCAGCAATGGCCTCGGCATCCAAATCGGCCGGGGGGCGACCCAGCAAATCTTCTAAAGATACGGGGCGTAAGTCTGTGAAAGTTATGCGACCCGAAGTTAAATCGCCCAGGGTGGGAATGGTTAATGACTTTATTCCTATTTTCTGGGCTAGCGCATTAATCTCTTTGATTCTTTTACTCGCCGTAGATGGCAGGGTTAAAATGATTTCGTTAATTTGCGCACGGTCTTTTATTTCGGGTAAAATTTCTGGGAAGCCCAATACAGGTATTCCGTGAATATCTACGCCGTGTTTCTTGGGGTTATCGTCTAAAAAACAAACTGGTTCGAGGCCATCGGCTTTGCGTTTTAATAAATCAATGAGAATTTGTTCGCCGATGGCACCGGCACCAATAATCGCTACTTTTTTAGTAATTTTACTTTCGTTTTTATTTTGTTTTCGGCGTTCGTTTAAAGTTCGAATCGCTACGCGAACCCCCAAAAACATTAACACTGAAAGATTATAATCAACCAATATAATACTTCGAGGAATGTTATAGATCGTATGCTGGGGGTCGGAATTTATTAAACCATACACCACGGGAATTAAATAAATTATGACCGTGGCAATAGTTAGAGAATAAATGATGCGCATCGCATCATGCAGGCGAAAATATCTTAGGGCGCTGCGGTAATGTGAACCCAGTCCTAATACAATAAACTTTAATGGTATAATCCAAAGAAGCGCATTATATCGCTGATAGTCTAAATAAAAGCTGTTGAGACTTTCTTTATTAATTAACCCACTCCCGGTACTATTTTTTAGGTCGCTGATAAATCTAATTTCGTAACTCAACCAAAAGACCAAGGTTATGATGGGGGCATAAACCAAAAAATATATTAGCAGCCTTTGAAAATAATTTTTGGGATCATAAAGGCTGATAAGTGTTTTCATGGTGGGCGTTATTCTTGGACGACGCGAAAGCCGAGCGTGCGACTTCTTTCACGCTTCGGGGATTGTCGCCGTGGAAAATCTTTTTTGATCACAGTGTTCACACACCCACCTAAGATAGGGGCTTCGTCGCCCGCTCGACCAGCCTCTGTCCACTCTTCAATATTTCCTATTATGTCGTGGAAGCCGTTTGCGTTAACTTGCGTGGTGGCAACATTGCGTGTGGTTAATCCATCGGTATTATCAAATGTCCACGCTTGCTCTTGGTTAATTTTTTCTCCGAATTCGCCCGCAGCTTGAATGAATTCTTCGGGGGTCGGAAGTCTTATTTTCTTTCCAACCAGCCAGCCTAATTGCTGACAAAACTTTTGGACGTCCTCATAGTTGACGGATTCGACAGGTAAATTACCCCGTACGACCGCGCTGGGGTTTACCCCGGTGACTGCTTCATAAAATGATTGGGTCACTTCGTGGCGCATCATTTTTATCTCTTTATTCACTGGGTGTTTAATCAAAAGTCCGTCGAAGGCGTTGTTGATTATTTTTATGGTTCCCTGACGGCGTGTGATGAAAGACATTTCTTGAATAGTTAACGAGTCTTCCGGCAAAACCCCGGGGTTGGCTTGCTCTATTTTTTCGGCTCTTGTTAAAAGTTTTTTGGTTTCTTCGACGGCTTGTTCATAGTTCTTTTCTCTCAGTTTATTTCTGATTTCTTCTAGTTCATTTTTAATTTTTTTAACCTCGGGAGTGGCCCGTGCAATATTCCGCTTTTTTTCTAAGGCCGCATTGTTTTTTTGATCAGCGTATTCGCTGAGCGGATGCGCATTGATGATTTGTTTTTGTTTCTCTAAGGCAAAGTTCCATAATTTTTCAGCCTCACTCCATTGTTCTTCTTTTTCTTTTAAGGATGCATCTTTCTCAAAGGCCATTAACTCTTTGTAAATGGGGTAAGAATAATAAGTTTCCATCCTCGACCCGAGTCGCTCAACCCGGCCAAATTCTGTATTTAGTACGTCGCGGTAGTTTTCTATAAAATTGTTTTC
>JBBAUZ010000004.1:40210-53932 GCA_040397965.1 Opitutales bacterium | reverse complement strand
TTTATTTCTTTTCCAATACCTCGGTTAGATCGGCTAGTTGAGGTATACAGCCAGGCGGCCAGTAATATACACCCAACCATCACTCCAGCGATGAGGACGTTTTTTAATTTGTTTAAGGTTTCTTTCGACGCAGCGGTTTCGACTAAATTCTTAACATTTTGCCCTTTAACAAAATTTGGGCGGGGGGGTGGGGGTGGGGGCGAAGGTATCATTTTATCTATTTTATCGCTACTTCTTTGAAAAATTTTGTAGTTTCAACTTATCTCTTTAACAACCCTAGACCACACTAAATTAAAAATGTCACACTTTAAGCGCATATCTGTGGTAGGAGCTGGGTTAATCGGGGGTTCCGTCTTATTAGCAGCAAAGAAGAGAAATCTGTCTTCGGCCTTCTCCTGCTGGTCCCACTCCCCAAACACTTTAGCTTTTTGGGTAAATCTTGGCTGGGTGGACGTTCACCCGGTGCTGGAAGATTCTGTAAAGGATGCAGATCTAGTAATTATCGCCACGCCCGTTGATAAAATAAGTGAAACTTTTGTGAAAATTTCTCCACATTTAAGTCCCGGATGTTTGGTGACCGATGTGGGTAGCATCAAGGGCGCTGTTTTAACCGCTGCCACCTCCCTCCCCCGCGAGATTACTTTTATTGGTTCACACCCAATGGCCGGATCAGAAAAGGCTGGTGCAAAAAACGCTCAAGCAGATCTCTTTGAAAGTAGATTCTGTTTTATCACACCCAAATCGGGCGACCCAGATGCCGCGGTTCGCAAATTAGAATTTTTTTGGAAGAGCTTAGGTTCTAAAACTTTTATTTGTAGTGCCGAGAAACACGATGAAATTGTATCCGCCATCAGTCACACCCCACACGCCAGCGCCGCTGCTTTAATGTTAGCAGTAAAAAATCTACCTGGCTTCAATCAAGCGGCAGTCGGGGCAGGATTAAAAGATTCTACACGGATTGCTGCCGGTGAAGAAAATCTTTGGGTCGGAATTTTATTAGCTAACGCAGTCCATGTTTCTCAGGGCCTCAAAGAAGTTGAAAAACAAACCTTAAATCTCCGCACTGCAATTGAGCGTGGAGATGCGACGGCTTTACGTAAAATTCTTGAATCTGCCCGAATCGCTCGCCAATCGTTAGACCAAACCCATGAGTGATTCGATTGTTATTAAGCCATTTACCTCGCCTGCTCGTGGGGTCGCCCAGGTTCCCGGATCAAAAAGTATTACGAATCGCGCTCTTATTTTAGCAGCCCTGGCCGACGGAGAAACTCTCTTACGGGGCGCTCTTTTTAGTCGTGATACAGAAATTTTAATCACCTCGCTTAGACAACTTGGTTTTACCATAGAAGTGGATAAACCACTCCACACCATAAGGGTTATTGGTCTGGCCGGAAAAATTCCTGCCAAAGAAGCTAAACTGCATGTTGGAAATGCAGGAACAGCCGCGCGTTTTTTAACAGCCTTTCTTACACTATCCGAAAAGGGTAAATATTTTTTGGACGGGGATGAAGCCATGCGCCATCGCCCAATGGCTGGACTGATTAATGCACTCCGCTCCTCTGATAATTTTGCTCACGACAGCCATGGCAAAGAAACGCTTTCTTTCCCTTTTACTTTAAGTACGTCGGGTTATTTAAAAAGTTGTGAAGTGGATGCGTCGGCTAGCTCGCAGTTATTATCAGCCTTGTTAATGATTCTACCCTTAAGCTCGGGCGCTAAGGTCTTGATGAATGGTTCCACCGTTTCGGAACCATTTGTGCAAATGACCGAGAAGATGTGTGCGCAGTTTGGGCGTCCAATTAAACAAATTAACCCAGGTGAATGGCGCTGTGAAAACCCCGGATCTTTTGTCTCTCCGGGGGTTTATGATATTGAGCCTGATGCCACTGCCGCCAGTTACTTCATCGCCCTTCCTGCGATTAGCGGAAAAAATTCATGTGTTCGGGTAAATGGTTACAACCCACGTGGACTTCAGGGCGATACGGCTTTTGCTGGCGTCGCTGAGGCCTGTGGTGCTGTTTTAAATAATGATGGGCACGCTTTAGTGATTAACCATTGGCCCGAAATAAAAGGCGGCTCTTTCGATTTTAATAATTTCTCAGATACTTTTTTAACATTGGCTACCATCGCGAGTCTGTCCGACAAGCCCACGACCATTAAAAATATCGGTCACACCCGAAAACAAGAAACCGATCGCGTTTTAGCGATGGCCACAGAACTGGAGCGACTCGGGATTAAAACCCACCCTACTTCACAAGAATTACGGGCTGATGATACTCTTTCCTCTCTAACCATTTATCCTAGTCGGGAGGCCCTTAAAAAAGCTTCAGCTAATAAACCGGTTTCTATTCACACCTATGAAGACCATCGGATGGCAATGAGTTTTGGAATTTTAGGTTCTTTTGATTTATGGGGAGATGGCCGTCCATGGATTGAAATTTTAGATCCAAAATGTACGAGTAAAACATTCCCTCATTTTTTCTCTGCACTAGAGTCACTCCGTACTCGTTTTGTCAGTGTTGGGTTGGACGGCGGTGCAGCATGTGGAAAGTCGAGTACCTCGCGAATGCTTTCCGAAAGACTGGGCTTTCTCCATGTTGATACCGGAGCACACTATAGAAGCTTAACGCATTCTTTACTTCAAAGTTTCGTTAACCCCCAGGACACTGTGGCGGTTAAGGGCGCCTTATCAAAAATTAAACTCTCTACTTTTATTTCGGGTAATTCTGCTTTTCTCTCGTTAAATAATAAAGTTTTAGGCGAAGCTGAATTAAGAAGTGCGGTCGTTAATGCCTCGGTTTCGCAATTCGCTGCGATTCCCGAAGTCCGCGCCTTCATTTTAGCTTATCAAAGAAACCAAGTACAAGTCGCCGAAGAAAATGGTTTTGCTGGATTGATTATGGAAGGTCGGGATATTGGATCCGTGGTTTTACCGACGGCTACGGTAAGAATTTATTTGGAGGCCGAGGCTTCGGCGAGAAATCAAAGAAGAAAAGACGAGGGCATTGTGGATTCTATTGTGCAAAGAGATAAAATTGATTCTTCGCGCACCACCGCTCCTTTGGTGTGTGCTTCCGGTGCCTTGCGTATTGATAATACAAACCTTTCGTTAGCTGCGGTTGTCGAAAAAATTGAGAAAATTATTTTAGAGGCGGGTCGTGGAAAATGATTTTAGTTTCTAAAAATCTCATTTATAAATCGGTTTATCATGGGGCACGTGCGTTTGCAGAAGTTTTTGCCTCCTTGGAAGTAGAGGGCTGGGAAAAAGTGCCGAAGGGTGCATGTATTTTTGCATCCAATCACCAAAGCATGTTGGACCCTCCCTTGTTGGGTTCCTGTCTGCCTCGAGAAATTTCCTTTATCGCAAGGCGGACGCTTTTTGATAATCCTTTATTTGGGGCGGTAATCCGTGCCTGTAATTCAATTCCGTTAGACCGCGGCGAGGCCGATATCGGTGCGATTCGCATCGCCCTTCAGGCTTTAAAAAACGGACAAGGTCTGCTTATTTTTCCCGAAGGCACGCGCAGTCATGATGGTATTATTAAAGAGGCAAAGGCGGGCGCCGGACTGCTTGCTTGTAAGTCTGGCGTGCCCGTGGTGCCCATTCATATACGTGGGGCTAACGATGTCCTCCCACGCAATGCCTACTTCCCTACCGGGAATGCCCGCGTGCGCGTGAGGTTTGGTGATGCTCTATTGCCCGCAGATTATGATCCGGGGCACGGACATCCTGATCGGAGCGGCGAAGCCTCCAGAAGGATTTTAGAAGCCATTAAGAACCTCCCTGACTGTACGGTACCCGGACTTTGAATTAAGAAATTCTTTGCGGCATCACGACGCAGAGAAAATCTTCTTTAAGGGCACGGATAACACCTGGGGACATGTCGTCCTTAAACTCGAAATCTATTTCGTCTTCGGTTAAAGCTTTTAATGGGTCGATCACGTAGCCTGGATTGAACGCAATGTTTACATCAGGGCCGTCGTATTTCACCGCAATGGGTTCTTGAGATTCACCCGTTTCCGACTTCGAAGAAATTTCCAGGTTTTGGGTTTTCTTTGAGACCGTGAGGCGGACAGTGTTGTTGCGATCATCACACATGAGTGACGCGCGGTTTACGGTATCTAAAAACTTTTCTCTCTCGAGGCGTACTTTGCTGCCGGCATCTTTCGGAATCACTTGGCGATAGTTCGGGTAATTGCCTTCAACTACTTTGGAAACCAGTTGGATGCGGTCGACCAATCCTTCGTCATTCTTAGGAATATCAATGATGAAGTTAACCTGTCTTTCGTTGTTTAAAATATGTACCTTGCTGCCGGATTTAAATAGACGTTGTAGCTCAGCAATTGTACGGGCGGGCAAAATAAAGGAGAGGGGCTTATCGGGGCCGGCTAATTCTCTTTCGCATTTCGCCAACCGACGACCATCGGTCGCAACCACGGTAAGTTTTCCGTTAGCAAATTCAAAAAATACACCGTTTAAAATGTATCGGTTTTCATCGGTCGATTGTGCGTAGCTAACTTTTCTAAGCATCGATCCTAAATCATCTTGCTCGATAGAAATTTTGGATTGGCCAGAAAAAGTTGCGAGGGGAGGAAATTGTTCGGCGGATAAGCCAACGACTTGAAAAACGGAACTGCCCGAGGTTATTTTTACACGATCTTTTCCGGTGATTTCCAGTGTGGCATCGCCATTCGGTAAAGAACGAATGATGGGGACTAAACGCTTGATCGGTAAGGTAATTTTTCCTGGGGAGGAAACTGAAGCTTTAACGCGCGCACAAATGCCGAGATCTAAGTTCGTGGTGGTGAGGGTGACCGTATCGCCTTCTGCTTCGATTAATACATTTTGTAAAATCGGCATGGTGGCACGGGTGCCAACGACGTTGGTAACGCTCGTGAGACCAGTGAATAGATGATTTCGGTTAACCTTGAACTTCATGATGGGTCAACAATGGGAGACGTCAGGGGGCAGTGGCAACACTGCAATAATTACAAATACACACTCTGCTTAATATATATATCTTATTTAATTAAATACATTAGTAACAGTAGAAGGCGGAAATCCGTGTATAATACTGCAAGCCGTTGAGTTAAGGGGATATGGGATTTATCCAAGGCTGTGCCCAACTGGTGAATAAGCCTTAGTTTATTAACACCTACCTATAAACACAGTTTTTTCACCACCTATTAACATTTAAGAAACAGTTTCATCATCCTCGGGTGCTGGGTCAGTTTCCTCTTTTTTAAGAAAAAAGAAATGTCTAATCACCCCCCAGGTTATATACCCTAAGAACACGAGCAGCATCGAAAGCTCGCGGAATAAAAACAGCCCCAGGCCTACAAAAATAATTAAGACAAAACCTTTGCTCTTAGTTCGAGTGTTCCAATTTATCTTCTTCAGACTAGGAAAACGAACATTACTGATCATTAAATAGGAAACAATAAGCATGAGGGGTAATAAAACCCAAGACCAAGACTTGGACACTAAATCGAGCTGATCATTCGTGCCCGAAACATTCATAACCTTAGAAAGTGCCAGAACAATGGACGCCATTAATCCCGCTGCGGCCGGACTCGGCAACCCAACAAAATCTCCCCCCGCTGATCGCTTTTCGTTCCCAGGAATTAAAGGGTTGGTGAGTACATTAAAACGAGCCAAACGCACGCCGACACATAACAAATAAATAAAAGCTAATAACCAAGTGGAGAGCTTAATATATTCTTCGTTTTGATTTGGATTAATCACCAAGAAACAAGCCATCAACGCGGGGGCGACCCCAAAAGAAACAGTATCAGCCATCGAATCAAACTCCGCCCCAAACAAGGATTCACGGTGGGTAGCCCGGGCAATACGTCCATCAAACATATCACAAACGCAGGCGAAAATAATAAACCACACGGCCATAATGTAATGCTCGGAGCGGGCGTTGGCATCGAGACCCGTAAAATGCGCTTCAATGCAGTTTTTAATCGCTAAAAAACCACACAACATATTCCCAGCCGTAAATAAGTTTGGGAGTAAATAAATATGAGCCGCTTCTTCAGCAGATTGATAGCGACGCGGTTCGGGTGGAGTACTCATAAATTATTTAGGTTCATCAAGAAACTTCCAAAAACTACTCTGTTTTTCAATGACTGCTTCGTCTTCAGATACCGGCAGCCGACTACGAAAAGCAAAATCTGCAAAGGTGTGTCGGTGTAAAATATAATGAGCCACTAAGGAGGTCTCGTTGGACTCAAAGTAAATTCTAAACTCCCCCACCCTAAGCCGATGATAAGTGAGTCCACCCCGCGTGACTTTCCCTAAATCGGACCGACCAGTATTTAATAATTCAGGCGTTAAAGAGGTAAACGCTTCGACAACATCCATTTGTTCCAAGGTAGGAATTTTGGCCAGTTCGCGCATGGCTTGATCGCTAAAATTAACTTGGTACATCGGCTTTCATTAAACAAAGGCGTGGTCTCGGTTGGAGCAACCCTTCAGTTCATCCAGCTGGTTGATTTAATTATCATTTCCACGCGCTGCTCTACTAAATTTAAGACATTTTCAAAGTCTTTAGCCTCACCGTAATAAGGATCAGGCAAGGGCTTATTTCCTAAAAAAAGACCGATTTTAGAGTAATAAAATTCCGGGCAAATGGTTTTCAAGACGTCGATGTTTTCGTGATCTGCCGCCCAAATAAAATCAAACTTTTCAAAGTCTTCTACTTGAATTTGTCGGGCGCGTTTTTTACTTAAATCATAACCACGCTTTGCGGCGTGACGAATGGATCTCACATCAGGAGCATCGCCCACATGATAATTTTCTGTACCCGCTGAATCGACTTCAATGTTTAATCCGATGGCGCGGGCTTTAGTATCTAAAATAACTGCGGCCGTGGGCGAACGACAAATGTTACCCTTACAGACAATGAGAATACGCTTCACGATAACAATGAAAGAAAACCCTGATTTTATTGATTAATAAGCACTATACTTTTCCGCCAAAACTTTGGTGATCATCTAAATCTAAAACATCAAACCAGGTAAAAACATCTTCACGTTTTGCTCCTGCAGGAGTGGATGACTGGTATTGCGACATGCGTTCACGTTTTTCTGGAGAGCCGCCCGTGCGCTGATCATGATAGGAACTAAACGCAAAGATTTCTTGGCCGGAACGTTTGTGTTTTGCATTCGCTACAATCCACGCAAAAATTTCTCCATCACCCAAACCTTTGGCGACTTGGTCGAGCAGGGCTTTTTCATCGATTCCAAAAAAATCTAAAACATAGCGATCCAACGAACAGCCATAGGTGTATTCTCCCTGAACCTTGTTGATCGTTGCCCGGGCCTTATCAAGAAGGCGTGGAAGAATGACGACCCCCCCAAGACGACAGCGAGGGCTGCGGGGTGGGTGTTGGGTAAGATCGTAAGGATTATAGGCCATAATTGATAAAAAGTGGCTTAAAATAGCAAAAATAGCAAGAAAACACCGTTTAAGCACTCGAAGGGTTGCCAAAATGTCACACCCACCTAGTTTTCAGCCTATGTCGCCAGTCGAGGCCATCCCAGCTGTAGCATCACCAGACTTTGCCTGGTTTGGTTGCGCCTGGGCTTTCGTTTTAGCCTATGCGTTGGATTTGGGATTTAGGAGCACGAAGTATAAGTTTCCCCAGGTCGCGTTATGGTTATTTAGGGCCACGTGGTTGATGCTCTCGGGCTTACTCGCTTACAGGGGATTGGTTTTAAATGATTTGCCCGTTAATGGAGCCGGCGAAATTCTTCTCTCAATTGCCTGGGGTTTTGCCGGTCTCTCAATATTTCTCGATCTGGTTTTTAATCACCGCCTACCTGTTTGGTTGGTAAGTATTTTAACTGCCACTTGTATATTTATTGCGGAATGGTTGGGCATTACAACTGCGCCTGCCCAACACGCGGGTCGTCCATTAATTATCATTCATGTGGGCACCGCGATTTTAGCCTACGGAATTTTAGTGGCCCAAACGCTGAACGCCATCGCCTATCTTTTACAAGACAGAGCATTAGCCAAAAGAAAATTTGGTGGAATCTATTCAATCCTGCCCTCGCTGGTTCCGATGGATAAAATCGGCACACAATTAATGGGCGCCGTCGTTTGGATATTGGGCATTTCGTTAATCATTGGCGCCGCCGACTGGATTCAAAGCTCACTAAACTTAATCCAACTCCCCAAATTAATTTTTGCCCTCCTCACCTGGCTGGGGTGTTTAATATTAATTATTCAACGCCGTCGCCACCAAATGAGCTCGGCCCGTTTCGCCCGCACCTCACTTTTCATACTTCTCCCTGCCCTTGTTGCGCTGTGGTTATCGCTTCCGGCGACACCTAAATAATGAAGACGAATGCACCAACCCTGGTGGCATTGAGCGCCACCCACCACACCGCCGGATTAGATGCCCGGGCGGCTTTCGCACTTTCCGATGAAGGAAAAAAAATATTTTATAACACCGCCCGTGATTTAGGTTTAGGCGAAGCGGTATTGTTAACCACCTGTAATCGTTTAGAAGTTTATGTTGTGGGAGATGAGGCCGTTGCTCTACACGCCCGCACCGCATTATTAAGAGCGACTGGTGTTGAAGCAGATTTTTTAGATGCACACTTAAAAGCGATCCCAGGACAAAAGGCCGTGGAACATTTGTTTTCTGTCACCTCGGGTATTGATTCTCAAATGGTGGGTGAGGCCGAAATTGCCGGTCAGGTTAAGAGCGCCTATGCAGATGCGCTCGCCCGCGGTATGACCGGACCAGTACTTAACCGAATCTTTCAAAAAGCATTCCAAGCGAGTGCCTGGGCGCGCACCCATACGGGCATTGCCCAAGGACAAGTGAGCATTGGAAATATTGTCGTAGATCTCGCAGGCCGAGTTTTTGGTTCACTCGAGAAGGCACGAATTTTAGTATTAGGTACTGGCGATGTCGGCCGCCAGGTGGTGCAAGCCTTGGTGTCGCGCGGCGCTACACAAATTTCCGTAGCTTCGCGCACCTTTGAGAATGCTAGAATACTCGCCGAAGAATTTTCTGGGTCATCGCTCATTCTAACTGATGCGCTTCGACAAATACATACCCATGATGTGATTATTGGATGTGCTCAAGTTGATCGCCCTCTCCTCGTCCACGAAAGCGTTTTAGAAGTTATTACCCGTCGCCAAGATCAACCCCTGCTTATGGTAGACTTAGGAGTGCCCCGTAATTTCTCTTCCGAGTGTCGGCAGCTGGATGGCGTTTATTTAAGCGACCTCGATGACTTATCAGCCGTGGCTAACGCCCGACTTCAGGCACGCCTAGCTGAAGTGGATCGCGCTAGAGAAGCATTAGAAAAGAAAGCAGAGCGCGCCTGGTTGGCCACCCACTCACAACCTTCTAACGAAAATCCATGAAGCCAACCGTTCTCATTGTTGACGACGAAAAATCTACACGCGATGGACTAAGACTCGCGCTCGAAGATAAATACGAAACGTTTATTGCGAAAGATGCGACGGAGGCAGCACGACTCATGCAAGATATTAAACCCGATGCCGTGCTGACTGATTTGCGCATGGCCGGTGAAGATGGGATGGCTGTGATTGATCGGGCCCTTAAACTATCACCACAACCCGTTTGTATTATGATGACTGCCTATGGGGATGTAGAAACAGCGGTTAAAGCAATGAACAAAGGGGCTTACTGGTTCCTACAAAAGCCCGTTGATTTAAGACAATTAGAAATAATTTTAGAGCGTGGTCTCAAAGCGAGAACGACCGAAAAAGAGGTGGTCGCTTTAAAAACCCGCCTCGACAAAAAATTTTCACTCGGTGAGGTCATTGGATCTTCCGAGGCTTTACAAAAAGCGATTGAGCAAGTGCGTACCGTTGCCGCATCCAACGCGACCGTCTTATTGCTAGGTGAAACCGGGACAGGCAAAGAACTTTTTGCACAAATGGTTCACCAAGCGAGCCCCCGTGCGAAGGGACCCTTCACGGCCGTGCACTGTGCGGCTATTCCAGCAAATCTTTTAGAGAGTGAATTATTCGGTCATGAAAAGGGCGCCTTTACTGGAGCAAACGATAGACGCGTTGGACGATTTGAGTCGGCCGATGGAGGCACCCTGTTTTTAGATGAGATTGGTGAAATTGATGCCACCACTCAAATAAAGTTATTAAGATTTTTAGAAACACGCAGCGTTGAGCGCCTCGGATCACACAAGCCCATTTCACTCGATCTACGTTTGGTTTGTGCGACCAATAGAGATTTAAGACAAATGGTGGCAGAAGGAAAATTTAGAGAAGACCTGTTTTATAGATTATCCGTCGTGCCTCTCCGACTGCCACCCCTTCGGGAAAGAAAAGACGACATTCCACTATTACTCACTCACTACCTCAAAAAATTTGCCCAGGAAAATAATTTACCAGAAGCAAAAATATCCAACCCAGCCCTAGCCGTCTTAGTTGGCTATGCGTGGCCCGGGAATATTCGTGAATTAAGAAACAGCTGCGAAAACTTCTCTGTTTTAAAGTCGGGTAAGACCATTGAGGTGGCCGACCTGGATTCAAGATTCACTCAATTGCCCGTAGTCGCCCAACCGCTTTATCCAATGGCCCTGCAGCCCGGGGTTTTTGATAAAGAGAAAAACGAAAAAAATCTACTTAAGCAGGCCCTAGCGAATGCCGGCGGTAATCGCACCAAAGCAGCAGAATCTCTGGGTATCTCTCGTCGCACCCTCCACCGAAAACTTTTGCAATGGCCCGAACTTGAGGTGGAAATCAAACCCAACACCTAAAATGCGCATAATTTTATTACTCCTTTGTTTGGTGTCCCCGCTGTCCGCGAACGAAATCGTCGGCTCTGACATTCTCAAAGAAACACTTAAAGACATTAACAAACTTCCGGGTGCCCCGAAGGCGAATTTTAACGGAACCATGCCTGCGCGACGCGCCTTATTAGAAGACAGGGCCAGCATAGGAATATTATTCTTAAGAGAAAACGAAGAGGATCCTAAGCCCTCGAAGGATGTTTTTTTTAACCGCTACTTATTAGCGAACGCCGCCGCTGCTTTAATAGTCCACAAAGAAAATACATTAACCCAGGTAAACCTTGAGGGGCTTCGTGGAATATTTTCGAAGTCAGCTCGCGACCCAGTAACCACATGGAATGATTTACCCGGTGCCACCCAATCAGAGATTGTTTCCCCCATTATCCACTCTCCCGCTGGTTCCTTTGTCCAAGAATTTTTCGTTGGATTTGTTTTAAATGGAGATGAACTAAAAACAAATGTTAAACAAAGAATGGAAGCGATAACCATTCAGGAAAATATAGAATCAAGATTTGGCATCGCCGTCATTATGCCAGCAAACACTCCCACAGCAGGCCGAGTGATGTCTATTGCCGACGGCAGGCCGGGGCGCCCCAGGGTTGCTTATGTACCTAATGAGATGAATATTTATAACGGAGATTATCCATTACGTCTCCCGCTTTATATTTATGTAAAAAGCACCAAGGAGAAAGAAATGAGCAAAGTTTTAACCTGGCTGATGTCGGACGAGGTCGCCGAAAGAATTAAAAAACAGGGCTTATACCCCGCCCCTAAGCCAATTAGGGATAGGTTGTCCCAAAGGCTTGACAGGTAAGCCCTCGAGTTGTCTGCTTAATTCTTCGAAAGCGCGTGTAGCTCAATGGTAGAGTACCACCTTGCCAAGGTGGCTGTTGCTGGTTCAAGTCCAGTCGCGCGCTCCAATTTCTAACGGATAGCTAGGTCGATGAAGGAATAGTTACCGTTATTTTTAAGCCCTTGGGGGTCACGTTAGTTGCCCCCACGGTGCCACCATGTAGCTCAACCACCTGGCGAACGATACTTAGCCCCAGGCCACTCCCCCCTGCCCTGCGCGATTTATCGGTTCTATAAAACCGATCAAAGATTCTTGATATGTCCGAGGGTGATACGCCTGAGCCATCATCTTCGACCTCCAGGGTAAAACCATTTTCGGTTTCATGAGTCCGCACAATAATCTGCGTGGCACCAGCCGCATGAGAAAGCGCGTTGTCGATGAGGTTTTGAACAAGACGACGAGCCTGAACAGGATCCGCCACTCCGCCATTATTATTTCCTAAATCAAGTTTTAGGTCCACGTGTGCGGCGCGACAACGTGCAGCAAACTCCTCCGCCACCTCGTGACAGGCTTTGTGAATAGCCCCAGGAGTATAATTCATTGCATCGGTTGAGCTTTCTAAACTCGCCAGTGCCAATAGACCTTCCACTAAACTTTGTAATCTGCCCACCGAGCCCACGATTTTTTTGATAAATCGACTGCGATCTTCAGGTGAAAGTATTTCAAAATCGTCAGCGAGGGTTTCTGCGTATCCCCGGAGAATAGTTACAGGTGTCCGTAGGTCATGAGAAACATTAGTCACAAACTCGCGCTCCATTGATTGGAGGCGCTTTAAGGCGGTTACTTCCGTTAAAACGAAAATAACTGCACCCTCTCCAAATGCTTCGGGGTCAGTTTGGGCGCCCGAGGCCTGCACCCATGAGTCTGCCAATGGAGAGCGATGTAATAAAATCGTAGCACTAGCTCCACCCTCTTTGCGCACGCGACGTACTAAATCGATAAACTCAGCACTTTTCACCAAAGGAATAAATGATCCGCCTAATTCATCATCCCTGATATTAAAAAGTGCTTTTGCGGCTGGATTAGCCAAGCGAAGTAAATCTTTAGCGTCGACCACCAGCACGGCATCCGTGAGAGGTGAAAGTAGCGTTTCAATCCGTTTTGACGCTGCTAAACTAATCTCTCCTTCAGTGAGCGATTTGCCTTCGATGGCGTGATAGAGATCATCAAAACCAAGCCACGAAGTCAGCCACCCCGACGGACGGTTCTTAAAATCATTTTGTAAGATGGCTTGGCGGGCCCATCGCACCAAGTCTTCCAAAACAAAAATTAGGTAAATTAAAAAAATTACACAGCCCCCTAAAAAAATCCAAGGGAGTGAACTCATCATTTTTAGTTAGAAATACGATAACCCACACCACGAATGGTTTCAATGGTGTCACCCGTGCTACCCAGCTTCTCGCGCAGGCGTCGCACGTGTGTGTCCACGGTGCGCGTTTCTAAATCAGGAGAATAGTTCCATACATCTGCCAACAGTTCATCGCGCGACTGTACCCTGCCCTTACGTTCCAATAAAATACGTAGAAGTTTAAATTCAGTAGCCGTCAGGTCGACAACGTTACCCTCGGAGGTCACCTCATGTTTTTCGATGTCCATTAATAAAGCCCCAGCGCTTAGGCGCGTTGAAGGTTTGGCGGCCGCAGATTTTGCGCGACGCAATAAAGACTTCACCCGTAGAAGAAGTTCACGTGCGTCAAAGGGCTTGGTCATGAAATCATCCGCGCCCGACTCCAACCCTTTCACCTTATCGGTAATATCACCTTTAGCGGTGAGAAAAATAATCGGAGTATCTTGCAACACGCCGTCACCACGAATCATCCGTAATAATTGAACTCCGGATAAATCAGGCATCATCATATCTAAAATAATTAAATCCGGACGAAGGTCTCTCGCTAAACCAATAGTGCGCAACGGATCATTAATTGCGCGTACCGCATAACCGGCCTGCTTCAATTTATATTCCAAGAGCTCGGTCACGTCCGCTTCATCATCGACCACAAAAATTCTCTTCATGTGCTCGGTGTCTTGGTTGGACATAACTAAAGTAAAACCAACCCCCAGAA
>JBBAUZ010000004.1:36041-40110 GCA_040397965.1 Opitutales bacterium | reverse complement strand
ACGTCCCCTGCTATGCCCCCTGCTATATTAATCTTTTCCATGTATTCTACCCAGTGGTTCACCCTTTCGACCTTATATTGTATTCGACCAATGCGCTCGGGGCTAACCAATCCGTAGTTTGAAATTTTAGAGTTAAGTCTAAGCTCGGCGCTACCATGATTGAATAAAAGTCTATACTCGGCGCGGCTCGTAAACATTCGATATGGCTCTTGGGTTCCCTTGGTTACCAGGTCGTCAATCAGGACCCCAATATAGGCCTCATCTCGTCCTATCACCATGGGGGTCAACCCTTTACAAACCGAAGCCGCATTAACTCCTGCCACCAGACCCTGCGCACCAGCCTCCTCATATCCCGATGTTCCGTTGATCTGACCGGCAAAGAATAGGCCCTGAACCTTTTTAGACTCTAGGGTTGGATAAAGCTGGGTCGGTGGAGCAAAGTCATATTCAACTGCATAAGCCGGCCTTAACATCACGGCGTTTTCTAAGCCCGCGATTGAATGAAGCATTTCAAGCTGAACCTCAAATGGCAAGGACGTCGAAAGCCCATTGATATACCATTCGTTGGTATTTCGACCTTCGGGTTCCAAAAAGAGCTTATGGCTTTCTTTTTCGGAGAACTTAACAAACTTATCTTCAATGGAGGGGCAATAGCGCGGGCCCACACCTTTAATTTCGCCGCCGTAAAGGGGGGAGCGGTGTAGGTTTTCTTGGACGATTTTTCCTGTTAGGCCCGAGGCCTCAGTCATCCAGCAGGAGACCTGATTGGATCCTGGTGTCCAGCCGGGTAGAGTTTGGCCCGAGTGTTCCACGTGGAACAAGTCGCCGTCTTGGCGGGTGTCATGGAAGGCAAAAAGAGTAGGGGATTGATCGCCCGCTTGCTCCTCACATTTAGAAAAATCAATCGAGCTTCCTAGGATTCTTGGAGGGGTGCCGGTCTTGAGCCTTTGTAGTTCGATTCCAGCGTCTAAGAAACTGCTGGACAACGACTTAGAACTAAAGTCTCCAAGTCTACCGCCCTCGGTTTTATTAGAACCGATATGCATTAATCCTCTCAAAAAAGTGCCGGTAGTCACGACCACGGTTTTCGAGTAGAAAGATAAATCAAGGTTGGTGTTAACGCCGATAACTTTACCCCGATCAAAGATCAGGCCGGTGACCATAGCCTGGAAAATAGTAAGTCCGGGCTGAAGTTCGCAGCGGTGTTTGAGTCGGAACTGGTAGGCCTTTTTATCACACTGGGCGCGGGGTGCTTGGACGGCTGGGCCCTTAGATGAATTTAGAAGGCGCCACTGGATTCCGGTAACGTCGGCGGTGATTCCCATTTCTCCGCCAAGGGCATCGATTTCTCTGACAATGTGACCCTTGGCTTGGCCCCCGATGGCGGGGTTGCAGCTCATTTGAGCAATGGTATCAATGTTTCCGCTAAGTAATAAGACATCCACACCCATGCGCGAGGCAGCTAAAGCGGCTTCAACACCAGCATGGCCCGCACCGCAGACAATAACGTCGTAGGGCTTTTGTGGGCCGAGTCTTATTTCTTTAGCAGGTTGCATAGGAGGATTTCCTCCTAGCAGAGGAAATCACTTACCTATGCAGAAGGAAGCGAACAACTTGTCCAGCATTCGCTCATTATCAATTCTTCCCACGATTTCTCCCAGGGAGTCAAGGGCCTCCCGGCAGTGGGTAGCAGCCAATTCAGTGTGTATGGGGGGAGATAAATGGCCAATAGCCCTAGTTAGAGCTTCGGCTGCATGCTTCAGGGCTTCGGCGTGGCGGACACTGACAACGAGATCTTCGGCCCCAGGGGCTAATTGACGAGCGATCAGGATATCGCCCAGTTCAGCTCTTAATTTTCCTGCATCTCGCCCATCCAGCAGGCAGGTTTTAATTTTGATATAATCTGGTAAGAAATTTTTGAAACCGGGGTGTTCAGGTAAGTCCGATTTATTTTTTATGACCAAAGTTTTCAATGGATTTAATAAAACTAAAAGTGAATCGGGTAGGGTAGGGGGAGGCAGTGAAGCGTCCACTACCAGAATAATAAAGTGAGCGGACTTCGCTTGTTCGAGTGAGCGCACCATGCCGGCTTTTTCTAAAACCGATCCGCCATCGCGTAACCCCGCAGTATCAATCGCGGTCACCGCGAGTGGTAATCCTGCGATGGGTGCTTCCAAAAAGTCGCGCGTCGTGCCGGGCTCATCACTAACTAAGGCGCGCTCGGTTCCCGAAAGAACATTAACCAAGCTAGATTTACCAGCGTTGGGGGAGCCGACAACCACCAGTTTTAAACCAGTTCTTAAAACAGAATCATGTTTGGATGATGCCGCGTATCCATAAAGTTCTGACGCAATATTACTCAATAAAATCAATGGTCCTTGTGGGTTTTCGGGCGGAATATCTTCTTCAGGAAAATCGATATGTGCCTCCAGAATGGCGAGGGCCTGTAATAGGCGATCTGTCCAACCCGCGACTAATTTTCCCATTTCGCCCGCCAACATACGACGAGCCGAAGAGAGGGCGCGCTCCGAACTCGCATGAATTAAATCTGCTACTGCTTCAGCCTGAGTTAAATCCATTTTCCCTGCCAAGAAAGCCCGACGCGTAAACTCACCTGGCTCGGCCATTCGACAACCGCGGGCGATGCAATCTTCGATAAGACGACGGACGATGAGAGGATTTCCGTGACAGGTAATTTCTAGGGAGTCACTGCCCGTAAAAGATTTTCCGTTGGCCCAAAGAAGGGCAACGACTTGATCAACAGGTTCCCCATTTATATCTCTCCAGATTCCCGTGGTTGCCTGTTTTATGGTCAGAGAATTTTTTCGACCAAAAGCGGAATGAATAATGCTCGGGGCCAAAGGTCCATCCACCCGTACCACCGCCAGAGCAGATTTTCCGGAGGGGGTAGAGGTTGCAACGATAGTATCGAGTTCGGCCATAGGAGAGACTCACCCATCCCAATCAGGTCGGGGCGGGGTGGCAAGCGGTGTCATAAAATTGAAAAGGCTGGAAGGATGGCCCGAGAATGCCAAAGTCTCCAGCATACTACCGTGGACCAACACCCATTTTTAAATCCAACCCAGGCCGACCAACTAGCGTCAGCCCATGGAACGCCCTGTTTCGTCTACGATGAGACGACCTTAACTACCCAAGCTAAGGGTATGTTAGCTTTCCCAAATTCCTTTGGTCTAACCGTGCGGTTTGCAATGAAGGCCTGCCCCAACGCTTCCATCCTTCGATTGTTCGACGGCTTGGGATTAAATTTTGATGCGAGTTCAGGGTGGGAGGTTCGTCGAGCAATCCATGCGGGAGTATCCCCAGAAAAAATTTCCTTATCCTCGCAGGAGCTACCCGATGATTTTGCCGAACTCTTAAAATTAGGTGTTCAGGTGAATGCCTGCTCACTTAATCAGATTGAGCGCATCGGACGTGCACTCCCAGGCCATACAATCGGCGTGAGATTTAATCCTGGTCGAGGATCAGGTGGAACTGGAAAAACTAATGTCGGCGGACCAGACTCCTCTTTCGGGATTTGGTATGAATGGGCCGACCAAGTAAAAAAGATTACCGAAAACTATAAATTAAAAGTCATTCGCATTCACACCCACATTGGCTCGGGCAGCGATCCACAGGTTTGGCAAGAGGTCTCGGCATCAAGTTTAGCCCTGGTTAAATTATTTAAAGAGGTAACCACACTTAATTTAGGTGGTGGATATAAAATCGCGCGCGTTGCGGGAGAGAAGGGCACCGACCCACAAAAAATTGGCGTCCCCGTTAAACAAGCCTTTGAAGACTTTGCCAAAACTGATGGTAGAAAACTCAAACTAGAAATTGAGCCGGGCACCTTCCTGGTCGCCAACGCTGGGGCAGTACTCTGCAAGGTTCAGGATATTGTTTTAACATGTTCCCGAAAATTTATAAAAATAGATTCAGGGATGACAGAAATTCTAAGACCATCACTTTATGGCGCTCAACACCCCATTTATTTGTACCCGAAAACAAAATCAGCGAAGACCGATGATTATGTCATTGTGGGGCACTGCTGTGAGTCGGGAGATTTAATTAG
>JBBAUZ010000004.1:25884-35941 GCA_040397965.1 Opitutales bacterium | reverse complement strand
CAAAAACACCAGCGAACCGGAGAACTTTTTCCTGTGGTTTCTCTCAGATCGGCCCAGGCATTATTAACATGGGCGGCGATTTCAGACGCCCATGTAGACCATGAGGCGGACTGGGTTTTAATTTCTCTACCCACCGGCAAGGCTGCCGAAAAATTAGCTAAACTCATTCAACATACGGGCACTTTAATATCTTCACGCCAAGCTGAGGCCTATCTCCAAAATAAACCCCAACAGAAAGACACGGGTGCCACCAGGAAGATAAAAGACTTTTGCGCTCCGTATTTAGCTCAAGCCCAAGCCGATAACATTCTAATTTCTCTTTCTGGAATGAACGCCGCCTATGCGGCCATGAGGGCAGTTAATGAGATTCAAAACCCCCAAGGAAAAAATGTGTGGATACAGTTAGGCTGGCTCTATGTAGACTCCGCAAAAATTTTAGAAAAAAACATCAACACCGAGCATGTTTTTATTAAAGATATTCAATCACTCGATAAAGTTGAAGAGATTTTAAAGGAGGGGAGGGTGGCCGGAGTTTTTGCGGAAGCCCCAAACAATCCACAATTAGAAACGCCTGATATTCCAAGACTCCGTCAACTTTGTGATCAGTATGGAGCAAAATTAGTTCTCGATCCCAGTGCGGTTGGCTTGGTCACCCTAGATTTACTACCCTATGCAGATATTCTTTGTACAAGTTTAACTAAGTATGCCGCCAGTAACGGAGATGTGATGGCAGGTCTGCTAGCGGTGAATGAAACCCGTTTGGGTGCGGCACAAATACTTAAGGCAGCGCAGAATGTCATTGAGCCACTTCACCCACTCGATGCCGAAATTCTGGCCCAACAAATACTAAAACAAAAAGACGCGACGGAGAAAATGAGTAAAGCGGCGGAGATTATTGCGACACGGTTAAAAAATCACCCTATGATAAAGTGTGTCCGCACGGCTGAAACCGTTGCCTCAAAACAAAATTATTTGAAACTAAAAAGACCTGGAGCGGGAGTAGGCTCTCTTATAACCATAGAACTGAAAAAAGAAATGAGAGAGGTTTACGACAAACTACAGTGCGTGAAGGGGCCAAGTTTTGGTTTAGAGTTCACACTCATTTCACCCTACCTTTGGTTGGCACACTTTGACGAGGTTACGTCCGAAGAGGGAAGGCGTGAAATAAGATCAGCGGGACTTGATCCTGATCTTTTAAGAATATCTATTGGTCTGGAGCCCGTAGAAGAAATTTGGAGCATGTTAGAGAGTGCACTGAAATAAAAAACCCACCATGACGGTGGGTTTTATTTTTAGCTTTCTTCCTGAATATGATCGTCGTCATCTTCTCGGTCATTCGCCCCTACCTTTTTACCCTCCGTCTTTTTTGCCTCTCGGGCCTTCAGCATTTTATCGCGAAACGCTTGTCGCTCTTTAACGGCAATTTTTGCCGCCTCGGGATCTAGCTTATTTAACTGCTCATCGAAAATTTTTCGATAAGCGTCGTCTGAATTATTAGATTTGGTCCGGGCCTGCTTATATTCACCCGAAATTTTAATGAATTGTGCCCGGTCCGCCTTGGCTTGCTGTTGAGCACTTAATACTTCGGGTATTTCGTTTACACGCTTTTTGGCTTCTACCAAACGAACGTGATCGGTATCGCCCTTGGGAGTGTCCATGGGTTTGGCGTTAAGGCCCGTGGTGATAATTCCAATCAGGAGGAGATTGGTGAGGAGGGGGAGTGATTTGTGCATAGGATTTAGTAATCACACTCGAGAAAAAGTGTAATCGTACATAATACAATAAACACTCCGTAGTGTTCATTCCATAGGGGAAGCCACTGAGTAAGAGATAGGGTTTTTACTTCCCTATGTAATTATTGTTTTAGTCTAAACTTGTTAATTAGGAAAAATAGAAGAAGATAAAAAAATGTGGAACAAGCTGATTATTGAGTGTATCGGTACCTTCTTTATTTGTTTGGTGAGCATACTTGCCTCCAGTCCGCTTTCGGTCGCCGCCGTTTTATGCGCAATGATATATATGGGAGCAAATATTTCCATGGCTCATTATAACCCTGCGATTTCCTTGGCATTTTTCTTCCGTAAAAAGCTGACGATTAAAAGATTATTTGGTTATATGGTGGTGCAGTTTTTTGCCGCGTTAATGGCTGCAATGGCGGTAGGAATTTTTATCGGGCATCCTCCTGATCGCGCCCAAGATATCGTTGGGGCGCTCGGGGAATGTGCGATGACGGGGGCCAGTATTGGTTGGCTTGGCGAGGCAGCGGGCACCTTTATTTTAGCCTTCGTCATTTTAATAGTAGGGACATCGCGTCGCACCGCCGGAAACAGTTACTTTGGTTTTGCTATAGCCTTAACCGTTTTTGGTATCGGCAGCACATTTTCATCAATAATGCTGGCCCTTAATCCCGCCGTCCAAGTGGCGAACGACCTTGTGGGCATCGTGGGCGCCTTAAACAGCGACGATTCTGTATTAAAAGCTCTATCGCAAGAGTTTGCGTTTTTAGCCCACAGCCTTCCCCGAATTTTAATTGATATATTCTTCATGTTCTTAGGTGCGTCGGCCGCTGCCCTTTTATTCGTTAAAATGTTTCCCGAGGATAATTAAACAACTACACCATGAAGGCTTGCTTGGCTGGGTAATTTACGCATTTTACGTTCATGGAAATCCTCTTAAAATCACATAAACACTACGGCTCTTTATTAATCGCTTTAGTTTTGGCGGTAATCGTGGTGACACTGATCAAAGGTCCTAAACCCGCCTTCCAGAGAATTGTCGCCGTGTTGGTGGATATTAATTTAGTGGTAGGTTTAGCCGCAGCTTGGCGTATCGCTCCTAAGCAATTTTCACTTCTTCACTTATTACTAGCTTTGGGCGCAGTGGCGTTCTTACACGCGAGTGCCAAGAGCGACAATGCTGCAAAAGTAGTTAGATGTTTCTCAATCGCCTTAATTTTACTCATTACAGCATGGGCGGTGCACGCTAACTGGGGTCCCGATTTCCTTAAGAATGTTTGGATGGTTAATTTTCCCGGACAAAGCGCTCCCGTTACACCTGTAGCACAATAATAAGTGGTGGGTTGACTCATGGGGCAAACGCCTCTCGTTGACCAAACTGCGAGAGGACATCATCCTTTAGCCATATAAAATGCTACGGCTTGCCCTCAATATGCTTTTTGGAGACACCGCTAAGTTGGCGATGCTCCTTTGCGGCTTGGCATTCTCGGCCCTCTTAATGGCCCAGCAAACTTCCGTGTTCTTCGGAATCATGAGTTGGACTTACACGCCGGTAGTTAATATCCGCGCGTATATTTGGGTGAGTGATCCGATGGTCGAACAGGCCAATGATGCTAAGCCGATGCGTGATACTGAACTCGGACGAGTGCGTTCTGTAGATGGTGTGGCTTGGGCCGCTCCCTTACACACTTCTTTTTTACAAGCACGCATGGTGGATGGTAATTTTAAATTAATTACCATGGTGGGGATTGATGCAGATACTTTTGCGGGTGCACCAGCTCAACTCAGTCAGGGACAAATCGATGACCTGCGTCTTCCTAATACCGTAATCGTTGATGAATGGGGCGCACAATTGATGGGCCGGCAAGTTCAAGGACCAGACGGAAAAATAACAACGATACCACTCAAGCCAGGTGATGTGTTTGAAATCAATGATATCGAAGCCCGGATTGTCGGGATCTGTAAAGTACGCCGCGCGTTCACGGGCGGTCCGTTTGTTTATACAACCTATGATCGGGCAAAGTCTTATACTTTAGGAGCACGAAGAACTTTAAGTTTTATGTTGGTTGAGCCTGCAGCAGGTATCACCCCCACAGAACTTTGTGAGCGTATTGAAAATGAAACCGGACTTAAGGCATGGACCACAGATACGGTTATTTGGGATTGGAGTAATCGCAGTCTTGCCCGTGCTACTTTTTGGTGGTTCTGGAAAAATACCGGCATTCCCTTTTCCTTTGGTACGGCGGTGGCCTTGGGACTTTTCGTGGGTATAGCCATATCGGGCCAAACCTTTTATTCCTTCGTTTTAGAAAACCTGAAATATTTTGCCGCAATAAAAGCGATGGGCGCAAGCATGCGCGTTTTAGCAGCGATGTTATTTGTGCAAGCTACCACGGCTGGTTTAATTGGATTTGGTTTGGGCGCGGGCATGGCACAGGCCATCGGCCGGGTGATGATTGAAAAGGGCATGCCACCCTTTGTGATGTTCCCCCAGATTTTAATTGCGACTCTGATACTCACAATGGGCATCAGTTTCGTCTCCGCAATTATTGGTATTGTTAAGGTATCTCGCGTAGATGCCGCTACTGTTTTCCGAGGATGACAACAACTACAGCAGTCTCCGTTCGTCAGGTAGACATTTCTTTTGGCTCCGAAGAAGCCAAGGTGATTGCCCTTAATCACACTGATTTTACGGCTCACACAGGTGAGTTGATTATGTTGGTCGGTCCATCGGGTTGTGGAAAGACCACATTGCTTTCTGTCATTGCTGGAACGTTAACACCACAGTCTGGAGAAATCGAAGTGTTTGGTCAAAGGCTTGATGGATTAAGCCAGGAGGAATTAACCACCTTCCGCCGAAAAAATCTTGGGTTTGTTTTTCAGTCTTTTAATTTAATTCCAACTCTTTCGGTCGTCGAAAATGTGATGATTCCTTTATTGATCCAGGGTGCGAGCCATGCCGCGGCCAAAAAGAAAGCCATCGAGATTTTAGAAAAGGTCGGACTAAAAGGAAGAGAAGAGGGTAAGCCCAATGCACTTTCTGGTGGGCAACAGCAGCGTGTGGCGATTGCCCGGGCTTTAGTGCATGAGCCCACCTTGTTAATTTGTGATGAACCTACCTCGGCTCTCGATAAAGATACGGGAGCACAAATCATGGAAATGATTCGAGAGCTTTCCCGCTCACCCGATCGATGTGTGGTTGTGGTAACTCACGATTTTCGTATATTTAAATACGCCGACCGCATCGCCGAAATGGAAGATGGAAAAATAAAACGCTTGGTCGACGATCCGCGGACCCTCGACCCCACCTACCTTTAAACCCATGTTCAAAAAACGCATCATTCTTATTATCGTAGCCATTGCAGGAGCGATTGCTGCTTTTCAATTAACACGCGGAACTGCCTCCGAAGTGGCCATCAAGCCACCGCCTTATGAGCCCGCCGTGAGAGACAAGAACGGATTAATTTCCGCTGCTGGTTTAGTTGAAGCGTTAGCAGAAAACACATCCGTCGGTTCACCCAATTCTGGCACCGCCGCTATTATTCACGTTAAAGTTTGGGATAAAGTTAAAGCCGGGCAGGCATTAATAACTTTAGACGGACGGGAATTAAACGCTCAACTCGAAGTACAGAATGCCGCAGTCACGGCTGCTGAATCTGCGGCCGAGCGTGCCGTCGACCAAGCAAAACGTTGGACGAGTATTAAAGACAGTGGTGCGGTGAGTGCCTCGGATTTAATTAATTATCAGCTAGCAGCCAAAGAAGCACAGGCAAAATTGAACTTAGCACGCGCCCAAGCCGATCAACTAAAAGTTATGATAGATCGACTGGTTATTCGCTCACCGATCGATGCAACCGTTTTACAGGTTAATGTTAGGGTTGGAGAATTTATAGCCGCGGGGATGAAAGCCCCGGTTGTTTTGGGTAACATAGACCAATTACAAATTCGTTGTGATGTGGATGAGCAGTTGGCGACGAGAGTACGTGAAGGATTGCCCGCCAAAGGATATCTTAAAGGTGAAAGCACGCGCACGGGTGCCAGCGACCGAGCTATTCCACTTAAGTTTATCCGGATCGAACCCTTTGTTATTCCTAAAGTTTCCTTAACTGGGGCGAGTGTGGAGCGAGTGGACACACGCGTTCTCCAAGTTATTTACCAATTTGATCGTCCTGCTGATCACAATATTTTCGTCGGCCAACAGATGGATGTTTATATCGACACCACCAAATCTTCACCTGCGAATGAATCGGTTAAATAATAAGTTTCTAATTACTTCAGCCTTATTGCTGGCGGGGTGTGCCCACGAGGCCGCGGTACGTCCCGATGGACTCACGCCAGTCAGTGAATTTTCTCACCAGATTTCTAAAGGTAAAACAGTCGATGAATATTGGTGGAAGTCATTTAAGGATACTAATCTAGATGTTTTAATTGAGAGAGCGCTGAAGGCTAATCCAGATTTAGCCATCGCCCAAGCCCGCTGGCGAGAAGCCCGGGCAAGTGTGGCGGCCGTGAACGCCCAATTACTTCCCCGTGTTGATGCGCAGGCTTCGTATCAATCGAGTCGAACATCGGCTAATACCGGCCGAGATTTTCCAGGAATGCCCCGCCGGTTTGATACATTAACGGTGGGCGGTCAGGTAAATTGGGAAATAGATTTTTGGGATAAGAATAAATTAAATTCCGAGGCAGCGATTGCTGAAGCTGTTGCTGCAGGATACAGCGTAGAAAACGCCAAAGTGTCTTTAATCGCTGAAGTCGCCCGACTCTGGTTCGCGATTCAGTCAGCAAGGATTGATGCCGAGTGTTTGTCGGATGAATTTAAGGCACGCTACCGAGAAATGGAGATAACCGAGAAAGCCGTGCAGGCGGGATTGCTTTCCACCGATCCACTTTCATCTACGCAGTTGGCTGCCGCACAGGCAAAATTAGATGAATCCAATGCCGCTCGCCGTTTGGCGGCGTATGAATCAGCTCTTCGGGCCCTCATTGGTGCCCCGCAAAATGAAAAACTTCCAGCAACTATTTCAAACGAAGTAAAAATCAAAAAAGTGCGACCAAGTTTTACGGCCGGAATCCCGTCGCAACTTTTATTAAGTCGCCCCGATCTTGCCGCAGCCTCGATGAGATTAGATTCTGCGATGGCTCGCGAAGGTGTGGCGCGTTCCGATTTTTATCCATCGGTGACGCTTAATGGTCAACTCGGTTGGCAGGCTGATCCCGCCTCTAAAATTGCCAAAGGCTCGTCAGGTTTTTGGTCTTTAATGCCCGCCATTGATATTCCTTTGTTTGATGGTGACCGAAGAGAATCACAACTGGAAGTCGCGCGTTCACGGATAGACTTAGCAGGAGCAGAATGGCGCAAGGCCGTCCTCAATGCGTTTCGTGAAGTTGAAGTGACGTTGGTTGATATTCGGGAATTAGAAGATGAGGTTAAATTAGCCGAAAGAGTTTTAGAGGCGGTGACCCAACGATTAGAGAATGCTAAAACGCGTTACGCCGCTGGCGTTGCGGATGAGCGTGAGGTGGTGATTGCCACGCGTGATCTCGCTCTAGCGCGTCGTACCCATGCTAATTTAGAGTTAGAAATTTGTCAGACTACCGTCCGTCTTGCCGCTGCCACAGGTGGTGGGTGGAAGAAATAAAAAAGCCCCAGTTTCCTGGGGCTTTTGTTTAAAGCGCTTAAGCTTTAATTTGTGGGCGCTTAGGATCTGGCCAATCGATGTGGAAGAACTCACCACGTGGCTTGTCGGTACGCTCGTAGGTGTGCGCACCGAAGAAGTCACGCTGTCCTTGCAAGAGATTTTGAGGTAAGCGCTCCGTGCGGTAGGAATCGAAGTAGGATAAGGCGGAGCCTAAAGTAGGAACTGGAATTCCATGCTTCACGGCTAACGCGATAACCTTGCGCCAATTCTTTTGCGCCTTCTTCACGGTCTTCTTGAAGTAAGGATCGAGGAGGAGGTTGGCTAATTTAGATTTCTTACCAAAGGCTTCAGTGATTTTTTGTAAGAAGCTTGCACGAATGATGCAACCGCCGCGCCAGATTTGCGCAATCTCACCGAAGTTAAGTTTCCAATTATATTCTTTCTGTGCTTCGCGCATTAATTGGAAGCCTTGAGAGTAAGAACAAATCTTGGAGCAGTAGAGAGCGTCACGAATTTGTTCGATGACTTTTGCTTTATCAGGATTGGTCATCGCGCGCTTAGGTCCACGCAGGGCTTTAGCAGCTGCGACGCGTTCATCCTTAATGGCGGATAAGCAACGAGCGAACACGGCTTCAGCAATGGTTGGAGCGGCCACACCCATATCGAGGGCGTTAGCGCTGGTCCATTTACCGGTTCCTTTTTGTCCGGCAGTATCAAGGATAACGTCCACTAAAGGAACGCCCGTCTCAGGATCTTTTTGTTTTAAAACTTTTGCGGTGATTTCGATAAGGAATGAATTTAAGTCGCCCTTATTCCACTGTTCAAAGACATCGCCGATTTCGTTAGGGGTCATGCCTAAGAGGCCGCGCATTAAATCGTAAGCTTCACAGATCATTTGCATGTCACCGTATTCAATACCGTTGTGAACCATTTTCACATAGTGACCGGCACCATCAGGACCGATATGAGCAACGCAAGGAACGCCACCTTTGATGGGCTTACCAGGTTTTGCGCCGGTGAGTTCAACGCCTGTTTGTGCGTCTACTTTAGAAGCAACCGCTTCCCAAATAGGTTTTAATTCTTCCCAGGCTTTGGGATCGCCACCTGGCATTAAGGATGGACCGAAGCGGGCACCTTCTTCGCCGCCTGATACACCAGAACCGATAAAGCGGAGACCTTTCGCTTTGAGTTCGCGTTCGCGGCGAATCGTGTCGGTCCAAAGCGCATTACCACCGTCGATGATGATATCATCTTTTTCAAAAACTGAAGCGAGTTCGTTGATCACGGCGTCGGTCGGAGCGCCAGCCTTAACGAGGATGATGGCTTTGCGTGGCTTCTTTAAGGAAGCGGCGAAGTCTTTCATCGTCGCACAGCCAGTAAGTTTACCGGGCGTGCTGGGATTTTCTTTCACAAACTCGTCCGTTTTAGCGGTCGTACGATTGTAGACAGAAATCGCGAAACCGTGGTCCGCGATGTTAAGGGCGAGATTCTGACCCATGACGGCCAGACCAATGAGACCAATATCGGATTGCATAAGTGACCCCATCGCACTCATCGGGACCCCCGATGGCAAACCAGAAAAGACCTTTTTTGACTGTTTTTGAGGGAAAATTGTCTCCGCCTGGCCCTTTCACCTCGCTTCGGTCTAAACTGTCTTATTTATAATGAAGCTATGTCTCAATTAGCAGGTAAACGTATTGTGCTCGGCATTACCGGCTCGATTGCGGCCTATAAAGCCGCCGATCTGACATCCCAATTGATAAAATATGGGGCAGATGTGCAGGTGGTTATGACGAAGGGGGCTACGCAATTTATCACCCCCATGACCCTGCAGGTTTTATCCAAAAATCCAGTAGGGGTTGATATTTGGGAAGAGGGAAAGACTTCTGTTCCAGGTCACATTGAGATAGCCGACTCTGCTGATTTACTTCTGGTGGCACCGCTCTCGGCAAACGTCCTTGCTGAATTTGCCCACGGCCTCGCCCCAGATTTACTGACCTCAATTTATTTAGCGACCCGTTGTCCGGTAGTATTAGCTCCAGCGATGAATGGCAAAATGTACGAGCACGCCGCGACTCAAGCTAACCTAAAAACATTAAAGGCACGTGGGCATGTTGTGATCGACCCCGTTGAAGGAATGTTGGCCTGTGGCTACGAAGGTAATGGAAAACTTGCGCCGGTGGATGAAATCCTCAGCCGAGTTTTAGCAATTTTAGGATAGTTTATGGAAGCACAAGCACTGCGGGAAAACCTGCGGGCGACGGCCTTATCTATAGGGTTTGATGTCTTTGGGGTCGCGCCGATTGATGCTGATGTGCGTGCGGATTATTTCAAGAAATGGATTAAGGATGGCATGCACGGAGAAATGGAATGGATGGCAAAAGACACGGAACGTAGAACTGAAGTGACCCGCATTTTACCCGAAGCTCAAAGCATCATCGTGGTGGGCTTGAATTATTATCAGCCTCAACCTAATCCAAATTACCAAATCGCAAAATATGCACTTGGGCAGGACTATCATAATGTAATCACCAAAAAGTTAAAAAAACTTTGCACGGTCATGAGGACGTTGGGTGGAGCGCAAAAGCCCTACGTGGACACTGGACCCGTATTAGAAAAACCTTTGGCGGTAGCAGCGGGTTTAGGTTGGCAGGGGAAGAGTACCATTGTTTTACAACC
>JBBAUZ010000004.1:0-25784 GCA_040397965.1 Opitutales bacterium | reverse complement strand
CTCGATGTTTGTCCGTGGAATAAATGGGCCAAGGAAACAAAGGAAAATAAATTTAAAGCCCGTCCCCAACCGATTCTCAAAGAAACACTCGCTTGGAATGAGGAAGATTTCTTAAACGCATTTAGGGGTACGCCGGTCAAGAGATTGGGCTTATTGCGCTGGTGGAGAAATGCATTAACGGTCATGGGGAACACTGGAACCAAGGAAGATCTTGAGTCTATAGGAAGATTAGTAAATCACGCCGACCCTATGGTCTCGGAGCATGCGAGCTGGGCACGGGATCAAATTCTTTCACGGAACTAACCTACTTAGTTGCACCCGAGGTCTAGTTTCTGCTAACCTTCGGCCGTGTCCCTCGCCCAAGCCTATCTCGTTTTAGCTGCTATCCTTTTACTGTCAGGTTGGTTGGTTTATTTTAATGCACCTATTCTAAAATCATTTCGTCGTGATAAGTTTGCCACCATGATTCTTTTAATTGCGGCGGTCGGCTGGTTTGGTTTTCAGCTTTATCACTTACCTGAGCCAGATTTAGCGGGATTACCTCGTGATATCGTATTAGGAGTTTTCGTGGTCGCGGGCCTTTTAACCTATTTCACGATGCCCGATTTTTTATCGGTCCGCGCACTAGGAGTTTTAATGCTTTTTACTGCCCGCCTAACCCTCGATGCGGGTTATCGTCAATTGCCCTACAGTTTATTAGACGCCAGTATCAGTTATGCCTTCTTGGTAATATTAGGATTATGGTGGGCGATTTCACCCGTTGCATTTAACAAACAGTGTGACTGGGTTTTAGAAAATCCATCCCGCCACAAAACCATCGGTACTGTCTTTTTCCTCACGAGTTTGGTCTGCCTTATACAAATTAAATTTATTCCGTGAACCGCCCACTCTTAATCGTCGTCTCTGGCCCCGCGGGTAGCGGAAAGACGACGCTGTGCATGCGCTTAACCGAATCGTATCCACAATTTATCCACCGGGTTATCACCTGTACAACGCGACCGCCTAGAGTGGGGGAAATCGACGGCGAAGATTATTATTTTTTATCTCGTCAGGATTTTGAAGCTCAATTCGCCGAGGGTAAGTTTTTAGAAAAAGCCGTGGTGCATAATAATCTCTATGGATGTCGCAAGGCGGACATCGCCAAGCATCTGAGCGCTGGATATGATGCGCTGCTTAATGTTGACGTTCAAGGCGCCGCCTCGATTCGTAACCAAGCAGAAAAAGATAAGAAACTGGCCGAATCACTCGTCACGGTTTTTGTAAGAGTAACCGACCACGTTGAACTCCGTCGTCGGCTGACCGGCCGCGGAACCGATCCCGAAGACGAAATTAATCGTCGCGTCGCAGCGGCGGAATATGAATTAGAACATGCTGGTCATTATCAACACGTGATTGAAAGCGGACCGAAGGAGGCTGACTTCCAGGAATTAAATAAAATTTATCTGCAGGAGAAGAAGAGCAGGGTATGATGGAGAAATCTGCCATCGCTGGAGTTTTAGATGAAATTGCGACCCTCCTTGAATTAACCGGCGAAAACCCTTTTAAGATTCGGGCCTATTCTAACGGTGCACGTATTCTCGAAACACTCACTGAGGATTTAGACGAACTAATTAAAACGGATAAATTGGCTGAAATCCCAGGCATGGGTGAAGCGTTGGTTGATAAAATAACTACCTTACGTCGCGACGGAGTTTTACCTTTTCACCAAAAACTAAAAGCGAGCATTCCGCCCGGCTTACTTGAGGTAATTCAAATCCCTGGTCTGGGGCCGAAAAAAGTTCGCGCCTTATGGGTTCAGCTCAAAGTTGAGAGTATCGAAAAGCTTAAAGAAGTTTGTGAAAGCGGACAAGTTGCCGAGCTGAAAGGTTTTGGTGCAAAAACCCAGACTAATATTTTAGAAGGAATAAAAAACAGAATCGCTTATGGCAAAAGACACCGCTGGGCCGACGCCGCCGAAATCGCCGAACCTATTTTAGCAGGATTAAAAAAACTACCTCAGGTTAAATTAGCAGAATCTGCAGGGTCACTACGCCGGGCCCGCGAAACGGTAGGCGACTTAGATTTCCTCGTAGCTTCGTCCGACCCTAAGCCAATCATGGAGTGGTTTGTAAAATATCCAGGAGTCAAAGAGGTAACCGCCCAGGGAGAAACTAAATCAAGCGTGCGTTTCGAAAATGGATTACAAGCCGACCTTCGCGTGGTACCCGAAGAACAATTTTATTTCGCCTTACATCACTTTACAGGATCCAAGGAACATAATGTGGCCATGCGCCAACGAGCGCTGGCTCAAGGATTAAGCATGAGTGAGTGGGGATTTAAAGCAGTCGACGAAAAGCAATCCGCTCCCGGGGCTAAAAACGAAGAAGAGGTTTTTAAAGCTCTAGGATTAAAATGGATTCCACCCGAGTTGCGTGAAGGTGCCGGTGAAATTGAAGAATCCGAAAAGAATAACCTGCCTAAGCTCGTGGCCTTTGAAGATATCAAAGGGGTTTTTCATAATCACACAACGGCTTCGGACGGTGATCACACCTTGGAGCAAATGGCTGCTGCTGCGGAAAAATTTGGATGGAGTTATTTAGGAATTTCCGACCACTCAAAATCAAGTTTTCAAGCAAGGGGTTTAGATGAAAGTCGCCTCGCCCAACAAATTGAAGAAATAAACAAAGTAAATCAGTCGGGCAAATTTAAGGTCCGCGTGTTAAGCGGGAGCGAGGTCGATATTTTACGCGATGGCTCACTTGATTTTACGGATGATGTTTTGGGCAAACTCGACTTCGTCGTCGCATCGGTGCACAATTTATTTACTTTAGATAAAGAAGAGCAAACGAAGCGGATTATTAAGGCGATTGAGAACGAACACGTCGATATGGTAGGTCACCTCACGGGTCGCTTACTTAATAAAAGAGAGCCGTATGAAGTAGATATCGCCAAGGTTATCGATGCAGCCGCCGCCAATGATACCATTCTCGAATTAAACGCTAACCCCTGGAGATTGGATCTCGATTGGCGTTGGTGGCGTCGGGCCTCCGAAAAAGGCGTGCTGACGTCGATCAATCCAGATGCTCATGATATTGAGCAATTAGGCTTTGCCGCACATGGCGTGCGCATTGCCCGTAAGGGTTGGTTAACCAAGGAAAACGTTTTAAATACTCGCTCACTGCCCGAGGTTTTAAAGTGGTTGGGTCGCAAGTAAGGATACGGCTCGCCCTCGGTCTATTTTTTTGTCTAATTTAATAGTATGTTACACGATAAGAGGAGACTTCTTTTAATCGCTGGTCCTTGTTCACTTGAATCGGAATCTAATTGTCGCACCGTTGCTAAAGAGCTGAAGGCCTTATCTGCCCGCTTGCCTGAATTAAATATAATTTTCAAAGGATCCTATGATAAAGCTAACCGGACATCTTTAGGTGGAGATCGTGGACCTGGAATGGAAGCCGGCTTAGAATTACTTAAACTCGTTAAAAAGGATTATGGTTTCGCTACTTTAACGGATATCCATGGCCCGGAACACTGTGAGCCCGTGGGCAAGGTCGTGGATGTATTACAAATCCCCGCCTTCATGTGTCGTCAGACCGACCTACTTGTGGCGGCCGCAAAAACCGGCAGAGTAGTGAATGTTAAAAAGGGACAATTCCTTTCACCGTTTGAAATGAAATTTGTGGTAGATAAATTAAAAGGAGCGAAGGCTGCAGAAATTTGGCAAACAGATCGCGGTACGACTTTTGGATATCAAAACCTGGTGGTAGATATGAGATCCTTTCCCATTATGGCGAGTTATGGTTATCCTACTATTATGGATGCAACACACGCTGTACAATTACCTGGTGCTGCGGGTGGAGCTTCGGGCGGTCAACGCGAGTATGTTCCCGTTTTAGCGAAGGCTGCTTTAGCGGCGGGAGCAGACGGATTATTTATGGAAACCCATCCTGATCCCGCGAAAGCAATTTCTGATGGACCCAGCCAAGTTCCCCTAGCCGAATTTCCTGCATTGGTGGAATCCTGTCTACGGATTTGGAAAGCAGCCCGTAGTTAAATTTGCAATAGTTTTTCGGCGGCCAGACGATCAAATTTTCCGCGAGCATCGAGCGGAATTTTTTCGACGAAGATATAGTTTTTCGGACGAGCAGCAGGTTCTAAAACCTCGACCGCTTTTTTAAGCGCCGCAGAATTATATTCACTGGCGACAACACAGGCTACCACCCGCTGTCCCCACTGCGCGTCAATTACCCCGAAAACAAAAATATCTTTGACCAGTCCAGTCCCCCTTAAAATTTCTTCGACGCGCGCAGGATCAATTTTTTCTCCGCCCGAGTTAATGATACGATCACCCCGTCCGTGAATTTCGACCGACCCGTCGGCGTTAACATGCCCAAGGTCACCTGTCGGATAAGGGTCCGGAAATTTTTCCCCCAGCCAATAACCCAAGCCATTGGCCGGTGAGTGAATATGAATGTGATGATTAATTTCGGTAAATTTAACACCTGGAAGGGGATATCCGCGGAGGGGTTCATCGCTCCAGATTTTTTCGGGCGGACAAAAAGAGCAGAGTGCTGCTGTTTCCGTCATGCCGTAACTAGCGTATACCGGGAGATGGTGGTTGCGAATGGCATCAATCACGGGCTTGGGAACAGCTGCCCCGCCTAATAAAATTATATTAAATTGCTTCAGCCACTTTAAGCCTTCGGAGTGTTCGAGAATGCGCGAAATTTGCGTATGAACTAAAGAAGCTATTTTGGTGCCGCCTGCAGGTAATTTAATTTCAGGGAGCGGTTGATTGGGCAAAAAGCGTCCATCATAGTGGCCATAACAACCACCGGTAAATTGTGCACGTAACACGGGCATCAGGCCGCTTACATGATAGGGTGGTGTGAAACTTGCACCATGGAGAACAGGGCTGAGTCCTCTCGCCGTTAAGGCGTCGCGTAATCCCAAGGCCGCTGCGCGAAGAGTTTTCGTATTATGAATAACAAATTTAACTTTACCGCCCGTGCCGCCCGTTGGAATAAAAAGACAATCCATCCAGGCGTCTGGCCAATTAGTAGGAGCCATCCCCTGGGGTACTAAATTAATTCCTTCGACGGCGGTTCCTTTCGGAATAAGCAGAGATGCGCTTTTTAATTCAGCGGGTCCCCAATGGGGATTTCCTAAAAAAACCGGACGACAATTGGAGTGTGCGGTGAGCACCTCTTCCAAATATTTCTTTGGATCAGGGTGAAAAACAGCAATCGATTTCATTTCAGACTCCTCCATAGTTCTATCCAATCGAAATTAGCCAGCCCCTCAATGACTGGGCCTGATTGATGATGATCTAAGCCATCATCTTTAAAGTAATTTAAGGTATCAAAACCGACTGCGGTCGCCTGAGGGTCTCGTTGGGCAAGCCAAAGTGCGGCTTGTCGACCAAAAGCGGTTTCAAATAGAGAGGAATAATAAACTCCATCGTATCGATTATGTCGCCAGCCCATAAACTCCATCCAGCTGCCGACTAAACAAGGTTTAATGATAACAGGTCCGGGCCATTTCAATTGAGTGGGATAAACAAATGATTCATCGAGCGCTACTTTAAAGGGGTCGATTTGTTTATAGCCTTCGTGATTTACCGGAAGCGGCTGCTCGATGAAATCTATTTTATCGGATGACAGCGCAAAATTAATCCACTGTTTCGACTGTTCTAGATTTAGGCTACCGTTGGCATCTAGACGAAAAATTATGTCTTCAGGAGTGGTAGCGATAATCGATTTAATTACCGCCAAAGAAGTTTCTGGGGTGATTTTAATTTTAAGAGTTTTAAACCCCTCGCCTATTTTTTTATAAACACCTTCTTCACTTGGATTGGTAAGAAGACCCGCACACTCCAATTTTTCACCAAATTTTTTAATCTCATACCAAATCTCACATGAAGAAAGGGCTGCGCCTAAACACGGGAAATCATCCTCCGATTTTCTGAAGAGTGCCTTCAGGGTTTCTAAACTTCCATGAGCAGCATTTAAAAGTTCGAGACATTGGGTAATACTTTCGGTCTTAAAATTCGGCCATGGGGCCACTTCGCCAAAACCAACAACTCCATTCTCTTCAGTTTTTAAAATGATTCTTTCCATATAACTAAAGCTCCCGGCTCCGGACACAAAAGGTTGACGAAATTCTCGTCGCACCCTCAAAAACTCGTATTTTCCCTCATTCATACCCATAAGTATCTTTAAATTTAGCCAAGGAGCAAAATCAATTTGCCACTCCGTAGGTGAGTGTTTAATACCCTTTGGGGAAACCGACACCTATGGCTTCCTCAAAAAACAAAAGTCGCGTTTCTCTCGATGAACGCTTCTTCCTCCCCGCCGATTCATTCTTTGCGGCTAATGCTGGGCTGGGTTTGACGTACGATGACGTCTCTCTGGCCACCCGATACTCCGAAGTTCTCCCGCGCATGACGCGCTTAGACTCCTCTCTGTCAGATAGCCTTAGTTTATCACTGCCGATTGTTTCGTCCGACATGGACACGGTCACCGAACACCAAATGGCGATTGCGATGGCCCTCAATGGCGGTCTCGGTCTGCTCCATTATAATATGTCATCGGCTGAACAAATTAAGGAAGTTCGCCGAGTAAAGAACCACATTCACGGAATGATTGGCGATCCCGCAGTCGTTTCGCCCGAGCTGACTATTGCCGAAGTGCTGCAACGGATTGAAATTGAAGGATTAGCCTTCAGTACCTTTCCGGTGGTTTCCAAAGATAATACACTCTTAGGTTTATTACCCGGAAGCACAGTGAAGGAGCGTCACGGGCAACGCAAAGTGGCTGAAGTCATGACGTCGCGCGCTAAAGTCTTTTCGGTTTTTGAAAAAGACCTGGGCAAAGACCCGATTGCTAAAGCCGATCGACTGTTTTCAGAAAATGTCGGCCAAAATAAACTCCTGGTGGTTGATGCCAAGAATCAGCTGCGCGGGCTGTTTACCCTGAGTGATATTGAAAGAATTTCTGAAGAATCACGTGCCCACGTTCGCCCCACCCGCGATAGTGATTTTCGCTTACGCGTCGGCGTCGCCATTAATGTTCCCCGCCATAGTGATGGGGATGTTGATAAGGATGCTCTGATTCAACATGCGGCCGCTCTTATTAATGAGGGTGCCGATGCTTTAGCGATTTCCACCGCTCATGGTTTTACCAAAGGCGTGGGCGACGCTCTAAAATTATTAAGAAAACAGTTTAAAGCGACGACCCTGATTGCTGGAAATGTTACGAGTGGAGCCGGCGTAGAATTTTTGGCCGCCGCAGGAGCTGATACGATCAAGATTGGTCAAGGCCCGGGATCGATTTGCACGACGCGCATGGTGGCCGGCGTGGGCATTCCGCAATTGACGGCGCTCTACGTTGCTTCACGCGCTGCATCTAAAGCGGGCGTGAGAATTATTGCCGACGGCGGTATTTCTAAAAGTGGTGATATTGTTAAAGCACTCACCCTCGCTGATGCAGTTATTCTCGGCGGACTGCTGGCGGGTAGTCGCGAAGCTCCTGGCAAGCTGATGGAAATTAATGGAAAGACTTATAAAGAATATAGAGGCATGGGTTCATTGGAGGCTATGCGTAAAGGTTCGGCCACGCGCTACGGCCACAATAATACTTCAGCGAAGTTAAACAAAGTGGCACCGGAGGGTATCGAAGCCCTCAAGGAAGTCACTGGATCCGTTGATCAGGTCCTCGCCCCACTCGCGGGCGGAGTGCAAAGCGGACTTGGATACTTGGGAGCCAAGAATTTAACCGAGCACCGTGCCAATGCTCGCTACATCAGAATCACTCCAGCGGGACAAAGAGAAGCGGCCCCGCATGATGTGATTGAAATTAAAGCGGGTTCATAAGAGTATAATCCTCCACATGAAGTATTTCATCATCTTTTTACTAGGTGTAGCGATGGGCGCACTCGCAATTATTGTTAGTCAGCCAACCTTCACCTGTGTGTTAACTAATCTTCCAGTTAATACACATAATATTAAATCCGACTCTGCCGTAGAAACACCAGTCACTATTCTACCCCCTTTAAAGAAGGAAGAGGTGCCACCTACGCCTGTTGAGTTGAAAGAAGAAGAAAATGCCCCAGTTCCCAGTGTTGAAGAAAGAGAAAACACCTCCGCAAATTTACCTCAATTAGACTACACTGCGATTAATGAACGACCAATCTTTTGGCCAAGTGCAGTGAAGGTTTTAGCCAACACCATGGTTTCGCTGGTAGAAAAAAATAAAAAAGTCGCAGATCTACCCTTAAACACAGGAGACGTACTACAGCTTTCTAAGGTTTACGGAGATGGAAAATTAGAAGTGCGCGCAAAGAGTCTCAAATTTGAAATCGATAGTAAGTTAACCAATTTTGATATTCTGGTGCGCGAAAAAATTAAAGAATTAGCCGCTCAAGGAAATAATACATTGGCGCCTTTTGTGCGTCTGGGAGAAAATTATGTTCCTCCAGCGAAACCAAAACTCTTGGCATCAACTACCCCTAACTCCTCGAACCTATCCGAGAAAAATAGTGTTACACCGGTTGCTGAACCTGAAACACCTGAACCAGCCGCAGAACCCCAGGGTCGCTCTTTAGATGATAAAATGAACGCGCTATTTACGCAGGGCACAAACAGCTCGGAAAAAGATAAAACGAAGCCCAAGAATAATAAAAAGTGAGTTCCGTAAAAATATATTCGTGGAATGTGAACGGCGTGAGATCGGCCCACGGTAAGGGTCTTACCGACTTTATTCATCAACACGCCCCAGATGTGTTATGTTTGCAGGAAACGAAATGCGAAGCCGCCATCGCGAAAACTTTAGGCCTCGATTATCCTTTTCAGTTTTGGCACGAGGCAGAAAAGAAGGGTTATTCAGGCACTGCCATTTTAGCAAAAACAAATCCGCTCTCGGTGAGTAATGACTTTCCTGGTAATCATCCACGTGAAGGCCGGGTGATTACGGCAGAATTTAAAAGCTGTTACGTGATTAGTGCTTACGTCCCTAATTCACAGCGTGATTTAGAACGTCTCGATTACCGTTTAATGTGGGATGATGATTTTCAAAAATATTTAGCGAAGCTGAGTAAGAAAAAATCCGTCATTGTTTGTGGTGATCTTAATGTCGCCCACGCGGAAATCGATTTAGCCAATCCTACCCAGAATCGCCGCAACGCAGGATTCACCGACGAAGAGCGAAGTTCATTTTCTAAACTTCTCGCGGAGCAGGGAATGGTTGACACATTTAGGTCTGCGCATCCCACCAAAGAAAAAGCTTACAGTTGGTGGAGTTATCGCCCCGGCATTCGGGAGCGGAATATTGGGTGGCGCTTAGACTACTGTCTCGCTTCAGGAAATTTGGAATGGAGTAAGCCAGAAATTCACGCCCAGGTTATGGGGTCGGATCATTGTCCCGTCTCAGTTAAATGTGAGGCAGATCTCTAAAATTAGAGACATTCAAAGGGATAACTTAGGTGGGGATTGACAAAAAAGACCCTAAAGTTTACCTTTTTGAGACTCAGTCTCAATTAGCGTGACTCCTCTTTCTCAATTACTACCCGGCCAATTTGGTAAGCTGGTATCACTTAACCCCGACCGGGCAGTGGACCAGCGTCTGATGGCATTAGGACTTCTTCCTGGTATGGCGCTGAAGTTGGTTCGTCGGGCTCCGTTGGGTGATCCGCTAGCCATCGAGTTTGGTGGCCAGGTGGTAAGTCTGAGATTAGCCGAAGCCGAAAGTTTAATCATCGATGTTGCTGCTGATTGTCCCGTGCAACGACCCAAGCAGACCCCATGAGCACAAAAGAAATTACCGTCGCACTCGTTGGAAATCCAAACACGGGCAAGTCTACTTTATTTAATGCGCTGACCGGACTTCGCCAGAAAGTTGGAAATTATCCAGGTGTAACGGTCGCCCGAAAGTCTGGTCGCTGTGATTGTGGTGACGGATTAAAAGTAGAGTTAATTGACCTACCTGGATTATATTCACTCGCTGCCGCCTCGCCCGACGAACAGGTCGTGACGGATGTTTTGTTGGGATCACTCGAAGGAAGCCAACAGCCCAACGCCATAGTGGTGGTTTTAGACGCAACCAATCTCCTCCGAAATTTATTTCTCGCATCTCAGTTAGCAGAACTAAACTTGCCCCTAGCTTTGGTTTTAAATCAGGCCGACATTGCACACGAGCAGGGACTAAAGATAGACACCCAACTTTTATCTGAGCGCCTGGGTGGGGTGCCCGTAGTTTTAGTCTCTGCATGGAAGGGTGAGGGTATCTCATCTGTCCGACGAGCCATCGCTGAAGTTTTAAATAAAAAAACCAAGATGACCCGACTGACTTGGCCAGCCCAAGTGGAGTTAGCTCTTAATACCATCGTGCAAGCGATGGAGAAAAATACCGGCGTTGCACCTTCTCCGGCCGATGCTCAAAGAATTTTATTCAGTTCAAATGCGCACACGAGCGAGCGACTTGGATGGTCGCAGACGCAACGCGATACAGTCATCCGCCAAGCGCGCGATCAGGTGAGAGCTGCAGGATTTAATCCATTAGCGGCGGAACCATTGATTCATTACGCACACTTAAGAAAAATTCTCGAGGGTGTGATTTCTGGTGGCGCTGGTAAACAGGGTAATGCGGCCGCGCTCGACCGGGTCTTATTACACCGCGTCATGGGCCCGATTTTATTTACGGGAATTATGCTCGGGTTATTTGCCTCCGTCTTCTGGCTAGCAAAATTTCCCATGCAATGGATTCAGGCGGGGGTTGATTTCTTAAAAGTGATTGTTGCCCCCTCTCTCGCCAGTACGCCGATGTTACAAAGTTTAGTTACTGACGGGATTATTGCAGGGGTGGGCGCATTCCTTGTCTTCCTTCCTCAAATATTAATATTATTTTTATTCGTAGGGATTTTAGAAGATAGCGGATATATGGCCCGTGCCGCATTTATTATGGATCGGTTGTTTAGTTGGTGTGGGCTTAACGGGAAAAGCTTTGTGCCACTTTTATCGGGTTATGCCTGTGCGATTCCTGGGCTTCTGTCCACCCGCACCATCGAAGATCCTAAGGCGCGCTTGGCTACGGCTTTTGCGGTTCCATTCATGAGCTGCTCAGCACGTTTCCCCGTTTATGCTTTAATGTGTGCTGCGTTTATCGGTCCACTCTATGGCCCGGGCTGGGAATCAGTTGTGATGATTGGCATGCATTGTGTTGGCTTAATTTTCGCTGTCCCCACGGCGTTTGTGCTGACGCGGTTTATTTTAAAAGTAAAACCGCAGCCGTTTGTTTTAGAATTACCACGCTACCAAATGCCTAAGCCGCGGGATGTTATTTGGCGGATGTGGCAAAACGCCGCCGAATTTATTTCCAAGGCGGGAACAGTTATTTTTGCGATCACCATTATCATTTGGGCCCTTTGTTATTTTCCTCGCGATGCTCAGATGGCCGACAAAATTAAAGCGGCCGAACCCACGTTATCGGTTGATGAAGTTCAAGCCCGCACTCAGGCCGCGATGATTGAGCAATCTTGGATGGGTCGATTTGGAAAAGCTGTCCAACCTGTTTTTGATCCGTGTGGCTTTGATTGGAAGATCACCGTGGGCGTACTGGCCAGTTTTCCTGCCCGTGAGGTGATTGTCTCAACCCTCGGAGTCACTTACTCAATTGGTAAAGGTGCGGAGGGAGATTCAGAACATTTACGTTCGGCCATGCAGAATGCGAAGTGGACCGAGGGTCCAAGAAAATCCACCCCCATATTCTCGCTCGCCGCCGTCTTAGCACTCATGGTCTTCTTTGCTTTATGTTCCCAGTGTGGACCAACCATTGCGACCCTCGCGCAAGAAACGGGCGGTTGGAAGTGGGCCGCCATCTCCTTTTTCTACATGACAATCCTCGCCTGGATTATGGCGGTGGTTGTTTATCAAACCGTGATTCGACTCACATGAATTTAGATTTAATCATTATAGCCTTTTTGGTTGGCTCTGCGTTGGGCTGGTTGATTAACCGCGCCATCAAAAAATTTAAAAACCAACGCGCCGGAAAGTGTGCCGGTGGTTGTGGGTGTAATGATAAACTAAAGCCTAAGAATTAAGCAGGCTGCTGTTGGCTGAGGCAGTGCAATGCCCCGCCTTCAATCAAGAGAACCCGGCAATCTATTCCTACTACTTTATGTTTAGGGAAGCAGTCCTGTAAAATACCCATCGCTAAGTCATCCGATTTTTGTCCATACAGCGGGACTATTACGCCATCGTTAACAATCAGGAAGTTGGCGTGACTCGGGGGTAGGTCGCGCCCAGCTAAACGAATCGGTTCGGGCAGGGGGAGGGCAATGACATCAAATTTAGATCCGGCCTTGGTCTTCATTTGTCTTAAGCGCGCTAGATTTTTTTCTAAGCGATGAAAATTAGGGGAGTTTGAATTTTGTTCGGTGACCGCGATGATGGATTGGGGGCTGATGAAACGTGCCAGATTATCAATGTGACCGTCGGTATCATCATTATCTAAACCTTCTCCAATCCAAAGAATTTCATCGATGGTTAATCCCTCTTTAATCGCTTGGTGAAACTCGGCATCATTTCTGCCCTCCGCCCGATTGGGATTATTTTGTACAGCTTCGGTGGTGAGTAGTCGTCCGTCGCCAGTGACTTCGATTCCGCCACCTTCTAATTCAAATGGAAAACTAAAACATTTTAACCCTAGATGATGGGCAATTTTTTTGGGTACTTGGTTATCGAGGGAGGCCTCAAACTTTCCTCCCCAGCCATGAAATTCCCAGTCGGTTATCGCAAGTTCTCCTGTTTGATCGTTCTTTACGAAAATGGGTCCATGGTCGCGACACCACACATCGTCAGTCGCTATCTCTACTAATTCGATGACGGATAAGTCTGCGCGAGCCTCCTTCAGTAATTTTTCCGCTTCTTGTTTGAGTTTACCAGCGGCATTAATTTTAACCGGCTGAAACTTAGAAATCGCTGCGGCAAATTCTGCGAATTTCGCAGGCACGAGATGATAATGTCCGGGCCAAAGTTTTTGATTAGAGGGCCAAGAGAGCCAGGTCGCACTTTGTTTTTCCCATTCCGCAGGCATGCGGAACCCAAGTTTACGCGGTGAAAGCGACATGCGTTAATCGCGAAGACGACGAGTTAAATCCGTATAGGCGTCGATTCGACGGTCGCGGAAGAAGGGCCAGATTCTTCGAAACTCTTTTTGTTTTTTCATATCACAGTCTGCTAATAGAACCTCTTCTTTGTCGACGGATGCTCGGGCAATAATTTCTCCATACGGATTGGAAACAAAACTTTGTCCCCAGAATTGGGTGTTTCCTTCTTGGCCAACTCGGTTGGTGGCAGCGACATAACAGCCATTGGCGACACCATGACCGCGCTGGACAGTTTCCCAGGCGGTGTGCTGAGCTGCTCCTAGGCTGGCCTTTTCTTCAGGTAACCAACCAATTGCAGTCGGGTAGAATAAAATATCTGCACCACTGAGTGCGGTGAGGCGGGCAGCTTCAGGGTACCACTGGTCCCAGCAAATCAGCACGCCGATATTGCCGTGAGCGGTTTTCCAGGAGCGGAAACCTAAATCTCCAGGAGTAAAATAAAATTTTTCTTCAAAACCAGGGTCTTGAGGAATGTGCATCTTGCGATATTTTCCTAAGACGGATCCATCGGCATCAATGACCGCTGCGGTGTTGTGATAAACTTCACTCCCGCGGGCTTCAAAGAGTGGGGCTACAATGACGACGCCTAATTTTTTAGCAACGGCCGCTAGGGCGCTCACGGATGGCCCGGTCTCAATCGGTTCAGCCAAATTAAAATTCTTCGGATCTTGGTGGATGCAAAAATACTTGGTCGTGAACATTTCTTGCAGACCAATAATTTTTGCACCCTTCGCGGCGGCTTCTTCGATGCGCGGAATGGTTTTACGAACATTATCCGCTGGAGTGTCTTCAGCGGTTAATTGGATAAGTCCAATGCGGACAGAGTCGGCCATGGATAGATTAATAAACTAATTTATTAATAGGGTATTCCACAATACCTTCAGCGCCCTGAGCTTTGAGTGTAGGGATGAAGTCGCGGGCCTGTTTAGAATCAATAATCGTTTCCACAGCTACCCAATCAGGATTACTGAGGTTGGAAATCGTAGGATTTCTTAAGGCAGGCAGGGCTGCAGAAACCGCATCGAGGGCCTTACGTGGTAAATTGAATTTTAATCCTACCATATGTTGAGCAGCTAACGCACCTTTGAGCATGAGAGCGAGTGTCTCGATTTTGGCGCGCTTATCAGGATCCGCCCAGGCTTTCTTATTTGCGATGAGCACGGTGGTGGTCGCAAGAAGTGTATCAACAATTCTTAATTTATTCGCGATAAGTGAAGATCCGGTTTCAGTGATGTCGACAATAGCGTCAGCTAATTCAGGAACTTTTACTTCGGTCGCACCCCAAGAAAATTCTACGGTGCAATTGACGCCCTGTTTTTTAAACCAGCGACGGGTGGTCTCGACGAGTTCGGTGGCGACAGTCTTACCTTCAAGGTCTTGAACTTTTTTAATTGTGGAGGCTTCGGGAACGCAAAGTACCCAGCGAGACTTTTGAGCTGAGGCCCGGCTGTAGATCAGTTCGCAAACCTCGACGACATCGGCAGTGTTTTCCTGGACCCAGTCTTGACCGGTTAGGCCACAGTCAAAGAAACCATGTTCAACATAGCGGGCTACTTCTTGGGCACGGATAAAACGTCCGTCTAAAGTGCTATCATCAAACGAAGGGCGATAAGAGCGACTGCTTTTGGACACAGGAAAGCCAGCCCGACCAAAAAGTTGTAGGGTGGCCTCCTCAAGGCTACCTTTGGGTAGTCCTATCATTAATTTTAAGGATTCCTTACTCATTAGGGCATTTAGGAAGTCGATGGACCGCACAGTCGCAAGCATTAAGGGGTTGACTCGGTAAAACTACAAATGACTTTAAACCATACATTTTCCCCATGAAACGCACCATTATTGCCCTAATCTCCACTTTCCTTTTGGCGGCATGCGAAGCCCCGATGGATGAATCGGCGACCAACGAGTCGGCCTCGGCAACCTCCGACACAAAATTCTCATGGGAAAATTCCAACAGTGGTAACGCCTCGGCAACATCGGCCGTAAATCTTGAGGCCCCCCAGGATACAACCAAGGCGCGCATTTTAGAGATTCGTGAAGGCAGTGGATTAATCGCTCTAGCTATGGCTGAAAAGCCAGCGGTGCGTAGCTTCCTACAAATTATCAAAGATAATAAAGTTTTATTAGTGGACGTTGCTTCAACCAGTGAGGCCCAAGTGGTAGTGAATGTTATTCCTAATCAACTTAAACGTCCTGAGTTAATCGTAGGAGACGAGGTAACTTGCACTCCTGCCGCTGCTCCAGCCGCCCAATAGTCCATAGAGACAAAAGGTGACAGAAGGACCCGCCTGTGCCCATGGGTGGGTCTTTTTATTGCATAAAAACCAAGAAAAAGACCAATAAACCGCATCATTGACCACGAAAATCTGGCACATCTAATGCTCAGAATAAAAAGAAATGCACCGCAAAATCATCCAGTCTAGAAAGGGAATAATCTCACGCCGCGTTTTGGCACTTATTTTTGGAGTAACCACCTTTGTTTTTCTCACCTCTTTGATCGGGCTGTATGTCTTTGGCCGAACGGCTCCACAGATTTTAGATTCAACCCTCCGGGCTAAAGCGGACTCGGGTTTTATTTGTGAACTTAATAAGTCGAATTTAATTTTAGGGAACTTGGATTTACAAGGTGTGAAAATATCCAGTCCGGGTCGATGGAAGGAAAAGCAATTTTTATCCATCAAAACAATTAAATGTGAATTAAATCCACTGACATTTCTTTTAGGAGGTAGTCGCCATTTTAAAAACGTCGAATTGGATATCGATAAAATTGTTTTAGTAGGATCGCGCGATTACATGAAGGATAATAATGCCCAAGATATTCTGAAGGGGCTTAAGTCCTCCTCCACAGAAACAATCAGCCAGCCAACCGCGGAAACAGAACCCGTGGATAGTCAGCCGAAGAAACCATTTAAAATTGATAATCTCCGTCTACGCGTTGGACAAATTGTGGTGATTGTCGAAGGCGACAAAGCAGCAGCAGAAACGGTAGTTAACAATAACTTTAATTTTGTTTTTGAAGCCAAGGATATCACCGAGAAAAACTACGAAAAGTTGGTGAGCTTTCCTCTCGGAGCCAAAGTTTTAACTAAGGCGTCCACGATTGCTCCACGATTAATGATGGATATAACCAACCGAAATATCCGCATGAGCATCACCGAAAAAATTAAAGAAATTAAATAAAATGAACGATTCCGAAACACCTCCTCCCGAAGAAATTAAGCCGGAGCCAACAGCCTCCCCCGAGGCTACGCGCCTCGCTGAATTAGAGGGAGAAATTGTAAAACTGAAGGATTCGATTCTGCGCAGTCAGGCAGATCAGCAAAATCAACAACGCCGTCACCGACAAGAACGTGACGAGACGAGAAAGTTTGCGACTGCCAATTTAATTGAGGAACTTTTACCGGCATTGGATTCTTTAGAGCTCGGAATGATATCGTCGCCCGCCCAGGGCGAGGGTCGCGCAGTGGCTGAAGGCTTTAGAATGGCGATTCAGCAACTGCATTCAATTCTTGCGAGTCAGGGTCTCGCAGAAATTAATCCTGCGGGAAAACCTTTTGATCACGCCAAACATGAAGCCGTTGCTCAGGAAGCCAGCGATACGGTCGCGGAAGGTGTTATTATAAAAGTAGCACGCAAAGGGTGGATTTTAAACGACCGCGTTTTGCGTCATGCTTCGGTGATTGTTTCTAGCGGAACACCTGCTAAATAAAACCAATCATGAAGGAAGAAGATTATTATACACTTTTGGGTGTAGCGAAAGGGGCTAGCGCCGAAGAAATTAAAAAAGCTTATCGCAAAAAAGCGATGGAGTTCCACCCCGACCGTAATCCCGGAAATAAGACCGCTGAAGAAAAATTCAAAAAAATTTCACGCGCTTATGAGGTTTTGTCTGACGATCAAAAGCGGAAACTTTACGATACCCATGGTGAGTCTGCTTTTGAACAAGGTGGCCCCGCTGGTCCTGGAGGTCAGCGTGGTGGGTTTAGGGGTGCTGACCCGATGGATATCTTTAACCAAATGTTCGGCGGGGGAAATCCTTTCGGCGATATGTTTGGTGGCGGCAACCAAGGTCAAGAAACGGGCGGAGAAGATTTACGCTTTGATATTAAACTCACTCTCGAAGAAGCCGCGACGGGTATTAGTAAAAAAATTAATTACCGAAAACACGTCAGTTGTGAAAAGTGTTCTGGCTCTGGCGCTGAAGCTGGCTCCAAAAAAAGTAGATGTAGCACTTGTGGCGGCCAGGGTCATGTCGTTCGCTCCAATGGACTTTTTGCGATGCGCCAGGTTTGTCCAAGTTGTGGCGGAGAAGGCGAAAAAATTGATAAACCCTGTCGAGCCTGTGCGGGTGAAGGTCGCGTCGTCGGCGACGCCTCAGTGGATATTAAAATTCCACCCGGTGTTGATACTGGTACACGCTTACGTTCATCCGGCAATGGTTCCGCAGGTCGTCGAGGTAATCCCGCCGGAGATCTTTATATCGTAATCACTGTTCTCGATCATGAATTATTTGAACGCGATGGTGATGACCTTGCCTGCGCTGTTCCGGTAAAGTTTTCGATAGCCGCTTTAGGAGGGTCTATCGATGTCCCTAAATTAAAAGGTAAAACCATATTAAAAATACCGGCAGGTACACAGGGTGGCACAACCTTCCGCCTAAAGGGCGAGGGTATGCCTAATCTGCGTGGCAGTGGGGCGGGCGATTTATTGGTGCGTGTGGATATTGATGTCCCCAAGAAAATGACAGACGCCCAACGCGCGGCACTAAAATCATACTCGGATGCTTGTGGAGACGTCGAAACACCTGTTTCGGATTCCTGGAAACAGAAATTCAAAAAGTTTTTTGGCTAACCCCTTGCAGGTTTATACTGCTTCGCTAATCTTTCGTAATGCCACGTCACTCCGGCCAAACCCAGCGACTTATTAGTCGTTTAGCTTGGGCTGAAATTGATAAACTCTGGCTCAAAAAACTCGCTCAAGAAGCCCGCGAAGAAGATATTAATGGTCTAGGATTGGTTGAAAAAGTTTCCCGGCCAGGCGATTCGACTTCCGCTTTATTTTCCAGAACAGACCGTGCGCACGCAGCTTTGGTGGCTAGACAGGAGATGACCCTCGCGGGCCTCGGATTCATTTCAATTATCTTAGATGAGTATGGCACGGGCTGGCGGGTGAATTTAAATTATCACGACGGTGATACGGTCTCGGCGGGTGCGGTCATCGCTAAAATTGAAGGCCCGGTGCAGAACTTATTAATGGCCGAAAGAACTATTTTAAACTTCATCCAAAAACTTTCGGGTGTGGCGACCCTCACCAAAACCTATTGCGCGGCACTAGGTTCATCTTCGACAAAAATTTTAGACACGAGAAAAACGACACCCGGCTTTAGGGTTTTGGAGAAATATGCGGTAGCCCAAGGTGGCGGTTATAATCATCGCTTGGGTTTGTATGATCGCGTGATGATAAAAGATAATCACTTGGCGGCCAGTGGAGCGACAAAGTCTGAGCGTTTAAAGCAATGTGTAGTTCGAGCACGTGAAGCGCGTCCGGATTTACTCGTGGAAGTCGAAGTCGATGCGATTGAGCAAATTGAGCCAGTTCTCGAGGCGGGAGCTGATATTGTTTTACTAGATAATTTTTCTCTACCTCAGTTAGCCGAGGCGCTGCCCACTATACGTGGGCGAGCGTGGACTGAGGTCAGCGGCGGTGTTACCTTAAACACTATCCCGAGAATCGCCGCGCTGGCTCCCGATTTTATTTCCGTCGGAGCTTTAACTCATTCTGCAGTCTGGGCTGATATCGGCCTAGATTGGATTTAATATGTCCGATCTAGATAGCAGTATCATTTGTGCGTTTCTCGAGGCCGCCGGTCAGCCAGTGAGCGGTGATCGTTTGGCGAAAGACTTAGGAGTTTCCCGCGTCGCAATTTGGGGCCGCTTAGAAAAGCTCCGTGCTGCAGGATTTATTTTCACTGCTTCGCCCCGCAAGGGATATATTCTCAAAGAAGTTCCCACAGTTTTACATCCGACACTTCTGGAGGCACATTGCCGTCGGTTGAAAGTTTCTTTCCCTATCGAATATTTTGAATCGGTTGATAGTACTAACTCCGAGGCCGAACGTCAGTTAGCGAACGGTAAAGAGGCCCCCTTTATTGTTTTAGCCCAAGCCCAAACGGCTGGGCGTGGTCGGCTTGGCAGAAAATGGCATAGCAGCGATAAAGGTAATATTTATTTATCATTATCCCTCCGTCCGTTTATTTTACCTGAGCGACTTAAGCCATTTACGCTTTGGATGGGCCTAGCCCTCTGTCGGTATATTGAGGAAAACTTAGGAATAAAATTAGGACTCAAATGGCCCAATGATATTTTATCGCCCGACGGGAAAAAAATCGCCGGGATTTTAACCGAAGCCCGTTTAGATTCGGACACCGTTCGTGACCTTATTTTTGGGTTAGGTTTTAATATCTCTCCCCAGCAGGATTTTCCATCGGAACTTAAAAACATAGCTGGCTCACTGCAACAGGTTGTGGGCGAAAACCTAGATATGAATGCCCTGACCGCAGGAATTATAAAAAATATATTTATGAGTTGGGAGGAGTTTAAAGAAAATCGCTGGGCAGATTCATTTAAAGAATATTGGCCGCGCTACGATATTTTGACAGGTAAGGTGGTAACCATTCAATTACGTGGGTCCCCTGTAACGGGAGTGGTTGAGGGTATTGATGAGGTAGGATCACTGAAAATTAAAACCTCTGATGGTAAATCGGTCTTAATCTCTTCAGGCGAGGTGACTTTGAGCTCCTAACGTGAACCACACTTGCGCTTAAAAATAAATTAAACCAAACTTTGTTTGTGGCTACACTTTGTCTCGATATCGGAAATACGCACACGCATTGGGGTATAGTTAACCAACGCACTGTGTTGAAGCATGGTGAGTTTCCGACTCCATTGTTAAGCCATCACGACATCGAAAAACTTATTTTCGAGCATCAACCTACCGCTATCGCCTTAGCGAGCGTTGTTCCACTGGTATCAAATAAACTGACGGAGTTTTTTAAAAAAACCGGTAGACCCTTTGTGCAACTCCAGTTCGACAACCTTATTGGCTTAGGTTTCGATTACCCTAACCCAGCTGAAGTTGGCCAAGATCGCTTAGCCGATTGTATTGGAGCTCAGGTTATCTGTGGTGCCCCGGCGGTGATCATTGGCATGGGTACGGCAACCACGGTTGATATTTTAAATACCAAGGGATACGCCGGCGGAATCATTGCTCCAGGTTTAGGGGTGATGACTAAATATCTCCACGAACGTACTGCGCTTTTACCGCAGCTAGATCCCCAAAATCTTTTAGGCGGTCCGACGATTGGTAAATCGACTGTCGAGGCCATGAAGTCGGGCTGCACACTGGGTTTTGCAGGAATGATTGGTGCGTTGTTAGACGGCGTAGTTTCAGAAATTACGAAGTCGGGCTCGCCTGAGCCGAAGGTTATCGTCACGGGTGGGGCGGCTATTTATTTACCGAAAAGTTGGCAGAGTCGCGTCCAGCACGAACCCCACCTCACGCTGATTGGCCTGGCGGAGTTTTATCGTCGTACCACATTATGAACGAACAAGAATCAAAACAGAAATTAAGACGACTGGTCCCATGGATTGTCGCCGTCATTTTCCTCATGCTCGGGGCCTGCGTCGTCCTCATAAACTCCGAACACCCCAGACTCTGGCCCATCGTGGTCGCAGATCTAATATTTACCTTGGCCTTACTTTTCTTTCTTTGGCGTGCGCTGGGGCGCCGACGTTAGGACTTCGTCATTTTAAGAATTTCTTTCCGACGGGCTTTAATTTCTGAGCAACCCGCTTTAGCCAGTCGGTCGGTAGAAAAATCCTCAACTGTGAGACTTGCCACGGCTGTGGCGTAAATCATTCCCTGTTTCAGGGTCGCGAAGTCGGACATCCCTGTCGCGGCGATGTACCCTAGAAGTGCCCCCGCGAAGCTATCGCCAGCCCCCGTGGGGTCTCTTAGTTCGGTAACCGGGTAGGCGGGGAGGGTGAAGAGCCCATCTTCGTGAAAAAGAACCGCCCCATGTTCACCTTTTTTAATGATAACCGTCCGGCAGCTATGGGCACGCAGGTGGCGCCCGGCTAAAATGACATTGGTCTCGCCGGTGAGTTTAGCGGACTCGGTGTCGTTAATAACCACCAAATCTGCCCGTCGCATAACCTGGGATAAAAGTTCACGTTTAGTTTCAATCCAAATATCAATCGTATCTGCCAAAACAAATTTGGGTGATTCGAGTTGGTCTAAGACCGACAACTGTAAATCAGGACGAATATTTCCCAACATAATGTAAGGCGTTAACTTTTGTTCTGCTGTCAGTTGCGGATTAAAACGTTCAAAAACATTTAACTGTAAGTCTTCGGTGTCGCGACGATTGAAGTTTTCATGGTATCGGCCTTTCCAGAAGAAGGTGCGCCCGGTTTCGTCGGTGCGCAGTCCGGATAAATCAATCCCGCGCTTCGCGAGTTTTTTCCGATCACGTTCCCGAAAATCGTGTCCGACCACTCCCACGATATGAGGCGTCGTAAAGTAGCTTGCGGCTAGGCATGCATAGGATGCGCTACCACCCAGAATTTTTTCTCCAAAAGAGTGAGGCGTTGATATGCTATCGTAGGCGACCGAACCAACCACGAGAATGTTATCGGGGTTGGGGCGATTTTTAATTTTAATTCTTCGGGGAGTGGTCATGAAAATAAATTAGGGCGAGCATCACGTAAGCGGTAGAGGGCGAGAAGGGCAAGTGAGTGCACGCGGGGATTATTTTTTGCTAAGTCGAGGGCTTCGCTGGGGCTGAGTAAGAGAACTTCAATCTCTTCGTGTTCGTCGAGATTCTGTGAAGACTCAATTTTTCCGCCCTCAATTAAAACGAAATGGCACTGGTTTTTTTGGATCGCTGGATTGGGAGAGCATGAGCCCAGTAAGGAGGCTTTCCCCCCTTTAAAACCAGTCTCTTCCTCGGTTTCCCGAGTTGCGGCAACCAGGGTATCTTCACCGGGTTCGAGGAGTCCACCTGGCGGCTCAATGGAAAGATCGCGCAGGCCAAAACGATATTGTTTTACCATCACGATTTTTCCCTCGGTGGTAATGGGTAAACACAAAACCCAATCGTGAGAATGGATAACAAAGAAATCACCCTCTCGGTTATCGAGAGGGTGATGACAGAGTTCTTTAAAAACCCGAAAGACTTTGCAATCGACGTGTAGTGCTTCGTGCCGGACTAGCCAGCGGGAGGGCACTGACATCGTTAATTACTTAGTCTTGATTTTGGAATTTAACTTCAGGTTATTAGGATTAATACCAGGATTTAAATCCATAAGCGCTTTAACGCTGGTTCCTAATTTCTTAGCAATTGTCCCGAGTAAATCACCTTTAGCGATGATGTATTCACCGTCACCAGCAACAGCCTTAGCACCTGTTGTAGTTTTGGCTTTGGAAGCACCGATTTTTTCGATGGCGACTTTAATTTCTTCGTTGTTCTTGGTGATGTCGGCCTTGGTTTGGGCGAGATCGCTGCTGAGGGCAGCAACATCCGAGGCATTTGCCTTAGCGGAGATTTGACCACTCAACTCAGCAACTGTGGCGGAGGTGGTAGCAGCATCGGCACTTGCTTTGTCGGCTGCACTTTTTGCTTTAACAGCAAGTACGAGACCGGCAGCGCCAAGGGCGAAGCCTACGATTCCCACAATAAGGGGAAGCTTTGATTCAGATGAGGAGGATGAGATGCTGTCGTTTTCCATGTTGGTTGATAGATTTTGTGCGGGTTAGAACGAATTTAGATTAGCGGATTGACAGGAACGGCAACACAAAATGTCTTTCAAGGTTCAGGTTTCGGGCGGTAGCGCAGTCTGGCTAGCGCATCTGCTTTGGGAGCAGAGGGTCGTGGGTTCGAATCCCACTCGCCCGACCACCTGGCACTTTAACCCTCCAAGAAAAGGGTTTTTAGGTGTATTGCAGGGTTTCCCCGTTTTTAATGATACTAACGTGATTTGCCTTATTTAATTGGGTCGAAGCCTCGGTCCGGCCAATAATTTTTGCCTCTAAATTAAGTCCTTTCGCTATGGCTAAAACGGCGGCTGCCCGTTCGGGCTTCACATAAATTTCAAGTCTCTGACCCATGTTATAGACCTGGTGGAGCTCGCGTTGGGGCGTCTGGCTGACCCTCGCAATTTCACTAAAAATCGGGGGGGGTGTGAATAAGTTATCTTTAATATAATGAACCGACTGCCCAAAACGGAGGCATTTAACCAGCGCCCCGCCTGAACAATGTATCAGCCCCTTAATTTCTTGGGACCCTAATTCTTTGATGAGTTGAATGACTAGTGGCGTGTAAGTGCGAGTCGGTGACAGGAGTGCCTCGCCTACGGACATAGAAGAATCGGGAAGCGGAGAGTTGAGTCGATGGGGTCCGCAATACACTAAAGATTTATCCACCGCGTGATCAAAAGTCTCGGGATATTTCTCTGCGTAATAATGTGAAAGCAATTCGTGTCGCGCGCTGGTTAATCCATTAGAGCCGATTCCACTATTGGAATTTTTTTCGTACGAAGCTTTTCCGCTTGAGGAGACGCCGATAATAACAAGCCCCGGGGTAATGTTATGGGCATTGATTACATCATCTCTTTTGAAGAGTGAGGTCGCCGTGGAGTCGACGGTGATGGTCGGAGTCGAATCACCCATGTCGGCAGTTTCCCCGCCCCCTGAATAAATTTCTAATCCCTGGTCTCGCAGTTGGGCTAAAATTTCCTCGGTTCCGTGAATGAGCTCCGAAATAATTTCTCCGGGAATTCTTTTCGCGTTTCGATTTAAGGTAGAGGAAAGAATAATTTTTTTGGTCGCACCTACGCAAAGCAGGTCATCGATATTCATGATGATGCTGTCTTGAGCGATGCCTCTAAAAACTTTCGCATCGCCGGTCTCTTTCCACCAAAGGTAAGCGAGGATGACCTTGGTGCCCGAGCCATCGGAATGGGTGACCACACAGCGTGAACTATCTCCGGTAAGGTAATCAGGGGTGATTTTACAGAAGGCCCCCGGGAAAAGCCCACGATCCAATTTGTCTACCGCGGCATGCACATCGGCCTTAGAGGCCGAGACCCCGCGCGACGCGTATCTGCTTTGGTCGGATTTATCGGTGTTTTCGGCCATCGGTGCGAGGGTTTATAAATACCTTTATTATTAAGAAGGGGTCAACGCACATTCTAGAAATTTAATATTTAAGGGCACTAATTAATGACGGAATCTTGACAGACTCCCCCCACTGTTCACTTTCCCATTAATCATGGCTGATAAAAATGATAAACGTCCTGAGAGTGTTGCAGGAAAATTCTATGTAGACTCACAGTGTATTGATTGTGATCTCTGTCGCGAAACCGCGCCGGACTTTTTCACCCGTCAAGACGATGGTGGCTACTCCTACGTTTTTAAACAGCCCACCACCCAAGAAGGCATCGACAAGTGTATGGAAGCTTTAGAAGGCTGCCCGGTGGATGCGATTGGTAAAGACGGCGACGCGTAAACGTTTAGTTTGGTCATATTCTTTTAGGCGGGTTGTCCTCGACCCGACTAAACATATTCATAGATTGTATTTATGAGTATTAAAATTTCCTGTGATTATTTGGGCGACTTAAGAGTGCGCGCTGTGCACTCAAGCTCTGGTGCAGAAATTATCACCGATGCACCTGTAGACAATCAGGGGCAGGGCCGATCATTTTCTCCCACCGATCTGGCGGCAGCCTCTATGGCTACCTGTATGATCACAATTCTTGGGATTCAGGCTAAATCCATTCCGCTCGATCTCACTGGTCTCAAAGTAGAAATAGAAAAACATATGACCAAGGCTCCGCCGCGTCGGATTGCTCAGCTGGATATTAAAATGATGATGCCTGCGGGAATCCCAGAAGAACTTCGCCCACGTTTAATCCGAGCCGCCGAAGCATGCCCCGTTAAACAATCCTTTCGCGACGATACTGTAATTAACCTAGAGTGGATTTGGGCTTAGTGACTGCAGCCACATCCACCTTGACCGCATCCGCCTTTTTCATCGGATGATTTCTCAGAGGTGTCGCAGGATCCTTCGGACTCACTCGAGCAACATCCGCCGCCACTACTACTGCCACCACAGCAACCGCCTGATTGGTGGGGATGTCCGTGGGCAAGTTCGCTAAGTTCAGCTGCACGAACGCTGACAACCTTTACATCGAAATGCAGGGTCTTACCGGCGAGTTCATGATTTCCGTCGAGCACGGCCTCTTTGTCATCAACATGACGAATAACCAAGACGCGCATTCCTAAATTAGTTTCTGCATGAAAACGCATTCCAATTTCGACCTTATTTTCTCCAAAGCGATCGAGCGGTACTCGTTGAATTAATTTTTCGCTATATTCGCCGTAGCCTAGTGCGGGAGGAACAGCCACCGCTTTAAAGTCGCCCGCCGTTAAGCCTTCGATTGCCTGTTCGAGGCCTGGGATAATATTACTCGCTCCATGCAAATATTCCATCGGCGCTTGGCCGACCGACGTATCGAGGATATTTCCGCGATCATCTTTTAAAGTGTATTCAATGCTAACAACAGTTTCTTTGGCGGCGCGCATAGGAG
>JBBAUZ010000003.1:122363-134671 GCA_040397965.1 Opitutales bacterium | reverse complement strand
ATTGGCCGTATCGGGAGACATTACAGGGTTAGAGTTGGGAAACTAATGTGATTTGGCAAGCGTTGGCATCAACGCTTTTTTCTTGCACCGAGCGTAAGGTGTTCCAGCGTGAACTTTCCTTCGAAAGCTCAGGTGGTGGAATGGCAGACACGCATGATTGAGGTTCATGTGCCGTAAGGTGTCCGGGTTCAAGTCCCGGCCTGAGCACCAATTTACAAAAACAGGTTTAGTTCTACAAAACTAGACCTGTTTTGTGTTTTCATTCGAGGAATGTCTGCCACAACTGATGGGGATGGCGAACCTAGGTAAATTAAAAGTTTTGATATTAGGATCGGGCGGTCGCGAACATGCGCTGCTCAAGGCCTGTCTCAAAAGCCCGAAGGTCAGCGAAGTCATCGTCGCCCCAGGCAATGGCGGGATGGCTTTGGAGGCTCGCTGCTTGAATGTAGATTTAACAAAGCCAGCTGACATTTTAAATTTAGTCCGGGCCCAAGGAGTGGAGTTTGTCATCGTCGGACCTGAAATTCCTTTAGCGCATGGCGTGGTCGATGTCTTAGAAGCGGCTCGCATTTTAACTTACGGCCCGCTCATGGCCGGTGCGCGCTTGGAGGCGAGTAAGGCATTCAGCAAAGATTTTCTATTCCGACATAAAATTCCGACGGCAGCGGCACAGACTTTTCAAAAGCTCAATGCGGCCCTAGAGTATATTCGCCAACAATCCTTACCGATTGTGATTAAAGCCTCTGGATTAGCGGCAGGAAAGGGTGTCGTCATTGCTACCACACTGGCCGAAGCGGAACAGGCATTGCGTGACATGATGCAGGCAAAAATTTTTGGAAGTTCGGGCGACGAAGTAGTCATCGAAGAATTTATGCAAGGGGAGGAGGCATCGATTATGTTGATGGTGTGTGGTGAAGAATATTTAATGCTTCCGCCGAGCCAGGATCACAAACGCGTGGGCGAAGGAGATACTGGATTAAATACCGGAGGCATGGGAGCGTATGCGCCGACGACCGTGGTGACGCCGGAGGTGGAACGTCGACTCCGCGAAGAAATTATTGTGCCGACGTTGAAAGGATTGAAAGCCGATGGCATTGATTATCGCGGCACGCTTTATGTCGGAATCATGGTGACGTCGACTGGCCCTCGCGTGGTCGAATTTAATGTTCGTTTTGGCGATCCCGAATGTCAGGTCCTTCTTCCTTTATTAGAAACCGATCCAGTTGAAATCATGTTGGCGATTGCGGCGGGAACATTTCGTTCCTCAAACGCCAAGTTACGTTCCGGGTCTACTTTGATAGTTGTCTTAGCGGCGGGCGGATATCCAGGCGACATCCGTAAGGGTGATGAAATTAAACTCCCAACGGACTGTCCGGCCGATGTTCATATCATTCATAGTGGTACACAACGCTTGGCGGATGGTAGAGTCGTCACTGCGGGCGGGCGTGTTTTAGGTGTTGTCGCTCATGCGGCTACCTTGAGTGAAGCGGTCAAAAAAGCTTACCGCGTCATACCCAGTATACAGTTTGAAGGTATGCATTATCGAAGAGATATCGGGTATCGGCAGTTAAAACGCGATGTAGGCAAGTGATTACAGGTTGAACCTTTTCATGAAGCGAGTTACTGTAAGTCATGCCCATGGAGCGTGATACAGTGATGATTGTTTGCACGGGAAACACCTGTCGCAGTCCCATGGCTGAGGCTTTACTTAAAGCGGCGTTTAAAAAAAGGGCAGGCGGATTAGAAAAACTTAAAGTCGTATCGTGTGGTTTATCGACGACGTCGGGCTCTCCAGCATCGACTAACTCAGTGAAGGCCATGGAGCGCATTGGTTTGGATATTAAACAGCATAAGAGCCGTCCGTTGAGTCAGGCCGATATCGAGCAATCTGCTATTATTTTTTGTATGACCGATTCTCATTTGGCGGGACTGGAGGATCGCTTTAAAGGTTTGCCCGAGCATGTGCTCTTATTCCGTGACCTACTTCCGAATGGCGAATCACGCGAAATCCCTGACCCCTTTGGCGGGGGCTATCGAGAATATGAAGAGTGCCGTGATTCCATGGTTGAAGCCGTGCCCTCAATCCTTGATTTCATAAGAAAGAATTTTCTGACATGAGTACACCCCTTACCATTTCGTTTGGCAGTGATCACGGAGGCTTGCCATTGCGTCGCGATTTAATCGCTGCGCTGAAAGCCAAAGGCCATACCGTGATTGATCGGGGCACGGATACTCCGGCCTCGTGTGATTATCCTGATTATGCTCAAGCCGTGGGTGCGGATGTAAATAGCGGTAAGGCCAAGTATGGCATACTGATTTGCACGACGGGTATCGGGATTTCGATAGCGGCAAACAAGATTGAGGGTATTCGGGCGGCCTTGGTGCAGTCGGTCGATGCCGCCGAGCTCAGCCGTAAGCACAACGACGCTAACATTCTCTGTTTTGGGGCTAAATATGTAGATTTGCCTTTAGCCTTGGCCTGTTCCGAGGCTTTTCTGCGTTCGGAATTTGAAGGCGGACGACATACTGTTAGGGTGGATAAAATTGAGCGTAAAAACTCTTAATTTTTCCATTGCCTCACGCCGTCCCTTTCTTGCCCATAGTAACAGAACATGAGTGCCATCAAACGTATTTCACTAGCTCAACTCGATCCTGCAATTGATGCGATCATCAAAGCGGAACTTAAGCGTCAACAAACGCACATCGAGTTAATCGCTTCAGAGAATTTTACTTTGCCTGCCATTATGGAAGCGCAGGGTAGTGTGCTGACGAACAAATACGCTGAAGGTTATCCAGGTAAGCGTTGGTATGGTGGTTGCGAGGAGGTTGATAAAATTGAACAACTCGCGATTGATCGTGCGAAGGCTTTGTTTGGTGCCGACCATGCCAATGTGCAGCCGCATTCGGGCAGTCAGGCCAACGCTGCTGTTTATTTAGCTTCGCTTAAACCCGGAGATAAAATTCTCACCATGAATTTATCGCATGGTGGTCACTTAACCCACGGTAACGCCGCTAATTTCTCCGGGAAATTCTATACCGCCGTCCATTATGGCGTCGGTGCTGATGGCAGAATTAATTATGAAGAAGTGGCTGAGATGGCAGCGCGTGAAAAGCCCAAGATGATTACCGTCGGTGCCTCGGCTTATGCTCGTACGATTGACTTTGAACGTTTCGGAAAAATTGCGCGTGAGAACGGTGCACTCCTTTTAGCAGACATCGCGCACATTGCTGGCTTGGTTGCCGCGGGAGTTCATCCTTCGCCGATTCCGCATGCTGACTTTGTCACGACCACAACGCACAAAACTTTGCGTGGTCCTCGCGGTGGTTTAATTCTTTGTAGGGCTGAACATGCGAAGGCGATTGATTCGGCCGTTTTCCCTGGAACACAGGGTGGACCTCTCGAGCACGTGATTGCAGCGAAGGCGATTTGCTTTGGTCAGTGTGCTACTCCTGAGTTCAAGGAATATGCCAAACAAGTGGTTGCCAATTCTAAGGCCTTGGCGGATGCCTTGGTCGGTCATGGATTCCATTTGATCAGCGGCGGAACTGATAACCATTTAAGCTTACTAGATTTAAGAAAGAGTCACCCGAATGTGACCGGTAAGGATGCGCAGTTGGCGCTCGATGCTGCACATATCACCGCCAATAAGAATACTGTGCCTGATGAGACACGCAGTCCCTTCCAGGCCAGTGGTATCCGTGTGGGTACCCCCGCGGTGACCTCGAGGGGTATGAAAGAGCCAGAAATGAAGGAAATTGCACGGGCTATCGCGATTGTCCTGTCCGATCCACAAAACCCTCAGAAAATCGAGGAAGGGAAGGCGATTGCGACAGCCTTATCCAGTCGTTTCCTCTTGCCTTACTAAGTTTAATAAAAATGTTTATTCAACAGAGTTACCCGCTCTGACTCCCCTAAAAACTTACTATCAATATGAAATCAAGCTCCTCAACTAAACGCAGTGGTTTTACTCTCATCGAGTTGCTCACTGTTATCGCAATTATCGGTATTCTTGCCGCTGTACTCTTCCCTGGTGTGCAGGGTGTGATGAAGAAGGCTAAGCAGTCCACTGCTTCGACCAAGCTTCGCAACATCGTTCAAGCGATGATTTCCTTCTCTGATGGTAAGAAATACATTAAGACTGGCGCATGGAGCACCACCAACAACACCAGTGCGAGCTCGATTGCCGAGTACGCTGCCGTTCTCGCTTACAACTCCAGCTTGAACTCAGGTGAAATCTGGTACGTTGATGCCGACAAGCTCAATGAAAGTGCTTCCTTTCCAAAACAAGTTCTAACCGGTGCAGTAGGTTCCCAGCAGATCGACACCAACTTCAAGACTCCTTCAGATGGTTACGGCTACCACTCTTGGACTGCTTATACTCCTACCTCCAAAAACTTGGACGGTAACATTCCCCTTCTCTGGTCCCGCGGTCTTTCTTCGGCTGGTGCCTGGGACGCAACCAACGGTGTTTGGGGTGCGGACGGTGGCCACATTGGCTACGGCGACTCTCACGTGATCTGGACTGCTAACACCACCGATGATGGTAATGGTGTTGCTATCTTCATCGACAAATCAACGGGTGTTGCTACCGCCGATTGGAAGAAGGCAGTAACTGCTGGTACTGTTACTGAATTATCATCCAAATAATCTTAAATTAGCTTCTGAAAGGGCCCCGAGTAGGGGCCTTTTTTATTCTCATTATTTTACAATACAGATGATACGAATGTGGATCGATGCCTGTAGGCCCAAAACCCTTGTGGCTGCCTTTGTCCCGGTGGTGATGGGGTTATTGGTATTTCGAGTCTACGGCGACAAACTCCAACTCGGGGCACAGAGAAGTTATCTTTTTACTTTTTTCTCCTGTCTGGGTTTTGCGTTGGCCGCACAGATTTTAAGTAATTTTTCTAACGATCTCGGAGATTCAGTGCGCGGGGCCGATAATCCCAATCGCGTCGGTCCGAAACGTGCGGTGGCGAATGGTCTGATTAGTGCCCGAGCCATGAAGATTGCGATAGGGATTGTTATCACTCTGGCCTGTTTGGCGGGATGGAACTTGGGCATGCATCACCCGATTTTATTTATTCCAGGATCGTTGGCACTGATTCTAGCGATGGGTTATACGCTTGGACCTTTCCCCTTAGCTTATCACGGACTGGGTGATGTCTTTGTCGTCGCCTGTTTTGGTCTGCAAGCCACCGCCCTGACTGTTTACGCACTCTATCTAGAAGTAGGTGAGACGGTGACGTGTGAAATGCCTTGGACGCCTGCTCTCATCGCCGGACTAGGAGTAGGTCTGTTGGCAAATAATATTTTAATTGCGAATAATACTCGCGATATGGAAACCGACGCAGCTTCGGGGAAGAAAACACTCGTCGTGCGCTGGGGTCGACCTTTTGCCAAAGCACATCACTCCTCTAATCTTATCGTGGGAATATTTTGTCTGACCCATGTCTTTGGTTTAATTCCACTCGCTATCCTGCCGATGGCGCTGGGGCAGATGATGGGATTTTGGAAGGCGCAAACGGCCGAGGAATTTGTGCCCTTTTTATCAAGAGCAGCCGTTTTAATGCTTTTGACGGCTATTTTGTGTGTAACTGCGACTTGCCTCGGTTGGATACCAGTGAAATTTTAAGGTACTTAATTTGTGATGGAGAAACCTAAATCCTTAGTAACAGAGTTGGAAAATCTGGTGGCCGATGCACAGCGTCCCTCCTGGAACGAGTATTTTATGGCTACAGCATTTTTGGTAAGCACTCGCTCTAGTTGCGAGCGCTTGCATGTGGGTTGCGTAGTCGTGTCGACGGGTAAGCATCCCAATCGATTAGTCGCTGCTGGTTATAATGGATTTCTTCCAGGTGCACCGCACGACTCGCACATACGCGATGGACACGAATTAGCCACGGTACATGCCGAACAGAATGCGGTAGCCGATGCGGCGAAGCGCGGAATCTCTTTGCAGGGTACGATTTGTTTCGTGACGCACTATCCTTGTGTGAATTGCGCTAAAATATTAGCCGCTGCGGGTATTACTGAAGTGCGTTATCGTCAGGACTACCGAAACGATCCGTTGGTGGCTGAACTTTTCCAGCAAGCGGGTGTGGTGGTGACGAAGTTGGATGTCTAATGCCTAAAAAATCCCCATCATTTGCGGGGAAACTACTGGTTTCACACCCGTTACAACGCGACGAAAATTTTTGTGAGTCCGTCGTCATGATTCATGAGCATTCCGAAAAAAATGGAGCCATGGGGTTTATTATTAATCGCCCCTGCGATAAAAAGCTCGGCGAAACGCAGTCGGAATTTTCTAACAGTCCGCTGGCCCAACTCTCGATTCATTGGGGCGGCCCGGTGGCGATTGATCGCATGGCCTTGGGTGGCTGGAAGTTTGCTTCCCGGGGTCCAGCCTTAATTCGTTATGGCATCAGCAAGGAAGAGGCGGGGAAATTAATTTCCGAAAAAAATTTTCAAACCTACGCCTTCGTGGGTTATGCTGGGTGGTCGCCTGGACAGTTGGAGAACGAAATTAAATTGAACGCGTGGGTAGTTTGTCCCTTTGAACGTGAGTTTGCGCAAATGCAGGGTAAGCAACTTTGGAAAGCTTTATTAACCAAGCATCGTCCTGACTTGCGTTTAACTTTAGACTCTCCGCCTAATCCGAGTCTGAATTAATCAGCGCGAATTAGAGAGTAAGATTTCTAAATTCTGCACTAGATTTTCACCGGCATTAAGACCGTTGGAAGTGAGCATTTTACGTGCGATCAGCCGGCTACGGTACTGCTGGTTGACGCCAACGATTTCAAAGGTCTTGCGCGGTATTTGGGGACTTCCGGCGGGGAGTGCGACCCAACGTTTAGGGAGGCCATGCCAAGCGAATTCCACGTACCAGCCTTCGGCGGTTTTAGGGTTACCTTGGACTAGTCCGGGGTAGCGCGAAACAAAGTCGGGTGCCAGCGGTGTACGAATCGTGACAGCAAGTGCCGTGGGTAAATTTTTAACAACCTCGAGTGTGTTTACATTTCCTTTTCCGAGAAGATAGGTGGGGTCAAAGCCAGTTAGATTTTGTCCATTCCATAGACCATGAGGGTTGGGATCACGCTTGTAGTTGAAACGACTCTTGTACCAAGCGTTGAAGGAATCGGCCAAGCGTAGACCGACTTCGAAGTGCAAATGGGCTCGCTCGACTGGGATGGGACTGTCAGGGCTGGAACTATGGCCCATGATGGCGATGGCTTTTCCACGCGGGACATTGTCACCAACTCGTAAAGTTGAATCGATTTTGGCGAGGTGAGCGTACAGACTGTATAAACCAATCTCCGCATTGTCGTGAACGAGGATAATGTAGCGTCCGTAGGGGCCGTTAGTTTTATTATTAATATAGGCAACTTTGCCCGACATCGCTGCGTAGATGTAGTCAGCAGGTTCGCCATTACGCAAAACTTGGTAGGCTCGAATGTCGACGCCTTCGTGGAAGCGCTGGCCATCTTCGCGAACCATGCCAAAGCAACCTGACTCAATTTTCCCCGTGCCAACGGGCTGAACATAGTCCTCTAGGCATTGAATGACACTCGTGTCCATCGAGGTCGGCCACTGTATTTCAATGGCCGACGCACTCGTTACTAGGCCAAAAAATAATAGGAGGCTGCTCGTTAAATATCTCACTTTTTATCTTCCAGCTTGCGAATGAGTAAAATCGATTGGTTGAGTTCGCGACTAATTTCAAGGGCGGCTTCTTTGCTATTTTTTCCTTTGCGCTCGACGAAGAAAAATAAATTTCCGTCCACAATTTTATCTTCGATGGGCATGAGGCCGACCGCTTCGTCGTTGATGACGAGAACCAAGTGTTTACCGCGGGCTTGACGGGTAACTTCCATAATCATGGCTGCAGCGGTTCTATTCAATTGCACTAAAACTGAAACCACGCGCAAGTCGGGCTCGCCCGATTCTACGACTTCGGTATTCAGTAAATCTTCAGCGAGACTTAATTCTTTGGTGAGAACGGGAATCGTGATTCCGCTGACGGGGAGAGTGATATTCTTCCGCATGATACGGCTGGAAGATTCTGGTGCCTGGATGTAAATTGAAGCGAAATGCGTTGGCTCAGTCGTTTGACAGCCAGTAACGATCAGCAGGCTTAAGAAAACGAAGAGTGTAGAGATAGTTTTCATGGCGATGATTAACCCACTAATAATTCGAGTGAGTCACTTACTTGCAGGAGGTGCTCGGGTTGTAAATCCAGTGCTGGAACCATCAAAATTTGTTTAGTCGCTTGGTGTTGGTAGGGAATGAGTCCCTGTTCGGCGGGTCCGGTCGCTTTGATAATCCGTTTTCTTTCCAACAACAGGGCTAGGATATGTTTTAGCACTGCCTTGTCGCCGCTTGGATCGGCTGCATCGTCGAATAACGAAAGAAAAAATTCTTCGCGGGAAGCGAGAAGTTGGGCGCGGAGGGCTTGTTCTTCTTCGCCGCGTTCTTTGACTTGGCGTGACCAGCGGCCGAGCAATAAACCGTCGGGTTTAAATTCGGCAGCGTATTCCTTGAGGACGTCGCGACGTTCGATCGCGCCGCCGAGAGGTTTGTAGACGATACAGACCACGGAGTCGCCGACGTGAAGTTCTTTGCCTGAACTAGCACAGGTGTGTGAGAGTGATTTTACCTGCCATTCCATCTCATGAACATGAGCCAAGGGGGGCAGGTCGGGCAACCCGATTATGCGAGGTCGATACTTAATTGTGGAGCTGGTTCCACAGTACCTGATTTTGCACCATACGGGTCGGCCCAGGCCGCGAAGGCAATCATTCCAGCGTTATCTCCGCAGTACTTAGGCTCGGCTACGAGCAGAGGGAGTTTTCGTTTTTCCAATGTCTGGGCGAGAAGGCTACGAAGGGCACGGTTGTTGGCGACGCCACCAGATAGTCCAACTGATTTATAAGATTCTAAGTTGAGGGCGGAAAGCATCTTGGCGTTGAGCTGACCGAGGATGGCGTCCTGATAACTCGCACAGAGGGAGGGGAGTTGAGACTTCACCTCTTCATCGGACATTTTTTCGAGTTGGTAGCGCAGCGCGGTTTTTAAACCTGAGAAACTAAATCGGAGATCGGATTTTTCCGGTAGGCCTCTCGGAAACGCGAAGCTTTGCACATTACCTTTTTGTGCGAGTTGTTCGATGAGGGCGCCGCCTGGATAGGGCAGGCCTAGTAATTTCGCACCTTTATCAAAGGCTTCGCCTGCGGCGTCATCCACGGTTCTAGCAATGACGGTTATTTTTAAATCGGTATCTAATTTTACTAATAACGTATTACCTCCCGAAACTACTAATCCTAAGTGTGGTAATAATTCAGCCCGTGCTTGGGTGAATTGTGAAGGATGCGCTGCGTGCAAATTGATAAAGACGGAATGAACGTGAGCGCGGAGGTGGTTAACGGTTTGGATGGGGCAACCAAGTGCGACGGATAATGCGCGCGTCATGCTGATTCCCATGGAGAGGCAGGGGAGCAACCCAGGTCCACGGGTGACGGCGAGAGTCGTTATCTTTGGAATATCAGCACGAAATTCTTCCAGGAGTAAGGGCAGGGCTGAGAGGTGCATGCGGCTGGCCAGATCGGGGACGACTCCACCGAATTTTTCGTGGGCGGCGGCTTGAGAACTAATGATTTCACGAGCCATTCCCTTGGTGGGATCGAACAAGGCAAGGGCGGACTCATCGCAGGAACTTTCGATGGCTAAAATCATCTTCGGTGAATACAGCCGAAAATCTGTTTCGGCTCAACCCTGTTTCGTCTGGCGGAACTTAAAACACTGGTTAACGATTAAATAGATGGAAAATCAGGAACGACATCGGGCCATCGTGGAGCTCTTACGTGCCGAGGCACGGCAAGGGCTGGTGCCGTTTGTACGTTGTGTGGAGTTGGCTCTTTATCATCCACAATGGGGCTATTATCAGGCCAATCGTGAACGTGTGGGCAAGAGTTCGGGGACCGATTTTACGACGGCCGCAGCGCTGGGAATACTGTTCGGTGAACTGATAGCATCCGCTGCGGAAACTCTGGTCGGCAACACGCGAGACTACGTGCTGGTTGAGATGGGGGCGGAGCCTGGACAGAAACATTTCGATACGGTGCGTGATCGGTTTTCAGAAATTAAAACCATTCGCTTGGGAGATAAAATAAATCTACCGCCAAAATGTATTTTAGTGGCGAATGAGTTGCTCGATGCGCAGCCTTTTAATCGTTTTATTTTTACGCATGGAAATTGGCGTGAATTAGCCGTGCGTGTCGATGGCGCTGAATTAACCGTGGAGCCGCTTCCTGAGTTTTCATCTACAGAAGCACAGGAATTTGCGAGTGCGTTGCCGGAGTCGACTGATGGTTGGATTATCGATGCGCCTTTGGCGGCGGAGAAGCTATGCCGAGAAATTTTAAAGCAGCCGTGGCAGGGGGCGGTGATATTTTTAGATTACGGTAAGACGGTGGCTCAATGTTTAGAATCATCACCAGCGGGTACCGCACGTTCTTATTATCGCCACCAGATGTCGGGCGATATTTTGAGTCAGCTTGGATCACAAGATTTGACCTGCCATGTCTTGTGGGATCGAATCACCTCCGTATGGATTGAGCAGGGTTTTAAAAATGTGCAACTCGACCGTCAGGAGGCCTTTTTTGTGAAGTATGCTGGCCGGGAAATGGAGCGGATTGCGTTATCGGGGTCGACCGACCTTACCTCGCGTCTCCGGGCGTTGACGCATCCCGCACACTTTGGTGCGAAGTTCCAAGTCTTACATGGTATCCGCTAAAAATAAATTAACTTTTTTGAAGCTCTCACTCGACCTTGGCGGAACAATCGGTTGAGTAAGTTGTAACCCTATTGTCTGCATGCGGTCCCTTTACCTCTATTTTGTCGCACTGTTTTTAAGTGCCGCACTTTGCCATGCAAAGAACGAGTTGATTCAGGATTTTGAAGGAGACGGTTTTGATAGTTGGCAGACTAAGGGTTCGGCTTTTGGGTTATCACCCGTTGCGGGAAGAATGAACGGCTTGGCGGGTGAGCTTCGTGGGTATTCAGGGACTGCTTTAGTCTGTTCGGCGAATGGAGGTAATATTGCGACTGGGTCGCTGACTTCACCTGAAATTACCCTCAGCCATCCTTACATTGCTTTTTTAGTTGGCGGTGGAAGTAGCCCAAAAACTTTGGCCGTACAGTTGTTGGTTGATGACAAAGTAGTACGTATGGCGACGGGACATAACGGACTCACCTTGCGTAGGATTGTTTGGAACGTGGCAGAATTTAAGGATAAAAAAGCATGGATACGCATCGTCGATGAAGAGAAGGGTGATTGGGGATTTATTGCGGCGGACAGATTTGTTTTTTCCTTAACCGAAAATCCGACCCTCCCGATGAGTGGGCGCCCTAAGCCACGGCTTGATGGTAATTTAATTCCGGTGCCCAATGAGGCGAGTGCTGCAATTTTACCAGGCCTTAAGATGTCCGTCGTCGCCAGTCACGCGGCTACCGGCGTCAGTTCGCCCACTTCATTTTCAATCGCACCGGATGGACGTCTTTTCGTTGCCGAAACTCACCGCTACCATCGTGGCATTGAAGATGATCGATCCAATCTTTACTGGTATCATGATGATTTAGCTAACAGTACGAATGACGATCGTCGTAAAATGTTAGAGAAGTGGTCCAGTAAGAAACCCGCCAATTGGTATACACAAGAATCCGAAAAAATCAGACTATTAAGTCAACCCACGGCCGATGGCTCGTTTGCGAAGTCATCGATTTACGCTGAAGGATTTAATGACATGCTCGATGGTACCGGGAGCGGTATTCTAGTTTATGGAGATACGGTTTATTATGAGTGTATTCCTAATATCTGGGTTTTACGCGACTCACCCGGTGGCAATAAACCTCAAGAAAGAAAAGTTTTACAGGATGGTTTTGGCGTAAAGGTTTCGCTCACGGGGCACGACTTGAGCGGGAGTGCGATCGGATACGATGGTCGAATTTGGGGTTCGGTCGGCGATCGCGGATTTAATTTAACCACCCGTGAAGGAAAAAAATATAATTCAAAAAACACTGGGGCTGTCTTCCGTTTCGATCCTGATGGTTCTAATTTTGAAGTCGTGCATTCTGGACTGAGAAATCCGAAGGAAATCGCTTTTGATGAATGGGGTAATTTGGTGACCGTGGATAATAACTCCGACCAAGGTGACGAAGCACGTATTGTGACTATTGTCGAAGGCGCGGATTCTGGATGGGAGATGGAGCACCAAGCGATGCACACCTTTCACCGTGAGATTGGTTTAGAGGT
>JBBAUZ010000003.1:72206-122263 GCA_040397965.1 Opitutales bacterium | reverse complement strand
ATGAAGTTGGCGGAATCCCATCAACTCATCTGGGGAATTGCTGCTACGGATGTTGATTACGATTGGCAGGGTCGGGTTCTAGTTTCCGATTTCATCGGTGGCTATGAATCTCATCAAGATGGTCGTATCGTTGCACTGGAAGCAACTCAGCCCAAAAACCCTGCGGCTGTTACGGAGGTTAAGAAAACCATCAATTCCGATTTCGGCAAAAAATCTCCGAAAGAATTAGCAAAGTTATTGGCTCATGCCGATAAGCGTGTGCGACTGTTTGCACAGCTCGAATTAAGCCGTCGGAGTGAAGCCTTAGATTTATTTACACAAGCAACCCTGTCTACAAATCCGCTGGAACGACTGCATGGTGTTTGGGGATTGGGGATTATCGCACGCCGTGGCTCGGCGATGTCGCCCTCTGAGAATTGGAAAAAGTCGGAACAACCTGTGGCCTCATTAGAAGCACGTTCCCAGGCTTCAAAAATATTAATTTCTTTATTAGGTCATAAAGATTTAGAAGTACGGGCGAATGCCATTCGGGCACTGAGTGAAGCGCCGGTGGTCGGAAACGATTTACCATTCGCTCAATTGATTCTTGATTCATCGCCTAAAGTTCGGGCGTTGGCATCGATTGCTGCGGGCAGATTAGGAGCGGATAAGTTCCTACCCGAGGTATGCCAAATGATTAAAGAGAATGGGGATAAGGATACGGTGTTACGTCACGCGGGTGTGATGGCCATCGACGGAATGTGTAAATCGGCTGAAGCTATTAGCGCTTTAGGTAAAAATGAAAATGATTCTATTCGTTTGGCTGTGGTCATCGCTCAGCGCCGTCGAGCAGATGCACGGGTGGTAGAATTTATTAAGGATAAATCACCCGTCGTTGCTGATGAGGCGATCCGTGCGATTTACGATATCTCACTGGATAGTGCCCGACCAGCGGTGGCGGCCTTGTTAGATCAAGTTCATGAGCGTGAATGGACATCGTTCATGCTTCGTCGATTGATTCACAATGCATACCGTGTGGGTGGTGTGGAAAATGCTAAACGGGTGACTGCGGTGGCCCTAGATAAACAAATTCCTAGTGAAGTTCGGATGGAGGCATTACGACTCATGTCGATTTGGACGAATCCCTATCCGGTTGATCAGTTGATGGGTCACTGGCGTCCGCTTGCCCAACGTCCTACCTCTGAAGTCGTCGATGTTTTAAACCAAGCCCTGCCTAGTCTCTTAGAAGGTGATACAGATATCATTAAAATTTCCTTAGACTTGGTAACCACTTACCGATTAAAGACGGAGTTATTATCTAATGAATTATTACAGAAAATTGTCTCTGATTTAACTCTCTCGGGTTTAACACGAGCGAAGGCTCTGGAAATGTTACTGGCCCGTAATCCTGCAGATAGTATTCAAATTATCAGTCGTTATACTAATGATAGTAAAGATGAAGTCGCAGTGATGGCTTTAAATGAATTAGCTCGTCGTGATGTTAATACCGGTTTTGCGACCCTCAAGGTAGTCGTGAAGAATGGTTCAGTTTTACAACGTCAGGGTGCTTGGAAAATCTTAGCGAAACTTCAGGGTGACGGTATTGATGATTTGTTTGTTGAACACTTGAAGCTTCTGCAAGCGAATCAGGGCGTCTCTTCGGCAGCTTTAGAACTTTTAGCAGCGGCTGCTCAACGCAAGGAGGCTGGGGTGAAAGCTGCGTTAATCGATTTCGAAAATTCTCAAAATAAGTCTACCGAAAAATTAACGCGTTGGTTGCCCGCGCTCGAAGGTGGCGATGCGGCTAATGGTTTTGCTCTCTATCAAGCCTTGCCTGCGGGGCAGTGTATGCGTTGTCACAAGGCGTCCACTAAGGGAAGTCAGGGATCGCATAATGTTGATGGCGAAGCTGGACCCAATTTAGCGGGCGTGGCTAAACGTGGAAATCGCCGCTACCTTCTCGAGTCTGTGGTCTATGCAAATGCCGTCGTCGTATCGGGCTACGGTATTGTTAGTCTCGAATTAACCAATGGTGCGAGCTTGGTTGGAACGCTGCTTCAGGAAAAGCCCGACTTCGTTGATTTAAATTCTTCGGGTAACTTATGGCGGATCAATCGAAAGGATATTAAGTCGATGACTCCACCCGTTTCAGCAATGCCTCCCTATGATGCATTACTCAAACCAGGCGAAGTGCGCGACTTGGTCGCTTGGTTAGCCACGCTCGATAATAGTCCACCTGCACCCAAAGCCAAAGAGCCTAAAGTTTTAGATATCAGTACGCTAAAACCTCCCGCCCGATAAATTTTAGTTAAGGCAACCGCCCATAAAAAAGCCCCGGAGTTCCGGGGCTTTTTGTTTAAGCAATTCGCGCTTACGCGATGGTGACTTCTTTGCTGAGGTAAACGTCCTGAATGGTGTGCAGGAGTTTTGCACCTTCTTTGATGTCGCGTTGGAAGGCTTTGCGACCCGAGATGAGGCCTTGGCCACCGGCGCGCTTGTTGATGACGGCAGTTTTAACGGCTTCAGCGAAGTCGTTATTACCAGAAGGACCACCCGAGTTGATGAGACCGATGCGGCCCATGTAGCAATTAGCAACTTGGTAGCGGGTGAGATCGATCGGGTGATCAGAGCACAAGTCGGTGTACATGCGCTTATCAATTTTACCGTAGGATGATTCGGTTTGTTGGATGGCGAGGTAGCCACCGTTGTTTTCAGGAAGCTTCTGCTTGATGATGTCGGCACAGATGGTGACGCCGAGGTGATTAGCTTGGCCAGTAAGGTCAGCCGATACGTGATAGTCTTTGTCTTTCTTAAAGGCGTTATTGCGAGTGTAGCACCAGAGAACCGTGGCCATACCTTGTTCGTGAGCCATTTGGAAGGCTTGCGAAACTTCGATGATTTGGCGGTTGGTTTCAGGTGAACCGAAATAAATCGTCGCACCGACAGCAGCGCAGCCCATGTCAGCAGCTTGCTTGATGGTACCGTACATCACTTGGTCGCCGATGTTAGGGTAGGTGAGCAATTGATTATGGTTAATCTTAACCATGAAAGGAATTTTGTGAGCGTAGCGACGAGAGACGCTGCTGAGGACGCCGAAAGTAGAACATACCGCGTTACAGCCACCTTCGATGGCGAGCTTCACGATATTTTCACCGTCGAAATAAATCGGGTTCTTCGCAAAGGAAGCACCTGCGGAGTGTTCAATACCTTGGTCAACTGGGAGAATAGAAACGTAACCCGTGTTAGCGAGGCGACCTGTGCCGTAGAGGCGTTGCAGGTTGGCCAGAACGCGGTTGCTGCGATCGGAGGCGCTGAACGCGTGCTCAACCCAGTCAGCACGAGGCAGGTGGATTTGTTCTTTTTTGATTTTCGGGGAATTGAAGCCCAGGAGGGACTCCGAATCGGTACCGAGAAGTTTTTGGATTTCGCTGTATTGGCTCATGGTAAAAAGTGTGCTTATAGTTTGGGCAGACCCTCTACAAAAGGGGGATTCAAGCCGAAGTCTTCAAGCCATAATTTAAAAACCCTCATAAAATTTCACCAGGTAGCACCTCGGTGAACCTTTTTAGGCGTTTCTTGTCTAAATTTGCCAGTCTTCGCCTGAGGCGGAAGCGGGGCGGGCCATTCGAGGATGAGGCGCTGTGATAATATGCAGGACAGCTTCGGACTCACCGGTCAGTGCACGTGCGCGCTTGATGGCTTTGGCAAGGGCTGCGGTAGGATTCGATTCATCCCATGGAATAAAATTATCTGAGCCAACGGAAGACACTAAATCGGCATTCACAAAAATCTGTAAGGTGTCGGGTTTTAATTCACACAGAATTAAGTGACGATTTCCGGCTTTCAGTGTTTCGGCTAAATCGCGGAGCAGTAAGACGCCATTGGCGTCGAGATGGTGGGCTTCACGGAATTTTAAAATCAGAACTTTGAGATTTGGATCTGCGGAAGCACGGCGGAGGTGGTCGTGGAAGGCCTGCGTGGCGCCGAAGTGTAAGCTGCCCTCAACGTGAAGAATGGAAATGCCCGTGGTGGATTTACCTTTCGTGCGCTCGGTGATTTCGCCGGTTTCAGAGAAATCGTATTCAACGACCTCGGGCTCAGAAGTTTGGCGAAGATAAAAGGCAATGGCGATGGCGGTGCCGAAGAAGATGGCAACGTCGAGCGGGGCTAAAAGTGCGGTGAAGAAGGTCGATAAGAAAACAATGCGATCCTGGGTGCCGGATTTTAAAATTAATTTTATCGCCGATAGATTAATTAATTCGAGTTCCACTAAAATAACCAACATCGATAAACAGGCCAGAGGAACGAGGGCGACCCATTTACTAATAAAATAGGCGAAGGCTAAAATGATGGTGCCACAAAACAGAGAAGCGTAGGCGGTCTTGGCGCCGCTCGAAACATTGAGTGCGGAGCGACTGATGGAACCTGATGCCGCCATGCCGCCCGAAAAAGCACAGGCGAGGTTGGCCATGCCGAGGCCGAAGACTTCTTGGTGTAAATCTGAGGGACGCCCAGTTTTTAATGCGGAAGCACGGGCATTGGCGGTGCCTTCAATGATAATTAAAACGGCCAGAGCGAGGGCTGGAGAAAAGAGTGCAGATAATTTTGCAGCGGTGAAGTCGGGCAAGTAAATGGCTTTGGCGGAATGAGCTGCATCACCCACGTACTGAGTAATTTCACGACTACTCCCTTGGGCAAGCGTGACGTTTTGAACGATGATAGCGCCGAAAGTTGTTATCGCCACTGCACCGAGAATGGCTTTGCCCGTACCAAAAGGTTTTTTTAATAAATAGTAGGTAATGCATGTAACGACGGCTAAGCCGAATCCAGGATTTAAGAGGGCTTTACCAGATTTAAAAATCTGCCAGACCATTTCGAAAAGATTGAGTCCGGCTAATTCATCGGGCAGCCCAACGGTGATGGGTAATTGTAATGATATGACTCGAATCGCTGCCGCCGCGATGTATGCGAAGATAACCGTACGCGGAACGAAGTCAGCAAACCCACTTAAACGTAACCAAGAAGCGAGGAGTAGGAAAACGCCGGTCATTAATACCAATGTCGGTAAAGCTTCGGCGCGTAGTTCGGGTGAGATGGCACCGAGGCTGGCAAAAGTGCCCAAGAGCAAGGCAGCGGATGCGTTGGTGGGTCCGGCTGATAAATTGGATGATCCAGTAAAGATAGGGACAACGAATGCAGCGACGCCGCAGCCGACCAATCCGCACCACACAGGCAGGCCAGCTTTCATCGCGAAGGCCATCGACATTGGAAATGCGAGGAGGGCGACGTTAATGCCTGCTAGGAAATCTGCTTTTAAATTAGGCACCGTGGCGTTGCGGGCCACATTACGAATCGCAAAAAATTCTGGGCGTGGGTGTGCTTTAATTTGTCGCCACAGATTCGCTAAAAAAGCAGAGAACTGGTTGAGAGCAGAATGCACAACTAAGGTTTTGACCTTCTGTCGTAAGCATTCAACCGCTTTCTAAAAAAATTACTCGAAAGACTCGTTATCGATCTGGTCAATCAGAGAGGACTGCAGGAGGCCAAAACAACTATAGCAGGCGAGGGCGTGTCTTTTTTCGTTGGGCAGGCTTTCATCGTCCAAATCTTCTAAGTCCTCTAACTGGCTATTAGGAATATCCGCAAAAACTAAGTCCCTCAGGGCAAAACGAACGGCTGAGAGAGCGCGAAGGAAGGCGAGGGCCTGGGCCTTATTGCGTAAAACGATAATGGCGGGTTCGCCTTTGGCTGAGGCAAAGGCGGTGGCCAAGAGGCGGGCCTCTTCGCCGGCTTGGGCTGATAAAGTTTCGGCCCAATAGGTCGCAATTTCAGGGTCGAGGTCGGGAATGTTTGCGCGGTTGACGGATACCCGAGCGGCCGCTGGGGCGATGAGTCTTAATAAGTCTGAAAGCACATTGCGTGCTTCAGCAGTCATGGAGAGGCGGAGCTCAGGCATCTTTTTCTAGTTGGGCCTGAATGTGCCACTGTTGTAATTCGAGAGCAACCATTTCAGCGGGCTCGCGATCGCCACTCCAAACCACGGCACGACCATCGTTGTGTACGGCCATCATTAATTTTTGCGCGACGGTACGGTCGACACGCAACACAGTCATAAAAGCAAGTATCACATACTGCTGATAGTTAATCGGATCATTAAGTACTAAAACGTTCCAACGCGTATCTAATTTTGGAACCGTCTCGGTTTTTATGTTAGTCTTGATCTTGGTCTTGGCCATGTGGTGCGAGCACTGAGGAGACCATAAGTGACTCCTGCAGTCTGTGCAAGCCGTCGCTCAGTTTTTTACCATAATCTTTGGCATAGGGTCCGTGTGGATTTTGTTCTAATTCGGCAGCAAAATGAGCGAGAGTGGGGCAGGACATGAGGCCGAGCATTCCCTTTAAATTATGACATTCTTTGATAATCGATTCGGGGTCGGTCCCTTGGATCACCTGTTCAAACTGGTGGATAACAGATTGGCTATGACGCAGGAAAATACGTGCGGCACACTTAAGGTCTTCAACTTCTTCCGCATCGGCCCCCGTGAGTGCCTGGTGAAACTCGTCTAAGGAATGATGAGACTCCGCCCCCGTAAATAATTGATTAATTTTCTGTATTAAATCCGTCCCGCGAATGGGTTTTTGAAAATAATCATCTAATCCAACCTCCTTCAGTTCGTGCTTATTTTCACCGGAGTAATTCATGGCCGAGAGGGCGACTAATTTTGTGGGGCGACGCGCAAACTTAACTTCTTCCTGACGAATGGATTTTACTAAACTCATTCCATCGAGCAGGGGCATCTGTAAATCAACGAGTGCGAGGTCGAAATCTTTACTGCGCCATAATTCCAGGGCGGCTTGCCCATCCACCGTTGCGGTTACTTCGTGGCCGACGCTTTTAAGGCGTCGCACCGTCACCTCACGATTCACCTCATTATCTTCAGCTAGAAGTATTTTTAAAACACGGTTAAAATGATTTTGCTGATTTCTAGGACTAGGGGTAAGAGGTCGGACAGCCGATGGGCCGAAATAATTATTTAAGGACGTTAAAGTTAACGGTTTAGGTATTTGCTTGATACCACGGAGGTGTAAATCGCGGTCAGCGATGAGTATCATTTTATCTAAGGGAATGAGAGTCAGGCTGGGGGCGGTGTCTTGAGGCAGATCAATAATTACATGGGTAAAGGGTTCGGGTTTATTGATGGATTGATGCCAAAGCTTTTCTGCCTCGTGATTATTTGCGGCAAGAATTACTTGGGCGTTAGCGTGGCTGAAATAATCGATGAGCCGATGTTGGATGTCGGCATGTCCACCGAGGAGAAGAATTTTACTCCCAGTTAAATCGACTCGATCATCGAATTCGCACTGAGGATTAGCATCAAGTTTAACGGTCGCGGTAAATTGGCTGCCCTGATCGATTTCACTATGAACTTCGATACTTCCATTCATAGCTTTGGTTAAATCTCTCACGATACTCAGTCCCAGTCCATGCCCACCGAACCGTCGGGCGGTGGAATCTTCTGCTTGGGCAAAGGGTTCGAAAATTTTCCGACATTGTTCAGCCGAAATGCCGATGCCCGAGTCATGCACCGTCATTTTAACTAAGTAATAAGAACCGTGGTCTTTAAAATTAAGATAGCAGTGAACAAATCCTTTATCCGTGAACTTAATGGCATTGCTCACGAGGTTGATGATTAAGCGACGAAACTTCATGGAATCGCCAATCACACTGCGAGGAGAATGAGGGCAGGCGAGGGCGACCAGTTCGATGTTTTTGCGCTGCGTAGTGGAGTAATTGAGTGTAACGATTTCTTCGAAGACTTGGACGGGATCGAAAGGGATTTTTTCTAAAACTACTCCGCCCATTTCATAACTGGAAAAATCGAGAACGTCTTGGACCAGGTTTTTCAATTCGTAGGAATAGTGAAAAACTTTTTGCAGGGTGAGATTTCTTTCTTCGGTTTTAGATTCTAAACTGATTTCACAGAGCCCGTGAATCATACTCAGCGAATTGCGGATTTCGTGGCAGATATTGGCGATAAAAAGAGATTTTTGTTTAAGGCCCTGTTGAGCTTTTTTTAACGACTCAGCGAGGGCGTTATTAGAGGGTGCATCGCCATCTATTTTTACGAATAACCATCGTTGTTTGGGGTATTCGTCATCTGACTTAATCACTATATTCAGAAAGCATTCGGGCGCTTTAAGGAGTCCGCTTCTGGTTTCAATCGTGCCCGACCAATCGGGTGTAAGTTGAGGGCTGAACTGTAAGAAAATAGTTTCTAAAGATTCACCTTCGCTGGGTGGCTTAATAAACAGGTTCTTGAATGAGTGACTGGCGTATAAAATGAGACCGGTCGTACTATAAATAATGAACGGCCATGGCAGTAGATGCGGGAGTGAGTTTAGTACTACCATAGTCTTCGACCCTATACTCTAATGCTGTTTTAGTATAAACAAAATCGCCTAAGGTCTTTTCTCTAGTAGAAACCTGGGACTGAACATTGAGATGGATTACTCAGACGAATGTGTCTAAAAATAGGCTATGAAATTTGAGCATCATCGTCAGCCCCTAGCACCTCGCCATATATTCGTACGACGCTTATTTCGTTTTATTGGTTATGGGGTGATCTTTCTTGGTGTATCACTTTTACTCGGAGTTTTGGGTTACCATTACATCTGTGGGCTTTCCTGGGTGGATGCTTTATTAGATGCCAGTATGATTTTAGCGGGGATGGGTCCGGTCGCGACCATATCGAGTGATGCAGGAAAATATTTTGCTTCCGCCTACGCCATTTTCAGCGGCGTGGCTTTTCTCGGCACATTCTCCATTATCATCGCGCCTGTTTTACACCGCATCATGCACCGTCTGCATTTAAACGAAGGTAAAAACTAAGGACGCTTCTGTCGGTTTAATTTCACCTTCGCCTTAAGCAGTCGCTTTAACTGTTCGGTCGGAATTTTCTGATCGAATTTAATTTGGAAAATACCTTTGCCGGTGGGATAGCCTGCTACCTCTAATTTCTCACGTTCCGTTTCGGTCATGACATCGGCGCCGACTCCTACCGATACATGTTTCTTAAGAACGGAGAAGCCGACGACTTCGCCGTCTAAATGATAGAAGGGAACGTTATACCAAATCTTCTCTTCACACTTGGGCAAAGTTTCTTTGATTAATTGACGTAGCTTTTGAAGGATCGACTGTGCTTCTTTCGTAGCTTGATCGATGTACGCGTCTACATCTGCTAATTTTTTCATAGCTCTGACCTTGGTAAGAAATTAATATCCATATAATATTTCTTATAATTCTTTGAGTCTACTAGCACATCTATATTTTTATTAGTAACAAATTTTTCTGGGTTATACCAAATATTTTCACTTTTAAAGATATGCATTGTTCGAGTTTCTGTGTCATGCCACTGGCTTACGATAATGTATGGATGACTTCCGTTAACCGAGTAACTTGTATTTATTTCTATTTTTTGAAATTCGGAAGAAATTCTTTTCCCGTTCTGCAATAACCATTTTTTCTTCCTATCAAATCTAATTTTAATGACTGGGAATATTGCACCCATAAAACTGAATAGGGTGCCCATAATACCAAGGATTAAAACCGTTAACCAATTCGACATAAAATCATTTATTTTCGCGGAAGTTGGATTTGTCGGATTGTAATTAACTTCTACCGTCTCTCCGACTTGATAAGAGGCAGGATTACTACCTGCTGATGATGTAAAATTAATTACCTGATTTTCAAGTGTGCGGAATTGTACCACCGGGTAGTAAGAATTGGAATCGCTAGATTGCTTAAGATCTAAACCGGTAACGGTTCCAGTACTTTTCAGGGACGATTGAAGGAATTGTTGATTGCTCCTGTACACAAAAATCCCTCCGATAAGCATAGCGATACCAACCAAAAAGAAAATAGCACTCAGCAGCGGACTAAGATAACTTTTCATGGTTTTATCGCTTTTGTTTTTTGGGTTACGAAATCGCTTTAACTTTCTCCTCACCAGTGCTCAGGAAGGGACTTGAACCCTTAAGCCCGTGAGGGCACTAGAACCTGAATCTAGCGTGTCTGCCATTCCACCACCTGAGCAATCGGTTGGGTGTTTGAGCAAAGAATATGGGCGAGGGGTGTCAAGGTTAGGGCTTACGCAATGACTTTAACATATAGACGCAGTCGAGTTCTTGGGAAAACTTTTTGCCCACGCCTTTGAGCAGTCCGGCCTGTTTAAATCCGACCGACTCATGTAATTGGATACTTGCATCCTGTTCGCCGGAAATTCGAGCTATCACGGATTGGTGGCCGAGTTCTTCCGCGAGTTTTACTAATGCCTGTAAGAGCTTTTTACCGATGCCTTGGCGGTGAAAGTCGGGATCTACAAAAACCGAGTCTTCGACGGTGGCTGCCCAGCCCTGGCGACTATTGTAGGTAGAGATCGAACCCCAGCCGACGACTTTACCTGCGATTTCAGCGACAATGACTGGGTGGGCGGGGGAGCGGGATTTAAACCAATTTCTGCGATTTTCTAGGGTTTCTTCGGTTAAATGCCAGGTACAGGTGCTTGTCCGTACGTAATAATTGTAAATTCGGTTAATTTCCGAGGAATCAGCCAACTGAGCTGGGCGAATTTGGGCAGTCATTAGGGTTTAAGTTAGCGAAAACCTGACCTGCTACAAGTCTAGGAAATCCCGTTGACAGATGGGAGGGTGAAGCGTTTGTTGACCGACCTGCCGTATTACACGACCACCTTACATATAGAAGACTATGAAAGTTTCATCCTCACTTAAATCGCTCAAAAAGCGTCACCCCAATTGCCAAGTTGTGCGTCGTAAAGGCCGCATCTACGTGATCAACAAGACCCATCCTCGCTACAAAGCGCGCCAAGGATAAAACTCACCAAACACCTGATTTATATGAAGAAAGAAGGCCATCCTGAATACAATCCTGTCGTCTTTATCGACGTTTCCACAGGTCGCGAATTTCCTACTCGTTCGACGATTAAGTCGAAAGAAACCAAAGTAATTGATGGCGTTGAACACTTCGTGGTTCGTCGCGAAGTTACCATGGATTCACACCCAGCTTACACCGGCGAAAAGCGCTTCGTGGACTCTGCGGGTCGCGTTGAGAAGTTTAATACTAAGTTCAAACGCGCTTCTAAGTAATTAGAAAGTTTGGATACAAATAAAAGGCCGCCCTGGTAAAACTAAGGCGGCCTTTTTGTTGGCGTAATATTATACGGGAATTTTGGGATTTATACTGGGTCGATCCTTAAAATAGGAAAAACTGAGGGAAATATACGTTTTTTATCATTTATTTTAAGAATTTAATAAATCGCACAAAATGCCTGTTTTTATTGCCTACAACTGTGAATAACATGGCTAGTAATTGTGAGTAAACTGGCAGTTTGACGGAAAATCGGCAAATAATGCTTGATTTCAGACTTGGGTTGTTACAAATATGTAACCGCTATGAAGCAAATCCTACCTATCCTCACCCTCACGACCCTCACTGCTGCCGCGTTTGCTAACGCTGGCGCCGCTGCTCCTGCAGCACCTGCAGCTGCTGGTCTCTCCTACAACCGCGTCTCAATCAGCCGCAATTCGACTACCAACCAAATCTCTATCGATAACCTTATCGGTGGTGGTAACGTTTTAGTTGGTTTTGCTGTTACTGGTTCAGATTCCGGCCGCTCTGGCAACGCTGGTAATTCTGATCCCTCGATCAAACTCGGCTATGTTTTCAAAAATGTTTTCGCCGGTGTAGATGCTACCGTTGAAGTTATTCAACCTCAATGGGATGCTGCTGCTTATGGTATTAACTTACGTCGCTCACTCAGCGAAGTTCTCTCGGGATTAGAAATCTCCGTTGGTTACCATAAAGTAACTGGAAACAACACAGATAATTCTTACGTACCCATTGGCGGTGCATCTGCTGAGCAATCCAACGGCGAGCACACCGTGAACTACGAATTGTCATATAACGTAAACAAACAGTTCTCTGTTGCTTATGGTTATGTTGATTTCGGTGCTAACGGTAACAACAACTTCGATACATCGCAGCACGTTGTTAGCCTCCGCTATAACTACTAATCTTCGGATTAGTTGTTAAACACTTAAGGGCTCCGGAAACGGAGCCCTTTTTGTTTGGGGAATTTATATTGGTCCTCTCTTACTTGGGCTCGATGTGTACAGTCACTCGCATTTCTCGATCACCCGTGCCCCAGTAACTTCCACGAATCGGGGTAGCATCACGAAAATCGCGCCCGAGAGCTGAAGCTACATAGTTATCGTCCACAATGCGTTTATTAGTGGGATCAAGCCCCAGCCAGCCAAAGCCAGGAATCCAAACTTCGCTCCAGGCATGCGAGGCGTGGCTACCAAGTATTTCCCCGCGCTTGGCGTCATAGACATAGCCACAAACATAGCGTGCGGGTATGCCAATGGCTCGACACATGGACATAAAGAGGTGGGTAAAGTCCTGACAAACCCCTCGTGGATCAGCAAAGAACTCCTCCGTCGAGGTATTCACGTTGGTAACCCCCGACACATATTTGCAGTGGGAATGAACCTTTTCCATCACAGCCATAACGACTGAAAAGACATCCTTCTTTTCGGCCCGAGCGTCTACCGCCATGCGCCAGATTTGAGGAATGATTTTCACGGGCCCATCCGACTGTAAATAGGGCTGAAAACTTTCAGTGATTTCAGGAAGTAACAGTGAACTGATGGGGCAGTCTTTAGGAATTAAATTTATCGGCGTCGGCTTGGTCTCAACAACGCTGGAAACATCAATCACGAGTTCTTTATGCACCTCTTCAACTTCGAAAAATGACACGGTATTACGATATAAGTCGTGGTACTTACGCATTTTAATCGCGGGCAGGACACGCACTAAATGTAAAATTGTCCGCTGTCTTTGATTATCAATCGGCGTTACTCTGAGTTCATTGTTATTATTTTTCACCGGCATCGCGTAACGATATTCGGTGCGATGCGAAATACGGAGTTTCATAGCCAGTAACTATTGTTGCTGCTGTTGTTGCTGTTGTTCCCTCTGCCAGTCAGAAAAAGTATCTTGGCGGGTGCGATTAGGAATATGTCTATTCACCTCATTGGGTAGTAGTACGAAACTTTCGAACACGGCCTGGCTGGCTGCGTTGAGGTGCTTTTGTAATTCATCGATATAGGTGTGTAATCCAATTGCCATGACTTCACCAGGACCAGCGAAACTGAGTCGCGCTAAGACCGCCCCGGTTAATTTCTCACACTGATTCGAATATCCACCCGTAGGTGTACCCGAGATATCGTGTAAGACTTCGTCGGCTCGACGGAGACAGTGTCGTACAGATCGCGGGAATTCGTTAGAGAAGAGGAGGAGGTCGACCACTTTCTCGATGCTGATTTCACCGCCGTAGGCTCGTCGATAACCCGTATGCGCACCGCAGGCACGCAAGACGGCACCCCATTGGAGGGACTCCTGGGCATCGTCAGCCGCTTTAGTTTGCGAGCGGATATCAAGGAAGCGACTGGTCATATCGGCCCGTTCAAGCAGGCGACCCAATTGCAAGAAGTTCCAGCCTTCATCACGGGTTAAGGTAGCTTCGGTAATACCGTCGAACAACATCGAGGACGAAATAATTTTTTCATAAAACGCCTGCGGGGCCATATCCAACATATCAATCCCCTCAGGTGAAGTGACAAACATGTTGAGGGCGTTAATTTCCGTCCACATTTCTTCCGAAATTTTATCGCGCACCGAACGAGCATTTTCGCGTGCCTGTCGAATACAGGAAATCATCGAATCGGGATTCCTTAAATCACTGGTGATAAATCGTGCGGCATCGCCTTGACGTGGAACTGGGTACAGTGAACGGAATGATTCTTCCATCGCCGTCGCTTGTAGGACTGGACTCCAGTATTCCTGGGCTGAACCACGTCCGAGAGTCTCATCATCTAATAAAATTTCTTCACTGACCCGAACTAGGCGTGCGAGGTTCTCCGCACGTTCAATTTGACGTGACATCCAATACTGGTGATCGGCAACGCGTGAGAGCATCATGACGATGAATTAGGAAGCAAAGACCCACGTGTCTTTACTGCCTCCTCCTTGTGATGAGTTAACGACGAGTGAGCCGCGTTTTAAGGCGACGCGGGTTAAGCCTCCAGGTAAGACTTTAACGCTATCACCCCATAAAACAAAGGGTCTTAAGTCAACATGGCGCCCTTCGAGCTTTCCATCGATGAGGGTGGGGTGTTGCGAGAAATTAACTACTGGTTGAGCGATGTAATTGCGTGGCGTGGCGATGATTTTTTGGCGGAAGCTTTCCACTTCTTCTGTGGTAGCGGTCGGCCCAATGAGCATTCCGTAGCCACCACTTTCATTCGCAGCCTTAACAACTAATTTGGGAAGATTTTCTAGAATATATTTTTTATCGGTCGGTCGCCAGGCCAGGTAGGTAGGTACCTGTTCGAGAATGGGGTCCTGCGCTAAATAATACTTAATCATGTCAGGCACGTAAGCGTAGGTGACTTTATCATCGGCCACACCCGTACCGATAGCGTTAGCCAGCGAAACATTTCCGCGGCGTACAGCGTCAACTAATCCAGGCACACCGAGACAGGAATCTTTACGGAAGACTTGTGGGTCGAGGAAGTCGTCATCGATTCGTCGGTAGATGACGTCGACTTGGCGAAGTCCTCGCGTCGTTCGCATATAGACAAAGCCGTCGAGTGCGATCAGATCGCGCCCTTCGACGATTTCGATGCTCATCTGGCGGGCTAAGAATGAATGCTCGAAATAGGCACTATTATGAACGCCGGGTGTGAGGAGAACGACATTAGGATTGGGATTTTCGTGCGGCGCGATGTGTCGTAGGGTCGATAATAAGTCGGCTGGGTAAGTATCCACAGGCCGCACGCCCCCGCTGAAAAGATGCGGAAATACGCGTTTCATAGCTGTGCGATTTTCTAAGACATAGGAAACGCCAGAAGGGCAACGTCCGTTATCTTCGAGCACTAAATATTTTCCATTGGTGTCGCGAATGAGGTCAGTTCCGCAGACATGAATATAGGCATCTTTGGGAACAGAGACGCCGACAAACTCAGGACGGAAATGAGCTGCTTCGTAAATAACTTCTTTGGGAATAATTCCGTCCTTCAAAATTCTTTGTTCGTGATAAATATCGTAGAGAAATAAATTCAGCGCAGTGATTCGTTGAATTAAACCTGCTTCGATAGTTTCCCATTCACTGGCTGGAATAATCCGCGGGAAGGGATCAAAGGGAAAAACTCTCTCTGTTCCTTTTTCATCACCATAAACCGTGAAGGTGATTCCTTGTTTTAAAAACAAAAGTTCGAGACTACGGATTTTCGAATTCAAATCGTTGGTCGTTAATCCGCTTAATCGATCAGCGATGCTTCTATAATAGGGACGGATTTTTCCTTCCTCGTCTAAGAGTTCATCGAATAGCTTATTAGGCTTATAATCCTTAAGATTCATGCCTAATACTGAGCAGACACCCTGCCATCAGTTAAAAAGGCTTAGACTGTCTATTTTTAAGCAAGCCTACCGCTCACAGTTGAGCAGGGCTGTGCTCATTCGGTCTTAAAGACCTGGCCGGCTATTTTGATTAGGCATTTTCATGCCCTTGGCTTTGAAGAACTCACTGAGAACTTCGGCACGCGCATCGGCCAACTGATTTTTTCTCACATCTTCCGTGGTCAGCATTTTCTGTCGTTCCGTCATGATGCGACGGAGATGCATGAGTGCACCTTGTTGTAATTGTCGTACGCGTTCGCGGGTGAGTTTAAATTTTTCACCAATCTCTTCAAGTGTCAGCGGACTTTCGCCATTTAAGCCGAAGCGGAGGGTGATTACTTCAGCTTCGCGTGGCTCGAGTCTGGTCAGCATTTCATTGATTTCGGCGACATCGGATTTGCTACGAAGATTTTCGAAAGGGGAACTCGCATTTTCATCTTTTACTAAGTCACCTAAAGTTGAATCACCTTCTTCACCGACTTCTTGATCGAGCGAGGCTGCGCGATTCGCGACGGACTTCATGTGCACGACTTTTGAGATAGGTATCTCCATGGACTGGGCGATTTCTTCGTCCGACGGCTCGCGTTCTAATTCCTTGGCCAGCTGGGCAATCATGCGACGCATTTGCGCAATGCGGTCAACCATGTGCACGGGGAGACGAATCGTTTTTCCGTTTGAGGCCAGCGCTCGTTTGATGGCTTGTTTAATCCACCATGAGGCGTAGGTGCTGAGCTTTCCGCCCTTATCGGGATCGAAACGTTCAACGGCTTTGATGAGTCCGAAATTTCCTTCACTAATCAAATCCATGAGGGGCAGACCGAAGTCATCATAGTCACGAGCGATTCTTACGACCAAGCGTAAGTTAGACTGAATCATCTTCTGACGTGCGGCTTCATCGCCCTTCAGTACTTTTCGAGCCAGTTTAGTTTCTTCTTCTAAAGTGAGGAGTGGAGTTTTTCCGATTTGATCCAGGTAGGATCTCAGGGGTGAACGTTCATCTGGAGAAAGTTTTTCCCAAGCTTCACCTGGCTCCGTGGGGTCGTCATTGACCACAGGGGGAGGTGGTGACTGCACGATTTTTTTGGGCAGGTCATCTTTGGCCTCGCGGGCTTTCTTATTGGACTTGGGTTTGGGCATGTTGCCTTAGGATTTTATCCCGGTGGCTAAACTGAGTGCACGTAGAACGCCTTTAGACTTACTGATGGTTTCTTGGTATTCGGAGGTCGCTACCGAATCAGCGACAATGCCAGCGCCCGCTTGGATACTTGCGGTGCCATTACGCAATGAAGCTGTACGTATGACGATACACGAATCATGGCCGCCATCGAAACCGAAATAACCGACCGCACCACCGTAGATACCGCGACGTTCACCTTCGAGTTCAGAAATAATCTGCATGGCTCGAATCTTGGGTGCACCTGAAAGAGTTCCCGCAGGGAAAGTTGCTTTGAATAAATCAAACGCATCGAACTTCGGTGCTAAATCGCCTTCAACTTGTGAGACGATGTGCATGACGTGCGAGTAGCGTTCGATGATAGCGTAGTGGGGCACGGTCACGCTTCCCGGAACACAGACGCGTCCTAAGTCATTGCGTGCTAAGTCCACTAACATTAAATGTTCGGAGCGCTCTTTGGGATCGGCCAGTAAATCAGCTTCGAGTTTACGATCGGCAGCTTCATCGACACCGCGTGGGCGGGTGCCAGCAATCGGACGAATTTCACAACGACGATTGGTGAGGCGTACATTTACTTCGGGCGAAGCGCCTACGACGTCGAAACCTAATCCTGTTTCTATGACAAACATGTAGGGCGAAGGATTTACATGTCGTAAGACACGGTAGAGGTCTAAAGGTTCCCCTTTGAATTCAACGTCGGTTCGGCGCGATAATACTACCTGAACGCAGTCACCGGCTTTAATGTATTCTTGTGTACGTTGAACGGCTTTTTCGAAATCTTGTTGGCTGATATTGGATTTGCCGGTCGCAAAATCGTTGGACGTAGGAAGTTCGGCGGCGGCGGCGGCGGAAGCTCCCGTGACGACTGACTTCAAAACTTCTAATTCCTTTTTAGCGGCGGCATAAGCTTCGTCGGCTTTATCAGGTGAACTAATGCGTGCATTGACGATTAGACGTAGGGTTTGTCGTGCGTTGTCGAAGGCGATTAAGCGATCCACGAGCATAAAGTGGATGAGGGGGGTGCCTGCTGGATCTTTTTTAGCGCAGGGCACGCTTGGTTCGATGCGATGAATGTATTCGTAGCTTACCATACCGACCATGCCACCGACAAAGGGCGGTAGGCCGGGAACTTTTGCGACGCGCAGGTTTGCTACTTCTTTCTTAACTAAATCCAGCGGGTCCTTGGGAGTGGAAATTGTTTCTTTCTTGCCTGCACGGGTCACGATTTCCGTGCGATCATCGAAGGCGGTAATAGTCAGAGCGGGATTGGCACCGCAAAAGCTGTAACGTCCGATATGTTCACCCCCTGTGACTGATTCGAAAAGAAAACTCGACCCTAGCTTTCTTAATCGGGCATAAACTGAGACCGGCGTTTCGAGGTCAGCCATTAAATCAAGACACACGGGGATAATGTCAGCAGATTTTGCTAACTCACGAAAAGTCGACTGGTCAGGCGTGATACTCACTATTTATATATCCTAGAGTATAAGATTACTTTTGGAAACATTATAGCGTCCAACTGACCGATAATGTAACTATAAGTTTAATTAAATTCAGGGATTAGCCTGCCAGCGACCCCAGAGTGAAAGCGGCAATAAACGACCATTACCTTCCTGTTTGAGGGCAAGTTCACCGATATCGATTTTTCCATCTAAGCCTTGTGTGCATTCTTCGAGAAGATTGTGACACAGAATAGACGAAGCATCGATGGTGTAGACGGTAAGAATAATAAATTTTGCCTGAGGGGAAAGAAGTTGTCGGCAGGAGCGAAGCAGGGGAGCTAAGTCGCGTTCGACTTTCCAAAACTCACCCGTGGGTCCGCGACCAAAGGCAGGCGGATCCATTAAAATCGCTTCGTATTGATTGCCGCGTTTGATTTCACGTTTCACAAACGTCGGTGCATCTTCGATGATCCAACGAATCGGTTCCTCGTTCATGTTCGAGGCCTCTTGATTCCGTCGACCCCAGGCAACGGCGGGTTTGGAGGCGTCCACGTGCGTCACGCTCCAGCCTGCTTTGGCAGCGATGAGTGAGGCCGCACCGGTGTAACCAAAAAGATTGAGTAAACGTGGGCGAGGATTGTTGGTGGATTTTTGTTCGGCTAACCATTTCCAGTGTGGAGACTGTTCTGCAAAAACTCCGAACTGTTTGGAGTTATCCATGAAGCGCAGTTGAAGTTTTATCTCACCAAATTTCGTTTCCCAGTCGCGCGGACAGTTACTATTAAGTTTCCAATGACCTTCGCGACCGCCTTCTTCGTGAATAGCCACGGCCTTAGACCACTCGGACTTAGGTAATGCCTGTTTCCACCAAGCTTTCGGTTCGCTACGAATCATCCGGACACCGCCGATTTCTTCGAGTTTCAAGCCGTCGCCTGAATCTAGAAGTCGGTGACCGTCCCATTGGCTGGTGAGAACATTGATATCCACGGCGTTACTGTGAGCAAATGTTCGCACGGAGGAAAGCCCGCTTTTGCTCGCCAACGAAATCTTTTATTAGCATTAGTTTAGCAATGTATCGTCTGTTAGCCAGTGCACGATGGGAGACAAAGGCCTCGGGCCTGATTGCCCTATCGCACGATTGGGTGCAGCAGGATTTACCTAAATTAGAACTCAATCCCCCTGCTAAAATAAGTAAGTTGGAGCGTGCTGAGGCCCAAACGTGGGCTACGCGTTCGGGGTATTGGATCGAGAATGGTCGCATTCATTTCTTCCTTTGGAAACTTCTCTGTCCCGATGCTCGAGAGAACTCACTCTTTGTCTGTGGCCCCTTTAATCGGTGGGGTACTGTAAAGGAGATGAGCGCCTGGTCGCTCCATGCGGTCTGTCTCTTAGGCGTCGAAGGCTACGAGTTAAGCGTGCCGATCAAAGAAGTGATGGGAAATGAGATGATCATGCCGTTTAAATTTTATCGGGACGATGGTTATTGGCTCGAGCCGCCGCACGACGCCGATAATATTGAGAGAGATCAATTCGGTAATCGTAATTTACAATTAAGTTTGGATCGAACAAACTTACACGTTTTTCGTTTTCGTGCCGTCGATGCCGATCCAACTACTCGACCGGTTCGTATTATTTATGAACAAGATGACTTGGTTGAATTTTGTGAAATCTTAGCGTCCGATCCGCTCGATGTTTTAGAACCGCCAGGACCTTTTGGTGCAACGGTTGCCGGTGAAAAAACCATCTTCCGTGTTTTTGCTCCACGTGCTCAATCGGTTTCAGTTGGCTATACAATTTCCTCTCCCGAATTAAAATCTTCGCAATCAGCGCGCTGCGAATTAAAGCCTGAAGGGCAGGGTGCTTGGATGGGTGTCGTGGAAGCGAATCTCTCGAACTGTGCCTATTTATTAAACATTGATGGGCGAACCATGGCGGATCCCTGGGCTCGAAAAATGGCCCATGTCCATCCTTCGCCTCCCGTTTCATTGGTCACACCGCGAAGTGAGCTGTTGGATTTGAATGATGGATTTAAAGCGCCCGCCGTTGAAGACTGCGTCATCTTAGAAGTTCATCTTAAGGATTTATTCGGACTGATTGGTCTTTCCAAAAAACCTAATTTCAAAAATGCTGCTGAATGGATCAGGCAGAATGGTGATTATTTTAAATCACTCGGCGTTAATGCTGTCGAACTCTTGCCGTGCACGGATTATGAGCGTGGCGAGGCCTCGGAATACCACTGGGGTTATATGCCGATTACGGCTTTTGCTCCCGCTACCGCCTACGCCACCGATGATTCGGGTATCACTGCGATTACTGAGTTTCAAGATTTAGTCCGGGCCTTTCACGAAGCGGGTATTGCGGTGATTATGGATATGGTACTTAACCATTTTGGTAGTCCCAATAGTTTACAACAAATTGATCAATCATACTATTTCCGCACCGATGTTCACGGTCAGCTTTCTAACTGGAGTGGATGTGGTAACGATGTTCGTGCCGAAGCGCCAATGTTTAGACGATTAGTTTTAAATAGCCTTCAACATTGGACCGGCGTGTTGGGCGTCGATGGCTTTCGCTTAGATTTGGCTGAATTATTGGGCACTCCGTTATTAAATGAAATCGAGGAAGAATTTCGAATTACACGTCCGAACAAAATTTTAATCGCCGAGCCCTGGAGTTTCCGAGGTCACATTGCTCGCGATTTAGATCACACGACTTGGACTTGTTGGGATGATGCGTTTCGCGAGTTTTTACCAGCGTATGTAAGGGGCCATGCTCGTTCCGCAGATTTACTGCACCAAATCGCCGCTTGTGATTTTCGTCCCTCGGCACGTTTACGCTATGCGCAGTCGCACGATGACATGGCATGGATTGATCGCATTACCGAGTGTATCAACTCGGATGCGCTTGACCCTACGCCGACGGATATATTGCGCACCCGCATGATGCATTTGATTTTACTTACTTCTGCAGGTGTGCCGATGCTTTCCGCGGGCCAAGAATTTTTATTATCCAAGCGCGGCGTCTCCAATACTTGGCGTCGTGGTGACTTAAATTTTCTCGATGCGCAAAGATTGAAACGTTTTCATTCCGAGCATGAATGGGTCGCACAGCTCATTAAATTTAGACTCTCTACTGCGGGTGCGGTGATGCGTCCGCGCGAAACCGTATCATCTGGTTGGATGAAAGTGACGCAGACCGACACTAAGGAAAGTTTTGTCGCCGTGTTAAACGCCAACGGCCTATTGGGGCCGGTTAAGGTTATGATCGCATGTAATCCGCACCATTCCGAGGTTCAGCTCGCCGTCCCGATGGAATTAGGATGGCGGCCTGTCGTGGTTTCACCGCACCCGGATTGTAAACACGCCCCAGGTTCGATGCCAGAAATTGCCCAGGGTCTGCTTACTTTAGGGCCTTTGGGCTGTGGGGTTTGGGTTGTAGAGGCTTAATGTGTGTTCTCGCTTGCCATAAGGCCTCGGCAACTCTTTTAGATTCCTTTCACGTATACAAATATGGCAACCAAAGTAGCAATTAATGGATTCGGCCGCATCGGTCGTCTCGTATTCCGCGCCCTCGTTGAGCAGGGCCACCTCGGTAAGACTTTTGATGTCGTTGCCGTCGGTGATATTGTCCCCGCTGACAATCTCGCTTACCTCTTAAAGTATGACTCTACCCAGGGTCGCTTCAACGGTACAGTGACCTCGGAAAAATCTTCTCCTGATAAGGCGGAAGACGATGTTCTCATCGTTAACGGAAAAAAGATTTTAGTCGTATCCGCAAAATCACCTGCGGAATTACCTTGGAAGGCTCTCGGCGTTGAAGTGGTTATCGAATCAACCGGCCTCTTCACTGAAGCAGCTAAAGCTAAGGGTCACCTCGATGCTGGCGCAAAGAAAGTCATCATTTCCGCTCCTGCGAAGGATGAAGATATCACCGTCGTGATCGGTGTTAATGACGATAAATATGAAGCTTCGAAGCATCATATCATCTCAAACGCATCTTGCACAACCAACTGTTTAGCTCCTCTGGTTCACGTTTTACTTAAAGAAGGTTTCGGCGTTGCTGAAGGTCTCATGACCACGGTTCACGCTTACACTGCTACCCAAAAGACGGTCGACGGTCCTTCGAAGAAAGATTGGAAGGGTGGACGTACGGCTGCGCAAAATATTATTCCTTCTGCAACAGGTGCTGCCCGTGCAGTATCCTTAGTTTTACCTGAAGTTAAAGGTAAGCTCACCGGCATGGCCTTACGCGTACCTGTTCCTACTGTTTCCGTTGTCGACCTTACCGTGAAGACGGTGAAAGACACGAGCTTAGTAGAAATCAAAGCTGCTCTGAAGAAAGCTTCGGAAACTTACCTCAAAGGTATTCTCGCTTACACTGAAGACGAAGTGGTTTCTTCCGATTTCATTCATGATAAACACTCGTCGATTTTCGACGCCGGTTCATCGATTGAGTTGAACAAGAACTTCTTCAAACTCATCAGCTGGTACGACAATGAGTGGGGTTACTCCAACCGCGTGGTTGAACTCTTAGGTAAAGTTACCGCAAAGCTCTAAGTTTTAGCTTAAAATCGACTACGATAGGCGATCCGAGAGGGTCGCCTGTCTTGTTTTTGGCTTAAAACAGGTCCTGCGACGATACTTTGGCATTCACATTGCTTTAATCTTCCCACCGCTCAAAGAAATCTTTTCTCTCCTCCCTTTACAACCATGTCCGCACCCTCCCTTAAATCACTCGGCTCAATCTCAGGTCTTCGCGCCCTCGTCCGTGTCGACTTCAACGTCCCGCAAGACAAGAAGACCGGAGCTATTACCAATACGCAACGTATTGCGGCCGCACTTCCTACCATTCGTTTCTTACTCGAAGGTGGTGCTTCTTGCGTGTTGATGTCCCACCTCGGTCGCCCCGATGGTAAAGTGGTTGAAAAGTTTTCTCTGCGTCCAGTCGCTGCTGAATTAGAAAAACTTTTAGGTAAGCCGGTTAAATTTATTTCTAGCTGTGTGGGCCCAGAAGCTGAAGCTGCTGCCAAATCTTTAAAGTCTGGTGAAGTTTTACTTTTAGAAAACTTACGCTTCCATATCGAAGAAGAAGGAAAAGTTAAACTCGAAGATGGAACTAGCATGAAGGCGGATCCTGCTAAAGTCGCTGATTTTAGAGGCTCTTTATCGCGTTTAGGCGATATCTACGTGAACGATGCTTTCGGTACTGCCCACCGCGCTCACTCCTCGATGGTCGGGGTGAATTTACCACGCAAGGCTGCAGGTTTCCTTTTAGAAGCAGAACTGAAAGCTTTCGATACTGTACTCAATAATCCTAAGCGTCCGTTGTTAGCGATTTTAGGTGGTGCGAAAATTGCCGATAAGATTCCTCTCATCCGCAACCTCATTGAGAAGGCTGACGAAATTATTATCGGTGGTGGCATGGCTTTCACCTTCCGTAAAGTTTGCGACGGAATGGAAATCGGCCAATCGCTCTTCGATCCTGAAGGTGCTAAGATTGTCGCGGAACTTTTAGAAAAAGCTAAAGCGCGTGGTGTTAAAGTAACTTTACCGGTCGACTTCACTTGCGGTGATAAATTCTCGCCCGACGCTAACACGCAATCTGCCACCATGGCTGGTGGTATTCCGGCAGGGTGGGAGGGTATGGACGGAGGCCCTGAATCTATTAAGCTTTATGAGGCTGCGATTGGCCGTGCCGGCACCATTATTTGGAATGGTCCTTGCGGTGTTTTTGAATTCGAAAAATTTGCCGTAGGTACCAAGGCCATGGCTCAAGCCGTAGCCAAAGCGACCGAACGCGGTGCGATTACCATTGTGGGTGGCGGCGATACTGCAACGGCTGCCAAGAAATTTGGTGTCGATACCAAGGTGTCGCACTGTTCAACCGGTGGTGGTGCATCCTTAGAATACCTTGAAGGCAAAGTTCTTCCAGGTGTCGCTGCACTCTCTGCTTAATTTTTAATCTCATGTCTAAACGTACTCCTCTCATTGCTGGTAACTGGAAAATGAACAAGACCGCCACCGAAGGCGTTGAACTTGTTAAAGAAATTTCCGCAGCCTCGGTCGGCTCACACGCCTCCGTGAATGTTGTTCTCTGTCCGCCCTTCACGGCACTCTCAGCCGTCGGCCAAGCGATCGAAGGCTCGTTAATCGCCCTCGGTGCGCAAAATATTCATGATAAAGTTAATGGTGCATTCACGGGAGAAATCTCAGCATCCATGCTTCGTAACCTGCATGTAACCCACGTGATTATTGGTCACAGTGAACGTCGTAGTATTTTTGGTGAAGACGATGCTTTCATAAACCGCAAAGTCTTGGCCGCCTTATCTGCGACCTTAAAACCTATTTTATGTGTTGGCGAATTACTCGCTGAGCGTGAAGCCAATCAAACCATGGAAGTCGTACGCCGTCAGCTTGAAGCTGGCTTAGCCGGAGTTCCTGCTGCTAAAGCCGAGAGTGTAATTATCGCTTACGAACCGGTGTGGGCAATTGGCACAGGTAAGACGGCAACGCCTGCGATGGCTCAAGAAGTTCACGCCTTCATTCGTAAACTTCTCGCTCAACAATTTGGTGCCGACACTGCTGCGCGCATTTTAATTCTCTACGGCGGATCGATGAAGCCTGATAACGCAGACGCCTTATTGGCCGAGCAGGATATTGACGGCGGATTGATCGGTGGCGCAGCACTCGACGCAAAGAGCTTCACCGAGTTGGTGCGAATTGCGGCGAAGTCTTTAAGCCGATAAATCGTCAATTTATACACCTGGAGACGATTAGCCCGACAGGGGTTAATCGTCTCTTTTTCTAATAGTATTTATGGCCAAAATCTCAGTCTGTTTGGCCAATTTCACTAAAAATAACTAATACACATATCATAAACTGTTTACTATTAACGACTTAACTATATATTAAGGGTTAATTTACAGGTTATGAACACGGTACGCACAGGTGTTCCACTGAAATTACCCCTAAAATCCTTGAAAATTTCGGTTGCGAAGGGGGGTGGGTTTTGTGCCTGTATACAAGCTATTCATGAGCGAGCAAAGCACCTCTAGGCAAAATTTTCTGATCAAAGCTGGCACGACTGTCGCCTCTGTTTTGTCGCTCGGTTTTTTGTCTAAAACAGCTGGCTCAACATCAGCTTCATCGCAGAAAGCTTTCGCTGTATCCCCTAATTTTTCTGCACAACCCGAAGGACGCGCCGTAGCGCGAAATTCTTCACGCTAATTTCTATTTTCGCCACCGATGCGTAAGCTCCTTGAATTTCTTAATCGACCATCCCCCCGCGGTAATTTCTTCCGCAATTCGATTAACAATGTACCTTTCCAGATTCTCGTTTGTCTATTGGCTACAGGTGCTGTGGTCGTTGCTGCGATTAATGAATATGCCACGAATGAGTATTTAAATGTCGGTTATACGCCTGATCAACCCGTAGCCTTTGACCACTCTTTCCACGCAGGGCCTGATTCCGTTCTCGGCCTCGACTGTCGTTATTGCCATAATTTTGTGGATCGTTCCGGTCACTCCAATGTTCCGAGCACCAACACTTGTTGGAGTTGTCATAGCCAAGTTAAGTCAGACAGTCCGGCCTTAGCTTTAATTCGTCGTAGCGTGGAAACCGGCGAAGCCGTGCGCTGGGTCAAGGTTCACAAAACTCCTGACTACGTTTACTTTAATCACGCGGTGCACATTAATCGAGGTGTCAGTTGCGTGGATTGTCACGGTCGCGTCGATCAACAGGTCGTGGTGGGCCAGCAAAAATCTTTAAACATGAATTTCTGTTTAGATTGTCACCGCAATCCTGAGAAATTTATTCGTCCAGTCGATAAAGTGACTGATTTAGCGTGGAAAGCTGAATCGCCTGAAGCCCAAGCTGCCCAGGGAACAAAGTTCGTTCACGACTGGAAAGTTAACCCACCACAAAGCTGTTCTGGCTGTCACCGCTAATTAAAATTTCTCAATGAGTAAGAAAGTTTTTCAACATCCTATTGCCCAAGAGGGCGAAACTACAGGGCCAACTTATTGGCGCAGTCTCGATGAACGCAACAAGTCGCCCGAGTTCCGTACGCGCGCTGAACGCGAATTCTTAGACGATGCTGCCAACATCTCGAATCTCGAACGTCGTGAGTTCTTAATGTTGATGGGGGCCTCTTTTGGCTTGGCTGGATTGGGTCTCGCAGGATGTCGCGAACCACGTAACCACACTTTACCTTACAGCAAACAACCCGAGAACACCATTCCTGGTGTCGCTACCTATTTCGCGAGTTCATTCCCTGGCGAATTCGCCAATCAGCCGCTCATTGTTGAAACGCATCAACACCGTCCCACCAAGGTTGAAGGAAATCCTAGCCACCGCGCCAGCGGTTCAGCTTCATCAAAATTTGCGCAAGCCAGTGTGCTCGACCTCTATGATCCAGAACGCGCGCAAGTTTCGACCGGTGCGAACGGTTCAGTTATTTCTGTTTCCGAAGTTCGTGATTTAATCCGCAACCTCGCTGCCTCCGAAAAAGCTAACGGCGGTGCCGGCTTAGCGTTCTTGGCACGTCCGTCCTCCTCGCCCACTCGTGCTGCATTAGTTGCCACCATCAAAGAAATTTTACCACAGGCACGTTTTGTTGAATACACACCCGTTGCCCAAAACCGTGCAGAAGTCGCACTCGGTGCACGTCTTTTACCTGATTACGCTCAAGCCCGTCGCATTTTAAGTCTCGATGCTGATTTCTTAGGAACGGGTGATGCTGCGATTGAAAACACACGCGCGTATTCCATCGGTCGCCGTGCCGACAATGCACAAGAAGCTGATAAGATGACTCGTCTCTACGTGGTTGAGTCGACTTTCACTCTGACGGGTGCAGCCGCCGATCACCGTCTCCGCGCTTCCACCTCACATATTTCTGGTTTAGCTATTTTATTTGCTGCTGAAGTACTCGCCCAAGCTGGCAATAAATCTGAAGCTGCACTTTTATTAGCAAAAGTTTCTGGGATCTCCGTTCCTGAAGTTTGGATTAAAGAATGTGTGGCTGATTTAGTCGGTGCGAAAGAGAAAGCACTCATCGTAGCGGGTGATCATTTATCAGTGGATGCTCATCGTGCTGTTTATTTAGCCAACCAAACGCTCAATGCGGCGATTCGTGTGGTTGAATCCAATGCGTCCGCTTCGAATTCCATTGCTGCTTTAGTCGTAAAACCTGCGAACACTTTAATTATCTTAGGCGGTAATCCTGCTTACGATGCTCCAGCAGATGTAGAATTTGCGAAGGCAGTGAAGTCGGCTAAGAATGTCGTTCGTCTCGGTTATCACGGACCAGCATTTGACGAGACTTCGGCATTAGTGAAATCAGTCGGTGGTACGGTGGTTGCCGCTTCTCACTATTTAGAAAGTTGGTCCGACGGTCGTACGGTCGACGGTACTTATGTACCGGTACAGCCGATGATTGATCCACTTTTCCCAACCCTCTCGGAGCTCGATGTCTTAGCTCCGTTCGCTGGTAAAAACCAAGAGCCCTATGCCTTGGTTCGTGAAACATTTAATCGTCTCACTAAAAATAATTCCGACTCCGCCTTTGCCGCATGGTTAGCCGAAGGTGTTTTAGCCGAAACTTCATTGGCTGCGAAAAAAATCAAAGTTGATGCAGCTAGCGTCGGAAAATTCGTCGCTCCCCAATTATCCTTCAGCTCGTTGGAAGCACGTATTTTACCAAGCGTGCATACCGGCGATGGTTTATATGCAAACAATGGTTGGTTAGCAGAAGCACCCGATCCCATGTCTAAGACTTCGTGGGAAAATATTATTCTCATCAGTCCGAAACTCGCTGCGAAACTTGATATCGAGCCGAGCTCCGGCGTGATTCAAAAAATCGGTGCACTGAACCGAAACATCAATCAGATGGTCGACGGTAAACTCATCGCTCATTATGCGAAATTAACCATTCAGGGTGTGAGTATTAAAGGACCTCTCTTTATTATGCCAGGCATGGCTGATTTCACTATCGGTCTGCAATTAGGCTTTGGTCGGACGGTGGCGGGACGTGTCGCCACCCGCGTGGCTGAAAGATTGCAAGGCAAGGTTGTCGGTAATGGCTTCAATGTTTATCCCTTTGTTAATTCACTATCCTCGGGAATTCGTACGGGCGTAAGTTTAGAACTCACGGGCGAATCTCTTCCTGTTTGTAACACGCAAGATCACTGGTCGATGGAAGGCCGTGACGTGGTTCGCGAAGGTAACGCCGAAGATTTACACCATAACGAAAATTTTGCGAAACTCGGCATCGATGGCCACGCGCCAGCGGTTTACGGAAAAGACCAAAAACTTTCACCTGCTGAAAAAGCAGTGCTCACGCCACGCGGAAATTCTGCTCACGAGCATCCTGACCACACCGTGGCTCCTAACGTCGCCGTGTGGCAAGGTCATGAAAGCGAATTCCCGGTTCAGCAGCAGTGGGGGATGTCGATTGATCTAAATACCTGCACCGGTTGCAATGCTTGTGTGACGGCATGTCAGGCAGAAAATAATATCCCTGTGGTGGGACGTGACCAAGTGTTGAAGGGACGTAACATGCATTGGATTCGTCTCGATCGTTACTTCTTTGACGGTCGTGACCAAGCAGGCACAGCGATTCCCGAAGACCCTCAAGTTACTTTTATGGGTGTTGCTTGTCAGCACTGTGAAGTCGCTCCTTGCGAAACAGTTTGTCCGGCCAACGCAACGGTGCACGACGACCAAGGTCTCAATACGATGGCTTACAACCGTTGTATCGGTACTCGTTACTGCGCTAATAACTGTCCGTACAAAGTTCGTCGCTTCAACTTCCTCGACTACAACAAGCGTGAAGCGGGCCACTACTATAAAGGACCCCTCGGCCCTGAAAAATTACCCAAAGATCCTACCGATCTTCCGCAGATGCAGAAGAATCCAGATGTCTCCGTGCGGATGCGCGGCGTGATGGAAAAATGCACTTATTGCGTACAACGTATTCAAGAAGCAAAAATCCAAGCTAAGGTTCGTGCGAAAGATTCCGCCAATCATCGCGTGGCTGATGGTACGATTCAAGTGGCTTGCCAACAAGCCTGCCCAGCGGAAGCGATTGAATTCGGCGATATCACCGATCCGAACTCCCGCGTCGCTAAGGCCAAGGCTTCCACGCGCACTTACGGTGCTCTCACTTATTTAAATACTCGTCCACGTACGACCTACCAAGCGAAGTTACGGAACATCAATGCACGCATGCCTGGTGCAAATCGCGTTCCGCTTTCTCGTAAGGAAATGGCTGGTCGAGCAGGGCACGGTAGTCCAACGCACGGTGCGACGGATCACAAAACCGATTCACACTCCAAGTAATTCTCAACGAATTTTAATCCATGGCTCACGCCCCTGATCACTCTTCTGAACGTCCTGCGATTCTCGCTAAGGTAAATCCTGCCGAGTTGCCACGTGCTCAACTCATTCTCAATGACCGTAGCTTTCATTGGATCACCGATAAAGTTTGTGGAATTGTCGAAGAGCCTACGCCGCTCTGGTGGAAGATTCTTTTTGCCGTCGCCCTTTTCGTCGCTTCCTTCACGGGTGCGGGCTTACTTTATCTCGTTTCCACCGGAACAGGTACCTGGGGTCTGCGTTCACCTGTCGGTTGGGGTTGGGCGATTGTTAATTTCGTTTTCTGGGTTGGTATCGGTCACGCGGGAACATTGATTTCGGCGATTCTCTGTTTGCTCCGTCAAAAATGGCGTACCTCGATTAATCGTGCGGCTGAAGCGATGACTATCTTCGCCGTGATGTGTGCAGGTATTTTCCCGCTCTTCCACGTCGGCCGTGTTTGGTTTGCTTGGTGGCTCTTCCCCATTCCCAACCAAAATGCGATATGGCCGCAGTTCCGTTCTCCTTTAGAGTGGGACGTATTCGCGGTTTCGACTTACTTCACGGTTTCGACTTTATTCTGGTACATGGGCATGGTGCCTGACTTCGGTACGATTCGCGATCGTGCGACCACTTGGTGGAGAAAAGCTTTTTACAGCGTCTTAGCGATGGGTTGGCGCGGTGGAAATCGTCAGTGGTCCAATATGGAAATGGCTTACCTGTTACTTGCAGGTCTATCCACTCCGCTCGTGCTTTCAGTGCACACTATCGTTTCGTTCGACTTCGCCGTGTCGAATGTCCCTGGCTGGCACACGACCATCTTCCCACCTTACTTCGTGGCGGGTGCAATCTTCTCGGGCTTCGCGATGGTGCTGACGCTGATGCTTCCATTGCGCGCGATTTACCGTCTGCATGATGTGATCAATCAGTATCACATCGATAACATGTGTAAGATTATTTTAGCGACCGGCACGATGGTCGGTTACGCTTACGCTACCGAGTTCTTTATCGCGGCTTATTCGGGCAACACCTACGAAAAGTTTGCGTTCATTAATCGTGCTTTCGGTCAGTACGCCTGGGCTTACTGGATCATGGTTTCGTGTAACGTGATTACGCCGCAACTTTTCTGGTTTAAGAAGATTCGCGAAAATCACTCCCTCGTTTGGATCATTTGCTTATTCGTGAACGTTGGTATGTGGTTCGAACGTTTCGTTATCACCGTGACTTCGCTGGCGAATGACTATCTCCCGTCGAGCTGGGGTTATTACAGTCCGACGATCGTAGATATCTTCACGTTCTTCGGCACCTTCGGTTTCTTCTCGGTACTGTTCCTCCTCTTCGTGAGATTCTTCCCGCTTCTGCCGATGGCGGAATTGAAGATGGTCTCACCTCACTCCGATATTCATAAACATTAATTTGACGTCACTAACCATGAATGAACGTAATGAAAGTATCCACGGTGTCGCTTGCACCTTCCGCAAGCCGGCTGACGTCTATCACGCTGCTGAAAAAGTACGTGATGCGGGTTGGAAATATTGGGATGTGCATTCGGCTTATCCGATCCACGGTTTGGACAAGGCCATGGGCATGCCACGTTCTAAAATTCCTCGTCTAACTTTATTAGGTGGCGTTACGGGTTTTATCACGGGTTGTTTACTTACCTGGTTTATGAATTCCTATGACTACCCGTTGATTGTCGGGGGTAAGCCATTCTGGAGTCCGATTTTCCCGTTCCCTGTGTTGTATGAGTGCACGATTCTTTTCGCAGCCTTCGGTACATTTTTCGGTCAGTTTATTTTAAATCGTCTGCCGCAACATCATCACCCTTTATTCGATCTCCCGCAATTTGCGCGTACTTCGGATGACTCGTTCATGATTGTTTTGGAAGCCCGTGATTCCAACTTCCATTTAGATGAATCCCGCAACTTCTTACTCTCTCTCGGGGGTCAAGAAATCACCGTCATTCGCGACTAATCCACCATGAGCCGCTACCTTACATTTCTTGCTATCGTTGTCGTTGCGATGATTGGCTTCCTGGGCTTCCAAGGAAAGACCTCCAAGCAAACTCCGGTTTATGTTTTCGATGATATGGACTATCAGCCGAAGTATAAAGCTCAGGGTGAAAATAAGTTCTTCGCCGATGGTCGCGATGCCCGCCCCCCCGTTGCTGGATCCGTCGCCCGCGGTAATGCCCTCGAGCCTACCAAAGTTTTTTCTGCTGAATACCGTCGCGCCGAATCACTCAATGCCTCGTTCGTCACTGGTAAAGACGAGAAGGGTAATTTCCTTTTAGATTTCCCCGCAAAGAGCCTAACGTTTTTATCTTCGGGCGAATTACAACCTTACACCATCGACAGTAAGGTTCTGGAATTGGGACGTCAAAAATACCAAATCTATTGTGCGGTATGTCACGGAACTGCGGCCGATGGAAATGGAATTATGAAAGTGCGTTCAGCCATCGAGGGTGACGTTGCCATCAACACGATTGCAAATTTACAAAGCGCGACCTACCGCGCTTATCCCCAGGGCCAAATTTACGACGTCATCACTAACGGCAAAAATACCATGATGCCTTATGGCGATAAACTCACACCTGAAGAACGCTGGGCAGTAGTTGCGTACCTTCGTGCCCTCCAACTTTCTCAGTTCTGTCCACCAGAAATCACCCCCGCCTCCATCAAGGCCACCGCCAAATAATTCGCCATGAGCGCATCTCCTTCTCGTTTATCATCACATTGGACAACTTTTGTTGCTATTGGCTTTGTTGCCTTAGTCGCGGTGTGGTCATTTGCCTTCCTCGGTTTAGGTGAACACGATCACCGTCCCGCACTCTCCGTTTTAGTCGGTTCCTTGTTTTGGGTTTCGACCTTAATTGGCATGTTGATGCTGATTATGATTACCCGTGTGTTCGACGCTGGTTGGGCTCCGATTATTCGCCGTACTTGGGAGTTCATGATTAGTGCTTTACCCATAGTACTTTTATTGGGCGTCGCTCCTTTAGCTTTCATTCCAGAGTTTCGTCACATCCTCTGGGAGTGGACGGATGCCGCACACATTTTACCTAGCGGACATACTGTAGGGCATGATCCTATTCTTCATGCGAAAAGTTGGTTCTTAAATGAAAACTTTTTCCTCATCCGTATTGTCGGCTATATCTTATTTTTCGGTCTGATTACTTGGGCACTTCGGAATTGGTCTTTCAAACAAGATAAAGAGCGCACAGCACAGCATACCCATACGCTACATGGTATTTCTGCGGTTGGTATTCCCGCAAGTGCCGTGGTACTGACCATGCTCGCCTTCGACTGTTTGATGGCTCTCTCTTATCATTGGTTCTCGACGATGTATGGGGTGTGGTTCTTCTCTTTATCGATTCGCTTGGCCTTAGCTGCGACCGTGATTTCGACTTATCGACTCTCCAACGGAGGTTGGCTGGATGGACTTCTGAATCAAGCGCACCGCCACGTGCTCGGTTGTCTCATGCTCGCCTTCACTGTTTTCTGGGCGTACATCAGTTTCTCCCAGTACTTCATTATTTATAATGCAAATATTCCTGAAGAAACTTTCTGGTATAACTTGCGAGAATTTAATCCTGTCACGGGCTTAAAGAGTGATTGGTGGGGCGTTTCGATGTACCTGATTTTTGGATTCTTCCTCTTACCATTCCTGGCGCTGTTATTCTACAATTCCAAAATTATTGCAGGGCGATTACTGACCATCGCTTACATTATTTTTGCCGGGGGTATTGTGGATCTCTGGTTCAATGCGGTCCCGCGTCAAATTGTTGATAAAACTGCGCCCGAAGGTTTTACCGTCTCACCTTTTATCAGTGGCTACCTGGCCTTAGACCTTCTCGCGATTGCTGGCTTCGGCTGCATTGTCATCGGCCTATTTTTACGTGCCTCTACGAAGGCAGAAACTATTCCTGTCCACGACCCTCGTATTCTCGAGTCTATCAATTACCATGAGTGATAATTCTTCTAATGGAGATCGTCCTATAATTCCTGGCCAAGTTGCTTCTTGGTTGGGTATTTTAGCGTTCGTTTTTGTTGCAATCTTCGTCATCGCCTACGCGTACGTTGCCTTTAGTCCAAAAACTAATTCCGACATCGACCGTCGCCTTGCGGAAAAAGCCCTGCGTGCTGATACCGAGTCCAAAGCCCAAGGTTTAATTTCTACAGCCGGTTTAAATAGTGATGGGACTTACCGAGTGCCGGTCGATACGGCGATGTCCCTCATTGCTGCTGACTCTGACTTGCTTGTAAAAATGCGTAGTTATGCTGCACCTGGTCCTTCTGCTCCGCAGCCGGTAGCACTTAAAGGTGACGCACCTAAAGTAGCTGATGAAGAAGTCATGAAGCGTGGACTCGCGGTTTATTCACGCACCTGTGTCGCTTGCCATCAACCTACGGGCAAGGGACTTCCTCCTGTTTTTCCTCCTTTAGCCGAGGCGCCGATAGTGAATGATGATCCCACCTTATCCATTAAGTTCATTCTTCATGGATTAATGGGACCCATCACCGTCGCTGGTACCACTTACAATAGTATGATGCCTCCAGTGGCAGGTCTAAGTGACCAAGATATTTCTGATGTTACCACTTACGTGCGTGCTAGTTTTGGTAATAATTCAAGCCCGGTGAGTGTTGAACAAGTCAAAGCCGTCCGAGAAGCCAATGCCTCGCGCAACACACCGTGGACCACTGCCGAATTAGGCCTTAAATAATTTTTAACTATCCGATGAGCCAGGACAATTACCGCCAATTACATTCATCCAAAAGCGACACAGGTAGTAGCCTACCTGTCCGTTTGTTTTTTGCGTCCGCATTGGGCTGGTTGATTATTTCATCGGTGCTCGGACTCATTGTAAGTCTTAAATTACAACAGCCATCTTTCATGTCGGGCTGCGAATGGTTTACTTATGGTCGTTTAGAAATCCTGCAGCGGAATGCTTTCACTTACGGTTGGATTGCGAACGCTATCTTCGGTGTGAACTTGTGGATTATGTCAGCTTTAGCTCGCTTCCAATTTAAAGATACCTGGTTAGCAGTCTTGGGCTGGTTGGGCTGGAATCTCGCTCTCACTTTCGGACTTGGTGCTATTCTCTTGGGCCACATCAATGGCTACGCGCTTTTAGAAATGCCCAAAGAGGTCGCCCCCGCTTTATTTATTAGTTTCCTTTTTGCTGCTCTCTGGCCCGCCGTGGCATTTGTCCGCCGTCCGACTGGACATGTATTCGTCTCGCAATGGTACATTATCGGCGCCTCATTTGTCTTTCCAGTGGCTTTTGCCATTACTCAGTTGTTCGTTATCTGGTATCCAGCATCGGGCGTACTGCAGGCGTTGATCCACAGTTGGTTCATCCAAAACATTCAGTTACTTTGGATTGGGTCATCGGCGATTGCGGCGAGTTATTATCTACTCTCCAAGGAATCGGGTCGCATGATTTCAGCTTATTATTTATCCACCGTCGGATTCTGGACCTATTTCCTCTTCGCTGGGTGGACGGCACCAGCGACACTTTTAGGTGGGCCGATTCCTGTTTGGATTCAATCCACGGGCGTGACTGCGATGCTCATGATGTTGTTACCGGTCATCGTTTTAGGCATCAATTTCTTTGGTACTCTTTCTTATAATCGTGGATTCTCTGGGGCATGGAATAACACGACACTTCGTTTCGTCTTGGTCGGAATTGCCAGCTTTTTGCTTTCGTCAGTATTAAACATTATTTTCTCAACACGTTCACTGAATGCGATTGTCCGCTTTACTGACTTCACGGTCGGCCTGCAGCAGTTTGTTAATTATGGATTCGTATCCATGGTCATCTTCGGTGCCGCCTATTATATTCTCCCTCGCGTTACCGGAAAATTTTGGCCTTCGGCTAAATTAGTTCACCTCCATTTCTGGTCCTCTACGATCGGCGGTCTGGGCTTAGCACTGTATCTTATAATCTGTGGCTATCCTGCGGGTCAGACTGCACTTGTGAGTTATTACATCCCCGTAATCGGCTTTGTGCTTTTACAATGTGTGGGCCACGTGGCATTTGCGATTAACTCGCTTGTAATGCTCTTTGCTTCACCGCGAACTCCTCACGATAATACTCACGCTTAAATTGCACTGAACATGAAGGACTTTAATCTCATTCTCGCTGGTATCTTCTTCACTTTAGTTGCCTCGTTTGGCGGGTTGCTTATTAGTGGTGAAGTTCAATTGGGTTCGTTGGGCCGTGCACCAGCCGAAGAGGGCGGTCCTCTTTATCCTCTTAATGAACCTGGTTTAGCTATTCAAGGTCGCCAAGTTTATCTCGAATTAGGCTGCGTCACCTGCCACACCCAACAGGTCCGTCCAGCGGGACAGGGTAACGATATCGCTAAAGGTTTCGGTCCACGTCCTAGCGTTGCTCGTGATTATATTCTCCAGTCTCAACTCCTCTTGGGCAATCATCGCAATGGGCCTGACCTCGCCAACTATGGTGCGCGTGCTAAGTCCGATGAAGAAATTCACGGACATCTCCGCGCCCCTGCCGCGGGTAGTACGATGCCAGCGTACAATTTCTTATACGTGGTAGATAAAAATGGTAAGACTCAGCCCACCGAGCGCGCTCAAGCCTTGGTCGCGTATTTAAAATCCCTCCGTATCGACTACAATTCGCCTGAAGCGAAATTGAAACAGTAATCCCATGTCACAACATTCTCAAAACAACGATAAGCCTAATCGCTCCTTTGGCGAACAGGGTGAGCTATCCGATAGTCGTCTCGTCGAGCTTCACTCGCACCTCGCCCGCGATAAAGAAGAGCCCGCCGAAGGTTTTTCGATGTTACCTATCGTCATCGTCTTTATCTTTTGCGGTTTTGGTTTCTGGGCAGGTGTTTATCTGACTCGTAACTCGGGTGGATTTTCTGGAAGCTCTTTCGATCTCGATGCACCCAAGCTGGTAGCGGATAGCGGACCCAAGGTATTTGAGCCTGATTTTGCGAAGGGTGAAAAACTTTATATTCAACAATGTGCGGCCTGTCACCAGGCCAACGGTCTAGGCGTCCCCGGTGCTTTCCCTCCCTTGGCTGGTTCTACTTGGCCACTCGGTAATGAAGAGCGCGTCATCAAAATCGTCCTCGCAGGTATTGCTGGTGAAATGGAAGTGAATGGGCAAAAGTATGTCGGCAACATGCCCAATATCGGCGCAGGTCTGAAAGACGCCCAAGTCGCCAATATCATTTCTTATGTTCGTACCGCGTGGGGTAATAAAGGTGAGCCAGTTATGGACACTAAAGTCGCTGAGGTCCGTAAGGCGATTGGTGGTCGTGGTCAGTATAGTCCGAAAGAGATTCTCGATCAGCATCCTCTAGAATCTAAATAAGAACTGATAAGATTTATAAATAAAGAAGCCCGAGATTTCTCGGGCTTCTTTATGAGTTAATTAAATCCGCTTAGGCGTGCTTCTTGATAAAGGCAGCGATGTCGCCTTTCGGGCGTGCACCGACGATTTTATCAACTACTTGACCGTTCTTAAAAAGAAACAGGGCAGGGATGGAGGTGACGCCGAGTTGGGCCGCTAAGGACTGGTTAGTATCCACATCAACTTTGCAGATTTTGACCATACCAGTCATCTCGGTAGCGAGTTGATCCAGGACTGGGCTGAGCTGTTTGCACGGACCACACCAGGTGGCCCAGAAGTCTACCAGTACCGGCACGGTTGCCGATTTAATGGTGGACTCAAACGTGGTAGCGTCGAGGTTGTCGATGAGTTCGGAAGCCATAAAATTTATCCCTTAGTTTTAACGAAGAGTTCTAATAATAAAAAGACAAAGGCCGCGGCGGATGCGACGAAGCCGATAACATCAAACGATGCTTCTAAGGTCGTAACGTTTGCACTAGGAGTCGACGAGATGGTTGGCGCAATTCTAGGTGCGGAGGCTCCCACTGCGGGTGGACGAGGGATAGCAGCAATGGGCGGGGGAGGAGGAATCGAACCAGCGCTAGGTGGTGGAGGTGGAATCACCGCACCAGCTGGCTTGTTGAGTTTAAGCTTAGGTGCTTGAGAATTGGCATCACCCTCGGGTGAAGGTGGTGGAGGAGGTGGCGGAGGGGGTGTCTCTAGGCTCATCGTTGATGTGTCTTATCAAGTGGTGGAACGGGGGTGAGTCAATCAGTCAGTAAGAGATTCTGACGCTTCAGCTCGACTGCTTGTGTTTACGCAGGAGGTCAGCGATTTCCTTGGGATCGGCCGATGGAATCGTTCGACCCTTCCGTTGTAGGTCTTCGACGGTTTTAATGACCGTTTCTGTCATCCTTTCGTGGGTTTCATTACTTCCGCCAACTAAAGAAAAGCCCTCTCCTCGGGTAATACGTTTATGGCTGTCGGTATTATCCAAGCCGAGACCGAGTAGGTGATTTTGATTTTTTCGTTTGCCCGCCATTGTAATTATCTAAACAGGAAAATTCAAAATTTCAAATCGCAACCTACGGAGAATCTCCCTTGGGCTCGTCAAACTCGGATGAAGCAGTCGTAGGGTGGGAAGAACTATCCGCCGCGTTTTTCAAAGGCTTGGTACAGAAAATATCTTGGAAGTTTATTTCCTGTTCCAATTCAAGTGAACCTAAGCGGGCCAGCTCGAGGCAGGCTAAAAAAGTAGCGACGAGAACGGCAATGGTCGGACGCTCGGGCAATAAACTAGAAAAACTGAACTTCGCTTCGGTGTTTAAGCGGTTGAGGATAAATTCCATCCGGTCTGAGACCGTCACGGTTTCGACGGCAAGATTACCAGGCTGAATTTTTTCCGCTAATCGGCGTAGGACTAAATTAAAAGTATTCCAAAGTTCGATGCGATCTGCGGGGGCGACGGGGCGAATCACCGTATCCTCGCCTGTCGGCTGTAAGACATAGCGTGAGAGCAGGCCTTGGCGCTCATCGGCTAATTGTCTAATGATAGCGGCAGTCTCTTTGACGCGTTTATACTGAATGAGCTGTTGAACCAGGGCCCAGCGTGGGTCGTTGCCTTGGTCGTGGGTCGTATCTAATTCGTCGGGGCGACTTTCCACCGGGAGTAACATACGGCTTTTGATATACATCAGCGTCGCCGCCATCACGAAGAACTCACCGGCTAACTCGAGATTATCTTTTTCTTGGTTACGAAGGATGTCGAGAAACTGATGGGTGACTCTCTCAATCGGTATATCGTAAATATCGATTTCATTTTTTCTTATTAGGAAAAGCAAGAGATCGAGTGGACCTTCAAAATTATCGAGGCGAATAGCCAAATCGGCTGGTGGTAAAATACCATCAGTCGGCAGGTTGGAGGAGGTTTCGGTATTGTCCGACACGTTTAGAATTTAAAGAGGCGTACCCGAATATGGGCACCGAGTGATCCATCATCAAATGCCGAAACGCGCTTTTGGAAACCATATTCAAGTTCCCAGGAGTTGCCGATACGTTGAATTAAGCTAATCGACTGGTAGGTGTAAGCTTTAACCAAGGCGTCGTAATTGATGTTTACGATAGCGGAGAATGTAGAATTTAACTTAACCTCGCCCATAATCCAGAGCTGCTTGGCGGGATCATTACCTTGGGTGAGTTCAAACCAACCCACCGAGGCTCTCCAGAAGTCGCCTGAATTAAAAGCGATAGATTGGAGTGACTCAACATTGCCTCCGCTATTTTTAGCATAGCGGGTATAGGAATCAATCGTGACCCAGTTGGCGGGTGTTAAACGGAGGTGTGCCTGGACATCTGAATCGGTTTGACCGAGTGACTCATCAACATTGGACCAGTCTTTAGAAATATCGAAGCGGGCTAATTCACGGGTGCCCATTTCAGTGTCACGCGTTGATAAAGTATTTCTAAATCCAAAGCGGGCGACGCTGGTGGCGGTGTTAGCAGCCGCATCAGGACGATCGGCAAGATCCAATTCGCGGAAAGCGGAAAAAGCGACGTCACGTTCGGAGAGCGGAATTTCGCCGATAGCCTTATCAGCACCGGGTAAATAGCGGTATTGAACGAATGGACGAAATGCGTGACGCATGCCATTGATTGCCCAGTGATCAGCTTTTAAATTCCATGAGCCCGTAGCGAGGCCTTCGACATCGAAGCCAACTTGTCCGACCGCTTTAGAGACGGCACCCGTGTTGGTTATATTGGATGTCCAAGATGTGGCCCGTGCTCCCACCACCGGCTTGAAGCTCAGATAATTACGAACGGTCAGAGGGTAAGTGACACCGTAGTAGGCATCGTAACGGGCGGTCGACCAAGCATCCACCGCACCTGTTTCAGTCGTGAAAATGGGTAAAGGCAAAGCTTCCGACGGACGTTCAGTCAGATACGCTGCGGAAACAAATGCCCGGTGATTGAAAGGTGTTTCTCCAATCGCTCGCTCAGTTAAATCGTAACGCAGCTCAGGTAATTTTTGAACAACATCTTGATAGTTGTCCGCCTTCGCAATGACTGTAGCCGAGAGATAGCCTTGGGTGAGTGGTTTGCTTACTTCGAAGCTCGCTTGTGGCAGACCGATGGACGAAATTTCACGCGGCCGGAAGGAACGAATGAAATCAGGATCTGAGATGAAATAGAACTGACCAGCGAAGTTGTAATTATCGGGAGTGTGACCGTTGATATTTCCAATAAGAAAGCTGCGATTTGAGTTAGGTGTCCGACCGTAAATGTCATTCTGTAAAACACTACGATCGTTAATAAAACCAGATTTCAAATCACCGCGCCAAATGGAGTCCGTCTTAGTATTTTTGCTATTATCGTAACGAATTGCTGGGCCGACAAGAATACCTGATTTGCTATAGTAATCGAGCAAAGCTCCCACCCAGAGTGACTTGTTTTGACGGACTAAAGTAGTGGTGCGGAGGTAAGTGCCTTGAGGCTCTTGTGATCCTGAACTGAGTTCAATGTCGTAGGGAATATCGCGATAACCTTCTTGTCCGTAGTAGGGCAGGTAGAAGAAGGGAATACCCGCGAGATGTGGAACGACTCCCTTAAAAGTTAACCAATCTTCTTTGTCAGAGTAGTGGGCTTCACGGATTTTTAAATTCATCCCATAAGCGTGCGGTTCATTATTCCACATCCGTACGCCTTTCATCGTGCGTTCGCCGTCTTGAATACGAATTTCTTCAGCCGTGAAATAAGTTGGGTTGCGGCCGAGTTTAACATTATAGGCTACCACTAAATCAATTTTGGGATTCATGGTTACCCGTTCGCCCATGATGCGTAAATTTTTGGTGGTATAAACTACATCACCTTCCGCATCGATAATTCCAGTTTCCGAATTAAAAGAAATTTTCTTCGCTGCGAGGTGAGCGCCATTGGCTTCCACGCTGGCATCGATAGCGACCAGAACTTTTCCATTTTCTTCATAAGTAAAACTTTCACCTTGGATGTTGGAGTTTGGGGCCATCGCGGGTGCGACTTTTGTTGTCGAGTCCGCCGCCATCACTGCGATGCTGCAGAAAAGGAGGGCAAGGAAAGGGCTGAGGGTTCGACCAGGCATTTCCACGAGACTTGGCGATTAGGGCTTTCTCTCAAGTATTTTCGGGCAATGAGCGCTTGCGGGCGTACGATTGTCGTGGATTATTGGCCTATGCACCTAAGCCAAGCTGAGCTAACTCGCCTCGTTGAGGGCAAGGAAAGCTCCCCCCACCGCTTTTTAGGGCTACATCCACTATCCCAAGGGGGGTACGTCGTTCGGGCATTATTACCTGGGGCCACCACCTGTGAACTGATCAGGGACGGTGAGGCTAAGGGTGTCTCTATGAAGAAAATTCATTCCTCGGGGATTTTTGAGGAAGAAATTAAATCGAAATCGTCTTTTCGATATCAATTTAAAGTTACGTACCCGGAAAAGATTACCCACCTCATCGAAGATCCCTACCGTTTTTTACCCACTCTATCAGAATCAGATTTATTTTTAATCGGTAAAGGAGATGACCATAAAGTTTACCATAAGCTGGGCTCGCATCTTGCGACAATTGATGGAGTAAAAGGAGTGAGATTCGCCGTCTGGGCTCCGTCCGCTCGACGCGTTTCATTAGTAGGTAATCATAATCTTTGGAATGGTCGCACTCACCCTATGCGTCTTTTGGGCTCTTCAGGAATTTGGGAGATTTTTATTCCAGGTCTTACGACGGGTGCTTGTTATAAATATGAAATTCTGGGTCCCGCGAGCGAAACTGCTTTTCTAAAAACAGATCCCTGCGCTTTGAGTTTTGAGCCTCCGCCCCATCACGCTGCCGTGGTTTGTGATTTATCGGCCTTTGATTGGAGAGACTCAGACTGGATGGAAAAAAGACGCCAGGTAACCTCACGTCACATGCCCGTATCAGTTTACGAGGTTCATCTAGGCTCATGGCGTCGAGTGCCTGAAGATAATAATCGTCCATTAAATTACCGAGAACTAGGTCAGCAGCTCGCTGAATACTGTAATCGGTTGGGTTTTACGCATGTAGAATTAATGCCACCCACCGAGCACCCCTTCGACGGCTCTTGGGGTTATCAAGTAACTGGATTTTACGCTCCCACTCATCGATTCGGTTCACCGTTAGATTTCATGACTTTGGTCGATACCTTACACCGTGCAAATATCGGTGTGATTATGGACTGGGTTCCCGCACACTTTCCGAAAGATACCTTCGCGCTGGCTCAGTTTGATGGTACGCACTTGTACGAACACGCCGATCCGCGCCTGGGCGAACACCAAGATTGGGGCACGCTTATTTTTAATTACGGAAGACACGAAGTTCGCGGCTTCCTCGTCGGCTCGGCGCTTTCCTGGTTGGATTTATTTCACATCGATGGTCTCCGCGTGGATGCGGTTGCCTCGATGTTGTATCTGGACTACTCGAGAAAAAATGGTGAGTGGCTTCCTAATGAACACGGAGGGCGAGAAAATTTAGCGGCGATTGAATTTTTAAAACAAACCAACGCTTTGGTGCATCTGTATCATCCAGGTGCCATTACCATCGCCGAAGAATCCACCTCGTATCCCGGTGTGACTCAAGCGATTGCGGAGGGTGGTTTGAACTTCGACTACAAATGGAACATGGGTTGGATGCACGATAGCCTGAACTATTTTAAAGAGGATCCGCTTTACCGAAAATATCATCATAACAAACTGACGTTTGGGATGCTCTACCATTGGTCCGAAGCCTTTATCCAATCATTTTCACACGATGAAGTAGTGCATGGAAAAGGTTCACTGATGGGTAAAATGGGTGGAGGCGATTTCCATAGTAAAGCCGCTAACTTAAGATGCTTGCTGGCCTTGCAATGGGCCTGGCCTGGCAAGAAATCATTATTCATGGGATGTGAGTTTGGACAGGTAGCTGAATGGAATCACTCGCGCTCCCTCGATTGGCATCTCTTACAATACCCACTCCACGAAGGCCTTCAAAAATTAGTCGCTGATTTAAATGCTCTTTATAAGAAAGATAAAACTATCGCAGAAAGAGATTTCGATTCCCAGGGTTTTAATTGGGTGCATGCCGATGATGGTGATCAGAGCGTCCTTATTTTTGAACGTCATGGCTATGATTGCTCTTGGGTGGTGGCTGGTAATTTCACGCCTGTAGAGCGCACTTATCGATTTGGCGTGCCGTGTATGGGTAAGTGGGAAGAAGCAATTAATACAGACTCCGCTTATTACGCCGGAAAGGGTAGTGGCAATCTCGGTGGAGTGGTCGCAGAAAAAATCCCTGCCCATGGCCGCCCGCAGTCGATTCAAGTTTGCTTACCTGGACTGTCGGTAGTTATTTTTAGGCTGAAAACAAAGGGCTAAATATGAAACCGCGTTCAGAAACATTTCGTGCACTCGTCGAGTCTGATCCCGCCAATCCGCTCTTTCGTTTTTCGTTAGGTCAGGCTCTCTTTCAGGAAAATAATTTTCCCGCCGCCGCCGAACATTTACATAAAGCGGCTGAGGGCAAAGCTGATTGGATGATGCCCCGTATTCTTCTCGGAAAAACTTATTTGCATTTAGGGCAAAAAAATTTAGCCCAAAGTGCCCTACAGGAAGCACTCAACCTGGCCGTGGCTCAAGGCCACGAGGAGCCTGAAATCGAACTTCGCCAACTACTTTCCACCCTTTAATACAGATGCAAATCTCTTTACTCTTTAAACTACTACCCTCGATTGATCTAGCGATGGCCGCCGTCGCGTGGTTAATCTATTTTTGTACTTATCCTGATTTCGCTCGCTGGCGTAGTGAGAATTTTCGCGAACATCATCAGAGCTATACCAGTCGCGTCGGCTGGGTAGTCGGCCCATTACTCTTTTTACAAATCGTCGGCCATTTTCTCGCTTGGCGTCATGGTGCTCCCGTCACTGGTTTTGTTTTAGTCGTTCTCACTTGGGTTCTAACCGCTATTTGGTCTATTCCCGCTCACCGTCGATTACAGCAAGAAGGCTATAATCTAGAAGTTATAAATCACTTAACGCGCACGCATATTTTCCGCACCTTACTCTGGTCTGGCCTAGCTATTTATTCATTAAAAAACGCACTAGGTTGACACTGTATAGGTAATAAATGAATTTCCTGTCGTGTCCCACGCGTCCGACTCAGTCAATCGATCTGCCTCTCGGATTACGGCGTTCCGCCGTTTCATGGGATTCGTAGGCCCCGGTTTTTTAGTCGCGGTGGGTTATATGGATCCAGGCAATTGGGCGACAGACTTAGCGGGCGGTTCTGAATTCGGTTATGCTTTATTGTGGGTAATTTTATTAGCTAACTTGATGGCGATACTTTTTCAGCATCTGTGTGTGCGCTTACAGGTAGCAACTGGACAAGACCTTGCTCAAGCCTGCCGCTCTCGCTATTCACCCCTCGTTTCAAAGTTTCTTTGGATCTCGGCACAAATTGCCATCATCGCGATGGATCTCGCCGAGTTGCTGGGCTCTGCAATTGCCTTACAATTACTCTTTGGGATTCCACTGATTATTGGTTCATTGATTACCGCATTAGATGTACTCTTGCTTTTGGCTTTGACCCGACTGGGCTATCGCTGGCTGGAATCGGTTGTGGCGGTGTTAGTTCTGACCATTGCCTTATGTATAGGGGCCGAACTGCTGATTGCCAAACCCGCTATTAATGAAGTTTTACAAGGGTTTATCCCCACGGGAGAGCTTTTTAAAAACTCCGGAATGCTCTTTATCGCGTTGGGTATTTTAGGGGCAACAGTGATGCCGCATAATCTCTATTTACACTCTTCGATTGTAGCTTCGCGGGATTTAGGAACAACAATTGCAGAGCGTAAACAAGCGATACGATTTGCAACTTACGACTCTAGCTTAGCGCTGATCTTTGCATTCTTCGTAAATGCTGGATTGTTAATTTTAAGTGCGGCCGCGTTTCACCATCCCGGACAACCACCGGTGACTGATATCCGCGAAGCCCATCAATTACTCAACGGGGCATTAGACTCTACAATTGCAGCAACACTTTTTGCGGTAGCACTTTTAGCGTCCGGTCAGAATGCGACGATTACGGGAACTCTCGCTGGGCAAATCGTGCTCGAAGGTTTTTTAAAAATTAAAGGTAAAGCTTGGATGGTGCGAAGCTTCACCCGGCTCGCCGCACTCGTTCCAGCATTGCTCGTCATCGCCTACGCAGGAGAAGGGAAGGCCGTTGAGCTTCTACTGTGGAGCCAAGTCATCCTCAGTCTCCAACTCGGCTTCGCCTGCTGGCCCCTGGTTCGTATCACCAGCGATCCTAGTGTAATGGGTCATTACCTGGCGCCTAAATGGGTTATATCCTTAGGTATACTCGGGACTATTATTGTTGTATCTGCGAGCATGTGGTTCGTTTTTTCAGCTATTTAGTTTTCATAAATCGTTCATAGTTAGTATTATAGGATAATAATTATATTTGATTGTGTTCTAATCATTATAATATAACTAAACAAGTAATATTAAGAATTTCCATGCGTCTTTTAGCTATCATTACCTTGGTCTTTGCCACATCCATTTTGGGTGCGGCCGAGGAACCTGTAACCGTCAGGGTTGGTTATTTTCCTAATCTGACTCATTCACCAGCAATTGCGGCACGTCAACTTGAGCGCGAAGGTACGGATTGGCACTTAGCACATCTACCCCCGGGTTCGAAAATCGAATGGCGTTCGTACAATGCGGGACCATCGGCGATGGAAGCGCTGCTCGCTGGTGCGATTGATCTCACTTACGTAGGCCCATCACCTGTCATCAATGCTCACGTTCGTACCAAGGGGAAACAGATTCGTATTCTCGCTCCGGTTGCCCATGCGGGTAATGCTCTCGTGGTGCGCAAGGGTTTGAATTTAAAAACTCAAAAAGATTTTATTGGTCGTCGTTTAGCGACTCCTCAGCTCGGTAACACGCAAGATATTGAAGCACGGGTTTGGCTCAAGCAGGGTGGCCTCAAGATCACCGTTAACGGTGGCGATGCTCAAATTGTTCCTGCCGCCAACGCCGAATTAGTAATGCTATTCTCGCGGGGTGATGTTGATGCGGCTTGGACTGTTGAACCTTGGGTCACTCGCCTAATCAATGAATTCGGCGGAGAAATTTTAGTCGAAAACAAAGAGTCGATTATCACCGTGCTGGCGTCATCAAAAGGTGCCCTCGCAAAAAACAAACGTGGAATCGAAGCTTTTGTGCAGTCGCATTATTTGCTCCGCGATAAACTTTTAACTGATAAGTCATGGCACGAGAAATTAGTGCGTGATGGTATTGGTGGTGAAACTCGTTCAACTTCACCTCAGGCTGAGTTAGTTGCTACCGCCTTAGGGCGAGTTATTCTCGATGCACGTGAAGATGATGCTACACGTAAAGCCCGCCTGACCGCAGCTTTCGTGCAATCGCTCAAGGACTCTCAATCGTCAGGTTTACTGAATGGCAATGCACCCATTGAGCCGTTGCTAGAATCGCTCGTGGCAGATCCAGTCCCTCAGCAAAAGTAATTATCTCCTCTAATCTTGCCAACTTAGCTGTCTCACTCGCAATCTTAACCACCCCAAGTTTAATGAGTAACGATAAAGTCATCACCCCAGCATTGACGCTTCGTAATGTCACCAAACGTTTCGAGGGTGCGTCGGGTCGTGTCACTGCCGTTGAGGATATCTCGCTCGACGTTCGTGAAGGAGAATTTTTAGTAATCGTAGGTCCCTCAGGTTGTGGTAAGTCGACCTTACTCAGTCTGCTCGCAGGCTTAGAACACACCAATGAAGGATCCATCTTGCTCGGTGAAGAGCCCGTGCGTTCTCCTGGACGAGATCGTTTGGTCATGTTCCAACAAGATGCCTTGTTCCCTTGGTTAAATGTTTTAGAAAATGTTCTCTTTGGTCTGCGCTTGAAACCCGATTTAACGGAGGCCGAAAGACTCGAGTCGGCTCGTTATTATTTATCGTTAGTCGGTTTGGCGGATAAAGAAAAAGCCCGCCCCCATGAACTATCCGGCGGTATGCGCCAACGGGTAGCCTTAGCGCGCTCGCTCGCTCCCAACCCACGCGTGCTCTTGATGGATGAGCCGTTTTCTGCACTCGATGCCTTAACGCGTGATCAACTTTACGGAGATATCCAAAAGATTTTTACGAAGCGAAAGAAAACCATTATTCTCGTCACACACAATATTCGTGAAGCAGTTTGTTTAGGTGATCGCGTCGTCCTACTTTCTCCGCACCCCGGACGGATCCGCGAAGTATTCGAAATCAATTTACCACGTCCGCGACGAATCAATGACCCCGAACTCGCTTCGCTCGCTGCGAAAGTTACGGCGGCTTTATCTTCGCACTTAAATGAAGGGGTAAATACCTAACATGAATCTTCCACGTCCACTTATTCCTACACTTCTTGCTATCGCTTTTCTGGGCGGTTGGGAATGGTTTGTGCGCATCGGTCATGTGAACGAAGTTTTAGTTCCAGCTCCCTCACATATTTTAAAATGGTTTTATGAATCCCTAATTAACGGTGAATTATTATCAGCGACTTGGGTAACAATGCGTCGCCTGATGATTGGTTTTGCCATAGGTGCGGCTCTCGGAATCCCCCTGGGTGCTCTCTGCGCTCGTGTTCGCTGGATTCGTGATACGCTCGGCGTTCTCGCATTAGGTTTACAAACTCTCCCATCCGTTTGCTGGGTACCGCTAGCTTTGCTCTGGTTTGGCCAAGAAGAGTCGGCCGTCCTATTCGTGGTCGTGATGGGTACCATTTGGGCAGTGGTGATTGCCGTTCAAGAATCGGTGCTCTCCGTTCAGCCGCTTTATCTTAGAGCAGGTATGACCATGGGGTCACGTGGCTGGCATTTATGGTCACGTGTTATTTTCCCGGCTGCACTGCCTGGTATTTTGAGCGGCATGAAACAAGGCTGGGCTTTTGCTTGGCGTTCATTGATGGCCGCAGAAATTTTCGTCGTGATTCTTACCGGCTTTGGTCTGGGTTCATTATTACATGCCGGACGTGAGTTACTACGCATGGATCAAGTCATGGGCGTCATGACTGTGGTCGTCGGGGTAGGACTTCTGGCTGACATTATTTTCTTTGCTCCTTTAGAGCGTTGGTTACGTCATTCTCGAGGATTAAGTCGCTAAATCTATTTCCTCCTCGCTCTTCGGCGTTCGCCTCGCCTAATTGTCAGTCACATGTTTATCGACGAAGCTAAAGTTATTTTGAAATCTGGCGCAGGCGGTCATGGCTGCGTGAGTTTTCGTCGTGAAAAATTTATTCCGAAGGGCGGACCCGATGGCGGCAATGGCGGCAAAGGCGGAGATATTGTTTTACTCTGCGACCGTAACGAAGGAGACCTGCAGAATTATCGCTGGCAGCCACATCGCTCCGCTAAAAACGGTATCCCAGGCATGGGTCGTCAGTGTGCCGGACCTGATGGCGCTGATTTAATTTTACCCGTGCCCCCAGGCACTCAAGTGGTCGATGATCTTACGGGACGCTTAGTGGCTGAGCTGACTGAACATGGTGAGCGCGTTATTTTATTAGCCGGAGGAAAGGGTGGAATGGGTAATATGAATTTTAAGAGTTCGGTTAACCAAGCCCCCCGCCGCACTACTCCTGGATATCCAGGTGAAGAGGGTAATTTCCGTTTTGTGCTCAAGACTATCGCTGACATCGGATTGGTCGGCTATCCTAACGCTGGAAAATCGACGCTGACTAATTTACTGACGGCTGCTCGTCCTAAAATGGCACCGTACCCATTCACTACCTTACACGTAAACGTCGGGGTTATTGAATATCCTAAAATCCACGGCCGTATTTTTATGGCTGATATTCCTGGGTTGATCGAAGGTGCCCACGAAAATCGAGGCCTCGGTCACCAGTTTCTTCGCCACATCGAACGTTGTGCACTCCTCGTATTTATTATCGATATGGCGGGCAGCGAAAATCGTAAGCCCTGGGACGATCACCGTATTTTAGAGCGTGAACTTCGTCTCTACTCGAAAATCCTTGCGGGCAAACCTCGCGTGATTGTGGCGAATAAAATGGATTTACCGAAGGCCACCGAAAACCTGAAACTGTTTAAAAAGAAAGTGAAGAACTTGGTGATTCCTATTTCTTGTTACACCCAAGATGGCTTGGAAGACTTGAAAGAAAAACTCTGGAAGGCTGTAAAGGGTTCACCCGTAAAAGACAAAAAACCTACAGCGAAAAAAGCTAAAGCTAAAGTTTCGAAAACTAAAACCAAGAAAAAGGTTTTAAAGGCGAAGAAAAAAGTCTCTAAAAAATCTAAACGCTAAACTTTATTTATTCGGAGTCTCGCGAAAGTTGAGCGACTCGGAATTGAGACAGAAACGGAGTCCGGTAGGCTTAGGTCCGTCTTCAAAGACGTGTCCGAGGTGAGCCTGACAACGGGTGCATACAATTTCGACACGTTCCATGCCGTGACTGTTATCAACAATGTTGGTAATATTTTCCTTAGCAATGGGTTGGAAGAAACTCGGCCAGCCCGTGCCAGAGTTAAACTTGGAATTAGAAGAGAAGAGCGGTAAATCGCAGCAAACACAGGTGTAAACTCCAGTTTTCTTATTATCGAGGAGGTTCCCGCAGAAGGGGCGTTCGGTGCCTTTGGATCGACAAACATGATACTGACTCGGGGTCAATTGCTTGGCCCATTCTTCATCTGATTTGACTACACGCTTAACTTTTTGCGGTTCACCTAATTGCCCGGGCGAAATTTCGAGACGGACGGTAACAGTTTCTGATGAAGACATGGTGGAAAAGGTAGGCGATGACTCAGGTTTGCAAGGACTGTGAGCAAGTGAAATTCCCAAAAAGAGGAAAGCGCTCAGTAACACGTTAGCTAAAGGATTTACCACAGCCACAGGTGGAAGTGGCGTTTGGATTTTTTACTTCAAAACCTTTTCCGTGTAAACCGTCATCAAAATGAATAGTCGAATTTTCCAGGTAAGCGTGACTGGCTGGATCGATAAGGATTTTAAGACCTTGGCTGACAAACTCTAAGTCGTTCTCCTTTTTTACGTCGAATGACATACCATACTCGAAGCCCGAACATCCGCCGGCTTCAATCAAGACACGCAACGAAGATTCCGGGTTAGCCTGTTGGGCATGAAGTTTGCGAACTTGTATCGCGGCAGCTTCGGT
>JBBAUZ010000003.1:32802-72106 GCA_040397965.1 Opitutales bacterium | reverse complement strand
TGTTGAAGCTCGCGCCATTGACGAAAGATCCATGGATTTCTTATCGCATGACGTCCCATCATCATTCCATAGGCACCGGTTTCACTGATGAGCTGAGTGGCCTTAGTCGCTTTGGTGACATCACCGTTGGCAATAACTGGACACTGCACTTTTTTAACGGCTTGAGTAATCGCAGGGTAGTTTACTTCCGACCAGTAAAGGCCTTTGACGGTGCGACCGTGCACGGTGAGTAAATCGACTTTATGTTTATTTATTAAATCTAATATCGCTTCATAATTTTCCATACCATCGAACCCGATGCGCATTTTTACGGTGAAAATTCCACCGATTTCTGCACGCATGGCTGTTAAGATTTCATCGATTTTTGCTGGGTCTCTGAGCAATCCGCCCCCCACGTTTTTGCGATAAACTTTGGGAGCTGGGCAGCCCATATTAAGATCAATACCCGCGATTGGGTAGGCCTGTAGGAGTTTAATCGTACGAACAATGTGCGGAATATCTTCGCCGATGAGTTGGGCGAAGACGGGTCGAGCCGTCCCGTGATTCTGAATGGAATCTAGAATATGTTTTTCCGGTGTCGATGTCTCGTGAACTCGAAAATATTCGGTGACAAACCAGTCGGGTGCTCCACGGCGTCCGATGACTCTCATGAATCCCGTGGTGGTCACATCCTGCATCGGTGCTAAGACCGAGGGACGTGTGCCACTGACTAAAGATTGGGGGAGGGCAGAGTTCACGATTGTTTTCGTAGTCGGGCCAGAGTCTCAGTCATATCCTCACAGGCATCTACCACGGCAGGCATGATGAAAACCGGACGTTTGGCTTTAACCGCTAAGACGAGCGCGTCGCTGGGGCGGGCATCGACCTCCGCTACTTTGCGTGCGACGGGTCCAGCTTGATTAATCACAATGCGAGCAAAGAAGACCCCCTCTTTCATTTCAACAATCGATACGTGAGAAATATCGGCATCAAGCCCCAGCATTAAATGAAGCATGAGGTCGTGTGTTTGCGGGCGTTCGGCGACTTTATTCGACAACGCAGCCTGGAGGTATTCACCGACTAGGGTATCAACCTGGATGACGATGGTTTTGTTTTCGGTAACAAGAAATACCGCGGTTCCGCCCTTGGTCGGAATCACTTCGATACTCGTGACGGGAATCGCCTCTTTCTTGTTCATCCCTAATACATTTGGGCTCAGGGCTCGTGGCGCAAGCCTGTGTCATCAATACTTGGCGAAGTTTCTGTAGAATTGCAGGAGTCCCCTTGAAATTTATCGGACCCTCGTCTTAATGGGCTGGTGCACCCATTTTTAAAAGACGATTTTCTCTTCGATTGGAGTCAGTTACAATCCAGCGCGATTGAGCCCGATATTCGCCTAGCCTTGAAGCAGGCTCAAGAACGCATCGAAGCCTTTAAAAAACTTTCAGGTCCACAGTTAACCTATTCCCAAGTTCTTTTAGGTTTTGAAGCTGCGACGAGGGACTTATCGCGCGCCTGGGGATTGGTGGGTCACCTCGATTCGGTGCTTAACTCGCCCGACCTCCGTAAAGTCTACAATGCACTTTTGCCCGAAGTCACCGCATTTTATACTTCACTCTCCCTTGATCCTGATATCTGGCAGGTTTTTAAAAATTACTCTACGACCGCTGAAGCAAAATCACTGCAGGGCATTAAGCGCAGATTTCTCGAGGAAACGATTGCAGATTTCGAAGAGAATGGCGCCAGCTTACCACCGGTCGAAAAGAAAAGATTAGCTGAAGTAAACGCAGCACTCGCTGAAAAGACTCAAAAATATTCGGAGAATGTTTTAGATTCTACCAACGACTGGGAAATTTTTATTGATGATGAAAATCAGTTGAAGGGCTTACCGCCAAGTGCGCTGGGATTAGCTAAGCAATCCGCAACGACGAAAGGTCGCCCGAACTCCTGGAGAATCACTTTACAGCAGCCTTCAGTTTTTCCTGTTTTACAATATGGAGAAGATGCGGAGTTGAGACAAAAGTGCTGGGAGGCACTGAGTCAGGTGGGTTATAAAGGAAAATGGGATAACACCTCGCTGGTTTCAGAAATCTTGGCGCTACGCGATGAAAAGGCCCGTTTATTGGGCAAAAAGCACTTTGCGGATTTTACCACGGCTCGTCGCATGGCCCAAACGGGCAATCAGGCTCTTAAGTTTATCGAAGACATGGCCGTACGCATTCGTCCTAAGTTCGAAAAAGAGGTGGAAGAGTTAGAGCAGTATCGCGCCAAAATTGAAAAACAAACCGTGCGTGTTTTGCATCCTTGGGAGTTTGGTTTTTATTCCGAAAAAATGCGTCGCGAGTATCATGGTTTTGATGACGAAGCTCTGCGCCCGTGGTTCCCCGTCGAAGGTGTCATCGCCGGAATGTTTAAACTCTTCGGAAATCTTTTTGGAATTCAGGTTGTAGCCCGTGATACTCGTTATGTCGATTCCAATGGGAAGGCAGAGATTTTTAAAGCCGCTGCGCCTCGCGTTGAGAATACACCTGTAAGCGTATGGCATCCCGAAGTGCGTTTTTATGAAGTGTACGATGGATCACGTCATTTAGGTTCATTCTATACTGATTGGTTTCCGCGCGAGTCGAAGCGTGGCGGTGCTTGGATGAATTTTTTCCGTACAGGTGGACCTCGTCCCGATGGCTCGTTTGCCCCGCATCTAGGGCTTATGTGTGGTAATTTTACGCCTCCAGTTAATGGACAGCAGGCGTTGCTTACTCACGATGAAGTTACTACCGTCTTCCATGAGTTCGGACATTTGCTTCACCATTTATTATCCGAGGTTGAAGTAGAATCTTTATCCGGTGTGCGGGTGGCGTGGGATTTCGTAGAGCTACCTTCGCAACTTTTAGAAAACTGGTGTTGGGAAGAAGAGTCACTCGAGCTCTTTGCTCGTCATTATCAGACTGGCGAAAAATTACCGTCCGACCTGTTAAAGAAATTAGACGCTGCCTCCAACTTCCGCGCCGCTTCACAATGCATGAGACAACTCTGTTTTTCTAAATTAGATTTAGATTTACACATCCGAGCGAACGAACTCAAAAATGCAGATCTAGATAAACATTGGAATGATGCGATGGCCTCTTGGCAGACTCGCACCACGCAACGCGTGCCCTCGATGGCCCGTCGCTTCAGTCACCTCTTCTCCGATGCTACCGGATACGCTGCGGGATATTATTCTTATAAATGGGCGGAGGCTTTGGAGGCTGATGCCTTTACCCGTTTCTTAAAAGAGGGGATATTAAATTCTAAGGTGGGTAGGGAGCTTAGGGAAAAGGTTCTTTCGAAGGGTAATTCCGAGCCCGCCGATAAGATTTTCCGCGATTTTATGGGTCGAAACCTCGATTCTGAAGCGGTTTTAGTACGCGATGGTTTGGCCTAATTGAGACGAAAGTCGGGTTTTAGACGTCACCAATTTGCCACAATTGTTTTATCCCCTTGCAGGGGAGCGATTTTTCCTATGCGTAGGGCTTTTAACAGATGAAATTACGTAACATTGCAGTCATTGCGCACGTCGACCATGGAAAAACTACCCTGACCGACCGCTTACTTTACCAGTCCGGTATGTTCCGCACTGAGGACCTCGACAAGCTCGCTGGTGGTCAGCACGGGCTGATCATGGACTCGGGCGATCTCGAGCGCGAACGTGGTATCACCATCACTGCTAAAAATTGTTCTATTCGCTGGACCGACCCACGAAATCAAGATGAGTACAAAATTAATTTAATCGATACCCCTGGTCACGCAGACTTCGGTGGCGAAGTTGAACGCGTTCTAAATATGGCCGACGGTTGTTTACTCGTGGTCGACTCCTTTGAAGGCCCGATGCCACAAACTCGCTTCGTTTTATCGAAAGCTTTAGCCTTAGGTCTTAAGCCAATCGTCGTTGTTAATAAAATCGATAAACCTTCGGCTCGTCCTGATGCCGTTGTGAATGAAATTTTCGACTTACTCGTCGCACTCGACGCTCCAGAATCCGCTCTCGATTTCCCCGTTGTCTACGCTTCAGGTCGCGATGGTTGGGCCACTGTCGATCGTGCGAAGACTGAAGAAGGTAAACGTCCGAAAGATTTATTAGAACTTTTCTACGCTATCGTTGACCACATTCCTGAGCCTTATGCTGAAGGTTCTTCCCGTGGTGCAGCTGCCGGATTCAAGAGTCGCGAAGAAGCACTCGCTAACCCTCTGCAAATCATGGTTACAGCGATTCTGTATAGTGATTACGTGGGTCGAATTGCTGTGGGCCGGGTTACCGCTGGCCGGGTTAAGCCATCCATGCCTGTGATGCTCATCAACCGAGCTGGCGAACAATTTAAACAACGCACACTCGAGGTCGAAGTATTCGAAGCCTTAGGTCGTGTGAAAGCAGAAGAGGTCACTGCGGGTGACATCTGTGCAGTCATCGGATTGGATCACGTTGAAATTGGTGCAACGATTACCGATATCGAAAGCCCCAAGGCAATGCCTCCAGTAAAAGTTGACGAACCTACTGTGACGATGGCGTTCCGTGTTAACGATTCACCTTTTGCAGGTCGCGATGGAAAATTTGTTACTGGCCGTCAGGTCGGTGAACGTCTCACCAAAGAACTCGAAAAGAATGTAGCGCTTCGAGTGGAGCGTGAACCCGGAGCCGATGCGTTCCAGGTTTCGGGTCGTGGCTTGATGCACTTAGGCGTGTTAATCGAAACCATGCGTCGTGAAGGTTATGAACTTTCAGTCGGTAAGCCTCAGGTAATCATGAAGCAGATTGACGGTAAAGAATGCGAGCCAGTGGAAACCTTGGCCGTGGATTGCCCCGAAGCTTCGCAGAGTGATGTGATGGCGCTGGTTCTCAGTCGTCGTGGTGAATTACGCACCATGGACGCCAAAGCAGGTACCAGCGGCTGGATTCACATGGAGTTCAAGATTCCCTCCCGTTCCTTGTTCGGTCTACGTACCATGATGCTTACTACTACCCGTGGTGAAGCCGTTATGTACCATAATTTATTGGGTTATGAGCCAGTGAAGGGCGATGCCCCTCGTCGTGCTGCGGGTGTGATGATCAGCGGTGAAGGAGGTCAAGTAACCTCGTACTCACTCGACCGTCTTTATGACCGCGGTGACTTCTTCGTGAAGCCGACCGATGAAATTTATATGGGTCAGGTTGTCGGCGAACACTGTAAGGACAATGACCTCGAAATTAACTTGGTCATTAATAAGAAGCTTTCCAACGTTCGTGCCTCCGGTTCGGACGACATGGCGAAGATTAAACCCATGCGCCAAATGTCTCTTGAAAATTGCTTAGAGTATATCGAGTCAGACGAATTGGTTGAAGTAACTCCTAACTTCATCCGCATGCGTAAACGTTACCTAACGGAAAACGAGCGTAAGCGTTTTGGTAAGCAGTAAGTTTAATTTACACTGAGTGTAAACTGATGGCCACCGTCCGCGAGGATGGTGGCTTTTAGTTTCCAGAGGGAACGCGGGAGGCGTGAGGCAACTTTCTCGGGCCACTCGACAATCACGTTCCAAGGGCTGACGGCTGAATCCCAAATCATTAAATCATCGAAGCTCGATGCTTGGGTGAGTCGATAGGCGTCGACGTGGAAAATCATCCGTTCACCCTTGTAAACATTGAGCAAAGAGAAGGAGGGGCTGGTGATGTCATCGGTGATGCCAAAGCCCTTAACCAGTCCGCGTACAAAGGTTGTTTTACCGACTCCGAGATCACCTTCTAACGTAAGGGTAGTGTCGGCAGGAAGTAGTTGAGCAAATGCTTGGGCTGCTTGTTCAGTGGCTTCGGCGGAATGCGTGATGACGCCTTGAGTCCAGTCGCTGACTGACTTCGGCAATTTCATGAATTTAAATCAACGAAACCTTGGGACCACTTAACTCCGAAGACTGCAACGTTACGTACCACGTGTCCGATTAAGCAGGGTAGGATGGAACGCTCGGGATTCAGTGGATTGTAGCGTCCGAGGTATAACCAAACCGAAATAAAGAAAGTCGCGACGAGACTAATTCTTCCTTGGACGGTGCTAAAATCAAATCCGTGTATTAAACTAAAAATGATGGATCCAACGACAATGAGCCCAAGTAATTTAAGTCCTCTTAACTGACTCGGTGCAGCGAAGCCTCGAAAAACCATTTCTTCGACGATGGCTGCGCCGACGGTTGCCCCGAGAATATGTAAATTACTCACGGACTGATGAGCGGTGACTTGGAAATGTATTTCGGCGCAGGTTTCTGCGACGGTGATCAGAAGAATACCCGAAACAATGATTAGGATGCCTGAAAGAGGGGCTCGCGTGGTACCTGGCCAAAAGAGTTCAGGTCCGGGATTGCTTCTTCGTTTCCGGTATTCGTTGAACCAAGCTAACCCTACGCCTAATCCAATGATGAGATAGATGATATTTGTAATTAAATCGGTAATCATCGCCGTTTACGATAAGCCGTCTTCTTTGAGGTACTTATCGGTGATGATTTGAATTAAGTGATCGCGAGCTTCTTTAACGGAGTCGACGTAGTGGTAAAGTCCACGGTCTTCAGGTGAGACCATGCCCCATTCGTGGAAGACTTCGAAGTCGGTGACGCGTTTCCAGAAATCGGAACCGTAAAGTAAGATGGGGAAATATTTTTTAGTTTTCCCGGTTTGAATCAGGGTCAACATTTCGAAAAGTTCATCGAAGGTGCCGAAGCCTCCAGGGAATGCGACGAGCGCTTTAGCTAAATAAAGGAACCAGTATTTACGGACGAAGAAGTAGTGAAATTCTAAATCTAGTTCGGGGGTGACGTAAGGATTATGCTCTTGTTCAAAGGGTAAAGCGATGCCTAGGCCAACCGATCGACCATGAGCTTCCTTCGCTCCGCGATTAGCTGCTTCCATGATTCCTGGTCCGCCACCGGAGCAGATAAAGAATCTTTGCCACTCGGGTAAACTCATCGACCACTCGGTCATCTCTTTGGATAATTCGCGACAAGCCTCGTAGAAAGGTGCGCTTTTTAAATTGATTTCGGCGAGGCGTAATCGGGCCTTCGCTTCGGAGGGACTGATTTCTCCGCGGGTAATCTTCAACTTAACATCTTCGAGTTCTTTTTGTGCGCGGTCGATCGGGAGGGTACGGGCCGAACCGAACATGACGACGGTGTTGCGGACGCCATATTTTTTGAAGCGATGGTAGGGCTCGGTTAACTCAGCCATCACACGCAAGGTGCGTGCCTGGGGGCTTAACAAAAATTCTTCGTTTTGATAGGCCTTGACGGGGGTGGGTCTCATGGGGGCTTTATCCGGACTCATATTGCCGTATCTTCATCAAATTAAGCTATCTGCCAAGTAGGGAAGTGTGGGGCTTGACAGATTTGGCGGGGTCTACTTGGGTATTCCTTCTAAATTTATGCAACCCACCTACCGTCCATCTAAGATCTCCCGCGCTCGTAAGTGCGGTTTCCGTGCCCGTTCCAAGACCCCCGGTGGTCGCAAAGTTCTCGCCAATCGTCGCAAGATTGGTCGTAAGCGCCTCGGCGCATCCTAATCTGATGCGTCTCCCGCGGGAGCGTCGAATTCGTGCTTCAGCCGATTTCTCGCGTCTCCGCCAAAATGGCTCGCGGCTCGACTGCGGGCCTTTTGTTTTGAATCTTGGTCAGGGTGGATCAGCCCAAGCCAAAGCAAGATTTGCGGTGGTGGTTGCCAAGAAGAGTATTCCCTTGGCCGTGAATCGCAACCGCGCCAAGCGTTTGGCTCGCGAACTTTTTCGTAGTGATGCCCAACTCTTACCCGATGGCTGGGAATGTGTTTTAATTGCCCGACCCAGCATCCTTAAAAAATCTTTTGCGAGCTTGGTAAAAATTTATAGCACCGCCATAAAATCCACGGTGAAATAAAAATGATGAATCGATTTCGCAGTGGCGTAGTTTGGTTGGCTCTGCAGCCCATTTATTTTTATCAGCGCTTTATTTCCAAAGCGTTACATGCGGTAATTCCAGGTTCGGGTTGTCGATTTCATCCGAGTTGCTCGCAGTATGCAGTTAATGCTCTTAAAACACATGGTTTATTGAAGGGGTCATGGCTGTCATTAAAGCGCATTGTACGGTGTCGCCCTGGCGGCGATTGCGGTATTGACGAAGTTCCACCAGCCTAAGTAACTCATCCACCTCCTCGCTATTTTAGGTTATCCTTGTTAACTCCGAATATGCAAAGTTTCCTTCTTAAAAAAATTCGATCACGTCAAGGGGGAGCGTGGTTACTGGCCCTAACCTATATTGTTTTAGGCACCGTTTTGCGCCTAGGTTTTCTTGCGGTATCGGCCAAGGAAGTCACTTGGTCTTGGACAACTGCCGCCGCGCTCTTGATGGGGTTTGTTTACGACATCGCGATGGCAGGTTTTTTTGTCATCCCTTTTTCGCTGATTAGTAGTTTTTGTAAGTCCGAGCGTTTTCGTCTGTTACTAATTCCACTTTGGTGCTTCGGCGTTTTTCTTTTTACGTTCTGGAAGATTTCCGAAATCCTTTTTTGGGAAGAGTTCTCGGTTCGCTTTAACTTTATCGCGGTTGATTATTTAGTTTATACGAGCGAAGTGGTTAAAAACATTCGCGAGTCATATAATATGCCTCTTATTTTTGCCGCTGTCTTCAGCTTGGCGATAGGCTTTTATCTCCTCTGGCGTAAATGCGGTTACACCCAGCTTTGGTCGGATGGCGTGGTTGAGGATGCTACGCCCCACTGGTGGACTCCGCTTGTGCTCACTGTCCCAGTTTTAATCATTCCCAGTTATAGTTATTTTATCGGAGAACACGATTTAACCAAGACATCTAAGGCCGACTCCAGTTTCGGAGAGCGCGTGGTTGCTGGCTTGCGTCACATGGGCGATATTCAACCTAGTTTCGCCAATAGTTATGAAACCGAAATCGCCAAGAATGGTGAGTATTCATTCTTGGCCGCTTTTTGGGCCAATCAATTGGAGTGGCGCCAATTTTATCCTTCACGTGAAAATGCACCAGCTGCCTTACGCGAAATTTTAACTTCAGATAGTAGCCAGGCCGATATCACCCGCGAAATTAAAGCATCAGGTTCAGCTCAAAAATATAACGTTATACAAATTACCATCGAAAGTCTCAGCGCAGAATTTTTAGGTTGTTACGGGGTCGAACCGTATGCTTCACAAAAATTAACCCCCAACTTGGATCGCATTTCTCGTGAGTCGTTGTGGTTTCGACATTGCTACGCCGGTGGTACGCGAACGGTGCGTGGTATGGAGGCACTTACTTTATCGATTCCACCTATTCCAGGTCAGTCCGTGTTGCGTCGTCGGGGTTGCGAAAATCTAACGACCTTAGGTTCAGTTCTAAATCATCAGGGCTATGACTCCGCTTTTATTTACGGGGGTGATGGTTTCTTCGATAACATGAATTACTTCTTCTCTAACAATGGATATCGAGTCGTAGATTTACCTCGTCAATTAGCGGCAGGCAAGAAAACCACTTTTGAAAATGCTTGGGGTGCGTGTGATGAAGATTCGTTTAATTGGTCGCTCGATGAGGCTGATAAATCTTTTGCTGCGGGTAAACCGTTTCACCACTTTATCATGACTACCTCGAATCACCGGCCCTATACTTGGCCGAGTGGTAGGATTGATCCCAAATTACGCAACCGTGAGGGTGGGGTGGCGTACACGGATTATGCGATTGGTGCTTTCCTGAAAGTTGCGGAGTCCAAACCTTGGTTCAAAAACACCGTATTTGTAATCGTTGCTGACCACTGTGCCTCCGTTGCAGGTAAACAAGAGTTAGAAATTAGAAAATATGAAATCCCACTTTTCATTTGGGCCCCGGGACTCATTAAACCGCAAGTATTCGAACCCATGATGAGCCAAATTGATACGGCTCCCACGTTGTTGGGCTTAATGAATATTTCTTACACTTCGCGATTCGTCGGGGCGGATGTTTTCAAGCCTAACTACCAGCCACGTGCTTTTATAAGTAACTATCAAAAGGTCGCGATGCTCCGTCCGAATGGGCTGTTAACGGTGCTAAAGCCAGTGCGCCAGGTGCAGCAGTATCAAGCTAATTTGGCAACGGGCAGTTTGCAGATCATCGAGAAAGACAAAATGGATTCGACGGCTGCAGATGAAGCCTTGCGCTATTATCAAGGCACTGATGAACTCTTTAATCATGGTGGATTACGCAACCCAGCACGCTAGTCTGAAGCGACTCATCGCCCCGGTATTATTTCTAGCCGGTGTCGTTATCTTTTTCGGTTTCCCTTTTACGAGTGGAGAAAAGGTTGATTTCTGGTTTCAATCTTTTTTCTGGAATGGGCAAGAGTGGCTCATCCCTCACGGTAATATCATAGGCAAGATTGTCGCCTATGATGGACCGAAGGCCCTAATCATTTTATTCGCGGTTTATTTATTGATAATTATTTTATTACCCCAGCTTGCACCGCGCTGGATGAATCGTCGCCAAGCTATCTATGTTTTTGTATCGATGGCTTTGATACCGGTTGTCTCAACTCAGCTTCGTGCCATCACCTACATGGCTACGCCCATGGAATTAACTATGTACGGTGGTAAGTTTCCTCACCTATTATTGTTTCAGAGTAAGCCAGACGGCTATCCCTGTCATAGTTTTCCTGCCGGGCATGCCAGCGGTGGCCTAGCTTTGATCTGTCTTTATTGGGCGTGGTTTAATCAGCCTTATCGTCGGCTTGGACTTTGGATTGGCTTAGGTCTCGGCGGTTTTATGGGGCTCTATCAGATTGCACGAGGTGAGCACATGCTTTCGCACACGCTCGCCACATTGGGGGTTGCCTGGCTTTTGGCTGCCGTCCTTGCGTTAGTGATTAAGCCAACGCAAACCTCAGCTTAGTTCGACCAGTTGACTAAATTATCGCTTCGTTGGAATGACGGCGGACTATTCGTGTCGTCGTTAAAGTAGGTAGACGTGATAGTGCCAGTTGTGGCCATGTCTCCGTCCCAGTATTCTGCAACCGCAGGTGGATCGCCTTCTGTACTGGGTTCAGCGTAATTGGCACCGCACGAAATAATCAGGAAGCCAGGGTATTTCCATGCTCCATAGGTGGTGTTGTACGAGCCAGTGGATAAGTCCTGAATAGGAGTAGAGTCTCCGGGTAGAACGCGATAACGGTACTCGTACGGATTGTCCCAGGGATCGCGGAATTCAAAAGCTTTGGTCGTGTCATCAAGTCCAAACGACTTATCATCGTTCGATGTCACCACGCCGCTGCTTAAGAAAGGCTTCATTTTGCGATTACTTCCACCAGGTAACTTAGTGTCAGTATAATTGAGTAATTGAATGGCATTTCCGCCTGAGGGTAGATTCACGGTATAAATTCTTTTACGACCAACGAGTTGGTCGAAGAGATCCTTACGGAATTGTGCACCGTTGGTCTTGGCCGCTGTTGAGCCACACGGATAGTCACCGTAAGTTTTACGATACACTTCGCAGGCCATACTCAGACCTTGAATTTCTCCGCGAGCCTTTGCTTTGTTGTTACCATTTTTAGCCGCTTTAAATAAGCTGAATAAGAGGGTACTGAGAATGGCAATCACAGCCATTACCAATAAGATTTCGATGAGGGTAAAGCCGCGACGGGCAAGAGAACGGGGTGACATGGGGTAGATTAAAATTTAAATGTGACGTGAATCGTTCTCGTCTTTTTTGACGTAGCCTGAGTCTTGGCGTTGGTGATTCACCGCATTCTTTTTTAAGTAAGCTTGGTAAACATCTTCGGCTGACATTCCTAAGACTTGAGCAATTGAAATCAGGAAGTGAAAGAGATCGATGACTTCGACGCGGGCGTTTTGTTCATCGAACTTTTGATACTTGGCCCACCACTTCCAAGGTACCGAGTCAGTTAACTCAGCCATCTCTTGCTGCATGGCGCGGAGGTAGTTAAGCGTCCATTTGATTTTTTCTTCCTCGGTCATGCCTTCCGTGATCACCCCAATACGCTTATTGAGCTCAGATTGCATTTTGAAGATTTCTTCGAATTTATCAGCCATATGCCCATCAAACGGTCTTCAGGGTCGGGGGCAACCCTGTATGATTGGCTCTTAACTAATTCGTCTTTGCAGATTCTCCAGAGTATGCCTTGCTCTGGGTGTGCCGTCCGTCCCGCCCATAAAACAATTAAGAAAACCCGAGGTTCTTGCCCCGGCGGGGGAGTGGAATTGTGCCAAAGCGGCCGTCGAGAATGGCGCTGATGCCATATTTTTTGGCGTGGGTAGATTCAATGCCCGTGTGCGTGCCCATAATTTTGAAGAGGCCGATTTGCCCGCCCTTATGACCTACCTGCACGGTCGTGGCGTGAAGGGCTATGTGACTTTTAACACGCTGATTTTTCCCGATGAACTCGCAGAGGCCTCGCGCATGCTTCGCACCATCATCGCTTCAGGGGTGGATGCCGCGATTGTCCAGGACGCTGGAATTTGTCGTCTGATAAGAAAAATATCACCCGACTTTCCGATTCACGCTTCCACACAAATGACGGTGACGAGTGCCGAGGGCGTCCAGTATGCCAAAGAATTAGGAGCTTCACTCGCGGTCTTGGGTCGTGAGGTTTCGATTACGGAAATACAAAAATTACAGACGGAATTATCGACCAAAGATACGCCATTAGATTTAGAAGTCTTTGTGCATGGCGCACTTTGTGTCGCTTATTCGGGGCAATGTTTAACCAGTGAATCACTCGGTGGTCGCTCAGCTAATCGTGGTGAATGCGCTCAAGCATGTCGCTTGCCCTATGAATTGGTGGTGGATGGAGTGGTCAAAGATTTAGGCGATCGCGCCTATTTACTATCACCGCAAGATCTTGCGAGTATTGAAGTCGTACCCGATTTAATTCGGGCTGGTGTAAAATCTTTGAAAATTGAAGGACGTCTAAAATCGCCTGAATACGTAGCAGCGATAACGCGCGCCTACCGTCGAGCGGTCGACGCAGCATGGTCAGCTCTACAGACGGGACAAAATGCCGACCAAGCAGCGCATCGGGTTAATACCGAAGAAGAGTACGCGATGCAGATGACTTTCTCACGTGGACTTTACAGCGGTTGGCTTCGCGGGATTGATAATCAAAATTTAGTGCACGCCCGTTTTGGAAAAAAGCGTGGCGCCTATTTAGGACAAGTGGTTGATGTATCGACCAATGGAGTGACTATAAAATTAGAAGGCCCTTTAAAGCCTGGTGATGGCGTTGTCTTCGACCAAGGTAAGCCAGCCGAACGCGAGCAGGGCGGCTTTGTGCACGGTCTGGAGCCCGCCCGTGGTGAGTTAACTTTTGTTAGGTTTGGACGCGAAGATGTTGATTGGTCGCAAGTGGCTCCAGGCGCACTTCTTTGGAAAACTAAAGATCAAGAACTCGATAAACGATTACATGACTCCTGGGATCGTGAGCGTCCCAACTATCGTCGACCCCTTACCGCCAAAGTCATTGGTCGACTGAATCACCCTTTACGCATCGAGCTTAATGATGGCGAAGGCCACGTCGTTTCAGCTGATTCGTCGATGCCCTGCGTCGCCGCCGAGAAGCGTCCTTTAGCTCAGGAATTATTGCAGGAGCAACTGGGTCGATTAGGTGAGACTGGCTTTGAGCTCTCTGAATTAAAATTAGACTTAGAAGGTTCGTTGATTGTGCCGATGAGTGAAATCAATCGCCTCCGTCGTGATTTAATCGAGCGCTTAACTGAACTCCGCGAGCAACCCCCTAAGTGGAAACTCAATTCGTTCACTGAAGAGGCCTATACGGTAGAAAAAGAATCGGAGAAGCCGAGTGCGCGTGCGGAAATTATTACAGTCATTCGTGAGCCCGAGCAACTCGAGCCGGCATTACAATGGGGTGCCCGAGTGATTTATGCTGAATTTGAGGATCCTAAAAAATTCCGTGCCTCGGTAGCACGCGTGCGTGAGTTTGAGAAAGAATCAGGAAAGAAATGTGAGTTTTGGGTGATGGGTCCGCGCATTCATAAAGAGGGTGAGGACCGTCTTACGGAAATAGTTTTATCATCCAATGCCGATGGCTACTTGGTGCGTAATCACGATAATTTAAAAGCGTTTGCTGGGCAGCGTCGTCGCGGAGACTTTTCGTTGAATGTCGCTAATGGACTTACCGCCGAATGGTTGGTCCGTCATCATGGACTTGAGGGAGTCACTGCCTCTTATGATTTAGATGTGAACCAGTTAACCGCCCTCATTAAATCTGCTCCGTCTGAATGGTTTGAAGTCACCTTGCACCAACACATGCCGATGTTCCATATGGAGCACTGTGTCTTTTGTACTTTTATGTCGAAGGGTAAAGATTATCGCGATTGCGGTCGTCCTTGCGAAAAGCATCGAGTGAAACTACGTGATCGCGTGGGTGCTGAACATATTTTGAAAGCTGATGCGGGCTGTCGAAACACGCTTTATAATTCAAGGGCCCAAACCGGGGCTGAGTATATGGGTGATTTACTGGCTCTGGGAGTTAGACGATTCCGCATTGAGTTTGTTGATGAAGATGCTGCGACAGTCACCCAGACGCTTGAAAAATATCAGTCACTGCTCGACGGAAAGATTACTGGTACCGAGCTCTGGAACGATTTAAAAGTATTAAATCAGCTGGGTGTTACCCGCGGGACATTACGCGTAAGAGTTTAAGTCTCTTCTTTTAAGCGAGGAAGCAAACCAGTGATTCGTCCGGAGTCCGAAATATTTCTTATCGCCATGGAGTAGGCCGACGGATCGCCCACAATCACCACTTGCTTACGACCTCGCGTGATAGCGGTGTAAATTAAATTTCGAGCCAACATGATACTATGTTGACGGAGGAGGGGAATAACCACGGCAGGGAATTCAGAGCCCTGGGATTTATGAATACTGACAGCGTAGGCGAGTTGCAGGTCGGATTGCTCGCTGCGTTCGAACTCCACGTGGGTACCGTCAAAATCAATGAGCATGTTTCCGGTTTCGGGTTGGATTTCGAGAACGACGCCAAAGTCGCCATTAAAAATCATCTTATCATAATTGTTTCTGGTCTGAATAACTTTATCACCCGTGGTGATTCGACCCGCTTGCGCGTGGGGTCCGCGTAATTTTTCCTGAAGTGCTTGGTTGAAGGCTTGAATGCCGCCCGTGCCTTTATGCATCGGAGCGAGCACTTGAATATCGCGCAGTGGATCCAACCTTAATTTTTTTGGCAAAATCTCACAGCAGAGTTGGGTGACCTTTTGTACGCATTTTTCTGGGTCATCAACGCGTAAGAAGTGAATGTCTTGAGTGAAATCTAATTTATCAAGATCCTCAACCGGGTGGGGTGGATGTACGTCGGAATGTAAAATCCCGTGAGCAATCGTGACAATACCGGAACGTGCACCTTGTCGAAACACACTATCCAATCGTGTTACGGCAGCGAGATTGGATTGTATGATATCACTTAAAACGTTTCCAGCACCCACCGATGGTAATTGATTAACATCACCGACTAAAAGTAGGTGAGCGGTTCCTGGAATTGCACGTAGTAACGCGGCGGCGAGTTTCGTATCGAGCATACTAGACTCGTCGATAATGATAAAGTCCACGCTCAGTGGATTTTCGGTATTCGCAGTAAAGCCGCCTGCACTGGGATCAAATTTTAATAGGCGGTGAATCGTCGCGGCAGGAACGCGAGTCGCTTCATGCATACGTTTGGCGGCTCGACCCGTCGGTGCACCCAGTAAAATTTTCACACGTTTAGCGACCAAGATATCGCACAGGGCTTTGAGAATGGTTGTTTTTCCGGTACCAGGTCCACCCGTGAGAATACTCACTTTATTTTTTAAGGCCATCATGACGGCCTGACCTTGGGCTTCCGAAAAAGTAAAGCCGGCGCGCTCTTGAGCCCATACGACTGCTTTGTCGGCAATGATGGGAGGTAGATTACTAGGAGTTTTTAACAATCGTCGAAGAGAAGCGGTGATTGAACGCTCCGCATTTTCTTGTCCGCGGAGTTGAATCAGGCGCACGCCATTCGTCTCAAGTAAGCAGACGGCATTTTCTTTAATGAGAACCTTTAAACGATCTTGTACGATAGAGTAATCCACTTCGAGCAGGGCGGTAGCTTTCTCAAGTAAACCCACTTCGGGGAAAGCACTATGACCTTCACCCTCAAGTTCCTCGAGAGTATGCATAATACCAGCGTCAACACGCTGTGGGCCAGCGGTGGGCAGGCCAAGATTTCTGGCAATTTTATCGGCGGTTTTAAATCCTACGCCTTCGACTTCGCGACAAACCTTATACGGCTCATTCATTAAAACCTTTTTAGCGTCATTACCATAGGCCTTAACAATACGCAGGCAGAGTGCGTTAGTGACGCCGTAGGTTTGAAGAAAGACCATGACTTCACGGAGTGCCTTTTGTTCTTCCCAGGCCGCTTTGATTGATTTTGCGCGTCCAGGTCCGATGCCTTCGACTTCGCGGAGTCGGGCGGACTGATTTGAAATAATATCAAAGGTTCGTACGCCAAATTTCGCCACGATTTTTTCGGCATAGGTTTTACCGATTCCTTTTACCAGGCCACTACCTAAATATTTACGAATGCCATGAACAGAGGAGGGGAGGCGTGAGGTAAAAGATTTTACTCGCAGTTGGGCGCCGTGTTGATGATGGCGCTCCCAGAATCCAACTACATCGACCGTCTCGCCGCATTGCACTCCGGAAAGATTTCCGAGAATGGTAATTTTGTCACCCGTTTCAGGACTTAATTCCGCAATCGTAAAAAAGGTATCTTCGTCTAACCACAAGATACGTTCGACCACACCTGAAAGCGTTATTTCAGGTCCGCGAGATTCTTGGCGCGGGGGCGACATAGTTATAGCCAATCAGTGCTTGGTCTCATGGGCGAAACAAAACCTTAAAAACCAAAAATCGATTTTTGTAACGTGGGCAGGTCAATGTGCACGGTATCGGGGCTGTACGGCAAAAGTTCCTCCACCGTATGACTGCCCGTTGCCACGCAATGGATGGCGGCTAATTTACCGTTTCTTGCCGTTTCGATATCAAAAGGGGAATCGCCGACCATGATCGTATTTTCCGGCTTAGCTCCGAGGGTGCTCGTTACAAAATGCGTGAACTCAGGCTGAGGTTTGCGCCAGGGATGTACATTGGTTCCGAAGACGCCGTCGACGAGGTGATCGATTTTAAGATAACTAATAATTTTTTTAGAGTTGGTATCATCTTTATTGGTGTAAACCGCTGTACGGACACCGCGAGATTTCAGACCTTCAAGAATCTCCTCGCAGCCTGCATATGTTTTTAGTCCCTGCATCATCACGGAAGGAAAATGTTCACGGAATAGTTTGGTGGCGACTGCGGCATTATCCTCACCCGCTAATTTCAGTACGGTTACGTTTACGGAGCCGCCGACGGCGCGACGAATCTCCTCGTAGCTTACACCGGGTAAGCCCATGAGCTTCATCACATCATTATAACACTGATGAATGCCCTCAAAGTTATCCACTAAGGTGCCATCGAGGTCGAATAATACGGTTTCGGGAAGTGTGGCGGGCATGCTTGGAGTAACTGATACGTTAATCGGCATCTTTCCAAGTTTGGAATTGAAGAAAAGCCTTTTACCTCTACTTATTCCGATATTCCCATGACCTTCTCGCTCGATTTGACCAAACCCCTTAGCCGCGTGGGCTTAATCTTTAACCTAGTTTTCCTCACCGTCGTTTTTTCTGCGATTTCTTGGTTAAGTTTTGGTTTCATGACGAATGTGTTGCCAAATTCTAGTGCACAACAAGTGGAGAAAGCGATTGCTCAAAAAGTACAGGACGAGACATTTTCAAAATTAAAATCGGCAGCCAAAGGTAAGTCTTTCGACGAAAAAGCAGCGACTGAAGAAGCTCGGGCTAAGGGTCTCGAAGCAGCCGCTAAAGACGCCAAGAAAACTCGCCAAGAAGCCGTCGAACTTTGGGCACCGTTCGCCATTTTCCTCCTCATTTTATCCGTGATCTTTTTCGCCGGTTTTCTGTCGATTGCTCTTCTCCGTCGTGCGCTCGAGGCCGCTGTCTCAACCATCCTTTCATTCATCGCGATTGCTGGTGTATTGGCTTACGCTGGTTATGTTTCGTTTCTGCCTTACTTGTCGCATCACGAGTTGGCCAGGTCATGGCTTCCCGCAGGAATCGTTGGCCTAGTTTTGATTTTACCGCTGTTATTAAAGGGTAAAAATCAAGGCGACAGCGCTCACTGATTTTTAGAGTCGGCTGACTTGGCCGAAATCAAAAACGGTATGACTGATAAAACCGTCTTCAATGGCGGTTAGATCGGTATCTTTTCCTGCGCTGATGACTTCACCATCGCTCCAGGCGAAACTGTAACCGAGGGCCGATGGTTTAAACAGTGAGTTGTGTCGGACTATCGCAGGAATAGTTTTCTTAACTTTAGTCTCTGCAGTTACCTTGCTCGGATAATTTAAACTATGAACATGTAATCCAGTGACCGGCTTACCGACTAAACTCTTAGCAAACGCGGCAGCGTGGTCGCAGGCGACATCGAGGTGAGGTTGAATACTGCTGGGGCAAACGCTGGGGTTGCGGTGAACAGCTTCGAACACGCTTTGTTCTAAGTCGAATGAGCACGCTACGGCGGGGAGGCCCCAGGCACTTCCTTCGGTGGCACCAGCGAGGGTACCCGAGCTTAGGCATAAAGGCATTGTGGCGTTGAATCCAATATTCATGCCTGAAAGTACGACGTCGGGTTTCGTTTTTAATAGATTTCCCAGTGCGATGTTTACGCAGTCGGAAGGAGTACCATCGATAGCCCATGCTTGGTGACCGCAGTTTGGATAAGCTGAAACTGTCACTTCGCGGTGACGGCTGAAAGCACGTCCAATCCAGCTTCTTTCGCCGGAGGGTGCTGCTACCCAAACATGGAATCCCTGTTTAACGCAGGACCGAACTAAATTTTGAAAAAAGGCAGCTCCGATGCCGTCATCATTTGTAATAAGAACTGTGGGAGCCGAAATCATAAGCCGAAGATGGGTAATACTTGGCTCACGAGCAATGCGGAAGGCAAAGATTATTTAACCGAAACCTTAGTATCTAGTTCCGCAATCTGATCTCTTAAAGCGGCCGCAGTTTCAAAATCTTCATTTTTAATGGCCGCAGCGAGTTCAGCTTTCGCTTTTTCTAGGCGTTGCTTTAAATCGATTTCTGAAGGTTGTGGACGTCGACCCGAATGGGCGATGCCTGGTTGAATACGCGAAAGGGTGGGCAAGAGTTCTTGGGTATGAGCCTCATAACATTGGGAGCAGCCAATGCGGTGGGTACGCTCGAAATCCTCCCAGCGGAAGCCACAGGAGGGGCAGGAGCCGGGAATTTTAGGCATCGGTATATCGAGCTTAATACCTAGGATTTGAGAGGGTAGACTGCCAACCAAGGGGGAGGTTATTGAACTAGGGCACTGCGCACAGCAGGAATAGGTCATAGCCTTCCCGCCTGCGACTAAAGTAATAAATAGTGTGCAGGGCTGTTTGCATTGGGTGCAAATAGGAGGGCTTGGTTCCACGGCTTAGACTATAGAACTTTTTCATTCTAATACAAGCCGGAGGCTTTCTTTTCAGTTGAAGCCAAGCCAAGTCCGTATTGCCTACAGTACGATGAATTTAACCCTTCTTGCTGCGATAATCGCCGACACTGAAAAAGGTGCGATTTGGTATTTCAAACAAATGGATAGTGCTGGCCTCGCGGTGGCGGGTGTTCTGGTAATCTGTTCTTTTATTGGTTGGGGTGCGATGATTCAAAAATGGTCCGACGTACAAGAACTGCGTCGTCGCAATCACGGATTTGATCGTCGCCTGCGCGACCAGAATTCTGTCGTCGCTCTAAACTTTCCTGGAGGCACCAATCTTTCACCTTATGAATATTTAGTAGCTGAAGCTATTTCTGCCGTACAAAGACACAAAGGTCGTTTAGTAAAACAATCCGATGTTCGTATGTGCATGGGTCACGTCGAAAACGCTCTGCAACGTGCCGTGTCACGGACGATGGTTAAATATGAAGATAAAATGGTTCTGCTCAGTTCGCTCGTTTCGGGTGGTCCATTCCTCGGTCTGCTCGGAACGGTTTGGGGTGTGATGGTGACGTTCGGAGCGCTGACTGAAAAAGCGAGTATTGCTCAATTAGCACCGGGTGTTTGCGGTGCGCTGGTGACCACTACGCTTGGTCTATTAGTCGCTATTCCTGCGACATTTGGTTATAATTATTTGTTAACGCAGGTGAAAATCATGTCCACGGAGCTGGAAAACTTTGCGAGCACTTTGGCCGATCGAATTGAATTAGAACTTGAAGGTGAAGCTCGTGCTAATTTCGAACAACAACAAGAGCGCGAAGCCTTGCGCCGTGCTGCTCAGGCTGCCCAAGGTCCAGCGGTTAGCACTCCCACGCCTACAGCAACCACTCCCACCCCCGTTACGCCTGTAGATTCATCGAGTCAGTCCACTGCATTGCCAGGTTGGGAGGATGCCCAGTAGTTCATGGCCCGTTCTTTTTCCAAGCCCCATCGGTTGAATGTGCTGAACGAGTTAAACGTCACACCCATGCTGGATTTATGTTTTTGTTTGCTGATTATTTTCATGATTGCGACGCCGGTGCTGGAGCAGACAACCGCGGTTAATTTACCCAAAGCGGAAAAAGGTTCGGGCAAACCCGCAGATTCCAAACAACAATATCGCTTTGTGTCTATTGGTCGTGACGGTTCGTTTACCATGGGCGGAAAATCATTAACCAAGTCACAATTGGAGAATGAATTCGCATCGATTGCCGCGATGGCGGATTCCGCGCAACCCATCGTTCGTATTCGCGGTGATGCTACTTTGCCTTACCAAAAAATTATTGATGTCATGTCCTTGGCGAAGGCCAAAGGGCTGACCAAAGTGGGCTTGGACACGGAAATTCGTTAATCATGGCCAGCGGCAGCAAAGGAATTATCGGTTCAATCGCGGTTCACCTTGGGATTATCGCTGTTTTAGTCGGTGCGTCTTGGTACGCCTCTCGACAGTCAGGAAAGTCCCTCGAACCCGTAGATCCGCTGCTGGTTGATTTGAATGGTATTCCTGGACGTCGTCCTGGCGAGGTCGGCAAAGCCGATGGTGTTGCTCAGGGACAGGAAACCGGAACTAAAAAAGGCATCTCCATTATTAAAATTAAAAAATTCGATTTGGAGAAAAATGTTCAAGAGTCTGCGCCGAGTAATGCTTCGAGCCGCACCCAGCCCTCAAAAAATTCAACGAGTAAAAGCAGTTCCAAAAGTTCTTCATCAAGTAATTCTAAAACTACTCTCAGTGAGTTTAATAACGCTAAAGGTGGAAAAGGAACTTCTGCGAAAGTCGCGGGGATCAGCGGAGTGTCGGTCAAAGCCGGACGCAACTATGGTAAAGGCGACAACGGCGGTGAAGGGGGTAGTGCCAGCGAATTACAATTATATGCGGGTGAGGTTAAAGCCCGTTTTCAGTCTGCGCTCACGAGTCTCGTCTCCGCCGAAGTAGATTTAAGTTCTGGTACCTGCGGAGTCGTTTTACGCGTCGATGCAGCAGGTAACGTGAATTTTGCGAGCTGGCTTAATAAACCAAAGAATACGCAAATCGCTACGATTGTTAAGCAGGCGATAGCGCAAATTGGTAATTGCGGAAGTCCTCCTGGTAAGAAGTCATTCCAAATTGATTTAACCAGCGTTACGTTAAGCGATTTTTAATTTAACGAACTTCTAAAACAATTTGTACTTCGACGGCTGCGCCGAGCGGTAAGCCGTTGACGGAAACCGCAGCCCGGGCGTGTTTACCCGCATCGCCAAATACTTTTAATAAAAACTCCGAGGCACCATTGAGAACTTTGGGGCTGTCGCTAAAGCCATCGATACCGTTGACGAAGCCATTGACCATGACGACGTGCTTAATGGCGTCGAGTGATCCGAGGGCGGCTTTAGCATTGGCGAGAGCATTGAGCGTGCAAAGTTGAGCCGCTTCGGCAGCTTGCACTAAATTGATTTCTTGTCCGACCTTGCCAGCGTAAACAATTTTTCCGTCACGCATGGGCAAAGTTCCAGCTAAGTAAAGAAGGTTGCCCGTCTGAACGGCGGGAACATAGGCACCGGCCGCTGCGGGTGGCTGAGGTAAGGTGAGTCCGAGTTCTTGAATGTTTTTTTCAGGATTCATAAATTTACCAATAGTTAGGCCAGTTACTTTCACGAGACATATTGTGATAAAATAAAGCTAAAAGTATAATGATGAGGGCGCCGACAGTCGTAGGGCAGATGAGAAAAAACCAGGTAGGGTTGGTAAGAAAGACGACAATGGAATTGGAAGTGGCAGGCGGATGGACAAGGCGAAGTAACTTCATGAACAGCACGGTTAATCCAACAGCGATACCCAGACTCCACCACTGCGGTCCAATAAATTTTAAACATAATAAACCCATAGTTGCTCCGATGATATGGGCACCCAGGACATTGCGAGGTTGGGCAAAAGGGGTATCGGGATAAACGAAAACAATAAAACAGGTCGCACCAAAGGTTCCGAGTAGGACTAAAGTTCCAATTTCTCGATCAACATAGGTTAAACCAGCGATTACCAGACCCACTGCCAGCGCACTGATAAATATCTTGTTAAGATCGGACCGAGCGGGAGGCTCTTCTTGTCTGCCAGCAAACTTTTTTATCAATTTCATTTTTCAAGAGGGACAAGTTTGACCCATTTTAGTGGATGCTCGCCGAGTAAGGTGGGGTACCAGCCTTGTACTTCGGGACGAATTAAAAATTTATTTTTGTTAAAGACTACTGGAATGATGGGGGCACACTCGATTAATCGCAGTTCTGCTTTACCGAATAGCTCCAGACGTTTAGCTGGATTTTGTTCCACCGCGGCCGCCTTAATGAGGTCATCGTAGAGGGAATCACTCCAGCCCGTCTGATTTAATTCATTACCTGTGATAAACATTTCAAGGAAGGTATTCGGATCGTTGTAGTCGCCACTCCAAGCTGAACGGGCCAGTTGATAATCACCGGAGTGCAGGGCGCTCAGGTAAACTTTCCAATCTAGATTTTTTAATTCTACTTCAATGCCTAAACTTTGGCGCCACATTTCTTGGTAGGCTTGCGCGGCGAGCAAGGAGGTTTCCGATGTATTAAATAAATATTCTAATTTAGGAAAATTTTTTCCATTCGGATAACCGGCTTCTGCCATTAATTTACGGGCTTCATCTAGGTCTTCTTTCCATTGAACGGGTGAAACGAATCCGCCGGTTCCTGTTGGGGTGAAGTAGTAGGCGGGTGATTCGCCGGATCTCAATACTCTCTCCGCTATTTGCAGACGATTAATAACCATACCCAGAGCACGTCTTACACGCGTATCCGAAAGGGCCTTTTGCACGGCATCGTTATTTTTTACCTGAGTGTTGAGGCGGATGTATGAGACCGAAAGAAATGGATCGAGGCGTAAGTGGGGTGCTTTGTCGGCGACCAGTTGGACGATTTTATAAGGCGGAACTGAGCCCGTAATATGTAGTTCGCCGCCTTGGTAGGCTCGCTCTTCTGCAAATAAGTCTGAGATTGCTTTGAACTCGACCGCGTTAAGCGAGACTTGGGCTGCATCCCAGTAATAAGGGTTTTTCTTCACCACGATTTGGCGGGCGACTTCCCAGCTGTCTAATGTGAAGGCTCCGTTACCAACGAGGCTACCGGGTCGAGTCCACGGCGTATGCATCTCGTCTATTTTACCAAACTTCAAAATCGTAGGTGGGTGCACGGGTAGCCAACTGTTGTGGCAAACCAGTTGGAGGAAGTAGGGGACAGGGTTTTCTAATTCGACAATCAGTGTATGCGGATCAGGTGATTTAAATCCTACGTCGTTGAAATCCTTAATCTTTCCACGGTTAAAATCTTTAGCCCCTTTGACGCAGTGGAGCATGGAGGCGTATTCGGCTCCGAAGGTGGGCATCAGAATGCGCTGAAAACTAAAAAGGAAATCCGCCGCCACGACCGGGTCGCCATTGGACCAGCGTGCATTGGGTCTTAACTTGAATGTCCAAACCCTTCCGTCGGCCGAGCTGGACCAGCTTTCGGCTACGCCCGGGATGGTGTGGGAGTCTTTAGGGTCAAAATTAACCAAGCCCTCAAAAAGTGAGTAGGCGATGCGCGATTCCAGCATCCCGGTGATTTCCTGAGGATCGAGTGCCGAAGGCTCGGCGGAATTGTTTATCACCAAAATTCCTTCGCGGGCCTTTTTAGCTACGGTTGTTTCCTTTTGACCACAGCCCACCAGGCAAAGACAGAGAGCGACTAAGAGGAGTATTCGCTGCTCGAATGCAGGGGTGGACATGAAATCTATTTAGTTGGGGACGGCGGGCCAGCGCAAGGCATAGCTCGTGCTGATTTGAACCAAAAACAAAAAAGGGCGACCTAAGTCGCCCTTTTGGAGGTAATGGTGCAGTTGATTAGATTGCAGAATTACCACGCTCGCCCGTACGGATGCGGATAACATCAGAGAGGGAGGTGATAAAAATCTTACCGTCACCAATCTTACCGGTGTGAGCGGCTTTCGAAATGGTGGCTACGGCTTTTTCGACCTGCTCGTCGGAGACGGCAGCTTCGATCTTTACCTTAGGCAAGAAATCAACCGTGTACTCAGAACCACGGTAGATTTCCGTGTGTCCTTTTTGACGGCCGAAACCTTTGACTTCGGTAACGGTCATACCCTCGATGCCGATTTCGGCGAGAGCGTCCTTCACTTCTTCGAGTTTGAAGGGTTTGATAATAGCGGTGACGAGCTTCATAGTTGTGTGTGTTTTAGGTTAAGTTTGGTTTTCGGTTGAGCAAGTACACTTATGCACACGCTGTGCCAAGTCGGTCTCAGCAGATTAAAGGACTACGATTGCTTATTATTGAGCAAGAGGGACTGAATTTCGGCTAATTTTTCAGCAGATTTTAGCCCAGGACTGATTTCAACCCCACTATTTAGGTCATAAATATCAGCTTTTGCCCCTAAGGCCTCGAGAATGTTTTTGGGTCCAAGCCCGCCCGCCAGTACCCAGATTTTATTTTTATGTAAGCTTTTAAGATTTTGAAAGCGCTTCCAGTCGGACTGTTTTCCCGTCCCACCAAACGCATCTCCTGCGTGAGCATCGTGTAAGAAAGTTTTCGCAAAAGAAATTATTTCTTCGGGCCAAGCCACTCCATCAGGAACTTTAGGAGCTAGCCAAATATTTTCGATACCAATTTTTTTAGAGATAGCCTGCACGTCGCACGCTTTAGTGCTGGGATCAAAATGAATTTGTACCGCAGCAAAACCTTCATCCATAAGTTGCTGGGTTTCACTGAGGGTGGGATTGACGGTAACGGCGATACGTTGCTCAGGTTTTATTTCGCGCAAAAGATTTTTACGTAAAGCTGGATTAACAAATCGTGGTGACCCCGCCCAACAATTGACGCCAAGGTAATCTGCACCAAAATGATTTACGAGGGCGACATCGGCGGCATGCCTGATGCCACACACTTTTATTTTAATGGAACCAATCATTCTTGAAGGGCGGAGATGACCGCATCGCGAATGGCTTTGGCGGTCGGTGCAGTGGCTACGGCGGCCAAAGGAATACCGGAACGTTTCATCGCATCGGCCGTTGTGGGTCCGATCGCCACAGCCTTGGGTTGTCTCGCGCCAGATTCAGGACGCAGTGAGGCCGCTTGGTGAATGAACGATTCAACAGCCGAAGGGCTCGCAAAAACTATGATGTCTGCACCGCGACGACGAAACTCCGCCGCTTCAGGGGACTCGGTAACGGGACGTTCTTCGGTGGCATATACCTTGAGCACGTCCACAATCGCCATGCCTTGATCGAGAAGAAGGGAGGCGAGTTCAGGCGAACTGAGATTGCCTGTCGCCATCAGAATTTTCTGATTCTCAACATCGTGCGACTCCATCATTTTTCGTCCCAAGGATAGTCCGTCAGCTTGCGTAGAAGTGATGTCGGGTTCTAAGTGATAAGCGCGTACAGCCTTTTCCGTGGCCGGTCCCACGCAGGCAATTTTTACACCACCGATGGAGCGGATATCAGCGAAGCGTTCGAAGAAGCGATTAAAGAAACCGCGGACGCCGTTAGGACTAGTGAAAACGAGCCAATCGTATTCACCCATGCCATCTAAGACTTCGGTGAGTATCATTGCATCAGGCTCAAAGGAAATTTCGATTAAAGGAAGTTCGGCCACGGAAGCACCTGATTCCATTAATAACTCTTTCCAGTCAGCCCCGCGTCCTTCGGGGCGAGTCAGAACGATGTGGCGATCTCTTAAAGGGAGTTTAGACATGATTAACGATCAAGTAATTGTGATAAAATTAAATCTGCAAGTGATGAAGCCATCGTCAAATCCGTGGCAACGAAAGGATAGGCACGATACCCAAAATCGGTTCTAAAGAGGTAGATTTTATCAGCATGATGATGACAGGCGAAGGCAGTATGACAGCCTTCTCCAAGTTTGCTGAGAAAGAGTCGCTCAATCGCTACGGAGAAACTGGTGGTAGCGCAGCCGACGGCCTGGTAACGAGCGGCATCGGTGATTCGACATTGAATTGCGACGGCCCCTTGTCCCGCAGCTGGCACCATTTTGGTAATGTCCACGGGTTCAAAAAATAAACCGTCCCAATTTTCAATACCGAGTCGGCTCAGTCCAGCAGCGGCTAAGTAAGTGGCCTCGGCTTCGCCTTGGACGATTTTCTTGAGTCGAGTATCTACATTACCGCGCAGTTCAGTCCAAGTGGCGTGGGGGAAAAGATGAGCACCTTGGGCGCGACGGCGGGGACTGCCTGTGGCAATTTTCTGAGGTGATTGAATTTGAGTTTGGCGGACGAGAACATCGCGCGGATCGCGACGCGGTAAGCAGGATGCAATCGTCAATCCCGCTGGCATCTCGGTTGGTAAATCCTTGGCGCTGTGGATCGCGACATCCGCTTCGCCTCTTTGCAGGGCTTGTTCTAATTCTGCAGTAAAGAGACCTTTGCCACCTTGTTTTTCTAACGACCAATCAGCTTGGCGATCGCCAGTGGTGGTCAGTACTTTGATCTCCGTTTTTACCTGGAGTGATTTTTCTAAATGTTGTGCCGCATCCTTGGCTTGTTGGAGGGCCAGGGGACTACCTCGGGTGACAATGATAAGAGGTGTTGGCATTCGCGTTAAACGGATTTGGTTAATGACATTATAATCCAACTTAACGGCACAAGTAAATTAGCAGCGATAAGAACAATACTCGTTACTCGGAAAGAATCCCAACCACGTCCATAGAGTGCAATGTAGCCACAGATGGCGCCGGCGAGTGCGGTAGGAATACCTATCCACGTGCTGATGATTAAAGCGCGACCGAAGGGATCGGTTTCGATTCCCAGATAGATGCGCCCACCTTGATAGGCCATGATGCTGGCTGAGACGAATGCGACCAGCGCCATGAAAATCGCGAACGATTGGATGAGGCGGTAGCCGGGTAGTTCTTCGTCGGTTTGTTTGTCCACGCAACTATCCAATCTCGTCTGGTTGAGACTTCCAAGTTTCAACTTCAATTCTCCACGCTTTTCTTAGCTCATTAATGGCCCAGGCCTTCGTGTTCTTTAATATATTCTTGTTTAAGTCCCAGTGCTTCGGGGGCATGAAGAACCAACATTTTCATCCGAATGTCCCCAGGAATCTGCTGCGCAGTTAATTTCGAGACGACAATCATCAGGGTAATCGAAAGAGGTACGGCCCAGATAGCGGGTTGTTCGCAAAGAATGCGAGCGAGGGGATGGGCGACCCAATAGTCAGCGATGTATTTAGAAATCGGATGATCAGCCCAGTAGGTAGCGACGTCGGCCGCTGGTAATTTTTTCGCAGCGGCGTTGGCGACATCAGAAATCGAAGTCAGCGAAATGGCAACGAGTGCTGAGAGGCCGCCGACTAACATTCCAGTGGCGGCACCTTTCATCGTCATTCCGCGCCACCACACACTCATGAAGAGAAGTGGGAAGTAACTGGCGGCAGCGATGGCGAAGGCTTGTCCAACCATGAAATTAATTTCGAGGGCTTCGACTTGTGTACCGAGTCCGATGGCCACGGCACCAATAATAACCGCCGCCCACTTGAAAGCGGTGAGGCGTTGTTCAGGCGTGGAGTTTGGTTTTAACATTCGACCATATACATCGTGAGCGAGAGCACTGGTCATCGATACGAGTAGTCCAGAGAAAGTGGACATGAACGCCGCGAAGGCGCCTGCACAGGTGATGCCCGAAAGTATTGATCCGATCACCGGGTAGTTTTTACCAGCAAGTAGCGTCGGTAATTCGAGCACTACTTTGTCTGTGCCTTTGGCTCCGACTGCATCGTACAGTTCAGGCGTGAGTGAACGTCCAATCACTCCGTAAACAGGAGGGAAAATATAGAATACGCCGATGAGAATCATGACCCACATGGTGGTGCGTTTTGCGGCTACGCCATCGGGGTTAGTGTAGAAGCGAACTAAGATGTGAGGCAGACCCGCGGTACCACAAACGAGTGCAATGATTAGTGAGTAAGTGTAGAGAAGAGAGTAGGGCTTCTTGTTGGCTTCGATGGTGGCCTTCGCTTCAGGTGTGGGGGCTGCGGCGATTGAGGCATCGACCGCCTTCGTGGTGAGTTTACCAAACGGGGCAATCCACTGTTCATCTTTCGGTGCTTTCGCAGGTAAAGCTTTTCGTTCTACTTGCGAGGCGTTGGGTGCGGCCGTTTCAAAAGCAGTTTTGTTAGCATCAAGGTGATGTTCGTAGTGACCAACGATTGAGGCTAAGACAAATATCGGTAAGGTGATGGCAAAAACTTTGAGCCAATATTGGAAAGCTTGGACTAAGGTAATGCCTTTCATGCCTCCGAGGGAAACGTTGAGCGTAATTACTGCGCCGACCACGGCGACGCCGACCCAGTAAGGAAGATCGGGGAAAATATAAGACAGCGTTGTTCCCGCACCTTTCATTTGTGGCATCGTGTAGAAGAAGCCAATGAAGAGTACGAAACAGACTGCGATTTTACGGAAGAGCGGTGAATCATAACGACCTTCAGCAAAGTCAGGAATCGTATATGCGCCGAATCGACGAAGGGGACCTGCGATAAATAATAATAAAAATAAGTAACCACAGGCATAACAAACCGGGTACCAGAGAGCATCATAACCCGTGGCCATGACCATGCCAGCCACACCCATGAAGGAAGCGGCGGAAAGGTATTCGCCTGAGATGGCGGAGGCATTCCAGCCGACGGAGACGGAGCGACCAGCGACAAAGAAATCACCTGCGTTCTTGGATTTACCGGCGGACCAGAAACCCATCCCGACGGTGATGACGACGGTGATAAGTGAGCAGATGGCAATCCACGGATCCACTTGTGAAATTTCGGCGAGGAACATAACTTATTTATTCTGGCTGTCCTTCGCAGCCGCGGCTTCAGCATTTTCTAAAGCGATTGATTTTTTGATGAAGAAATAAGAAATGATCCAAACGAAAGGGAAGAAGAGCACCCCAAGAATAAGCCAAGTGAGTGTGAATCCAGCCACGCGTTGCGCCATCCATTCAGGTTCATAATAATTAAGAAGGGGTAGGGCGATGAGTGCGGTTACAAAAAACAGGGCACAGGTAATCGACAGCTTTAATTGGTCGCGCATTAAACGAGCCAAGAAGCCATCCGTATGGATGACATCATTTTTATTAGTACTTTCTTTCATGGGGTTGAGGCATCTTTGGGTTTCTGCCCCTAGACACAAACCAACAAATTCTCGGTTGACAGTGCTTAATGCAAGTTTATTGCATTAAGGAATATGAAATCTAAAGCTGTTTATAGTGTTTTAACAATTTTTGCTTCGACGATGATTATGCGGGCTGAGGATGTTAAATCTGCACCGCAGAAAATAACACCTGTGGTTGTGAAGGGCACGGCGATAGGTGCGGAGTTAAATCCAACCTCTCCAAGTTTAATTTTAAGTGGGAATGCCCTAGAGATTTTACCGCAAAGTAATTTGGGTGATGTATTGGCAGATCTGCCCGGCGTCTCAACGAGTTACTTTGGTCCGAACTCAAGTCGTCCAGTTATTCGTGGATTAGAAGGGGATCGTTTAAAAATTACCCAAAATGGCACCAGCACCTTGGACGCCTCTAGCGCGAGTCCCGATCACGCGGTCAGTGCGGACCCTGCCTCAATCCGTGAAATACAAATCTTACGTGGACCAGCCGCTTTAATCTACAGTCCCAGTATCTTAGGTGGAGTGATTAATTTAATCGATAACCGTATTCCCGTTGAGCTACTGCCTCAACAATTCATCATTAACAGTCGTTTCGGCTCCGTTGATCAATTAAGCATGCAATCAGTTTCAGCCGAAGGTTCATTCGGAAGTTTTGCATTTCATGTAGATGCATTCCAAAAGAAAACTGATGATTTATCTACCCCAATCGGAGTTATCACGGATACCAGTAGCGATAGCGATGGGGCGGGTTTGGGTTTTTCATATGTTAAAAATGACAGTTTTATTGGTCTCTCTTATTCGGGTCTCAATTCTACTTATGGAGTGACTGAACCAGATGTGAAGATTGGTCTCCGTCAGCGTAGATGGGAATTAGCAGGCGGTATCTCCAGTCCGTCTGATAACTTTAAATCTATTAATTATAAGGCCAGCACCACCGATTACGTGCACACCGAGTTTGAGTCAGGACAACCGGGCAGTACGTTTAAAAATAATGGTTTTGATAGTAGAATTGATTTTGAATTAGCAAAATCTGGATCACTGGAAGGTTTGGTAGGATTACAAATGGGTAAGTTCGATTTTTCTGTCGTGGGAGATGAGGCTTTTCTTCCTGACACTCGAAATACTTCAAGTGCAGCTTTCGGCTCATTTGTTCAAGAGCTGTCCGATACTTCATTAAGACTGCGCTACGGGTTTAGAATTGAGTCGGCCAAAGTAAAATCCAGCGACTGGGTTCATGAAGGTGTCGATGGATCGTACGCGGCAAGCCAAGCGAGTTTCGTTCCCCAAAGTTTTTCATTAGCGATAGAGAAAGCTATCAATGCTCAATGGGTTTCTACGCTAACACTCAGTACCACCGAACGGGCACCCAATTATCAGGAACTATTCGCCGATGGACCTCATATCGGTACAGATTCCTATGAGGTGGGTAATCGCAATCTAGATAAAGAAAAGGGTATCGGGATTGAGTTAGAAATCGCAAAATCCCAAGGCCCTATTTCCACAAGTTTCTCGATATTCTATAATCGATTCAGCTCATTCATTATTCAAGAGAGGAATGGATATGGTCCCTTGACCAGTTCAGCGGATTATCAGTTGGGTGGTACTGAAGAATTAGCAAGGTACGACTTTGTCTCGGTGCCAGCCGACTTTTATGGCTCGGAGATAAAGATGAATTTCCAGATTCAAGAAACGCCGACGACGAAATTGGGCCTTGAATTATTTGGTGATTATGTGCGAGCGACCCATCGTGATAGTTCCGAAGCTCTCCCGCGCATTTCTCCAGGAAGAGTCGGTCTAGGTTTACATGGCCTTTCACAAGAGTGGAATTGGCGGTTCGATTATACTTATCATTTACCACAAAACCACGTGGCTAATGACGAAACAACGACCGCGGGCTACACGATGGCTGGAGCGAGTGTAACTAAATTATTTAAACTCTCGGCCTGTGATGCATTGTTTACTTTGCGACTCGCAAATTTATTGAACCGTGAAGCCTATAATCATTCTTCTTTTATTAAAACTCAGCTACCCCTGCCTGGCCGAAGTGTCGAAGCAGGATTGAAATTAACTTTCTAAGTTTCTCTATTAATCTACCATCCCATTATAACGAAAAATTTTACGCTTGGACAGCTGCGCTGAGCCTAGCCGTTATCATGGTTTCGTTTTTTGGCTTATTTTATAAACCAGAATCGAAATCGGTTGATCTTGCCCAAAATCAGGGTGTGCAAATTCAGTTTATCGATTTAGCAGAGTTTGAAACACCGAGCCCTAAATCCTCCAGCATTTTGCCCGAAGTGGTAACAGCTCTCCCCCCTAAGCAGATGGCCGAAATCCCATTGCAGGCACCCGTTGCTGAGGTTAAAAAAACCAAAGTTAAGTCAGAACCTGCGCCCGAGGTTGTTGTTAAAAAAGATTCAGTAGCACCTCAGTCTAATCTTCCAACACAGTCGGTCATTCCAGCAAAATTCACTCCGCAGGTTGCCGGCAAATTTCCTGTTCCATTATACCCACGCTGGGCAAAGCAACAAGGTATCCACGGCCAACTTTTACTTCGTGTAACGGTGGGAGCATCGGGTGCAGTGCTTAAAGTCAAAATCGAAGAATCCTCTGGTAATAATGCCTTGGATGAATTTGCTATGGACTGGGTTGCCCAGCGCTGGATTTGGCCAAAGGGCATCGAAAACACCGTACTTGTACCTTTCGTTTTTGAACTAAAATAACTTTATTACTTATGCCACACATACTCGCAAACGTCGCTGTTGATTTATTTTTCAAAGGTGGGCCAATTATGTATCCCTTGTTGATCGCAATGATTGTGGTCACGGCGGTGGTTGGTGAGCGAATTCTCTGGTGGTGGCGTACCGCTCAATCTCGGCAGCCTAAGGTCGTAGAAAAAATTCTCCATAGTGCTGAAGTCGGTGATTGGGAGACGGCACAAAAATTAGCACAGTCTTCCACCGATCCCGTGGCACGTGTTCTTCTGGCCGGCATCCAGCATCGTCATCATGGTTTTGAGGAGTCGATTCAGGTCGCTTCAGCCATCGAATTGCGTGAGGCGGCAAAGTGTATCTCAGTTTTGGACACTTTGGTTACTCTGGCACCTTTATTGGGTCTGCTCGGAACTGTTGGTGGCATCATGGGTTCGTTTAACTCCCTCGGGGTAGATGAGCTAGCGGTAACAAAGGTCACGGGCGGGATTGGTGAGGCTCTGATTGCCACCGCTGCCGGATTAGGAATCGCGATATCGGCTTTAATTCCCCTGAACATTTTATCGAGTACTTTAGCGGGGTTGCAGGCTGACTTTGAATCTGCCGCCACCCAACTGCAGATATTAATTCAGAAAAAATCCTAACCATTCGTCCCCGTGAAGATTTCTTTTCCCATTACTCATCGTCGGGCTCGGTTAGAAATTATTCCGCTCATTGATATCATGTTTTTTTTGTTAGCCGCGTTCGTACTCGTCAGTGTAACGTTGCACAAGAATCATTGCATACCGATGAGTTTACAAACGGCCTCGACATCACAGATCGAGGAGGCCGAGAAGCCCCTCTACATATCAATCAGTAAACTTGGCCAGATATATTTAGACCAGACTTTGGTTTCTATGGATACACTGCGTGAGCAATTAAAGGTTTTTCATAAACGTAACCCCCAGATCAAGATATTCATCGCGGGTGACCGAGATACGCCTCACGGAAATATTATTTCAGTACTGGACTGTGTCCGTAGTGCTGGAATCCAGAAGATCGGCTTTAACGTAAATACTTCTCGCCCATGAGTCCCTCTCGCTGGCCCTTAGTCCTGAGTATTCTTTGTTTAGTCCTCGCAACTTGCTGCGTGATTCAATGGGTGCGTGAGTCTCGGCTCCGCGAAGAAATCAGGCAGTTGCGGTCTCAGCTGAGTCTACCACCTAAATAAAAAGGGCCGACTAAGTCGGCCCTTTAGAAGGAAACTAACCAAGATTACTTGGTCGTATACTCGGCTTGAGCGCCACGGATGTTGCGCTTTTGGACCCAAGGCATGAGCGCACGGAGACGTTGACCGGTCTTCTCGATACCATGATTTTCGCCCTGCTTGAGCAGCTTGTTGTAATTCTTTAAGCCACCCTTGTATTCCTTCACCCATTGCTTGGTGAAAGTACCATCTTGGATCTCTTTAAGAATATCTTCCATCGCCTTGCGGGAGGCTTTGTTGATGACGCGAGGACCGCGGGTGATGTCACCATACTTAGCGGTTTCGGAAATTGAGAAGCGCATGCCGGAGATGCCGGACTCAACCATGAGGTCGACGATGAGTTTTAATTCGTGCAAGCACTCGAAGTAGGCCATCTCAGGTTGGTAACCTGCTTTGACCAGAGTTTCGTAGCCGACTTTAACGAGTTCAGAAGCACCACCGCAAAGGACGGCTTGTTCGCCGAACAAGTCGGTTTCGGTTTCTTCTTTAAAGCTAGTTTTGATAACGCCAGCACGGGTTGAACCAATGCCTTTCGCCCAAGCGAGCGCAGTCTTGGTGGCTTTTCCGGAAATGTCTTGCTGAACAGCAATGAGGGCAGGGACGCCTTTGCCTTCGACGTATTGAGCGCGAACCACGTGGCCAGGACCTTTAGGAGCGACCATCGCGATATCTACATTCTTCGCAGGCTTGATCAGCTTGTAGTGAATGGAGAGACCGTGAATGAAGAGAACAGTCTTACCGCCTTTACCGAGGTTAGGGGCGATATCTTTTTCCCAAACTGAAGCCTGCTTCATGTCGGGAATACCGACGAGCATGACGTCAGCACGACGAACAGCTTCAGCAGTCTCATAGACTTTGAAGCCTTTTTTCTTCGCAGCGGCAGCGGATTTGGATCCCTTGTAGAGACCGACAATCACGTTGAGTCCGCTATCGCGAAGATTCATCGCATGGGAGTGGCCTTGTGAGCCAAAGCCAAGAACGGCGAGGGTTTTGTTTTTTAGGAAACCAAGATCGGCGTCCTTATCGGTGTACACTTTGGCAGGCATGGTAGGGATAGAAATAGATTATTTAGAAAGTTTCTTTTTAGCACCACGTGAGAGGGCAACGGCACCCGTCCGCGCGGTTTCTAAAATTCCGAAAGGCTGAATTAAATCAAGGAAAGCATTGATTTTGGTGACGTTGCCCGTGAACTCAATCACGAGGGAATCGTGCGAAACGTCGACCACTTTGGCGCGGAATAATCCAGCGATTTCTAAAATTTCGGTGCGTGATTTTTTATCACTCTTAACCTTACATAAAATTAATTCACGGGCGACATGGTCCACTTCTTCGCGGGAAAAATCTTTTACCGAGATAACGTTAATCAGTTTATCGAGAGCTTTAACGCAACGATCCAAGGCAGCCTCATCGGCCACAACGGTAGCGGTGATGCGTGAGTAAGCAGGGTCGTGGGTAGGACCGACATTCAAGGTTTCGATATTGAAACCACGACCGGAGAGCATGCCTGCCACACGCGCCAGGACACCGAACTTGTTTTCAACGAGGGCGGAGAGGGTGTGCTTCTTCTTGGCGGCTGTCATAGGTGTGTAATAAAATGGTGGACGGAGAGGGACTCGAACCCACGACATCCTGCGTGTAAAGCAGGCGCTCTAACCAACTGAGCTATCCATCCAGAGGAAGGTTGGGTATAGAGAAATCTCCCTCCTTTTGTCCACAATGAAAACCACCTGCTAGGCTTGCTCCTCGGTAAATTAACTACTAACCTGCAAATAATGGACCCAGAACGCACAAAGCGTATCATTTTAGCCCTAGAATCTCTCACGTCCCCCAAGGCCGCTAAGGACGATATTATGCAGGCCCTTAAGGTGTTAGACGCTGAAATCAGTTCGCCTAACTCGGGTCTGCCAGCCGACCTCGACCATTATCTGCGTCGTCGCTCCTACGAAAAGGCTCTCGTTTATCTCGGGGGCGGTAACCCCAGCGCAGGTACCTGCGGTCGCGGCTCATGAACGACAATCCATTCGATTCTTTACCCTCGGAGGGCCTGCCCCCAGGTCCAGCCGCAAAACCTACTGCTCCGGCCGAACCAGCGAAACCCAAACGCGGAAAAGTTATTTTACAATACGAGCGAGCAGGACGCGGCGGAAAAGAGGTTACCATTATTAAGGGTCTCTGGATTGAATCTCAGGAAATGCGCTTTCGTGACGCTCTGCTAAAAGAACTTAAAAAGGCTTTAGGCACGGGTGGTGCATTGGAGGACCGTGAAATTGTACTACAGGGTGATCGACGCGAAACCGCGAAAGCTTGGCTCATTAAGCAGGGCTATACTACAAATCTTTAATTACGAAAACCACTCGCCACATTTAGGTGAGAGGTTTAAACATATCACTGTGCCTGACGTCAGACCCAATCTCATCGCCTTCACGGGCGAACTTGCTGACACCGTCGAAGTCCTCGAACTTTTACGGAAGGCTGGGGGCACACCTTTTCTTGTCGGTGGTTGCGTGCGTGATGCTTTATTGGGTCTACCTACCAAAGATTTAGATATCGAAGTCTTTGGTATCGGCACACGGGATATTGAAAACGCCCTGCGTAAAAAATTTGGAATCATCAACGTCGGCGCCGCCTTCGGTGTTACCAAGTTAAAAGATAAGTCTATCGATGTCTCAGTACCGCGCCGTGAAAACCGCACCGGCGCTCGTCACCATGACTTTGAAGTCCAGGCGGATCCTACGATGACGCCGAAAGACGCAGCTGAACGTCGCGACTTCACAATCAACGCCATTTCCTGGAATCCCGCCACGGGAGAAATTGTCGACCCGTATAATGGTATGGCCGACCTCAAAGCAAAAGTACTGCGTCACGTTTCTTTAAAATTTAGCGAAGATCCACTGCGTGTGCTTCGTGCCATGCAATTCGCTGCACGACTCCAATTCACCGTTGCCCCCGAAACGATAAAACTTTGCGCCTCGCTTAATCCGTATGATCTTCCGCCCGAAAGATTGTTTGAGGAGTGGAGTAAATTAATTCTTCGCGGAGCGAAGCCCTCTTTGGGATTAAATTTCTTACGCGAATGCGGTTGGACGAAATTTTTCCCAGAATTGCACGCCATGATTGGCGTAGAGCAAGATCCGCAATGGCACCCCGAGGGCGATGTCTGGGTTCACACCCTCGAGTGTATGGATGTTTTTGCGAGTGAACGTCTCCATGACCGCGATGAAGACTTAATCGTAGGATTGGCTGTATTATTGCATGATTTAGGTAAAGCTGAGACGACTAAAATTGAAGCCGATGGGCGTATTCATGCTTACGGCCACGAGGCTGCGAGCGAACCTTTAGCACATTTATTTTTAAATAGAATCACCCGCGAAACCAAATTACTAGAGGCAATTTTACCTCTCGTGCGTTGGCACGGCCAGCCCTACGAACTATGGAAAACTAAATCAGGTGATGCTTCGGTTCGTCGCTTAGCCAAGAAGGTTACTCGCATTGATCGCCTCATCAGAATTGATTCCGCGGATCGTCAAGGTCGCGGTCCGACCTCGCGCGGTGTACCATCTCCTCAGGGTGCATGGTTGCTCGAGCGTTCCCAGGCACTGCATTTGGAAGCCTCAGCACCTAAAGCCATCTTGATGGGTCGCCATTTGATTGCCTTGGGTTACAAACCTTCTGATCTCTTTACGAAAATTCTCAACGATGCCAACGAAGCGCAACTCGATGGAGTATTTACCGATGAATCTTCCGGGATGATTTGGCTGAAGGAATATTTAGCTAAAAATAATTTATAAATGAGCGACGTATCTGAAAAATGGAATAGCCTAATGAAATCTCCGGTCGCCTGGACCGAAGTTTTATCTGCTGTTTTAAAAGACTTTGATTGTGTGACCGGTACTATTCATCGTACCGATTCGCAGACTGGTTTATTGGTTTTAACCGCCCACCAAGGCATTCCTCCCTTTGTTTTAGATAAGATTCAGGCGATACCTTTTGGAAAGGGGATTGCAGGTTGCGCCGCAGAGCGACGCGAAGCCGTGCAACTTTGTAATTTGCAAATCGACGCGACGGGTGTGGCTAAACCCGCAGCCAAGCAAACTAATGTCCAAGGAGCTTTGGCTATTCCTTTAATTAACTCAGATAACAAAGTAGTGGGTGTTTTAGGAATCGGAAAAATGCAACCTTACGAATTTTCCGACGAAGAAATTTTCCGAGTCAATGCCATCGGAAAAATAATCCAAAAGGGTCTTTAGTTTTTTAGGGCCCGACCCGTCGGCGACTCTTTGGTCTTTTTGAGATCTTCGGGTATACCTTCAAAAATAATCTGCCCACCTTGCGTGCCACCGGTGGGTCCGAGTTCAATTGCCCAGTCAGCCGCTAAAATGACATCGGATTGGTGTTCGATGACGATGAGGGTGGCACCGGCATCACGCAGTCGCCCTAAAAGTTTTAAGAGCTTAGCGATATCGTCCCAGTGCAGTCCCGTTGTCGGCTCGTCGAGTACATAGAGTCGACCCGAGTGATCGCGTCGAGAGAGTTCCGATGCTAATTTTAAACGTTGAGCCTCACCGCCGGAAAGGGTGTTGGCGGCCTGACCTAATTTTAAATAGCCGAGACCGACTTCTTCCAGTGTGCGGAGCTTTTCAGCTAAGCGTGGCTGGGCTTTAAACACTTCAACCGCTTCTTTAACCGAGAGTTTTAAGGCATCGGAAATATTCAAACCTTTGAAACGAACTTCTAAAGTTTCGCGATTGAATCGACGGCCCGCACAGCTCGGACATTCCACAAACGTTTCGCCGAGGAATTGCATGTCGAGTGCCACAAAGCCTTCGCCCGTACAGGTTTCGCAACGTCCGCCGCGAACATTAAAACTAAAACGTCCAGCATTATAGCCACGCACTTTGGCCAATGGTAGTGACGACCAGAGTTCGCGCATTAAATCCATGATACCCGTGAAGGTCGCAGGATTGGAACGTGGGCTACGTCCGATAGGTTCTTGGTCCACTGCAGTGAACGCATTGATTTTTTCAAGACCATCAATCCCGCCGTGGACTCCAGGAATAAGTTTCGCGCCATTAATTTTACGTGCCGCGACCGCCGATAAAATATCAATGGCGAGGGTGCTTTTTCCTGAACCCGAAACTCCACACACCGCCGTAATATTTCCGATAGGGAATTTAACGGTTATATTTTTTAGATTATTTTCCTTGGCGTTTTTAACAGTGATGAATTCTTTGCTGACGGGCTTACGTTGGATAATCTTATCCAAGCTGGCTCGACCCGACAGATAGGCGCCGGTTCTTGAGGTGGGGTGTTTCTTGCAGTTATCGGGAGTGCCTTCAAAGATGACTTTACCCCCGTCGATCCCAGCTCCCGGGCCCATTTCCACGAGGTGATCGGCAGCCAGCATCATGTCGCGATCATGTTCGACGACGACCAAAGTATTTTCGAGGTCACGCAATCCGTGCAGTGATTTAATTAGTCGACTATGATCGGCTGGGTGAAGTCCGATGCTCGGTTCATCAAGAACGTAAGTGACGCCAACCAAGCCCAGACCGAGTTGTGTAGCCAAGCGAACCCGTTGACCTTCGCCACCTGAGAGGGAATTAAT
>JBBAUZ010000003.1:28785-32702 GCA_040397965.1 Opitutales bacterium | reverse complement strand
TGACGGAGAGATTCACCGGTCGTCGTGCGAAAGGCTTCGGCTAATTCGGCGAACATTCCTTCCCATTTTGATTCAACTAGTTTGCGACCCTTCTTAGGTGGGAGTAAGAAAATCCTTTGCGAGTCACCGTGTAACAGTACCTTTTTTATTTCTGGAGAAAGTTCGGACCAGGGTTTTTTGAGGTCGAATGGTAATTGTTCGGCGAGGGCACGCGTGATTGCATTACGATGAATTAAAGTCTTTCGCGTGGCACATTTCCACGGTTTTACGGCGCCTTCATCGATAGAAAGTTTCTCATTCGGAATGGAAAGAGCCTCTTGGAATTTAAGCTGTCGACCCAGTCCCCCGCAATCAGGGCAGGCGCCTGAGGGGTGATTATGTGAGAGTGCCCGCGGTTCTAAGGGCTCATACACCTCGCCGCATTTTTCGCAGGATAAGTTAAGTGAAACAGGGTATTCCTTCCAGGTTTGGTCGGGTGATTCGGCTAAAACGGTCGCACGTTGGCGTCCCTCGCGAAAGGCGAGTTCGAGTGAATCGGCGAGGCGACTGCGTTGATCGGCACCACTGACTAAGCGATCGACGACGACTTCGAGTGTTAAATTTTCACGACCTTTGAGAATACCTTCCGCCTCTTCGCTAGTGACGATTTGTTTATTGATGCGCACACGGGTGAATCCGCGTCGACTCAGGTCGGCGCAATTTTCGAGAAGCACGGAAGGTCGATCGTGATTAATCGGCGCAATAATAATGAGTTTAGTTCCCGCGGGAATTTTTTCTAAACTACGTAGAGTATCGTCGAGTGAACGCTGTTTAATCGGTGCACCATCTTTTAGGCAGAAACGTTGGCCGCCTAAAATCCAAAGCGGACGGGCGTGGTCAGCGATTTCCGTAAGGGTCGCGATGGTGGAACGTGGGTTGGTATTTCCCTGGGTGCGTTGAGCGATGGCGATGACAGGGGAGAGGCCTTTGATGAAGTCGACGTCGGGTCGATTCACGGATTCAAGCAGTCCGCGGGCTTTGGCTGAAAGGGATTCTAAGTATTGGCGTGAGCCTTCGGCGTGTAAGGTGTCAAAAGCCAGCGACGATTTACCCGATCCACTCACGCCGGTTATAACGGTAAGTTTATGTCGCGGGATGACCAGTTCGACGTTCTTAAGATTGTGGGTGCGGGCGCCCTTGATGTGGATGGGTGAACTCAAAGTCTTATTTAATTAGCTTTTTAGGGAAAAATCGCAAATCAGCCAGAAAGTAATTAATGACTTCAGCTGGGCCGTTAATAACTTTTATTTAAATCACTTTCTCTCTTGGTTGTAAACGTTCATGGTGATGTTCATGCCATGGCTATTTTTCATCTGTCTGCTTTGGGTATCTCCAGCTCTTTATGCTGATAGTTCCGAACGACGCATTCTTTTTTTAGGAGATGATAATACCTTTCATGGTGGGTGGGTGGTAGAAGTGGAGTCGGCCATCCGTGCCCAAAAAGGGTTTACCCGAGCAACAATTGTTAACATGGGTTTGCTCAGTGAAACCGTTTCGGGACTCTCCGAGCCCGGTCATGCGGGCGGTAGTTTTTCACGACCGATTTTGCGAAATAGATTAGCCCGTGTTTTGAGTCAGTATAAACCCACGATGGTGATTGCGCAGTATGGGATGAACGACGGTATTTTTTTACCATTGGATGAGAAACGGTTTAAGGCCTTCCAAGAGGGCATAACTGATTTGCGGAATGACTGTATTAAATCGGGAGCCAAAATTATTTTATTAACACCTACACTCTTTGCTCCTGATAAATTTCCCGAAGTAAAGGAGTATGAAAAAGTTTTACAGACATACTCGGCGTGGATGGTTGCTCAACGCAAAGCAGGTTGGCAGGTGATTGATGTGCACTCTCGTTTAATGCTAGAGTTTAATAATGCTAAAATCGCTGATCCAAAATTTATTTATGCCCATGATGGAGTACATCCTACGGAAGTTGGGCACAGTCTGATTGCTCGTTCGGTTTGGGCTGGATTGGCAGCTAACATGATGTGGAAGAAAGATGTGCCACTCATATCTGATACGGCAAAAAATAGGCCTCTTTATAAGAGTATGGTTGTGCTGCGAAATGCTTGGTTATCAGAAACAGGGCATAATCATCCTCTCGTCACCGCTGGTTTACCTTTGGATACGGCAGAAAAACGTTCATCTGAGTATTTAAGAGAGTATTTTAAGGGACTTTAAGGCAAAAATTAGGGCAAAAATTAACCCCAAGTGGTACATGGTCGTCACGGTTTCGTAACAATCGAATGTTATGATTTCCGCCTCCTCACATGAACTACACACTCAAATCCTTATCACTCCTTGTATTCGCCACCTCAGTGCTTACAGCTCAAGATGCTTCAGCATCGAAGTCAAAGTCTCTGATTGATCCAGCACTCCCTGATTATGCTGTCACTTCTGGTGTATCGGGTAACTTAAATTCTGTTGGCTCCGACACTTTAAATAATTTGATGACTTTCTGGGCTGAAGGTTTCAAAGCTAAATATCCTAACGTAAATATCCAAATCGAAGGCAAAGGTTCTTCAACTGCGCCAACTGCTCTGACCACCGGTGCAGCACAAGTTGGACCAATGAGCCGCGAAATGAAATCGAGTGAAATCGCTGGTTTCTCCGGTAAGTTTGGTTACAAGCCTACTAAGATTGCCGTCGCTATCGATTCTCTTGCCGTTTTCGTTCACAAAGATAACTCAGTGAACGGACTCAGCCTCTCTCAAATTGACTCAATCTTCTCTTCGACCCGTAAACGCGGTGGTCAAGCTGCTGATACCTGGGGTGCTGTCGGTGCCAAAGGTGATCTCGCTGGTAAAACCATTTCCGTGTTCGGTCGTAACTCCGCTTCTGGTACTTACGGTTTCTTCAAAGAAAAATCCTTACAGAACGGCGACTACAAAGCTTCCGTAAAAGAACAAGCTGGCTCTTCCGCTGTTGTTCAAGGTGTAGCTTCTGACCTTACTGCCATTGGTTATTCGGGTATCGGTTACAAGACATCGGGCGTTAAGGCTTTGGCATTAGCCGAGAAAGACGGTGGATCTTTCGTTGAGCCAACTTACGAAAACTGCCTCAATGGTACTTACCCATTGGCTCGTTTCCTCTATGTCTATGTTAACAAATCTCCTAACAAAGACATGGACAAGCTCACCAGCGAATTCATCACTTACGTACTCTCTAAGCAAGGCCAAGAAATCACCGTTAAAGATGGTTACTTCGCACTCCCTGCCGATGCAGCTGCTGAAAGCCGCGTCGCCTTGAAGTACTACAGCGCTGAGTAATTTGGTCTCGATCCGTCCCATTGCCACCACGCCGTTTGGCCGGTTAATAAAGTGCAATGGGTACGGACTCGGGTCCTCCTGTTTTTAGGTTGTCGGTTTTTGCTGCCATGTGCAGTTTAGGGACAGTCTCAAATCATATATAAATTGCATGGAGGAACATCAACCTAAGTCGACCGAACAACCACCTGAATCTCGATTTCAGGTGAGTCGGTCGACTTTGTTGATTGATTTTTGGATGGGGCGAATTATCCGCCTCGGCGGGATCAGCGTCGTCCTCGCCGTTTTTGGAATGTTGGTTTTCCTCGTCTCCCAAATTTTCCCTTTATTCTCTAAAGCAAAAGTCGAAACGCTTGCGCCCGTCAATTTCACGCAAACGGGCAGTGTTGCTCTGGGTGAAGATGAATATGGGGAAATACCATTTATTTGTGATGCTAAGGGAAATATTACGTTCAAAAAAGCTTCCGACGGATCGCCCATCAAAACTTGGGTGGCTGATTTTAAAACTACTCCCACTACGCAGCCTGCTGATGGTCAAATTAGTGCTCCAGTTTCAATCCCAGTTACGGCGGTCAAAACCTATCCACGCGATGGTTTAGTCTTGTTGGGTTT
>JBBAUZ010000003.1:26650-28685 GCA_040397965.1 Opitutales bacterium | reverse complement strand
AGTGAGCCTTTTTCTATCGCCGCTGACGTGGTTGATCTCGAGCGCGTTTTAGTTCCCTCAACCGCTGACTCACTTTTAGTCATTCGCAAAACGGGCGAAGTCAGAGTTTATCAAAATACTGAAAATACCTTTTCTCTTTTGCAATCTTTCAAGCCCTTCGCAGATGCTGAAAATCCGCAAATCACGGCGGCTGGTTTTATTTTCGGAAATGTTTCTGTCGTATTTCAAGGAAATCAAAATGAAGAAGTGGTTTGGTCTCTCTTTCCTCAAAAGCAGCCTGACGGACAAATACTTCGTCGCTGGGGTGAGACTCATCAGTGTGAAGTCCTCGCAGGCGTAGGGCAGGGTATTTTTCCGGCAGCTGGTAATAAATGTTATCTCTCCGTTGCTGGTGGACGCATGCAAATTCGTAATATGACGAATGGTTCCATCCGCTGGGAGGGGGCTGCCCCTGCTTCACCGATTAAACAAGTAGTTTTCTCCAGAAATTATAATCGCCTCGCTATTCTTTGTGCCGACGAAAACGTTTATCGCTGGTCAATTACCGATCACCATCCTGAGGCGTCGTGGAATACTTTCTTCGGCAAAATTTGGTATGAAGGTGCCGATGCCCCTGAATACACTTGGCAGTCGAGTTCTGGCTCAGATGAATTTGAAGCCAAATACTCTTTGGTCCCATTAATCTACGGCACCGTGAAGGGCACCTTCTACGCTTTACTATTTGCTATTCCGATTGCGCTCTTAGCGGCGGTTTATGTTTCACACTTTTTAAGACCGGAGTGGAAGCTTTTTATCAAGCCCTTGATGGAAATCATGGCATCGTTGCCATCGGTCGTATTAGGTTTCCTTGCAGGACTTTGGCTCGCCCCGATTGTCGACACCCATTTAATTCCGATACTCTGTGTGATTGGAGTTTTAGCTCCCGGTGCACTTCTCGCTGGGTATCTATGGTCTAAATTACCGCAGCGTGTTCGCCGGCAAGTGGGTCCAGGTTGGGAGTTTGCTTACCTTTTTCCCTTCATTGTGCTTTGTGCCTTTGGTGCATGGCACCTCGGTCCTACCATTGAATCTACATTCTTTACGGTAAAAGATATAGCTTCGGGACAAAATATTTCTGACTTCCGCGAATGGTGGCGTCAAAGCACTGGGCTTAGTTACGATGCTCGTAATTCTCTCGTTGTAGGATTTGTGATGGGCTTTGCCGTTATTCCTATCGTCTTCACGATTGCGGAAGATGCGTTATCCAATGTGCCCAACTCTTTGATCTCAGGCTCATTAGCCCTGGGCGCAAGTCGTTGGCAAACTGTTTGGACCGTCGTTGTCCCCACAGCTATTTCCGGAATTCTTTCTGCAGTCATGATCGGCTTTGGTCGTGCGGTAGGTGAAACGATGATCGTGGTGATGGCCACGGGTAATACTGCAGTCATGGAAGCAAATCCGTTTAATGGTATGCGTACACTTTCTGCAAATATCGCGGTCGAACTTCCCGAGGCCGCCGCGGGTGAAACTCACTTCCGTGCTCTTTTCTTGGGAGCCTGTTGTTTATTTGCTCTTACATTCGTAGTTAACACGTTTGCGGAAATTCTTCGTCAGCGCCTCAGGGAGCGCTATAAAATGAACTAACCATGGTATCTTCATCATCCGATAATTCTACGCCTAGAGGGGAACCGTGGGTTTGGTTTACGAGCATTGGGCTTTTAGTCGGCCTATCGATGGTCGCAGGATTGCTGGTGCTGGTTTTAATTAATGGTTTCTCGGTTTTCTGGGCGCCAGAAGTTCCAACCGTTAAACTCAAAGATGGCACCGAAATCGTCGGCCAATTTGTCCAACGTCGCATTCGCCCTAATTCACCTGCATCGAATCCACAATACGAGCGCCAATATCAAATCGGCCTACGTGAATTAAATGTCACTTCTTATATTTGGGTCGATGAACTCAACATCACCGACGAAAAAATTGTCCCTGAAACGCTCGGCCTAGAGAGAATGGAAAATGGCCCAGCTTTCATTATACCGAAAATCATTGTTGATTCTGC
>JBBAUZ010000003.1:17482-26550 GCA_040397965.1 Opitutales bacterium | reverse complement strand
AAACTTTCAGAAAAGGCACATCTTGAAGGCATTGATGCTAAAGGTCGCCCCGTGACGATTCCTTTTGAGGCGATTGTTCGCGCCTGGGAGCCGAATCGTATGACCATGCTTGACCGTATTGGTTTAATGTTCAGCCGCATGCATGAGTTTTTACTGGATGCCCCGCGTGAGGCTAATACGGAAGGTGGTTTAATGCCCGCAATCTTCGGTACGCTCGTCATGACGGTGTTCATGAGTTTACTCGTGACGCCCGTCGGTGTCGTTGCGGCGATTTATCTAAAAGAGTACGCAAAAGATGGAACCCTTCTCCGCGTCGTCCGAATTTGTGTTAATAATTTAGCGGGCGTTCCTTCAATTGTCTTCGGTGTCTTCGGCCTTGGTTTCTTTGTCTATGTTCTCGGTGGCACCATCGACCAACTCTTTTTCTCTGACCAATTGAAGTATAATAACAACACTCCAGTCTTTGGTACGGGTGGCTTGTTATGGTGTTCTCTCACTCTCGCACTGATGACCTTGCCCGTTGTAATCGTCGCGACCGAGGAAGCTTTATCAGCCGTGCCTCGCGGTATGCGCGAAGCCTCGCTCGCGGCGGGTGCCTCTAAGTGGCAGACCATTCGCGATATTTTATTACCTGCCTCAGCACCTGGTATTTTAACGGGTGTGATTTTAGCTATGGCACGTGGAGCAGGGGAGGTTGCCCCATTAATGATTGTGGGTGTCGTCAAACTCGCGCCCACTTTACCGGTTGATGGCATAGCTCCTTTCTTGCACCTCGATCGTAAGTTCATGCACCTCGGCTTCCATATTTATGATTTAGGTTTTCAGTCGCCTGACTCCGATGCGGCTCGCCCGATGGTTTTTGCCACAACTCTCCTCTTAATCGTCTTAGTCGTATGCTTGAATCTTGGTGCCATCACCATTCGCAATCGACTCCGTGCCCGTTTCAAGGGTGCCTCCTTCTAATTCTATAACGCCATGAGTAACGCTCGCATTCAAACTCGTCCCGCCACCGATACCACAGGCCGGACAGATTTTATTAGTATCAAGAACTTTGGTTTTTGGTACGGACAAAAAAAGGCCCTCGAGTCCATGACCTTCGATATCCCGGAGCGCCAGGTGGTTGCCTTTATTGGTCCATCGGGCTGCGGTAAATCCACACTCCTCCGTAATCTTAATCGTATGAATGACTTGGTAGATGGTATTAGTCACGAGGGAGATATCGCAATTAAAGGTCAGTCTATTTACGATCCAGGCCTTGAGGTTATTTCCCTGCGTCGTCGCGTCGGCATGGTTTTCCAGAAATCGAATCCATTCCCAAAGTCGGTTTACGACAACGTGGTTTTTGCACTCCGCGTGATGGGTGTAAAAAATCGTGCCGTCCTCGATGAAGCCTGCGAAACCTCACTGCGCAAAGCAGCCCTTTGGGATGAGGTCAAAGACCGCTTAAACGACAATGCCCTCGGACTTTCGGGTGGCCAAATGCAACGTCTCTGCATCGCCCGAGCTATCGCCAACCGCCCTGAAATCTTGCTCATGGACGAGCCCTGTTCGGCACTCGACCCGATTGCGACCGGTAAAATCGAGGAACTGATTCACGAACTTAAAACGCAGTTCACTATCGTTATTGTGACTCACTCGATGCAACAGGCCGCTCGAGTGTCAGACCGTACTGCCTTCTTCTACTTGGGTAAACTTATCGAATACGATACGACCGAGAAGATTTTCATGAACCCAAGCCAAGCACAAACCGAGGCCTATATTTCTGGTCGTTTTGGTTGAGTTTTACCGAACCTTACCGCAAACTATTCCTATGCAAAGATTCTTCCACGACGAACTGCGTCAACTCCGCGATGATTTAATCCTCATGGGTGAGCGCTCACTCGATATGACTCGCTTGGCGATGCAGGCTTTAGAAACTGGCGATGATAAATTAGCACTGCAAGTTCGCGGTATGGACGACAGCGTCGATGATCTCGAAAAACAAGTGGATCGCGAAATTATGCGCTACCTCACACTCTTCGGGCCGATGGGTAGCGATGTTCGTCTATTATTAGCCGCTCGTGATATCGGTCATGACCTCGAGCGTATCGCCGACGAAGCTTCCGTAATCGCCAAACGTACTTTAGTCATCTCTCAGCGTGGCCCCTTAAAAAATCTTCTTCACGTACCTGATGAAGGTCGTTTAGCAGTTGAAGTGCTACGTCTAGCGCTCGATGGCTTTGTTGAGGGTGATATCGCTAAGGCAAAACAAGTCATCACTCGTGATGCCGAAATCGACAATCTTAACCGTAAAAACTACGAAGCGCTCTTCGGTCGCTCAGGCGATACAGCTAAAGTATCAGCTTCTAATGTTGAGCTTATCTTTATTTCTAAAGCCTTAGAACGTATTGGTGATCATAGTAAAAATATCTCTGAACAGGTTATTTTTATTCTGTCTGGTGAAGATATTCGCCACGCCCGCTAAGCCAGTAGTTTTCTCACTCGACCCAGCAGGTTGTTTTTGCTAGATAGTATCTATGCAAGTCTTCCGCCGTCTGGGTGTCCTAATTCTCGAATGGTTCTCGTTAGCTCTTGGTGTGTTTGTTGCTGCTCATTTTGGCTTTCTAACTTACAAGGACTTTTCGACCCTCGTCGTTGTCGCGATGGTGCTTGGTATTTTTAATTCATTCCTGCGACCATTCTTGTTGGCGATTTTTCTCATCGTCTCGATTCCCATTCTTATCGTGACGTTAGGCCTAGGTGCCTACCTGGTTTTATTCTTAACCAACGGTGCAATTTTAGCGTTAACTGCCAAGTTAATGGGTTCGAGTTTTAATATAATTGAAGGCAATTGGGCATACGCCACTTTGACTATTTCAATCTGTTCGTGGTTCTTTTCTTCAGCGGTGGGCATTGATCAGTTGAAGCCCCTCCGTCGTGCTCAAGCTGCCAAAGAGGGCAAAGAGCCACCTAAGGACGTGATTGATATTTAGTTTAGGGCAGGGGGTGTTAACTCTTTCTTGCCATCGGGGCTTCTTCCCCTTGCTTTCCCGATGTCGCTCCTATGTCCAACCTAGCCTCACTTTCTTCTTGGGCCCGTAATGTCGCCCCTTCGCCAACGCTCGCGGTAGACGCTAAGGCCAAGGCCCTTAAGGCTGCAGGCAAAGACGTTGTCGGCTTCGGTGTCGGTGAGCCCGATTTCGATACGCCTCAGTTCATCAAAGATGCCTGTGCTAAGGCTCTCGCTGAAGGTCAGACTAAGTACGCACCAACTCCTGGTATTCCCGCCTTACGTAAAGCGATTGCTGAAGACTATACTCGTCGTGGCTTTACCGGAATTGCCGATGCCAACGTCGTCGTCAGCCCCGGCGGTAAGATGTCCTGCTACCTCGCCATCTTGGCAACCATTAGCCCAGGCGATGAAGTGGTGATCCCTGCACCTTTTTGGGTGAGCTATCCTGAGATGGTCAAACTCGCAGGTGGCGTTCCTAAATTTATCAACGCTGAAGACGTCACAGGATTCAAAGTTACGCCTGCACAACTCTCCGCTGCGATTACCCCGAAGACTCGCATGGTGGTCATCAATAGCCCCTCTAATCCCACTGGCGCAGTTTACAGTCGTGCTGAATTAGAAGCTCTCGTCGCCATTTGCGTTAAGGCCAACGTCTGGATCATGTCCGACGAGATTTACGAAAACCTAGTCTACGATGGTCAGACCACTTGTAGCCCAGCAACCTTTTCTCCTGAAGCCGCGCGTTTAACTATCACCGTATCAGGTTATGCTAAGAGTTATTCCATGACTGGTTGGCGCTTAGGTACTTTAGTAGCGAGTGACAAAGCCCTCGCCGCCGCCGTGGCTGACTTACAGAGCCAAATTTCTTCTAACGCGACTACCTTCGCTCAGTTTGGTGCGTTGGCGGTTCATCAACATCCCGACAAAGCCAAAGCCTCTCTCGCGGAAATGTGCAAAGCCTTTGACCGTCGTCGCCTCAACTTACTCGCCGGATTAAACGCCATCCCAGGTCTAACCTGTTACCGCTCACAAGGTGCGTTTTATCTTTTCCCAAATATTAAAGCTTTCGGACTTACCTCCGCTCAGTTTGCAGATCGTTTACTCGAAGAAGAACTCATGGCCGTTGTCCCTGGTTCTGCATTCGGCTCCGAAGGTTATATCCGTATGAGCTATGCAACTTCGGATGAAACGATTGCGAAGGGATTAGAGCGACTGGCCCGTTTCTGCGCAAAGCTTAAACAATCATAGGGGACACGGGGACAAGGTGACATGGAGCACGTGCGTTGCACGTGAGGGGACACGTTGGCACGGGGACACGGTGACACGGGGAAATTGATGTTAAACCACTAGGGCATAAACCATCAACGAAAGGTCTGACTAAACAGCTTTAGACTTTATCGTTTATTACGATGAATACTACTAAAGCTTTTGGTATAGTTAAGTCATATCGAGATCTTATGGTTTGGCAAAAAGCCAAGGGACTTGCAGTTGATGTTTATAAATTATCAATGACTCCACCATTTTATCGTCACCGTAGTTTGGCCGATCAGATTATTCGTTCTGCAATTTCGGTACCTTCTAATATTGCTGAAGGTGATGAGCGTGGAACGAATAAAGACTCGTTGAGGTTCTTACAAATTGCTCGTGGTTCATTGGCGGAACTTGAGACGCAACTTGGTATAGCTAAGGAGATTGGATTAATTCTACCCGCGGCGATGTCTAACCTGTCAAAGCAGATTGACGATGTGGCTAGATTAATCGGAGGAACAATTAAAATGCGTCAAGCCCGAGCCGAAAGTTACCGCAAGTATTCACAAGAATAATGTCATACTTCCCCCTTGTCACCGTGTCCCCGTGTCACCTTGTCCCCTAAATTTATGTCCCCTCAATTATGCCGGCTCCACTAAGATACAGTCCATCCCGGCTGCGTCGGCAGCTTCTTTGCCGCGTGGGCTGTCTTCGACGACTACGCAGTCTGATGGATCAATTCCAATACGTGCAGCGGCGGTTAAAAAGAGGTCGGGGTGTGGTTTAAGGCGTGTAGCATCTTCAGCCGTTATAATAGCATCGAACAGATGCATCAGGTTAGTAGCGGTGAGCGATGTGTGAACGTGACTCTTGCGTCCGGCAGACGCGATAGCGGTCCGGTGTCCGAGACTTTTAACGTGATGGACGACCGCAACGACTTCTTTTCTGGGCCGAACGTCTTTCGCCAAATGGATTTCAAGATAGTCATGTCCGTCGGCTAACAATAACGGCACATCTAAATCGACGTTATAAAGTTTCTTCAGATTTTTACAGGTGTCGTGCGCGGACATTCCGCCCATCGAACAAAATAAATCCCAAGGGAAATCAAAAGGCTTACCTAATTGCTTACTGATGATATGTGTCCAGGTGCGATGGTGGATACGCATGGTTTCCGCCACGGTTCCATCGCAATCAAAAATCCAACCTCTCTTTTTTAAGAGAGCAGGATCAAATGAAATCATTTGTGACATTTTAACGGAAACCTCCACCGGGGAATCCGCCACGACCACCGCCCATTTGGCCCATTTTACGCATGAGCTCATGACCTCGGCCACCTTTCATCATTTTCATCATCTCACGCATTTGCGTAAATTGTTTAATCATCGCATTCACATCGCTGACCTGAGTGCCGGAACCCTTGGCAATGCGGGCCCGTCGCGAGGCATTGAGAATGTCGGGCTTGCGGCGCTCTTTCACCGTCATGGATAAAATAATCGCTTCGGTTTTACCAAGCATTTTCTCTTCGCGGGCACCGACTTGCATATTACCCATGCCAGGCATCATCTTCATGATGTCACCCAGTGGCCCCATTTTTTTCATCTGACTCATCTGCGCTAAGAAATCTTCTAAATCGAAATCTGACTTCTTGAGTTTCTCGACCATGCGTGCGGCCTCTTTGTGGTCGACTACTTCTTGGGCTTTTTCAACGAGTGAGACGACGTCACCCATGCCTAAAATGCGTTGCGCGAGGCGATCAGGATGGAAGGTATCAAAGTCACCAGACTTTTCCCCAGTTCCGATGTAACGAATAGGTACACCGGTAACCGACTTCATCGATAACGCAGCACCACCGCGTGCATCGCCATCTAACTTGGTTAGGATAATACCCGTCAGCGGGGTAGAGGAATTAAATTGTGCAGCGACATCAACGGCTTGTTGTCCGAGTGCAGCGTCCGCTACTAAAAATATTTCCTGGGGGTTAATCAGATCACGAATGCGACTGATTTCTGACATTAAATCGGCGTCGATTTGTAAACGTCCAGCGGTATCGACAATCACGACATCCGAGCCCGACGCTTCGGCGTCTTTAGTTAATTGTGCAACCATCGCAGGGACATCCTGAGCTGTACGATCGGAGCGGAAATCAATGCCTTCGTTTTTTGCTAACGTTTCCAGTTGATCGATGGCCGCCGGACGACGTAAATCGGCCGCAATTAAACTAGGTTTTCTGACGCCTTCTTTCTTGAGCAGATGTCGGGCTAATTTAGCAGCACTGGTCGTTTTGCCCGAGCCTTGAAGTCCAACGAGTAAAATGCGAAGTGGGCGTGTGGGGTTTAACTTGCGTTCGCCTTCGCCGAGCAAACGGGTGAGTTCGTCGGAAACAACTTTTACCGCCATCTGTCCTGGTGAGACGGACTCAACTACTTCTTTACCAAGGCAGGCTGTCTTAACGCGTTCCGTAAATTCTTGGGCGACTTTGAAATTAACATCGGCGCTGAGTAGGGCAGAATTAACTTCATTCAGGGCCGGCACGATGTTTTCTGCCGTAAGTTTAGAAAGCCCACGCAGGTCGCGGAGAGCTTTGGTCAGTTTATCGGTTAAGTTATTAAACACGGATGACCCAAGAAAACAGGGTTGCGCATTGGAGGCAAGTAAGGAGGCGGGCTTTCCTAGTTTTTTGTGTAAAAGACGTAAGAATGTCTCTTGCACTCTAAGTTAAGTCTTACACTTTTCGGGCATGGAAATTATCGTCATGGGCTGTGGCACATCGCAAGGGGTTCCCTTGGTGGCCCATGATAATCCAGGCCTAAATCTTTCTAATTCCAAAAACTGGCGTACGCGCACGAGCGTGCACGTCATTATCGAAGGTCACCACGTCCAGGTCGATGCTGCCCCGGAATTCCGTCTGCAGTGTTTAGTTAATCAGATTAACGATTTAGACTCGTTCATCCTCACGCACGGCCACGCCGATCACGTTCTGGGTATGGATGACCTTCGCCAGTTTTGTAACAACAACGGTAAGGCGATGCCGGTTTACACCACTGAGCAGGGTAAACATCGAATCGAAGCTATCTACCCTTACGCCATCGGTGCCATGGCTTCACCAGGGTACATCGAATTAGACGTCAGCCTTTTTCCTAAAGAATTAAAACTCCCTGGCGGTGGTATTGTGACATCGACCCTTCTGCCTCACGGCCATGAATCAACCCTCGGTCTGATTTTCTTCGAACCATCGACGAATAAGAAATTTGTTTATTATACCGACTGCAAATCACTCACGCGCGAGGCGATTGCCTTAGCTAAGGACTGTGATGTCGCCATCCTCGATGGTTTAAGACCGAACTTTCACCCAACGCATATGACGATTGGTAAAGCCTGCGAAATGTCAGTCGAGATGAACGCTAAGCAGGCTTATATTACTCATATGACTTACCAGATTGATTACGGTAAGTGGCCCGAATCGGAATTAGCCACAGCCTATCCTAAAGTAGGATTATGCTACGACGGTCAACGAATTGTCCTAAAGTAATTAGAGCCCTTGAATAAGAGTGCCTTCGGGACGCTCGATCGCGAAACGGAAGGGGACTTCTTTCTTCTCGTCTGGCTTCAAATTAAAACGCCACTGAAGAGACTTGCCGTCAGACATCTTAAGATTCTCTGAGTCTTTTTCGTACTTTGGCTCTTCGAGAACGACTTTGATATCTTCATGATCGGAAATCGGAATTTGATCCCAGACTACCAACTCAATGGCAGTTGATTTCGAGTTTTTGATTTTAAATACATTATCATAAACCGTACGGACGGTTTTCTTTCCGAAGATTCCGCTGGTTTCCTCACGTCGACCGAGTTCTTTCCGCTCAACCTTCACCGAAGCATCAACTCCCAGATAGGTCCAGAACTCTTGACCCGCAGGAACTAGATCAATCGAAGCATTGGCCACGAAAGCTCCATCTAAGAAGATTGAGGTTTGTCCAGGGAGCAGGGTGAAGTCGGATTTATTCTTGGCCTTTGCTTTGAGGTAAACGTGTGAAGATAATTTAGGTACGCTGCTGTAGCGATAAACCGTCGGGAAGTTTTGCTTAGTGATATTAACCTTAGCGACTTTGTTGTCGGATAAAACATCCGCAGTACGATCAATGATAAAGGTCTCAGCGGTCGCACCAGTAACTACGGTCGCACCCTTAATTTCCATATCAGCTGGTGACGCTGGTGAGTCAGCCTCAGCCACATAGGCATTCATCATTTGGTCCTGTCTGCCGCGTGATAAACTCTTCGCCATCGGTGCGGTTGCACCCAATGCCACGATGGGCTCCTGTTTGTTGATAAACCAAGGCGAGAGATTGGGTTCACGCCCGCCGATGCCTGGTTGTGCCGTCGAAAGTTTCAAGGCTACACCTTTCCAGTCTTCACCGGTGGATTGACGGACTTCTGCATTATAAGTGAGTTCTAAATTACCTTGGGCGGTATTTGCGCGAACATCGTAGGAAGGTCTCCAGCTGGGACCATGCACAATGTAAGAGAGGTCTAATTGAATCACGCCCGATTTCTTAACATCGATTTTAACCTTAGCCACATTGCGATATTTAACGCGTTTAACATTCAGGTTTTCAATTTCACGAACGATGCGATTAATTTCTTTCTGCACTGCGAGAGTGGTTTGGGCATTAGCAAAAATTTCCTTATCGCATTTTTCCAACGCATCCGCGTGGAACTGAAGATAGCTGGACCATTTAGTTGTATCCATTTCTGCCGGCGCTGTCGCGGTTGCTGTGGTCGTCGTTAAACGAGTAAGGATTTTTTCCAAAGCCGCCTTGCGATTATTTATCCG
>JBBAUZ010000003.1:0-17382 GCA_040397965.1 Opitutales bacterium | reverse complement strand
ACCACCTCAGCACGGTCGCTGTAAACGGTTACCTCAGTGATTTTAGCAGTGTCGGTGGAAAGTATTTGAGCACACAGACGAACCATGAAGAGAGCCAGGACAGCGGGTGAATAGCGCATAGGGGAGTAGTTGCTAGTTAAGCGACACTCAGACCTTTGTCCGTCTAAAAATTAGACTATTAAGCTTTGGGCTTGGGCTCTTCGTCGACGACTTTGATGCGTAATTCGCGGAGCTGCTTAGCCGTTACTGGGCTTGGGCTTTGGGCCATTAAGTCCTGGCCACTCTGAGTCTTGGGGAAGGCTAAGATATCGCGAATCGAGCTACGACCAGCCAACATGGCGACCACGCGATCGAATCCTAATGCGATACCGCCGTGAGGAGGGGCACCGAAGGAAAACGCCTTGAGCATGTAACCGAAGCGACTTTCAACAACGTCTTGAGGAATCTTAAGAATATCTTCGAAGACTTTTTTCTGAATCGCTGGATTGTGAATTCGAATCGATCCACCACCGAGCTCCACGCCGTTGAGAACGATGTCGTAGTGCTGACCGCGAACCTTGGAGGGTTCAGTTTCTAAAAGTTTTTCATCTTCAACCACGGGCGCCGTGAACGGGTGGTGTGCCGAGATATAACGTTTTTCTTCCGCATCCCAAAGCATGAGAGGGAATTCAATCACCCAGAGGAAATTATACTGATTGGTTAGTAAGTTCATTCTGCCGCGTGCTTTCAATAAGGCAGCGGACTCAAGGCGGATTCGTCCGAGAATCGTCGAGGCTTGTTCCCAAGGGGCCGCGGCGAAGAAGACGATATCGCCGTCTTCGATGTTGAGCGCTTTCTTGAGTGCAGCTTTTTCTTCGTCGGAGAAGAACTTAGTAATCGGGGATTTCCATTCACCCGCTTCACACTTAATAAACGCTAGACCTTTGGCACCTTGGCTCTTGGCGATGGTTTCGAAATTCGTGAGTTCGCCTTGGGTGATATCAGCTAAACCTTTAGCATTGATGGCACGCACGACCGAACCTTCGGTATTCGCAACGGTTTGGAAAACTTTGAAGGCAGAATTTTTGAAGAGAGGAGTTAAATCCTGAATCTCCATCGCGAAACGCGTGTCAGGCTTATCAATGCCATAACGATTCATTGCTTCGGCATACGACATGCGAGGGAAGGGGGTAGGAATGTCTACACCGATGGTTTCTTTCCAAGTGCGTTTTAGAATACCTTCGATGAGCGCGTACATGTCTTCGCGGTCGATGAAGGACATTTCTAAGTCGACTTGAGTGAACTCAGGTTGGCGATCGGCGCGTAAGTCTTCATCGCGATAGCAACGGGCCATTTGGTAGTAACGCTCTACACCAGCGACCATGAGCATTTGCTTATATTGCTGGGGCGATTGTGAGAGAGCGTAGAATTCGCCGGGGTTGAGACGGCTAGGTACTAAGAACTCACGAGCACCTTCGGGAGTGCTTTTGAAAAGTGTGGGGGTTTCGACTTCGATGAATCCCTGGTCGTCGAGCTGTGAACGGATGGCCTTGGAGGCTAGGTGACGGAGTTTAAGGAGACCAAAATTACGTGGACGGCGTAAATCGAGATAACGATATTCTAAACGTAGGTCCTCATTCACTTTGTCGGCCTTATCGTCATCCATCGGGAAGGGCAGGTCAGCGCAATGATTGTGCACGAGGATTGATTCGGCAAAAACTTCGACTCCACCCGTTGCTAATTTATTATTCACCGTGTCAGCGGTGCGGGTTTTTACTTTACCGACGATTTCGATAACGGACTCTGCTTTAAGTTTTTGTGCGGTTTCTTGAATGCCGTTGGTGCCTGGATTGAAGACTACTTGGGTCACGCCTTCACGATCGCGAAGATCCACGAAGGTCACGCCTCCGAGGTCGCGCTTAGTATCTACCCAACCCACGAGGGTTACGGTTTTACCAGCGTCGGAAGGACGGAGGGCATTGCAGTGTTGTGTGCGTTTCATGGCGGGACGGGTCGGTCTTTATCGAACGGTATGCTTAATGCCCTTATCGTGCCTTGGTCAAAGCCCAAAACACCGATAAGCCCAAAAAAAAGCCCAGTTTTTACTGGGCTTTTAAGGTTTAAAAAATCGGCCGATGTTCGGGCGGTAAGCCAGGGGCGGGTGCTGGCTTTTCTGTTTTTGCGGCAGGCTTAGGCTGACTCTTTGCAGATGCTGGCTCAGCGGGTTTGGTCGTCGCTGGCTCAGGTGCTTTTTCAACCGCCGTGCTTTTGGTTTCGACGGGTGTTACGGTCGTAGCTTCCGTGTCCTTGGATTGGCACTGAGATAATCCGAAAAGCACCAAAGCGATGGCGATGAGAGTGAGTGTGATGCGACTTTTATTTGATTCCATAAATTATAGTTGGGCTTTGTTATTTCTAACGAGTTCAGCATTTCGTTTTCCGTATACGAAGTAAATGACTAAACCGATTGCCATCCAGATGCCGAGGCGGATCCAGGTGTCGAGCGGTAAGCTGTACATGAGATAAAAACATGCAGCGGTTCCAGCTGGACCGACTACCCAAATAAACGGTGTTCTGAATGGGCGATGGAGTTCAGGATTTATTTTTCTAAGTGCCATGACACCTATGCAGACTATGGCGAAGGCGAAGAGTGTGCCGATACTGCAGAGCTCGCCCACGAGTCCGATGGGTGCTAACCCAGCAGCGACCATGATAATCATACCTGTGACCAAGGTAATGCGTGCAGGGGTTTGAAAACGTGTATGGATTTTGCCGAAGTTCACAGGCAGTAGGCCGTCTTTTGACATCGCAAAGAACACTCGGGTCTGGCCCAACATCAAAACGAGAATCACCGAACTAAGGCCTAAGATAGCACCGAACTTAATAAAGGGGGCGAGCCAAGGTAAGCCCATAGCATCGATACCTTTGGCAATCGGCTGCGCAACGTTGAGTTGGTCATAAGGCACAACGCCCGTGAGCACGTAAGCTACTAAGATATAAAGTACGGTACAGATGGCGAGTGATCCAAGAATCCCAATCGGCATATCGCGTTGTGGATTTTTAGATTCTTGAGCGGCCGTTGAAACCGCATCGAAACCAATGTAGGCAAAGAAGACGACGCCTGAGGCGCGCACAATTCCATCCCATCCGAATTGTCCGACACCCATTTGCGGTGGAATGAAAAGACCAGCCGGATTATTAACGGTCACCCAATTGGAATGCGCCACGTGGCCAAGTCCCACGGCGATGAAAATTACAATGATAGTGACTTTGAGAACAACGAAGGCCGCATTCACACGTGCTGATTCTTCGATCCCAATCGTGAGAATTGCAGTTACTGCAGCTACGACAAGCATCGCAGGTAAATTGATGACCGCTCCCGTGCCGACGAAATGATAAGCACCTGTGCTTGCATCTAATACCCAATTCACTGGGGCTGATGCCCAGGCCGCCGGAATCGCTAAACCAAAACCATCAAGAAATCCGTTAAGGTATCCGGACCAGCCCACTGCTACGGTTACCGCACCGACACCATATTCCAAAACTAAATCCCAGCCGATAATCCAAGCCATCAATTCTCCGAGCGTGGCATAAGAATAAGTGTAGGCACTGCCCGACACTGGAACTGCTGCCGCCATTTCAGAGTAACAAAGGCCAGCTAAGCCACAGGTGATTGCACTCAGGATAAAAGAGATGACGACTGCAGGTCCGGCATGGGCGGCAGCGGCGTGACCCGTGAGTACGAAAATACCCGCACCGATAATTCCCCCGATACCAATCATGACCAGATTGTAGCCACTGAGAGATCGCTTGAGTGTTTCGTTTCCAGTTAACGCCGCTTCACGATGTAGTTCGGTTATACTTTTTTTGGTAAAAATACTCATAGGGGTAGTGGAGTGCTGAATTTCTAGTATAAAACCCCGATTTCGCAAGATTACATAATAACCACCGCCTATTCGCTAAAGCCCCATTTCCCCGTAAGATAAGATTTAGCGTATTATCTCGCACTTTCTAAATCTCATACTCACTTTGCCTCAATGCCATTCGCATCACTAGGGCTCGACGCCTCCATTCTTAAAGCAGTAGCCGACCAAGGTTACACCGACCCTACGCCTATTCAAAAGGCCACCATCCCTGTCATCTTAGAGGGTACGGACGTCATCGGCATCGCCCAAACGGGTACCGGCAAAACGGCTGCATTTACTCTGCCTATTTTAACGCGTTTGGTTCGTACAAAAACCAACGCACACAAAGCCAAGGTACGTTGCTTAATTCTCGCGCCAACTCGTGAGCTCGTTGTGCAAATCGCCGAGAATGTCGCTGCCTATTCACGTTACTCCGGTGCAACTGTGGCGACTTGCTACGGTGGTGTCAGTGAACGTCCGCAAATTGCTGCACTGCGCAAAGGCTGTGACTTCTTAATCGCGACCCCTGGTCGTTTGCTCGATCTCGGTAGCCAAGGTCACGGAGATTTTTCTGGGATTGAATGTCTAGTTCTCGACGAAGCAGACCGCATGTTGGACATGGGCTTCTTGCCTGCCATCAACACCATCGTTCGCGCACTTCCTAAAGAACGTCAGACCTTAATGTTCTCGGCAACTCTCTCGCGCGAAATCGAAACTTTAACTAAACAGTTCCAGAAGTCACCTAAGCTCATTGAGGTCGGACGTCGCTCCAACCCCGCAGAAACGGTCACCCAATTACTTTACGAATGCCCTTCATCCCTCAAGCAGGTGATGTTAAATCAACTTCTTAAAGACGAAGAAAACTTCAAGATGGTGCTCGTCTTTGCGCGGACTAAACACGGCGCTGATCGTGTTTGTCGTAAACTCGAAGCCGAAAAAATTCATTGTGCCGCCATCCACGCGAATCGCTCGCAGGCCCAACGTCAACGTGCGCTCCAAGCTTTTAAGAATGGTGAGATTCGCGTACTTGTCGCTACCGATATCGCTTCACGCGGTATCGATGTAGATGGTATTTCGCACGTCGTTAATTTCGACTTCCCTGATCAACTCGAAGACTACGTTCACCGTATCGGTCGAACGGGTCGCGCTTTAGCGAAGGGCACAGCGATTACATTTATTACTCGTGAAAATCAAGGCGACCTCCGTCGACTCGAGAAAATCATTGGTAAGCATTTACACTGCGGTAAATTAAAAGACTTCGATTACTCGCAACAAGCTCCGGCTCGTCAGCCTGATGACTTTGTGCGCGAACGCGATCCACGTGCGGGCGCTCACAATAGCGAACGCTCTGGCCGTCCCCAAGGTGGCCGTCATGGTGGTTTCCGTGCCGCCCAAGGAAAGTATCGTCCTTTCGGACGCCCAGGCACCCGCCGTACGGGCGGACCTAAGTAAACAGCGATTCGCTGGTTTGCTTTTGGAATTAAACCACGTCTAATGCAGGCGTGGCTACTTCCGTTCGACTGATTTTAGGCGACCAGCTGAATTTAAACCACTCTTGGTTTAAGAAAGTTAGCCCCGACGTGGTCTATGTGCTGATGGAGGTACGTTCTGAAACAGATTACGTCCTCCACCACGCCCAAAAGGTCATTGCGATCTTTGCGGGCATGCGACGCCTAGCGGAGCAGTTGAAAAAGGCCGGTCATCAGGTAAGGTATTTTCATATTTCAGATAAGGACAACACCCAGCACTTCGCTTCGAATCTTAAGAAAGTGATTAAAGAGGTCGGTGCCTCGCGTTTTGAATATCAAGAGCCCGATGAATATCGCCTCGATCAAGAGCTCAAGTCTTTCGCCAAAGATTTAGGTTTAGAATCAGCCTGCGTGAGTTCGGAACATTTTATTGATGAGCGTGGTGGCGTCGCTAAACATTTTCAGAAAGACGCCAAGCGTTGGGTGATGGAGTCTTATTATCGTCGAATGCGTCAACGCACCGACATGCTGATGGAGAGCGACGGTGAGCCGCTGGGCGGGCAGTGGAATTTCGATCACGACAATCGTAAGCCCTGGAAGGGTAAACCGAACTTAGTAAAGTCGTGGGATTTATCACATGACCACTCTGAACTTTGGTCAGAGATTCAAAAGAGTGGGGCGAAGACTTTCGGTAATCCATCCGCGGAAAATTTTCCATGGCCCCAAGATCGCGCCGAGGCTCTGGCTCAGCTAAAGGCATTCATTGAAAGGGGTTTGCCCAACTTCGGTGATTATGAGGACGCCATGCACACCGATTCGGATCGGCTATTTCATTCACGTCTGTCGTTCGCTTTAAATGTTAAATTACTTTCGCCACTGGAGGTAGCTCAGGCGGCAGTTAAAGCGCATCTTAAAAATCCCGACACCTATCCGCTTGCCGCAACGGAAGGGTTTGTTCGTCAAATCATTGGATGGCGTGAATACATTCGCGGAGTCTATTGGGCGAAGATGCCGGACTACGAAAAATCCAATGGTCTCGGACATACCCAATCTCTGCCTTCTTGGTTTTGGACGGGTAAGGTGAAGATGAATTGTATGAAGCATTCCGTAGGGCAGTCACTAGACACGGCCTACGCGCATCACATTCAGCGCTTAATGGTCATTGGTTCATTTTGTTTAACGGCGGGAATTAATCCTGCCGAAGTCGAGAAGTGGTATTTGGGAGTTTATATTGATGCGTTTCAATGGGTTGAATTGCCGAATGTGATTGGGATGAGCCTTCATGCCGATGGAGGTTTTTTAGCGACGAAGCCTTATTGTTGTGCGGCCAGTTATGTTTCGAAGATGTCGAATTATTGTACGGGTTGCATGTATGATCCCAAAGACCGATACGGTGATAAAGCTTGTCCACTCAATGCACTGTATTGGGATTTTTGGTTACGTCATCAGAAGCGCTTTTTAAATAATCCACGCATTGGGATGGCCGTGAGGCAGGCAGCAAATATGTCACCCGCTGAGCAGAGTGCCGTCCGTAAAAAAGCCGATGCACTGCGTGCAGATATTGATAATCTCTAACTTCTATTAGGTAAAAGAAAGGGTCTGGTTTGTCAGATTGACAACTCCACCCCCACACGGCTTAACAAACAGTCCTTTGCTCGGGCTGTAGCGTAGCCTGGTAGCGCGCTTGCATGGGGTGCAAGAGGTCGTGAGTTCGAATCTCACCAGCCCGACCAGAGGAAGTTTAAAAATCTAGGGGACACAAGTTCAGGGGACAAGCTGGCAAGGTGACAAGGTGACACGGGGTAGTGTCCAAATGCACTTTGGATTTATATTTTGGATACATAGGTAGGGGCGCGACTGCGTCGCGTCCTAGCATCTCCCCTTGTCCCCGTGTCCCCTTGCCCACGTGCCCACTCGTGGCTGTAGGCCACGTTCCTTGTCCCCGTGTCACCTTGTCCCCTCGCGAGCAAAGCTCGCGCTCACCCCAACAAAAACGCGAACGTGAATCCGGTTACCCAAACGATGACCGAGAATCCATAAATCCAATAAGAGATTTTTCGTCCGAGTGTACACGCATCGGCTAATTTCTTGTCAGCGGGGCAGGGAAGATTGCGTGCCCACCATAACCAAATACCGCCTACGATTAACAAAACTCCCGAAACCCCAAACACGAGGGGCTTATGTTCTGAAATCCAGGTGAGTTGTGGAAAGCGATTAAGCGTGGAGGCCAGAGTGGCACCGAGTCCTACTGAAACGAGGAGTGCTGGTAAGGCACAGCAGATCAATGTGGATACTGAAGTGAACAGAGTCAAAAACGGAACTCCCAGTGTTTGAACCCACGTTTGAAAACGGTTCATGGTGTGCTCTTTTTAAGCGTATCTTTAACTGAGTTAAATGATTCCTTGGGATAATTGATACCCCGTAAGTTAAATCCAGCATCGGTCACGATTTGCTTAGTTTTTTCCTCTGGAAGTTTTTGACCTTCTTTTAATTGGAGAAGGACCGCTTTGGCTGAGAGGTTTACATATACCTCGGCGACTTCGGGGAGCTTGCTGAAGGATTTCGAGATATTACTCGCGCAGAAATTACAGACTAGGCCGTCTACCGTTAACTGAACGACGATACCGGATGGAGAAGGTATCGCTGCAGGTGCAGAGGGTTTGGTTTCCTTGCTCGGGTTGTTAATTTTTGCTAAAAACTTTTTAGGATCGGCATCAAACTCACTGCGACATTCCTTGCAGCAAAGTTTGATTTCCTGATTTTCAAATATGAATACAATAGGTTTTCCCATCGAGCCGAGCTTTTCATCGGAAACGACACAATAATCGAGCGGGTAGGGTTTCACGCCCGCAGGCAGTTTCTCATCGGCCAGTGTTGTCAGGCAGAGAGTGACGAGAATGAGCGCAAATAGTTTTTTCATAAGTTTAGAAGAGTGAACGAATGCCTGCTTCGGCATGATAGCCATGGTCGGAGCGCATGACTCTAAGTTCAAGTAATAGGCTCTGGTGCATGAGCACGAGTGAAGGGCCGTGGGCAAGCCCAACGCCCGCTCCGTTTTCATGTTGAACTGTATAGTAAATCCAAGGTGCCCACTCGTCGTATTCCGCTAGCCAGGGTGCCCAGCCGCCCATCAGCGTGCTCACCAGACGACTCGTCGTGGGGACAAATACCACCTGCTCTTGGAGCATGATGTGCCAGCGGCGGTTTTCCCAGTCGGCTAGAAATGATACCGTGCCCGCCCAACCTTCACGGTTGCCCGCGCGCCCTCGCCCCACACCTCCACCTATCACGAAATTCGCCTGTGAGTCTTCCTCATTCCACCTCTTTAAAAGCTGATTCACGATCGCCACCTCTGCTTCGATACTTTTTCCCTCGCCCGTGTTAAAAGAGTATCCACCAAAACCCACCGAACGGAAGCCCGTGAAACTTCGACCTATTTCTGTATAGGAGAAAGTATGACCATACTCGGCTTTCAAGAAGTTGATTCCTGGAGCCGAAATCATCTGGGCCTTAAGCGTAGAACTAAGGCAAAGGATGAGGAAACATTTCCAGATGTTTTTCACCCTTATATATTAAGATTAAAATCGACCTAGGGCAAGTGTAGAAGCCAGAAATATTAGAAGGTATGTGAAGCCGAGAATATAATACGATAAGCACCGTTGCCGATGTCGCTTTGAGGCGCTCCACCGTCTACTCTCCAAGCGATGGCTAAATTCGCAAACCACTTTTGGTCTAGGTAATTATAACGTAAACCGATTCCCGCTCCGCTGACGGTGCGTGATTTGTCTGAATTAGCATCCCAAGGTTTATAATTCAATTGTGTCGATCCAGCGTCATAAAAAATGTACGGAGCGTATTCATCCATACTATAGCGTAGCTCAACTTGCCCGAGCCAGCCTTCATCGCCCGTGCCTTCGCCGATCGGGTAGGCGCGAACACCATCGGCACCGCCCATGCTCATACGTTCAGATGAATCGAGATTCTTGTCGGCGAATTGTTGGGAGTAGCGCAGGTATAATGAAATATTATCCGCTAAAGTTTGGATACGAACTAAGTCTAAATTAACTTTATTAAAGTAGCCATCGGATTGGGCGGTACCTTGATCGTTGGTTAACTGCGAACCATTTAAGTTCAACGTACCCGGCGTCCAAGTGATTAATCCATAATTGATTCCGCCTGACAAAAACTCATCGCGGCGGTCAAATCGTAATGTTACAGGAAAACTATCACTGGTTTTATGGTGGTCGACGCCGACTTGGGCATACCGGTCATTTAAATCTTTGTGTTGATAACTGACCATCAGACTAAGATTTGTTTTCTGCGAGCGTATGATGTTATAACCTAAATTCCCTGACCAAATATTAGCTGTTCCGGTGGCACCCAAAGGTGCATAATCTTTGCCAAGTTCGTAAGAGGTATGTGAGTAGTGAAGTTGTGCCACGAGTCCCCCGCCAGCTAGAGGTATATTATAATTTAATGATCCGAGCCACAAGTTAGCATCCGAGGCGATGGCGTTGACTTCGATATTATCACCGAAAGTAAAATTGTGATTATTGTACCAGCGTGCACTGACCCGGTAGAGCCCAGTGTAACGACTGCCATTATTGTCGAAATCGATTTCCCCGCCGGTTTTAGTATCAATACGTGAGGTGACTGTAATGTCTGCCGTGCCAATCTCTTTGCCTTCAGTGATTACTGGGAAGATACTCACTCCAGGAACATCATCGAGTCGAAGTAAGGTCTCTTCCAGTGTGGTTAAATCGATGACATCACCGCGTTTGAGATCTGAGAGGAAGGGTGTACTTCCTTTAACTATGTAATCGTCGCCACGTATGACCACGTCGCCGTAGCGACCTTCCTGAATGGACATCGTTAAGACGCCGTCATCGAACTCCTGAACGGGAATGATGGTACGACTAAAGTAGTATCCTTTCTCGTGATAATAATCATTAATGAGTTGAGCCATCGCTCGTAGGTCATCAAAGCTCTGATTTTTTCCGATTAAAGGTTGAACGACGGCATTAAGTTCCTCGCTGCTAATGACCGTGTTACCGGTAAATTTAACCGATTTGATGAGTACCGTGGCACCCGATTTCTTGGTGACGCGAATGTCAGGGTTTTCTAATTTAGGTAAGAGTTTTAAGTCGGACTTTCGGGGGGTGACGATACTAGGTTGGGCTGTATCGCGCTGCACTTGACCTGCATCAGGTGGGGACGACTGCGCTTCCAAATCCTGGTTGATGATAACCAAAACGAGTGCGGCAGAGATGAAGAATTTTTGATTCATTGTAATTTTCAAAATTTTTTAAGTAGAGCTTTAGTGAGATTTAAATATAACTCCATCGCCTATCACAATGATATTGGTAGGCCCCTCGCCAGATCGAACGATAGTATCACCGTCTCGCTTATCGCTTTTAATATAGTTAGATCCATTTTTACTTCTCAATTCCACTTTAGGTTCTTCGTAATCTAGGCTGACAGGTAAGTATAACCAAGCAGGCGCACCGCTTTTAACTTCCTTCGCGATGGATTCTGGAGGTGGGAGCAGGAGATTTAAACCTTGGTAAAAATATCTAGATTGGCCATACAGTGTCATGGTCGGCGAAAATAATGGAAACACGGGAACCGCATTAGACTTTGGAAGGAACTGGTTCGCATCTACTAAGTCAGTACCTGCAATAATATCTGCTCGGGCCGTGGCCGTGGTGTCGATGAGATTGTAATTGATAGCATCTTCACCACCGAGAGTTAAATCTGTGATATTTACGGTTTTGTTTTTACCGATACTTTGGCTGTCGAACTTTCCGGTGGCACCAGCAACCGTGAGTGCGTCGCCGGCAAATTCTCCGGTGAAATTAACCGAACCTACATTCAGGCTAGCTGTGGTATTGCCATCATACTTTTTGCTATCCGCGGTGATGCCCGTGATGTTAAGGATGTTGGCCTTGGAGATTGAAGCCGTCGTCGTTGGTGCAACGAGCGGAAGATCATAATTTCCAGCGTCGAGTCCACCGAGGACAATGGAACTGACGGTCACGGTTTTGCTGATACCTACTTTTTTATTAACAAAAGTACCTACGGCTGATGTAATAGACAAATCGTCGCCTCCAATCAGACCGCCAAATACGGGACTATCTACTAAGAGGGTGGCATTTGTCCCAGCATTATAAAGCCGATCGACTGCGGAGATGTTGGTGATATCGGTGAGTCTTAATTTACTGATATTAGCAGTCGTGAGAGCGATGTCGCTATCCAGGATATAGTTCTCGGCATCGGCACCGCCTAAAGTGAGCGCGGTAATATTGACAGTTTTACCTACACCGACGTTTTGATCGCTGAAATTACCTGTTGCGGTGGCGACAAAGAGGTCATCCCCCGTGAAGGCATTGGTGAAACCCGCAGCACTTACATTTAATATCGCGGTGTCATCGCCGTCATAGATTTTATTTTGAGCGGTGATGCCGGTAATATTAGTGATATGTGCTGGGGTGATGTCGGCAGTGGCATTGCTCGTGGTGCTGATTAGGTTGTAGTTGCCGGCATTGGATCCACCGAGAGTGAGTCCAGTGATTAATACATCTTTACCATTTCCTACGTGTGGGTGCTCGGTGAATGTACCCGTTGCGGTGGCGACGGTGAGTGTGTCGGAGCCTTGTATGCCCGTAAATAAAGCAGTACTTACATCCAACGTCGCATCGGAGTTACTATTATAAACTTTATTATTAGCGGTGATGTTGGTAATCGCACTGATGTTGGCCTTCAGGATATTCGCAATAGCGGTAGCAACCGTGCTTTGTAGATTATAGTTACCTGCATCTGTACCACCTAAGGTCAGGCCGGTGATATTGACGGTCTTCCCGTTCCCGACATTTTTATCGATGAAATTTCCAGTTGAAGTGGCAACCGTAAGAACATCGGATCCGAGGATTCCAGTGAATCCTGCGGCCGTCGTATTAAGAGTAGCGGTCGTATAGCTATCATAAACTTTATACTGCGCTGCAATACCGGTGATGGCGCTGATGTTGGCTTGGGTAATATTCGCCTGAGTGGTGGCTGTATTGGTGACGAGATTGTAGTTAATCGCATCCGTGCCACCTAAGGTTAGACCAGTGATATTAACGGTTTTTCCGGTGCCGGCATTTTTATCGATGAAATTTCCAGTTGAAGTGGCAACCGTAAGAACATCGGATCCGAGTCTTCCCGTAAATGCCGCCGCACCTAAATTGAGAGCGGCAGTGGTGAAGGTATCATACGTTTTATTATTAGCGGTGATGCCCGTGATCTCCGTTATATCGATTGCTGTGATATTTGCTGTCGCGGATGCGTGATCATTAAGCAGAACGTAATTCACCGCGTCGTCACCGCCCAATTTTAAGCCATTGATGCTCACCGGTTTTCCAACGCCAACATATTTATTATTAAAGTTAGCCGTCGCAGAGGAAATATCGACGGTGACGTCGTCACCGAGAACAATACCAGGAATCACGGCTCCGGAAATATCCAGTGTCGCTGTCCGAAGTGTATCATAAGGTTTATTATTGGCTGTAATTCCTGTGATTTCGCTTACACTGCTAATGCCTAGCGCTACAATATTGGCCAAGGCTGTCGCGGTATCAACGACGAGATTGTAGTTCCCGGCATCCACGCCACCTAAGGTTAGTCCCGTGATGTCGACAATTTTGTTAGTGCCGACATGTGCACCAACCACCGCACCTGCCGTGCGAAATGTTCCGGTAGTCGGTGTTGCGACATTCAGATGATCGCCACTGAATTCCCCATTAAAAACTGCCGGTGCTAGATTCAGCGCGGCAGTATCATTACCGTCATAAATTTTGTTGAGAGCTACGATGCCGGTAATTGAACTGATATCAGCTTTAGTGATATTAGCCGAGGTGAGGGCAGTGGTATTGCTTAAGATATAATTTTCCGCATCGGTTCCACCTAAGCTCAGATTGGTGATATTAACGGTTTTTCCATCTCCAACATTTTTATCAATAAAGGTACCTGTTGAGGTAGCAACGGTGAGATCATCGCCCCCGACTGCGCCGGTAAAAGTTACCAACACTCCGCTGGTGTTGAGTAGGGCAGTGGTGTTTGCATTATAGACTTTATTATTTGCCGTAATGCCTGCAATGGCAGTGATAGTTGCTTTGGTGATGTCAGCGGTCGCAGTCGCGGTTGTGCTGAGTAAGTTGTAATTACCCGCATCGGTTCCACCTAAACTCAGGCCCGTAATATTCACTGTCTTAGCGAGCCCGACATGCTCCTGAGCAAACGCTCCGCTACTCGTCGCCACAGTGAGAACATCGCCAGCGAACTTACCCGCGAAGCCTGCTAAACTGACATTCAGCGTCGCAGTGAGAGTGCTGTCATAGACTTTGTTATCGGCGGTGATACTGTTGATGGCACTGATATTAGCTTTAGTGATGTTCGCGGAAGCTGATGCGGTGGTACTAATTAAATTATAATTACCGGCATCGGTGCCGCCTAAAGTGAGCCCAGTGATATTGACGGTTTTTCCAGTACCGACATTTTTATTAACAAAGTTTCCAACCGAACTGAGCACCGTCAGGGTGTCGCCTGCAAATTTTCCGTCGAATACGATGCCCACAAGATTGGTATTCAAGGATGCGGTCGTGAGACTGTCGTAGGTCTTATTATTAGCTGTGATGCCAGAGATAAAATTGATATCAGCTTTGGAAATGGTCGCGGTAGTCGTGGGCGCCAGGGTAGGTAGGCTGTAATTTCCAGCATCACTGCCACCCAAGACGATGGAACTAATGGTTACTGTTTTGGGATTAGTATTCGCATCTTTAGTAGCGAAGCTGCCAACAGCCGATGTAATGGTTAAGGTGTCACCGTCTACTAAGTTTCCAAAGGTCGGACTAGAATAATTGAGTGTCGCGACAGTTCCCGCATTATACTGACGATCCGCTGCGGTGATACCTGTGATAGTCGTGAGGGGGCGTTTGGTGATGTTAGCAGATGTGGAGGCGGTAGAACTGAGAAGGTTGTAGTTCACGGCATCTGAGCCACCTAAGGTGAGTCCCGTAACGCTTACAGGTTTAGCGGTACCAACATTTTCATCATTAAAGTTAGCGGTGTAATTATTTAAAATGGTAAGGTCATCACCTGCATATCCACCCGTGTACCCCACGGCACTTAGATTCAAGGTGGCCGTGTTATTACCATCATAGATTTTATTATTCGCGGTGATTCCTGTGATCGCACTGATATCTGCTTTGGTGATAACACCAATGTTTCCACTAGCGGTCGTGCTCAGTAGTCCATAACCGTAAACTGGCTTTGAAAGGCTGGTATTATAAGCCAATATAGATGCGACAGTGATGCCTGTGGCGGTGACATTGATACCGGTGTCTACATTATGTGAAAAATAGGTTCCAGTGTTTGGAAGTGGATTGGCTCCGTCTTCACCAATCGTATCTCCGTCTACAGCTCCATTGGCTTGGTAGTGACCCGTAAGTCCGGTCGCATTATTACTCGCATTATAAACTTTCGTTAAATCATTTACTAATGAGAACGATATTTCGGGAGCATAGGTATAGAGAAATCCGTTACCAGCACCGAGAACCGTGGAAGTGCCGTAGGTCGCGTTGTATTGTTTGAAATTATAATCGAGGCCGCCACGGACATCGCCCGAACTGATATCAAAAGGTGTCAGATTAGAACTCCACACCTCCCAGGTATTTCCTGATCCCGCAACGAGTGCACTACTGTCTGAATTATTGAGGAAGTTAGTCGTTGAGATGCGGATATCGCCCGCAACGCTGATTCCCATGCTCGTATCAATCGTAAACACACCACCGACGGCGGTGTAATTAGCGAGCGCACCGACATTGGCTGTATTGTAAATATCTACGCTGTTACTACTTCCCAGATTTTGCGCATTAGCACTCTTCGTGAAGTATTCAATTTTGGTTATTTCAAGTCCACCGGCTGGGATAGTTATTCTACCATTTGAATTTGGGGTAATTGTTATAACCTCACCTCCCAATTTAGTAATGGTGACCGTATCGAGTCCCTGACTGCTGGCATTCAGTGAAACAATAGTACCACCGGGAAAATTGATGTGGCCGACTGGGACAAATCCCGTAGTTGGTGTTGTGATAACACCGTCGACAGTTAACGTACCATTGCCGCAATCAAAAATAACGGAATGATTATTTCCAGCGGTGAAGCTGACAGAGAAAATTTGAGTAGTTACAGTGGTGGCATTAAATGTCCCGTTCACATCACCGAAATGTGTAATCGCACCAGGCGTTACTGCACCCGTTTTAGTATCGATACTTAAACTGTTGGTCGTGCCGCCACCAATATTACCATAAAAATTAACATCGCCGCCTTTGGTTGCGATGGTGCGACTGGCCCCATAAACCATCACATCGCCAGCGTAAAATGTACTGCTGTAGGTGCCTCCAAAATTGAGTCCAAGCTTCGCGGTCGAGGTCGAAATATTTCCACCGAGTTTAATCACGGGAGCGTAGAGACTGAGCACCGTATCCGTGGCGCCTGCGTAATTAAAGTTGGTTGTAAAATCAATCCAGCCCGTGGCATTGAGGGAGACATTGCTTAACGCAAGTGCGTTACTAAGAGTTATAGTGCCAATCTGACTGATACCCGTGGCAGGTAATCCCGTGGTGCTACCCCCACTGCCCGCAATGATTTCGATCACCTCAGGATCAATCAGCCAATTACCAGTGCGTCCGTTACTCGCAGCTGTCGTGATTTTTAAATCATCCGCTAGATTTACAGAACCTGCAGAAGTCTCAATAAATCCACCATCGCCACCATTCGGTGCACTGGCATCGAGCTTACCACCGACATCGATACTATCACTCGTTCCGCCGAGCAGAAGGATTTTACCATTTTTACCTACGCTCAGGGTTTGTGCTTCAATGACTCCGGTATTTTTGATGACTGTCCGACTTAAAGACTCGGCAGCTTTCGCTGTGAGTAGGATTGTGCCACTGTCCGAACGAATAGCTCCCCCGTTTTCAATAAGGGCATCGAGAATCCCTTCTTCAATATGGAGTTTAACCACGCCGCCCAGGTCCAGCGTCACTTTACTGCCTGCACCTAGAGCCACGGTGCCACCTTGGGCATTGATGGTTCCTTCATTCGAAATTTTAGCGGCAATCATGACGACATCGCCGCCATTATCGTCTTTCCCAGCTATGATATTACCTTGATTGATAATCCCGTTCGAACTGTTGCCTTGGAATTTATAATTTCCGGTGACGAAGTCGGCATCACTTAAAGCCAAAGTCGAGGCGAGGATTCCGCCGACATTCACCTGCGATGTCTTAGTAAAGAGAACGCCGTTGGGATTGAGTAAGAAAACTTGGCCATTCGCGTTGAGACGTCCTTGGATTACCGATGGGTCAGATCCAACCACGCGATTGAGTGCAACCGACTGCGCATTCGGCTGAACGAAATTAACGGTGTGGTTAGTGCCGATCGAAAAACTATCCCAATTCGCAGCCATCTTGGCTGTGTTTTGCTGAACCGTCAGCGTTGAACCACTTTGACTAATACTACCATGGCCTGTGGTGATCGTTCCACCCGTCGGTAAATTACCTGCCTCGAGCGATGTCGTGTTGAGCGCGAGCGCACTCGCCGCCATCAACCAAAATATTTTCTTGTTTAAAAATCTACAGTTAAGGTTTTTTAGGGTCGAGGTAGTCATATCCAAAATCTATTTGGTTTTTGTTTTTGTCGACAAAACTTGCGGTAAGTTCTGTCTGATGTCTTGTTATACTATTCCACAGAAACTTCTCTGACAATACGAATTATGTTATTATACAGATTATCTCTAAGATTTAATCTTAGGTCATTTTAATACCTAACGATTATCCAGAGATTCTTAGTATTGGTTATAAATGCAAAATTAGCTGTTATAATTTTAGTACTCTTATAATTCTTACACTTTATTATAGTAGAGAGTCTCATTCCTCCCATGGGTCATTAAGTGTCCTGTTAACAGCATTTTTTGACTATCCGGGGTTGTC
>JBBAUZ010000002.1:128107-156865 GCA_040397965.1 Opitutales bacterium | reverse complement strand
ATTATTTTTAATATAATCTTCGGCTGCTTTCCAGCCGACGGCGGTGTGCGGACAAACGACATACTCGCCCTGCTGAAGAACCCGGCGCATCACGTCGAGCGTTTCTGCATCAGTCACTGTCACCGCCTGCACGGCGGGTCCACCTTGGTGCCAAGCTAAGAGACGCGGTAAATTATTAGGGTCGCCAATATCCATCGCATTGGAGGCGGTGGGCGTCGAACGACGTGGCTGATACTTACCAGAAGCAAATAAATCAGGTAACGGAGAATTAATATTGGTCGCTGCGATTAGAGAATCGACCGGCAGACCCATGCGACGTGCTAATTGAACTGCACCGACATTTCCTAAATTACCCGAGGGAACAATAATCGCGAGGCGTTGATTTTTTGCCATCAGACGACGCACATGAAACGCAAAAGGAACCTGAGCAATCAGACGAACTGGATTAATGGAATTAGCCGTCAGCAAGGGACGGCGCTGACTGAGTGCTTGATCCGCTAAGGCCCGTTTTACAAGGGCTTGGCAGTCATCAAACGTACCGTCCACAGAGATGGCTACGACGCCCGGACGGCGGCGGGCGATTTGTGATTCTTGTACAGCGCTCACACCGACGCGTGGATACAGAACCACCGCACGCACACCGGGAACATTGGCACAAGCTTCAGTCACCGCACCACCGGTATCGCCCGATGTCGCTGCGAGAATTGTAAGCTCAGGAAAGTCTTTTCCTAAAACATGTGCAGTCACACGTACGAGTAATCGAACGGCAAAGTCTTTAAACGCTGCTGAAGGACCTTGAAATAATTCTAAGACACTGATCGCACCCTCGGGCTTACCCTGATAACCTTTGGGGTAAATCAGCGGGACAGGAAAATTAAATGCCTCTTTGCAAAGACGCTTTAAGACATCCGGACCCAACTCATCAGCGAGATAAGGAGCGATAACGGCTTCAGCAAGTTGAGCGTAAGTGTCGTTACGATGCTGCTCAATGAAGTCGGACGTGATTTGTGGAATCACTTTCGGCACCCAAAGTCCACCCTTCCCTGGCATCGAAGAAAGCAAGACCTCTCTTAATGAGGCACTTTGCGAAGAGTCGGCCGTGGAAATAAATTCTAGCTTATTTTTCGGAGATGACATGGACGCCCTTAGGATTGATACGTGAAACGTAGGGGGTTGCCTTAATGGGTACCGACGCAAAAACCTCGGTCACTGCTTTAGCTACGGCTTGGGCAGCTTTTTCACCCTCACAGAGTGCAAAAACGCTCGGACCTGCACCAGAAATAGAAAAACCCAATGCACCAGCGGACATCGCTGCACGCTTAGCACGATAAAATTCAGGAATGAGACGCTGACGATGTGGCTCCGCAATCGCATCATGCAAGGATCGACCGATTAAAGCATAGTCACTTTGATACAGACCAGAAATCAATCCACCTAAGTTTCCACTTTGTTGAATCGAAGTTTCTAGTTGAACGTGACGAGGCATAATTTCGCGCGCGACCTTTGTCAGTACCACGATGTCAGGATGCACGACCGCTGCCCAAAGATTATTGGGAATCGGAATATTATGAACATCGAGCTCTGCGTTCGAACGAATGAAAGTGATTCCACCCAATAAACAGGGACCAACATTGTCAGCATGCCAGGCACCATCCGCGGCGGCTTCGCCCGCAACAACGAAGGGTAAAAGTTGACGACGGGTAAGAGGCTCACCGAGTAAATGATTTACAGCGAAGGCACCACCGACGGCACTGGCCGCGCTGGAACCGAGTCCACTACCGAAAGGCATCTTCTTATGTATCTCCATTTCGATACCCACATCACCCAAGCTGAGGTGACGAAGCAGATCGAGAACAGCAACGCCCGCGGTATTTAATTTAGGCTCTAAAGGGAGTCGGCCATCATCACCAGTGATCTTAGTGATGCGGAATCCAGGCTTGTCGGACCGACGAACAATAATTTCGTCGCCCGGCTTCTCGATGGCGAAACCAAGCACGTCGAATCCGCACGCCACGTTTGCGACCGTGGCGGGGGAGAAAACACTGACTTCTTTTAGTGACAATTTTGACATAACAGCCCCAAAACGAGGGATGGGTAGACCTTTCGGGTTGCCTCGACAGGGGTCAACGGTGAACATACGGGTTACCGAGCCAAAAATGGCAAAAAATACACATCAGTTCGGTTTTGTGACCGTTGCAGCTGCCTCCCCAGCCCTGCGACTCGGTGACCCTGTAGCCAATACCCAGCTCATTATCCAAGCGCTAGAAAAAGCGGCAGCCGAGGGCTCGGAGATCGTTGTTCTACCCGAACTTTGCCTAACGGGCTACAGTTGTGGGGACTTATTCGGCCAACGCACTCTTCTCAACGGCGCCCTCAAAGGTCTCTCCCAAATCGCCGAAGCGACGGCTCGTCTGTCCCTCACTGCCCTTGTCGGCATGCCCTTAGAAATTTCGGGACGACTCTACAACGTCGGCGTCTTCGTCTCGCACGGAAATATTTTAGGGGTCGTTCCCAAAACTCACCTACCTAACTCGGGTGAATTTTATGAACAACGCTGGTTCGCTTCGAGTCGCGTCGCTCATTTTCAAGAAGTTGAATTATTCGGAAAAAAAGTTCCCTTCGGTATCGATTTACTTTTTCAAGCTAAAGATGTTTCTGACTGCGTAGTCGGAATTGAACTATGCGAAGACCTTTGGGCCGTTGAACCTCCTAGCGGAGCTCAAGCTTTAGCCGGCGCCACCCTACTTTGTAATCTTTCGGCGAGTGACGAACTTCTCACCAAGGCAAATTACCGCCGCGATCTCGTGCGCTCGCAGTCGGCTCGTTGTTTAGCCGCTTATATTTATGCTGCTGCAGGTGCGGGCGAATCGAGCACCGATATCGTTTACAGCGGACACGGCTTAATTGCTGAAAATGGCCTAATTCTTGGAGAATCTGAGCGTTTTCGCTTCGAGTTATCGCTCATCGTTTCGCAGGTTGATGTCGACAAACTGCAGGCCGAACGTCGCCGCAACAGTACTTTCTTTGGTCAGATTCCTTCGTACCAACCACGCTTCATCAGTTTCGAAGTTAAACATCCGACCGGCACAACCCCCAAACTTCGTCGTCGGTTCTCGCAACACCCATTCGTTCCCTCGGATGCCCATCGTCGCGACGAAAACAGTCAGGAAATTTTCGCAATCCAATCCACGGGCTTAGCTCGTCGTCTCCGTCACACTGGAGTTAAACACGCCGTCATCGGAGTTTCGGGCGGACTCGATTCTACCCTCGCCCTCCTCGTGATGCTTGAAGCGTTTGGTCGACTCGGACTAGACCGCAAAGGGATCATCGGAGTCACCCTACCTGGACCTGGAACCACCGAGCGTACGCGCATCAACGCACGCAAACTAATGGATGCACTGGGTATCACTGCACGTGAAATCCCCATTGGTAATGCGGTTGATAATCACCTTAAGGACATCGAACACCCGACTGGTAAATTCGATATCACTTTTGAGAACGCCCAAGCACGCGAGCGTACTCAAGTGCTCATGGATATCGCTAACCAAACGCAGGGCCTAGTTGTGGGTACAGGAGATCTCTCGGAAGCAGCGTTAGGTTGGTGCACGTTTAACGCCGATCACATGTCGATGTATCACGTCAACATCGGCGTACCTAAAACTTTAGTTAAGCACTTGGTCTCGTGGGCAGCTCACGCACGTCACGTCGGCAATGAACGCGCGTTGCTCGAAGATATTGTCGCTACACCCGTTAGCCCTGAACTCTTACCTATTGGAACCAACGGCGAAATGACTCAACAAACTGAGCTCTTAGTCGGTCCGTACGAGTTACATGATTTCTTCCTCTTCCACTTCGTTCGCAATGGATTCCGTCCAGCTAAACTTCTTTGGCTGACCGAACATGCCTTTGCGGGTAAGTACGATACGGTCGAAATTAAATATTGGTTAAAAACCTTCCTGACCCGCTTCTTCAGCCAGCAATATAAGCGTTCTTCAATGCCAGACGGCCCAAAAATCGGGTCTGTGGCCCTTTCCCCTCGTGGCGATTGGCGGATGCCTTCCGACGCGGAAGCCACGGCGTGGCTTGCAGAATTAGGCTAATCGTGCTTGATGGGTGAGCGATGGCTCCTCTTCAAACTCATCCCGCGGCAACGCAAGAGCTCAGCAAACTTCTCGGACCTGAGAAAGTTTTGACTGATGAAGCGACCTGCTTCGCTGCGTCGTTCGATAACATGCGTTTATCGTTCATGCCCGAAGCCGTCATTCGACCAAAAGTTGAAGAGGATATCGGAACAGTTCTCAAACTCGCCAACCAACATAAAGTTCCTGTCACCGTTCGCGGACGTGGCACTGGCAACACGGGTGCGAGTTCACCCATTAAAGGCGGATGGGTTATTCACTTGGATCACTGGGACAAAATTGAAATCGATCCAATCTCCGCTATGGCCACGGTGCAACCCGGAGCTATCACCGCGAAGATAAATGATTTAGCTGCACCGCACGGCTTATTTTTCCCGCCCGACCCTTCCTCGCTAAAATATTGTAGTATCGGTGGAAATATTGCGACGAACGCAGGTGGACTTCGGGCCGCTAAATACGGGGTGGTTCGCGATCACGTCTATGCCCTCGAAGGCTTTCTTCCCACTGGGGAAAAAGTAAAATGGGGCGCACCGCTAAGAAAATTCGTCAGCGGAATTAACTTACGCGACCTCTGGATTGGGTCCGAAGGTACACTGGGAATTATTACCAAGGCGACAATCAAGCTTGTTAACAAACCTTTAGCTCGTCGCACTTTCCTCATTGCGTGTCGCACCGACGAAATAGCGCTCGAAGCAGCCGCTGAACTCATGGGTTCAAGAATCAATCCATCAGTTTTTGAATTCTTAGATACTCAAACTGTTGAAGCTGCAGAAAAACAACGCGGCGGCCGAGTATTCTCTACCGATGAACTCGGGGGCATTAAAGAAACCTGTGCCATTTTATTAGTCGAAATCGATGGTCACCCCGCAGTACTCGCCGATGACGCCGTTAAGGTTCGTCAGTGGATCAAGAAATTCGGCGTCGCATCACGCGAAACGGATAATGAAATCGAAGCTGAAAAACTCTGGGATATTCGTCGCACCTGTTCACAGGCGATGTATTCGCTGGGTAACGCAAAGTTGAACGAAGATATCGTCGTACCCTTTAAGAGTTATGTAGCTTTGATTAAATACACTCGCGAAGTACGCGATAAGATTGGGCTACCGACTCCGACCTTTGGACACGCTGCCGATGGAAACTTCCACGTACACATCATGTACAATCGCGATAATCCTGAGGACTGTAAGAAAGCTGAAAAGGCAATCTACGAAGTCATGAAGAAAGTGGTCGAACTGGGTGGAGCAATTACTGGCGAGCATGGTATCGGTATCGCCAAATCTCCTTTCCTAAGTCTCCAACACTCGCCTGCGGAAATTTCTGCTATGAAGGCGGTGAAGAAAGCTCTGGATCCTAATAATATTTTAGCACCTGGACAAATTTTTGAGCCGCTCAACGTTTGGGAACATCGCCCCGTAAAAGTCACCCTAGCCTGGGATAAACATTAAGATGTCATCCACCGTTGCTGTATTCGACTGGGATGGCGTCGTCATCGATTCCTCCACCGCACACGAACGTGCCTGGCAAAGTCTTGCGAAGGAAGAAAATCTTCCTCTCGTTCCCAATCATTTCAAATTAGGATTCGGAAAGTTAAACGAAGTCATCATTCCCAATATCTTAGGCTGGTCTAAAGACCCTCAAGAAATCCGCCGACTATCCGAGAAAAAAGAGGCGCACTATCGTACCATCGCACGGAGTGGGCATATCCGACTACTCCCCGGCGCCAAGGAACTCACCAATGCCCTGAAATTATTAGGTATTCCCTGTGTGATCGGCACGTCCACCCATAAGGCTAATCTCGCACTTTCTTTCGAACTCTTTGGACTGGGTGGACATTTTCAAGGAGCGGTATCGAGCGAAGACGTAACCCAAGGAAAACCGAATCCCGAAGTATTTCTCAAGGCCTGTGCGCTTGCGGGCGGCGACCCAAGAAAATCTTTTGTCTTTGAAGATTCCTTTTCGGGAATTCAGGCCGGACTCGCTGGCGGCTTCACAACGATTGCTTTAGCGACAACCCATCCACGTGAAATTTTACTAGCACAGAACGCTCATCATATTGTTAATGATTTATCTGAGGTAAATCCTCAGTGGATTCTGCAAGGTAAAATCTTTTAAGTCCGAATGGAGTTTCGTTTAAAGTCTAACTATGTCCCCGCCGGCGATCAGCCCGAGGCGATTGCTGCTTTAAATAAATCCATTGAAGCAGGAAACCTTCGTCAGACTTTACTTGGAGTAACCGGTTCGGGAAAAACCTTCACGATGGCGAATATCATCGCTCGCCAACAACGTCCGGCCCTCATCATTTCTCACAACAAAACGTTAGCGGCCCAGCTTTATTCGGAGTTTAAAAACTTCTTTCCGGAAAACGCGGTCGAATACTTTGTTAGCTATTACGATTATTATCAGCCCGAGGCCTATGTTCCATCGACCGATACATTCATCGAGAAAGACTCAGCGATTAATGAGGATATTGAACGTTTACGAATTAGTGCGAGCAGCGCCCTCCTCTCTCGCCGCGATGTTATCGTCATCGCCTCTGTTTCCTGTATTTACGGACTCGGTTCACCAGAAGACTTCCTTTCCTTGATGATTCCTTTGCACAAGGGATTAGTCATTAAACGCGATGACCTGCTCAACCGACTAGTTAATAATCAGTACTCACGCAATGATGCGATTTTAGAACGCTGTAATTTCCGAGCACGCGGTGAAACGATTGATATCTGGCCTGCGTATATGGAATCGGCCATCCGCTTAGAATTCTGGGGTGATACTTTGGAAAATATTCGCGAACTGGATGCCGTCACCTTAAAGGCAGGAAAATCTTTGGAGAAATTTGATCTCTATCCAGCGAATCAATACGTTACCTCAGCCGCTCGGGTAAAAACTGCGGCTGATGCGATTCGCATTGAACTCGAAGAGCGTGTCGCCGCTTTCGAAAAAGCTAATCGCCTCGTGGAGGCACAACGCATTCGCATGCGCGTCGAACATGACCTAGAGATGCTTCGTGAAACTGGATTCTGTTCAGGCATTGAAAACTATTCGATGCATATGTCGGGCCGTAAACCTGGCGAACGCCCTCACTGCTTACTCGACTTCTTCCCTGAGGATAAGCTTGTATTTATTGACGAAAGTCACGTTTCCGTTTCCCAGATTGGGGGCATGTATCATGGAGACCGCGCACGCAAAGAAAAGCTCGTCGACTTCGGATTTCGTCTGCCTTCAGCGATGGAAAATCGACCACTCCGTCCCGAAGAATTCGATACTATTTCGGGGCAGACCATTTATGTTTCGGCAACACCAGCGGCGCATGAATATAAAGTTTCGAGCGTCATCGCCGAACAAGTCATCAGACCGACCGGACTGCTCGATCCCATCATGGAAGTCAGACCCATTAAAGGTCAGGTCGAAGATATTATCGGTGAAGCCAAAGCGGTCGCCGCAAAGGGCTCTCGTACACTGGTGACTACTTTAACGAAACGAATGTCGGAAGACCTCTCGCAATTTATGCGCGAGAATGGACTCAAGGTAGAGTACCTTCACTCTGATATCGATGCCATTGAACGCGTTGAAATATTACGACGCTTACGTGCTGGTAAATTCGACGTACTCGTCGGCGTTAATCTTCTCCGAGAAGGCCTCGACCTTCCTGAAGTCGCACTCGTAGGTATTCTGGATGCCGACAAAGAAGGCTTTTTACGGAGTGAAACCAGCTTAATTCAAACCTCAGGTCGAGCCGCACGACACCTCGAAGGCAAAGTCTTATTGTATGCCGATGTGATGACTAAATCGCTCACTCGGGCCTTAACGATTTGTGGCGATCGCCGGAAACGTCAGGCAGCGTACAATCTCAAACACGGCATTACTCCCAAGAGTACCGTTCGAGCCATCGAAGAAAGTCTAGTCGACGATGAAGAAGAAATTTTAGAAGTCACTGAGGGGACTAGCGACCGCGATATTGCGCAGGTCTTAGCTGATTTAGAAACTGAGATGTTAGAAGCAGCCGATGAATTACAATTTGAGAAGGCGGCACAACTCCGTGATCAAATTGAAGCGCTTCGCACAGGTAAGCCAGCGATAGCGAAAAAGCGTCCCAAAAGCCGACGCTAATTAACTTAAGCGACGGGAAAGATCAGCATCGGTCCACTCGATATAAGTCTTATGTCCTCGTGGGTCGACACCTGGCTGGGAAGTTTGAAAAAGTTTATGTACTAACTGTAAAAGTTCTTGGTCGGATAGTGCATCGCCTTTCTTTCGCGCCTTAATCACGGCCATGCGAGCTAAAGCATCATAGGCTAAGGCCGGCTTACCGAAATCGCCCTCCCGCCTTGCCATCTCAGCCAATAAATCCCGAATGAATATGAGCGAGTCTTCGGGGTTTAACCAGACAGGCAAAGCGTTAATGCGCCAAAAGTTTCGGCCGTATTCTTCGAAAGAAAATCCAGCAGCCGTGAGTAAATCATTCCTCTCCTTTAACACTGCAGCGGGCAAAGGCTCGAGTTCGAGATTTAAAGGAATGAGCAGTGGCTGACTCAGCGGACTTTGTTCAGAGAACTGTTTTAAGATATCTTCGTATAAAATTCTTTGGTGAGCGGCACCGATATCTAAAATAGCTAAACCGCTGGGAGTTTCAAAAACGGCTCGCTCTTCCCGGAGTCGTGATAAAAATTTCCAACCTAATTTAAGGCTCTGAGAATTACTTGGCACGGCTACGGGCACTGGTGCGGATGAAGCCGTGGGGTGATTTGGAATACCACCCACTGCGGGTGCAGTTGTCGGTGCGGGTGCTGTGGGTATAATTGTTTCGGTGGGCAAGCCATCGCCACCCTTGGAGCGCAAGACGGACAGAAGAGACTGGATTATAAATCCACGCACATTGCCCTCATCACGAAAACGCACTTCACGCTTAGCGGGATGAACATTCACGTCGACCCATGCGGGATTAATTTCGAGAAAGATAAATGCCAAAGGATAGCGACCTTTTGGAATCAAGGTGTGATAGCTCTCGGTAATCGCAAAGGACATCGTACGGCTATCGACTGGGCGTCCATTCACCACCGTCACCAGATCTTGGCGGGTGCCACGACTGACCCCTGGTTTTCCAAGCAGTCCGCTAATACTCATACCTTTGACTTCGAATAACGGCATCACGCTTACCTCTTCCGCGACTTGTTTACCCCAAATGACTCTTACTCTCTCGAGCAATGGCACATGTCCAGGCGAACGAAAAATTTCGCGGCCATCTTCTTTTAATAAAAATCCAACTTCTGGGTGGGCTACGGCGTAGAGACGAACTAGACGAATAATGTGTGCGGCTTCAGTTTCGTCAGACTTTAAAAATTTTAGTCGCGCGGGAACTGGATGAAATAAATTAGCTACTTCAATGCGTGTACCCACGGGCATACCATGGTCGCGTTGATGGATCACCTTTCCTCCATTGATATAAATTTCTGTGCCTGAGGCCGCGTCGGTTGAGCGCGTTTGTAAAGTAAAGCGAGAGACACTGGCGATGGATGGTAGAGCCTCACCGCGAAATCCAAAAGTGGCGATGCGATCCAAGTCTGACGCGAGGCGAATCTTGCTGGTAGCGTGACGCTCAAGACTCAGCAAGGCGTCTGCTGGGCTCATTCCTACGCCATCATCTTCAATAATCACATAAGCTTTACCGCCTCGTGAAAAATCGACCGTGACTCTTTTCGCACCCGCATCGAGAGAATTTTCTAATAACTCCTTAACCACAGCGGCGGGGCGTTCGACGACTTCGCCAGCCGCGATTTGATTGGCGACCGTGGGAGTTAAAATCTGAATTTTAGACATCGGACAGAATCTCGAAAAACAAAGAAATACGCACTAATTGAGCGGTGGGCAAGTCGAAGCCTGTGCAAGGACAGACTTGCACCTACCGACTCTTTGGCAAGGTTAGAGCCGTGTCTAATCGATTAGCCAAAGAGTCTTCATTGTACCTACGTCAACACGCCGAGAATCCAGTTCACTGGTGGCCTTGGTGTGCCGAAGCTTTTGCCGAAGCGAAAAAACTCAATAAGCCCGTTCTCGTATCTGTCGGCTACTCCTCCTGTCACTGGTGTCACGTCATGGCACGCGAATCTTTCGAACAGGCTTACACAGCAGAGTTAATGAATAAACACTTTGTCTGCATCAAGGTAGATCGAGAAGAAAAACCTGAAGTTGATAAGTTGATGATGGATGCGGTGCAGATGATTCAAGGTCATGGGGGCTGGCCACTGAATTGTTTTTGTCTGCCCGATGGACGACCTTTTTTTGGTGGGACTTACTTTCCTCCTGAAGACCGGGGACAGGGACAAGTACCCTGGCCACAATTATTAATGCGCGTAGCTGATTTTTATCACAGTAATAAAAATGAATTAGCGGCCAACGCTGATGCCATTGCCAAAAATCTTATTCATCTGACGGTGGCGCCCGATGCCAATGGCCTATCCCCCACTCCACAGGATTTAATCACAGCGGCTAAACGTATTTGTGAAAATCATGATGATACCTACGGAGGATTTAGTGGTGCGCCCAAATTCCCCACTCCTTCGGTCGTTGATTTCCTTTTAAGTATTCGAGCCACCCAAGCCGCTGATAATGATCGCGCTCTAGCGACACGCATTGATGCAGTCATTACCGTTACTTTAGGCGCCATGGCACGGGGCGGACTTTATGATCAAATCGGGGGTGGCTTTCACCGCTACTGTGTCGATCGCGATTGGACGGTACCGCATTTCGAGAAAATGCTTTATGATAATGCCCAGCTGATTGGCACCTATGCCGAGGCGTGGTCACGTTATCGCGACCCTCTTTATCAAGTCGTGGTGGAAGAAACCATCGAATGGTTAAATCGTGAAATGCTTACCGAGAGTGGACTGTTTGCCACTTCGCTCGATGCGGACACCAACCACCACGAAGGTACGACTTATGTCTGGAAGCCTATTGAAATCGTCGAAGCCCTCGGCGAACAAGCCCTAGAGTTTGCCCAGGCCTACGGGATTACTGATCAAGGTAATTTTGAGGGGTCAAATATTCCCAAGCTAAGAGGGAATTTCAAGGAACGAGAGAAGTTCAAGAACGCTCGAAAAAAACTCTTAAACATTCGTCAACAAAGACCTCAGCCTGAGCGCGATGATAAATGTCTGCTGGGCTGGAATGCTTTAGTGATTAAAAACTTGGCTAAGGCAGGATGGATTTTTGGCCGAAAAGATTGGGTAAAACAGGCAGCAAAAATGGAAATGTATATTTGGGGAAACATGACCCAAGAGAGTCCTAGTGAAATTAAATTATCCACGACACGATACAAAGATAATTCAAGTGGCGAAGGCATCATGAACGATTATGCGAGTTTAGCAGAAGCGGAACTGACTCTGGGCGCCTATGCCGACTGGGCACTCGGCGTGCATCATACTGACCACATTGCTAGGGCTCAGAAATTAATGAAGACGGCTGAAAATGTTTTCCGCGATCCGCATGCCGTTGGCTACTTCATGGTTTCCAAAAATCGCGCAGACCTTTCCGTAAGACAAAAAGATTGGTTTGATAATGCGGTGCCCGCCGGAAATTCGATTCTCCTCCACGCTTACGCACAGCTGGAAACTTTAACGGGAGAGACCACAAGTTCGGATAACTTCTACGATTTAAGTAAAGCGTATGGAGGACTGGTTAAAAATGTACCGCATGGCGTGGCCTACGCACTTGAGGCACTGACGCGACAGGCAACGGGCTGGGTGGTTATCAAATATAAAGATCTGCATAATCTAGACAAGCTACACGACGTCATCACCGGTATGCACGGGGACGGCACACGAGCACGGGCCTACCGCCCCCTGCATCTCCGGCAAGACGATGCCGTGCAAGGGTTCCAGATTTGCATTGGTAAAAACTGCCTAAACCCAACAGATTCCGTTGAAATTACTGCGGATTTTATCTCCTAGACTCCTCTCTTGCCTCGTTGATAAATAGTCTGGTTAATGAGCCACCCATGAATCAAAGGAATAAATATGATTATGGCTTCGACCCCAACGAGAAGCGGACGCGCAGTATTTTATTCGGTACGGTTTTCGTAGAGCAATTTGGATATAGTAAAAAAGTATATAGTTTAAACACACGTCGCATTTTACAAATCTTACCGTTCTTAGTTTTTGGACTATGGCTGATGGCTTCCGAATTCATGTATTTCCGAGAGCGCTACATGTATGGAATTACAACCACGCGCCGGTCAGATATCTATTTATTTTATACAGACTCCTTTTCTGACAAGGTGGTCAATTTTTTCCTGACCTCTGAAGAAATCGGTAAACGTAATCGCCAAAAAATCATCGATTATAATCCCGAGACGGACTACGGAAAAGTAGCTCACTTAAATCACAAGGGAGAATATTTTGTGAGCGTGGCCAAGGCAGCCTTGGAACGCGGGGACTTTGCAGAATTCGCTAAATACATCGGCACGGGTGCGAGTCTGACCCCACGCAATGCCGAAGCTCAAAAACTTTGTGCCGACTTGTACTTCGCATTTGGTCGTTCGATGGACGCTTTCCAAATTCTCGAGAACTCGCTGGATTATGGCATTAACGATCCAGAGATTTTTAGAAACTACCTAACGCGGTGCTTCATGCTCGACCAAGATGCTCGAGTAATCAACTGCGCTAAAAAATATTTACCTAATAAAAATCTCAGTCCAGTCATACGCGAGGATCTCAAACTTGCTGAAGCGCAGGCCAACTTTTTCCGGGGTAACTATACCGAGGCCACAAGGTTAATTCGCGACTACACTTTAGAGACAAATCCCGAGGGATTCCTGCTGCGCTGCCAGTTAATGTACGAGTTGGGCGAAAAAACTGAGGCAATTAAACTACTAAATGCTGCCATTAAAAACTATCCTGGCGTGATGAGGCTCCTAGAAATTAAAGCCCGCTGGCTTAAAGACATGGGCAGTTTGCAAGAGGCTCGCGACTGCCTGGATTTAATTATTATTAATAATCCAGAAAATTTCAGTCCTTACATTCAAGCGCTCCACCTGATGTCTGGTCCCGAAAATGAAGAAAAGCGTAAAAGCGAAATTGAAAAAGTTATCAAAAATTACGGCAAGAAAGAACAGGCGATGCTCGAGCTGGCGCAATACGCCAATGATGTTTTTAACGATAAGTTAACCGGTCGACTACTCACCCACGCCGAACAAAATCGCTTTCCCAGTCGCACTAAATTCGCACTCACGCATGCCGAGTGTCTCATTAATGCGAATCGAGCCCACGATGCGATTTTATTGATTGATGAACTTTTATCTCAGATTGATCGGGAACAGTGGCTGACGGACACGAGAATCGCCCTCGATGCCTTAAAGTGTATCGCTTACTTCGCGGATGGTCAGCCAGAAATTGGGGTGATTAATTTAACGCGCTTACTGGAGAATCGCCGTATTCCGCCCCAACTTCTCATCGCGACAGGTAAGAAATTAATTACCGCTACGCGTTACGTTGAAGCGAATAACATGCTCATTCAGGCCCACCTTATGAATGAGAATAATCAGCCGCTACTTTTACAAATTGTTAAACTGAAGATCGAGCACCCAGAAATTGCGAGCGATGTCGAAGTCTACATTCGTCGACTCATGGATACTCGCCGCCCGCCCCGCGACGTCCTCATCTCGGCCTTAAATTGCGTCTCCTCTGATACTTTTCTCTACTCCAATAACCGAGAAAAGCTCCAGCTAGATATCGAGAAAATGATTAATCAGTAAGGCTTAGTTTCGGTTTACTAAGTCCAGATTTTTAAACATTCCAAGACACTCCCCACCCGGCAACCAAAGACCACGGGTGGAAACACTGGTCAGTAAATTTTCAGTTTCAGATTTGGACAATAACAGTCCAACCGTCGTCAATGCTTCTGCCTCCAATGCGGAGTTAGCCACTGCACGAACGGCATCTTGACCCAATTTTACTGCCTCACCCGTGAGTGGATTCACCAAGCACGACTTCGTGGCGTTACTTGACTTACTAGTAAGAGCAGTGCGACACAATTTAAGTTCCAGTGTAAGACCCAATCCCACGCGCCATCCACGGGCCTCTCCTGGAGGATCCAATGCTAAAACTACATTACCGCCTGCCCCTAACAGGGCGCGATGAATACCCCAACTACTCTCTAACATTTCCGCCATCCGATCGCACGCATACCCGTGAATGATTGCGCTAAAGTCGATGACACTGCCACACTCTTTACGTGTTAGTTCATTACCTTCTAAGGAAAATTTTCCTGTCTTATAATCCTGAAAAGTCTTTTCCCAAGTGGCATCATCGGGATTAAATTCATCCGTTTCTCGCTCCGCCCAATAGCGAAAAAGACTTCCTGCGGTCACATCAAATACTCCAGCAGTTTCCTTCTTAAAGCCTTCGGCGAATTTCCATAAGGCGCAGAATTCATCACTGACTGCGATCATTTCACTTTCAGGTAGCTGATTGATCAGCGACAGGGTACCACTGGGGTTGTTGTTACTTAACTCGGAATCTAATCGATCGAGGGTATAGAAGACTGATTCTGCGGCACGCTCAGCAAAGGCATAATCCTCATCCGCAATACGAATCCAAAAGCGTGTGCCCAGTGCCTGATGACTAAAATTGTGGATCAGACCAGAATCACTCATCGCACCAGCTACGCTTTAAAGAATTTTTCGAGTGTAGTTTTCACTTCTAGCGGCACTAACGCTGCGGACATGGGTCCCTGCCCTTCCCGCCAGGCGTAGACCGTCGTCAAAGCGCCATTGGCCACTTCTTTTTCTCCAACCTTAGCCTTAAAATTCCAAATAATTTTTTTATCACCTAACTCACGAGGCGATAATTCAATGACCACGACATCTTCTCGATAAATAGGCGCTAGGTAATCGCACTCTACGCGGACCCGGGGAAAACCGGTTAACTTATTTCCATCTGATTTTAGAAAAGGTAGTTTAAGTTGGCGAAACACTGCCTCTTCGGTGGCCTCAACCCAAAAGAAGATAGTCGAGAAATGGATAATACCCGCTGCATCGGTATCCGAAAAATTTGCACGGTACTCAGCCTTAAATATTTGCATCACTTTATCCAAACCATCTTAAGCCGGGGTGCAACCGCCAAGCCTAATCGGGCCGTTGCCCAGACTTCAGCCAGCTTACCGAGATGGCATTGCCCCCTGAGGCCTCGACACAGGCCTTTAAAAGCCCCTGTGGAGGCTGCTGTATAGAATAGAGATACAGTTTAGGGCCGTGGCCAGTGATTCCCTTTTTAAAGGCTTCTAACCACTTACCCTGCCAGGATTTAACCGGCATATCCCTTCCCACCTTATGGTAATTACTATCCGAGTAAACCAGTGACGGTGCCCCCTTATTCCCCTCTTCGTAAATTCTTACGCCATCTTGAAAATCAGAAAAGACCACGAGCGCATCATAGTCTTCGCCCAACAGTCGATCAATCCACGCCCCCAAGGAACCCTTTTCACAGGCGGTACGAATGCGACTCAAAAGCTGGCGACCGTCTGAAGTTAATTCAGACTCAACTGTCTGCGTGGGTGCCTCGGTTAATCGAGGGGCATCGCCGTGAAAGTTCCGACCATAGACAATGTTATTCTCCAGGCTGACGACGCGAGCTCCATCAAATCGAAATACATCTGCATCAGGAAATTGATTCTTAATTTCTTGGGTCACTTGAGTCAAATAAGGCCGCATGGATCCGGAACAATCGAGATACACTGCAATCTTCTGTGCGCGGATAGAAGCGCCCATCACAAATTTTCCGACTAAGGTGCGCGAGTCACCCATCCCATTACCAAACGATATTCCCTGGCCCTGACCCACACCCTCGCGGCCCATTCCCTTCTCCATACTAAAACTTGGATTCATCGTATCGGAAACTCCCGTTAACTCAGGTAAAACAATAGATGAGGAAGTTGAATTGACCGACAGGCGACTCGCTCCCTGAAATTTTCGCGATGGATTTTTTACCACGTAGGCCTGCGACACCACAGTTGGTTTTGCCGAACCACTGGCTGTGACAAATAAATCAGGGTCTTGATGCATTTTAACGGCCAAAGGCGACTGCCAGACAACCCAACAAGCTAAGCCCAAGAGAATTGCATGTACGCCGACAGAGGTCACAAAACCTTTCCAGTTCTGCGGTGATTTTCGCTGACGAACGGAGACATGCGACATGCATGACCATTCAACAAGGTGCAGCTTGCCGACAAGATTAGCGTACTAGGCACATTGACCTAATACCTTCTTACTATCGATTTGAGTTAGCAGGCGTACTCACCGAACTCTTTTTAATTTCAGTAGGTTCGTCGTCAGCAATGGCTGGTGGATTTCCTCCAGTCCTTAACCATTCCACCATTTTACTTTGTCCGCCTGATGCTTTAACGCATTTCTCAAAAATAGCCTGAGGCTCAGTTTGTGTTGAAAATAAATATAAGCGTGGCCCTTTGCCTGTATTCGCTTCGCCAAATACTTTCAGCCAATCCTTCTCCCAAGATTTCTCTTGTTCAGTACGATCATCCGTGGGGTGTTTTGCTCTCACACCATCAGCATAAACTGTTTCAAATTTATCACTGCCATAATAGTATTTAGCTCCTCCGTTTTTATCTTTTTCGCGATATTGAGTCACGCCATCTTGAAAATCTGAGAAAATAATCAAAGCGTCATATTCTCTTTGATTCTTCATAATATCTACCCATGCACCCACGCATCCAGTTTGGAAACTCTTATCATATTCTCTAAAAATGCTTTTTCCCTTAGTTGTTAGTTTCTCAATGTCGGTGTCTTTAGCACCACCTTTGGTTTTATCACTGTAGGTACCCTTATATTTACTTCCCCCCATGACAACATTGCCAATCGTGTTCGTCCAAATTCCACTATACATAAAGACGTCAGCATCAGGAAATTGTTTACGTATTTCACTCTCAACTCTATCCAAGTAACGTGCCATTGATTTGGATGAATCCATAAACACCGCAACTTTTGTGGCTTGGATTTTGGCGCCCATCACCGGCTTAAATTTTCCGATCATATTTTTTCCTTTACCGACGCCGATACCTTGGCCTGAGCCAATTCCTCCACCGGAACCACCGCCAAAGCCCTTAGAAGAACCACCTAGCGTGGCTCCCGAGATCATTGTCGACGTGGATACATTAGGAATGTCGGGCAACGAAATAGCTGCGTTGGGATTTTTGGAAGTAAGACGTGGCGTACTCTTCGCTAGCGACTTCATATTTTTCTGCTGCAGACGATGCTGATAAATTTTGGCGCGATCACCGTCGTTACCACCACCGGCACCGGTCGCAAATTGTGTGGGCTCGCGCTTGGTGGAATCGGTCCAGGTTGAAACTACCCAGAACACAGCGACGACGACTAAGAAAACGTGGATCATCAACGAAACCATCAAGCCACCGCCACCGAGTCGCGCCCAGAATCCCAGCTTACGACGGAGCGCTACCTGTTCACCCTGTGCATTGATATTTTTATCAACGTTGGGCGTGGGAGTATTGGGGGGAGTATCGGACATAACAGCAGACAGCTATGAACATCAAATTTCAGAGCAAAAGTTCCAACCTCAATTAACACCCCAGAGGCGTTGGCACAAATCTGTAACAATCGCCATTTAAACATTGATGAAATTGCGTTAAAAGGATCCACGCAGAAATGGCTTGCGAGTCGTCCATTTAAGCTTTCTGTTGCACCTCCCACTTATTGCAGGGTGGAGCAGCCCGGTTAGCTCGTCAGGCTCATAACCTGAAGGTCGTAGGTTCAAATCCTACCCCTGCACCCAATTTTAAATACCTATAAATCAAGCACTTATAGGTTTGGTCAGTGAGAATATCTGGAAATTTCTTGCAAAAGCGTAAAAAACGCTATTCTTATGCGTATAAATTTGTCCTACGGGGCAATGGGGTAAGTAAGTTAAAATAGTAATAAAAAGCCGGCATACGTAGGGGTACGTATGCCGGCTCCTTTTTTGGGCAGTGATATCAGGCCCTAATTAACCACCGGTCATCTTCGTGATCAGGGCGATGAGCGGCAGGAACATCGCCAGAACGATGGCACCGACAACCACCGCGAGGAACACGATGAGTACTGGTTCAATAATGGAAGTGAGCGCAGTCACGGCGTTATCCACTTCTTCATCATAAATATCAGCCACGCGATTTAACATTTCGGGAAGCTGGCCCGTTTCTTCACCGACTTGAATCATTGAAGTCACCATTTGTGGAAACACTCCAGTTTGCTCGAGCGGAATGGAAAGAGGTTCACCATCGCGTACTCGATCATGCACGCGCTCCAACGAACTCGCAATCACGACGTTATCTAAGGTATCGCGCGTAATCGTAATTGCTTGGAGAATCGGAACGCCCGAAGCCATCAAGGTTCCGAACGTACGAGCGAAGCGTGAAACGGAAACAATTTGGACGAAGCCGCCGATTTTGGGGAGTTTGAAAATAACACGGTCAAAAATTTCCTTACCCTTAGGAGACGACAACCAGAGCTTCATACCGTAGTATCCACCGAAAAGAACGAATGGAGTTACATACCAGTAATCAGTCAAGGCGGTGGAAATACCGACCACGAACTGGGTTAAAGGTGGTAAAGCTAACTTCTGACTGCTCAAAAGTTTTTGGAATGAAGGAACGACTTTAACCATTAAAATATAGACGATTACGACGGCCACGGAAACAACGACGCCTGGATAAACCATCGCTGATTTAACCTTCTTCTGGATGCGTTGAGACTTTTCGCGGAACTTAGCTAAACGATCCAATACTTTATCAAGCACACCACCGGCCTCCCCTGCTTTCACCATGTTTACGAAGAGACGGTCAAAAACTTTAGGGTGAGCGGCGAGAGCTTCCGATAAATTATTACCCTGAGAAACACTCTCGGCAATCATACCCAAGACTTCTTTGAAATGCGGATTACGCTCTTGTTTGTGAATCAACTCCAAGGCACGCAGTAAAGGTAAACCGGCAACGATGAGTGTCGCTAACTGACGAGTCATGGTGGTGACATCTTCAGCCGAAACTTTAGAACCGAAACTAAAAGATTTTTTGGGGGCAGCGGCCGCGGCGACAACTGTCTTAGCTGCACCCGTGTCACCGACCAGAGAAGTGACCATGAGGCCACGAGCCATTAATTTTTGGCGAGCTTGTTCATCGCTCGCCGCTTCAATCTTACCAGTGGTTTGCGCACCACTACGATCAATAGCGCTATACTTGTATTCAGGCATGGGAGGTGTTTAGGTAAAAGGTTAGGTGTATTTCAGTACTTCTTCAATAGTAGTTAAACCATCGAAAATACAGCGTAAGCCATCATCGCGTAAGGGGCGCATGCCGACCTCAACCGCTTTTTGCTTCAGTACCAAGGTCGGTGACCGCTGAGTAATGAGAGTGCGAATAGAGTCCGAAATAGTCATTAATTCAAATAAGCCTTGGCGACCTTTATAACCAGAGCGGTTACAATCAGCACAGCCCTTGCCGAAGTAGAATTTCTTATTGGCGATTTCTAGGGCATCGACATCGAGCATATTGATGACTTCTTTATCGGGCTCATAAGCAGTGCGACAAGTTTTACAGATACGGCGTAAGAGTCGCTGAGCTAACACACCTTCGAGTGATGCTGAAATTAAGAATGGCTCGAGACCCATATCAATAAGTCGAGTCACCGCACCAGGAGCGTCATTAGTGTGGAGCGTGGATAATACCACGTGACCTGTGAGCGAAGCTTGTACCGCGATTTGTGCAGTCTCAATATCTCGAATTTCCCCCACCATGATGGTATCAGGATCTTGACGAAGGAAGGAACGAAGGGCGGCGGCGAAAGTTAATCCTACTTGGTGATTAATCGGCACCTGCATGATACCTTCGACTTCATATTCAACAGGATCTTCTGCGGTGAGAATTTTTACGTCCTCGGTATTTACCTCACGCAATGCGGAATAAAGTGTGGTCGTTTTACCTGAGCCGGTAGGACCAGTAACGATGAAGATACCGTTCGGTTTATTAACCATGGAACGAATTCCCTCTTTGATATCTTCCTGCATCGAGAGAGCATCGAGACTCAAATTAACCACCGTCTTATCGAGAATACGTAATACGACCGACTCACCAAATTGCGTTGGGAGTGTGGAAACACGTAGGTCGATTTGGCGACCGCCGATGGTTGTTTTAATACGACCATCTTGTGGAATTCTTCGCTCGGCGATATTCAGTGCTGATAAAACTTTTACACGGGCAGTTACGGCGTTTGCCAAATTCTTGGGAGGTGGAGCCATCTCGTACAGTGAACCGTCGATACGGTAACGAATACGGAACTGGTCTTCAAACGGCTCGAAGTGAATATCGGAGGCCTTGGCTTTAACTGCTTCTTGTAAAACTAAATCAACGAAACGAATAATCGGAGCCTGGCTCGCAGCGTTAGCAACATCATCATCGGCAACCGCAGCGGTATCAATTTGGTCAAACTCACCTAACAAATCATCCATCGATGAGGCTGAAGGCTCACCATAAACACGGATGACGGCCGCATCGACCATGTCAGGATCAGCAACAGCTAATTCAATATTTTCACGCTTAAGAATAAAGGTGAGCTCGTTGATAATAGCTGAGTTAAACGGGTCTTTCGCAACGAGTGTTAATTTACCAGCTTCATCAGCCACAGGAACTACGGCGTACTTGTGGGCTTGGGCTGGTTTGAGAACTTTAGAAATATCGTCCTGATCCGTTGTCGGAATAGCCGAATAAAACTGAACACCCAAGTGGTCCGCAATCGCTTGCAATAAAGTGGGTCGATCAGCGAGGTTAGTATCGATAAGGCTGTCGGCAAAAGATTTGCCCGTGGTCGCATGTGACTCCCAAATTTCGTCGGCTTGAGTCGCATCGACAAGTTTACCTTCGATGGCAATGTCGCGTAAAATATCGCTGTGGTCTTCAAACATGGTAAAAAGTTAGTTTAGATTTTATTTTTGGGATTAAGACGTGAACGGACCATTTCACTATCTTGGCAATAGGTCATCACCTCTTCTTCATTAATTTTACCCTGATTAAACAGGGCTAATAAATCAGCATCGAGGGTGCGCATACCGCGACCGCCACCGGTTTCGATGTCCGAAGTAATTTGGAATGTTTTATTCTCACGAATCTTCGCGGCAATACCATCAGTGCGAACCATGATTTCATAAGCCGCTACGCGTTTCTCATCCACCGTACGCGGTAAGCACTGAGAAATAATAGCGATGATAGAAGAAGAAAGTTGCACACGAATTTGGTCACGTGCCCCTGCAGGAAATGCGTCCAGAATACGGTCTACGGTACGTGCTGCCCCGGTGGTGTGTAATGTCGCAAAAACGAGGTGACCCGTTTCCGCAGCGGTAATAGCGGCTTCGATGGTTTCTAAGTCGCGCATTTCACCGATTAAAATAACGTCAGGATCTTGGCGTAAGGATGCGCGCACACCTTCGGCGAACGACGGCACATCGCTATGCACTTCGCGCTGGGTGACGACACAGCCTTTGTGAGTGTGAAAATATTCAATCGGATCTTCGATGGTTACAATGTGTCCATCGATATTATCGTTAATCCAATTCACCATCGAGGCGAGCGTGGTGGATTTACCGGAACCCGTCGGACCTGTTACTAATATCAAACCACGCGGACGACGGAGTAAGTCTTTAATGACCGGGGGCAGACGTAAATCTTCGAGCGTATAAATATCTGCAGGGATTAAACGTAAAACGATACCCAACTCTCCTTTGGCACGGTGCACATTAACGCGCAGGCGAGCTTTATTCCGAAAAGACATACCGAAGTCGCAGCCACCCTCTTGTTTCAATCTGTCGACATGCACCGCTGGAATAATTGAGTTAACAATATTTTTGGTATCATCGGCGGTTAAGGCCGGACCTTCTACCGAGATAACACTTCCACTCACGCGCAAGCAGGGAGCACGACCCACATGCAAATGGAGGTCGGAGGCGCCATTTTCAATCATGGCTTCAAGCAGTTGGTTGAGATCGTAAGCCATTTTATTATAGGACGTCATCAGCGACAGTTGCGCCCATGACTTCTTCAATGGTGGTCATACCGGAAGCGACCTTACGTTGGCCATCTTCACGCATCGTGCGCATGCCCGCTTCACGTGCTTTGCGACGAAGGGAGACGAGTGTCGCGCCTCCGTAAATCATTTCCTGAACTTCTTCAGTAATGACGAAAAGTTCAAACACTCCACGACGACCTTTATAGCCGCGTTCATTACATTTAGGACATCCGGCACCCTTCATCGGGGTTGCACCAGCAATGTCCTGTTCAGTCATACCAATTGTATAAAGTTCTTTCGCGGTAGGCTTGTAAGGTTGGGCGCAGGACTGACAAACGCGACGAACGAGACGCTGAGCCAGGGCTCCACGAAGGGCAGCCGAAACTAAGAACGGCTTCACACCGATATCGACCAGACGAGTCACGGCACTGACAGAGTCATTAGTGTGTAGTGTTGAGAATACCATGTGACCAGTAAGCGCGGCGTTAATCGCAATTTCGGCCGTTTCTAAATCTCGAATTTCACCGATCATCACGATGTTTGGCGCCTGACGTAACATCGCACGCAGTGCAGCGGCGAAAGTCATTCCGACATCGCGCTTCACCTGGACCTGATTGATACCAGCCATCTGATACTCAACTGGATCTTCGACCGTGATAATTTTTCGGTCAGGTTTATTAATATAATTTAAAGCTGAATAAAGTGTGGTCGATTTACCAGAACCGGTTGGGCCCGTAACGAGGAATACACCATCCGAACCGGAAATAAGACCTTGGAATTTAGCTTGGTCATCAGCGAAGAATCCTAATTCAGGAAGACCCAATTTAAGTCCTTCTTTATCGAGAATACGCATGACGATTGATTCGCCATAAACGGTAGGTAAAACAGACACACGTAAGTCGATATCCCGTCCACCCGTGCGTGCCTGAATACGTCCGTCTTGCGGAATACGTTTTTCAGCAAGGGACACTTCGGCCATTAATTTCAGGCGCGAAATGACTGAAGCCTGTAAGCGTTTGGGTGGGCCTTTCATCTCTTGCAACACACCATCGATACGGAAACGAACGCGGAATCTTTTTTCTAAAGGTTCTAAGTGAATATCTGAAGCCTTACGACGAATCGCATCCACAATCAGAGAATTAACATAGCGAATGATTGGGGCATCATCTTCTTTAATTTCGCCACCTTGTGGGAGATCGACCGAGACGCCGTCCTCACTCTTACCAAAAACATCCTCGTACGATACATTCAACGCACCTCCGCCGTAACAGCGACTAATCGCAGCCTTCAGTTCGTCGGGCGGAGCAAGTTTAGGATTTAAAGTAAGTTTTAAAACACGCGAAATGGAGTCGAGGGTCTCCGTATCAAGCGGATCAGAAATAGCGACGAGCAGCTCAACGCCGTCCATCTGAAGTGGTAAAATATTGTGACGTTCAGCTTGCTCACGACTAATCAGTTTGAGCAATTCTTCCGCTGGAGAAACCTGAGCCACGTCGACCACTTCCATGTCGAACTCCTTGCCGAGGGCTTTCGTAATAACCGCCCAGGTAACCTTGCCGGACTCGACCAATTTTGCGATCGCTAGGGTATCAGGGTTCTGGCCATCGGGGATAGCGCCCAGTGCCTCACGGGCCTCGGATACTTGAGCAGAGGACACCAGTCCCTTGTCTTGTATAAATTGGATGACGAAATCGTCGGCGGTCGTCACAGGGTATGGGTTCCTAAATGGAGTTGGGGGTGTTGAACCTAGTTCTTAGTAAGAAGAAATAGGGGAAACCGAAAAGTAAATCTACCCACCCTGTCGGCAATCGCAAACTATCCAGAAAACCGCCAATTGTTAGCCCTTTAACTGTTGCACACATTTATCCACTTCAGCCTTCAAAAATTCCAAGCTGCCGTCGTTCCAAATCACATAATTTGATTTCTTAACCTTCTCACCAATAGGCATTTGTGAATTTATACGCTTTTGTGCCTCAGCGCGACTCAGTCCTCGGGATTCGAGCCGGTGTAATCGGACTTCATCTGACGACGCGACACAGACCGTGGCCTTTAATCCCTGAGTTAGGCCCAACTCGAATAAAAGCGGGATTTCGAGAACGTAAGATTTGGAAGAATCGGCCATCGCCTCCTGACGGAGGGCGGCGATGCGGGGATGGGTGATCGACTCCAAAAAACTTTTTTCGGCGGAATCAGAAAATACCTTTTTTCCAATCCATTCCCGATTAGCTGTCCCATCTTTCTGAATACAGTCTGAACCCCAGCGGGACTTTAATTGGGCGAGAGTCTTTGATTCATTGAGCGCCTGGTGAGCTAACACGTCGGAATCAATCACGACAAAACCGTGTGACTTAAAAAAGCCGGCGACCGTGGATTTTCCACAACCGATGCCGCCAGTGAGTCCGATGACCATGGTGGAGTTTTAAACCTTAAAACTGCCGAGGGCAAACCTCAAGCAGGGGTCGGCTTCGCTTGGGCACCTGGCTCAGGTGGCGGACCATCGGGGCTAGGCTCACGCACTAAGTTCGGTACAGGCGATCCTACAATTGGGGTCTGCATTGAACCTGTCTTGAGAATTTCCATGACATGAACGCCGTCTAAAGTCTCATGCTCAAGCAAGGCTTCAGCAATTTTACGGTGCGCATCCGCATGCTCGGCGATAATTTTTTCAGCGCGGGCATATTGCTCACTCACAATTTTAGCGACGGCTTCATCAATACGACGTGCGGTTTCATCACTGTGGGATTGCGTGCGAGAAATTTCGCGACCTAAGAAAACCGTGTCAGAATTTTCGTTGAAGGAAATTGGGCCGAGGTCACTCATACCCCAATCGCAGACCATTTGACGGGCCATGCGTGTGGCCTGTTTAATATCTGAAGAAGCACCATTGGATACATCGCCGGTGACAACTTTTTCTCCCACACGACCAGCCATCGCGGTACAAATGTAAGTGAGTAAACGGGCCTTAGAATATCCGAGAATATCTTTCTTAGGAAGGAACATCGCCATACCCAACGCGCGACCACGTGGAAGAATCGTCACTTTATGAATGGGCAACATGCCATCATCGACGACGGCTTGAACAATGGCGTGACCCGCTTCGTGATACGCAGTGCTGCGACGATCTTCTTCATCCATCGCGCGACGACGCTCGCGACCGTAGGCAATCTTATCGCGGGCTTCTTCAATGTCGGACATCTCAACCTTATCGCGATTGCGACGGCCAGCATGCAGCGCCCCTTCATTTAATAAATTAGCTAAATCAGCACCCGACATTCCCGTGGTGATGCGAGCGATACGATTTAAATCAACCGACGGAGCTAATTGAAAACGTTTAGCGTGAACGGCGAGAACCGCTTCACGGCCTTTAAGATCAGGTAAATCAACGAAGACTTGGCGATCGAAGCGACCTGGGCGCAAGAGGGCTTGGTCGAGAACATCAGCACGATTGGTCGCACCGATAACAATGACGCCTGCCTGGCCATCAAAGCCGTCCATCTCAACGAGTAATGAGTTGAGGGTTTGTTCGCGCTCGTCATTTCCACCACCGACGCCGGCGCCACGTTGACGACCAACCGCATCAATTTCGTCAATAAATACAATACAAGGAGCGAGTTTACGAGCTTGCTCAAAAGTATCGCGAACGCGAGCTGCGCCCACGCCGACAAACATTTCAACGAAGTCAGAACCGCTGATACTTAAGAAAGGAACTTTGGCTTCACCAGCCACAGCACGAGCCAGAAGCGTCTTACCAGTTCCAGGAGGTCCAACCATTAAAATACCTTTAGGAATAGAAGCACCCATTTTGGTGAAGCGCTTGGGATCGCGGAGAAAATCTACAATCTCTTTAACTTCTTCTTTGGCTTCATCACAGCCAGCTACGTCTTTAAAGGTAGTGCCTTCATTTTCGTTCGCATTTAAACGCGCGCGTGATTTTGCAAACTGCATCGCCCCTTTGTTCGCGTTGCGTAAAAAACGGAACATCATATACAGTACCAATCCCGAAATCAGCAATGTGGGCAGTACATTATAGAGGAACATCGTGAGGCCGGTCTGTTCGGGAACTTCCTTGAAAGCGTCTTTGGCTACCGCACCACGCAGACTTTCAAATTCTTTTTCCGTTAAGCGACCCTTCGCCTGAAATCTTGTTTTGTCGTCGGCCGTGGCACCCTTTACCTCTAATTCTCCATTCACTTCATACCAACTGTTAGAGCCCGCGGTGGAGTCGGACTTGATGGAAATATTTTTTACCTTCTTCTCTTGGGCGAGAGAGAGGACTTCGGTCACGCTCAATTTCTGAACGCTGTTGGCGGGAGGGGCACTGTAATTGACTAGCAATGCCACCAGTCCAATTAAAATGATCCATACGATTAAAGGTTTAGCTTTAACTCGGTTGTTATCCTCGTTGTTGTCTTGGCTCATCGGGGGAAAGTCTAAATTAAGCAGGGGTTAAGCCAAGTCAATCGGAGAGCCCCTTTAATCGGTCCATTTAAACGGTATAATTCTGCAGGCGGATTAGAAGGAACCCAGATAATTTCTTGATTTAAAAGAACCACCGGAAGGTTTTCGCGTAATTCGGACGGCACTTTTCTATTAATTAAAAGATCCGACACTTTAGCAGTACCACTAGAACCCAAAGGTTGATAACGATCCCCTTCCATCCTGCCCCTCCAGAAAAGAGCACCCACCGCAGCGGGTGACAAATAGACTTCTTTCGTGGGCGGAATGTCACCGCGTGACAATTTAGCCCAGAGGTTTTCGTCCACGGTCACCACTTCCGCCAATAAACCTGTTTCGCTATCCAGCACACCCAATACCAATCCTCGCGTTTGTGTTCCCAAGGGCGCCAAAGCTTCGGGCGTTAAAAAACATTTTCCGCTTTTAATTTTTACGAGTTTAGAAAGTACCGAGACCTGTATATCCGTGCCCGCACATAAATGTTTTACTAAGAGTTCCAAGGAAGCTCCCTGCACAGCACCTAATCCGCATTCCTGTAAAAATTCATGAATCACAACATAGGCCAAGGCCACAGGTCGATTTTTCAAAGCGCTCACATCCAAAACTCCTTCGGCGTTTTTCACACAGCCTAAATCTTTAGCCCAGGTTAATAAGGCCGTGCGCGCCTGCTCGATGATATCTGCCGACTGGGCAAAACCTTTGGTGTAATCTGGACCGAGGGCTTCTTCGGCATTTTTGTTTAGCCAGCGACGAATCCGATTACGTTTAACAATAGGAAGTTGATTGGTCGCATCCTCGCGCCAGGGGATATCTACACGTTGTAGAGCCTCTAAAATATCATTTTTGCCCAAGCGGGCGGCAATCAAAGGACGATAGCGTACATGACCGTCACGGAAATTCTGTAAGACGCGTGGTGCCGAAAGGCCCGTTAATCCAGCCCCTCGAGCTAATCTCATTAATAATGTTTCCGCGACATCGTTAAGGTGATGTGCGGTACAAATAAGATTAAAGTCGTGGAGTTTTCTTTGTTCGGCAAAAAAAGCATTTCGTGCTTCGCGCAAGGTAGCTTCAGAGGCCGGACCTTCTTCCGTTCGACGGCCGAGATAACACGGAACGCTTAATGACCGACAAACTTCTTTCACAAATAAGGCATCATGGGTAGATTCAATTCCGCGCGCGGCGTGATCGAAGTGTAGAACCAATAAATGCGAGCGGATGGCCGGATTGGCCCAAAGTGCACACAATAAATAAATGGAGTCAGCCCCACCCGAAACTGCCACGGCAATTTTTTTACCTAAGAGTGAACTCGGCAGTGACAATTCGGGTAATTGCGACGCCGTAATTTTGATTTTTTCTAATGAGGCAGGAGCTGAGAACACTTTAGAATTTGATAGTATCCTTGCCGTACCATCGACGTAGAGCCTCAGGAACAACAACACTGCCGTCGGGCTGTAAATTATTTTCGAGGATTGCTGCCAATACTCGAGGTAAGCCAAGACCCGAACCATTTAAAGTGTGAACGTATTCTACTTTTCCATCTTTGGGACGATAGCGAATACCCGCACGGCGAGCCTGGAAATCGGTGAAGTTAGAACAGCTAGAAACTTCTAGCCAACGCTTCTGCCCTCCCGCCCAAACTTCGAGATCGTACTGTTTGCTATGTGAAAAACCGATGTCACCGGCACAGATAAGTAAGACGCGGTAAGGTAAGTTTAACTTTTGTAAAATACGCTCAGCGTCTCCGCGTAATTTTTCTAACTCGTTAAAAGATTCACTTGGGTGAGTCCATTTTACCAATTCTACTTTATCGAATTGGTGTAGTCGATTCAGGCCACGCACGTGAGCGCCCCAACTACCCGCTTCGCGACGGAAACAAGGCGTATAGCCAACGCGTTTTACGGGCAACGAGGCCTCATCTAAAATTTCATCACGGAAAAAATTTGTAACGGGAACTTCGGCAGTCGGAATTAAATAAAAATCATCCGTTTGGGCGTGATACATTTGGCCTTCTTTGTCGGGAAGCTGACCCGTCGCCGTCGCGCTCGCCGCATTAACTAATAAAGGCGCGTGGACCTCGGTGTATCCGGCAGAGTTCGCTTCTTCTAAAAAGAACTG
>JBBAUZ010000002.1:0-128007 GCA_040397965.1 Opitutales bacterium | reverse complement strand
AAGGCGCGTGGACCTCGGTGTATCCGGCAGAGTTCGCTTCTTCTAAAAAGAACTGGATTAAGGCGCGTACTAAACGCGCCATGTCACCGACATAAAATGGGAAGCCGGCACCGGTGACTTTGACGCCACGTTCGAAATCAATCGCTTTGGCAAACCAGGCGATATCCCAGTGCGGTTTAGCAGCGGAGGAAACTAGCTGAGCAGTGTCACCCCAGGTAGAGTGAACCTTATTGTCATTTTCGGTGCGACCTTCGGGCACCGAGTCATGAGGAATGTTAGGAACGGTTAAACTCACCTGTTTCCAAACTTCTTCAGCATCACTGACTTTCTTTTCTAATTCTTTTACGCGCGCGGAAGCTGCTTTCATCTCGGCTAACTTCGCTTGAAACTCAGGCGAGCCCTTGGGCATCGCGGCCATCTCTTTATTCGCTGAATTTTGTAAGGCCCGGGCATTTTCAAATTCGGCAACAGCGTGGCGGCGAACTTCGTCGGCGGCTAAAACGGCCTCGAGATCCACTTGAAATTTTTTACGAGCAATGCCTTTACGGACAGTGTCGATTTGCTCACGAAATAACTTAGGGTCTAACATGATTAGACTTTGCTGAATTTACCCGCCCAAGGGCAACGGGGAAGTCACAAAAAAAGTCAAAAAAGTTACTCAGACGGGGTTTAATCGCCTTTTTATCGGCGACTTCCTTTGGGCGAACTCGCAACGCCACCCTTTTAAAACCCAAGCAAATTAAAAACAGCAGACTTAGAAAACCTCGGTCGCGCTGAAAAAACGCTTAATCTCCGCAACCGCGGCTTCTGGGCTATCGGAGGCGTGACAAACATTGCGCATCATCTCTGTTCCAAAATCTCCGCGAATGGTACCCTTAGGAGCGACTTTTGAATTTGTCGGTCCAAGTAATTCACGCACGCGAGCAATCACATTTTGACCGCTTAAAACGGCGATGATGACAGGACGTGAGGACATGAAGGTTTCGATTTCAGGATAAAAAGGTTTATCGGCAACGTGAGCGTAGTGTTCGCGCAATTGACCAGGAGTGAGACGGGTTAACTTACAGGCTTGAATATCAAAACCAGCAGCTTCGAAGCGTGCTAAAACGGTACCATAAAGGCGGCGTTCCATACAGTCGGGTTTTAAAATAATAAGGGTCTGCTCCATAGATTTAATTTGAGAGAGAAGGTTTAGACCCGTTTGACAAGACGGAAAGGAATAAACCCCGTATTTAGGCTTTTAAAAGCATACATATCGCCTGAACCGCAATGGCCTGACCCTTGCCAATCGAGTCCATGCCTTCATTGGTCGTCGCCTTCACCCCTACTTGATCTTCGCCCACTTCTAAAAGTTCTGAAATAGATTTTTTAATTTCGGCGATGTGTTCAGAAATTTTAGGCCGTTCGGCGATGACGACCACATCGACATTCCCCACTATCCATCCTAGCTTTTTTACCTCCTCGAGCGCTTTTTTAACAATCAATCCGGATTTGATATTTTTGATATTTGGATCCGTGTTCGGGAAATAATATCCGATATCGCGAAGTCCCGCTGCGCCCAAAAGTGCATCGGCTACCGCATGTAATAGAACATCGGCGTCGGAATGCCCGTCCGGTCCGATAGTTGAAGGAATCGTGACCCCTCCCAGAATACAGGGACGGCCGGGGACGAGCGGATGAATGTCGTAACCGAGTCCAATACGATAGGGAGGTTGGGCTGACATATCCCTGTTTTAGTGGATAATTTGCGAAAGGAAAGCCATTGCATAAAACCCTTGAAAGAAAGTTAACATGTGGCAGTGTAACGGCCTGTAAGTGTTAGGCGCGGTAGCCAAGTGGTAAGGCCGGGCTCTGCAAAAGCCCCATGCGTCGGTTCAATTCCGACCCGCGCCTCCAATTTAAAGTAACAAAAAAGGCGTCCACTGGACGCCTTTTTTAATGGGTAGATCTTTTAATTATCGAACGGTCTTACTTAAGTTCTGCACGCCATTCACCTTTGAGTTCACGCGTAAGCGTAAGCCATTGAGGCGAATGAATCCAGTAGCGTCGTCTTGATTGTAAGCCTTCGTTGGGTCGGCTTCCATCGTTGCGATGTGTGGATTGTACAAGGAGCGAGGACTCTTTCGTCCCGCTACATAAGTATTACCTTTATAGAGTTTCACGCGCACGGTGCCGGTGACATTGCGCTGCGATTCGGTAATGAGTGCCTGCAAAGCTAAGCGCTCTGGAGCATACCAGAAACCATTGTAAACTAAGGTCGCATAACGAGGAACTAAGGAATCGCGCAAGTGCATGACTTCACGATCCATGGTTAAGGACTCAATCTGACGGTGAGCAAAATGTAAAATCGTGCCACCAGGAGTTTCGTAAACACCGCGACTCTTCATACCGACGAAACGATTTTCTACCATGTCGACTCGGCCCACGCCATGACGACCACCGATTTTATTCAGGGTGCGCATCACGCCGAGAGGATTCATCTTCTTACCGTTCACGGCGATACAATCGCCTTGGCGGAATTCGAGCTCTACATACTCAGGTTTATTCGGAGCGTCTTCAGGTGAAACGGAAAGTTTGAACATCGCCTTATTCGCAGGCGCAAAAGCATCCATCCAAGGATCTTCTAAAATACCGGCTTCGTAAGAAATATGAAGGAGGTTTCGATCAGAAGAATAAGGCTTTTTCGCACTCGCTTCGACCGGAATTTTATTCTTCGCACAATAGGCAATCATTTCGGCGCGACCGGGGAAATCTTTACGGAATTGTTCATTACGCCAAGGGGCGATGATTTCTAAGTCAGGCGCTAAAGCGGCACAGGTTAATTCAAAACGTACTTGGTCATTACCCTTACCCGTGGCACCGTGGGCAATCGCCGTCGCTCCTTCTTTACGAGCAATCTCAACCATGCGCTTGGCGATGAGTGGACGAGCAATCGATGTGCCCAGGTAGTATTGACCTTCGTAAATCGCACCCGCTTGCATCATCGGGAAAATAAAGTCGCGGGCGAATTCCTCTTGGAGGTCATCAATATAAAGTTTAGACGCACCGGTCTTGAGCGCCTTTTGCTTCAGGCCTTTCAATTCATCTTCTTGGCCGATGTCGGCGCAGAACGCAATCATCTCAGCATGATGTTTGTCCTTAATCCAAGATAGGAGAACGGAGGTGTCGAGTCCGCCAGAATAGGCGAGGACGATTTTCTTTTTCTTACTCATGGTAATTTAAATATAAAAATTAGCGGTGACGGGTTAAATGGGCGAGAATGGCTTTTTGTACGTGGAGCCGGTTTTCCGCTTGATCAAAAATAATGCTTTGGGGGCTCGCTAAAACTTCGGCGGTTACTTCTTCGCCAGGGTGAGCTGGCAGGCAATGCATGAAATAAACATCAGGTTTAGCTAATGCCATGAGCTTCGAATTTACCTGATAAGGCTGCATGGTTTTAAGTCTTTCGGCCTTCTCGGCCTCCATGCCCATACTCACCCAAACATCGGTGTAGACCATATCGGCACCTTTAACTGCAGCCGCAGCATCGGTCGTGAAAGTAAATGTTTCCTTCAGTCCGTCTTTTTTGAGCTGCTGTTTAATTTCTGCAGTAGGCTCATAACCCGCCGGACCCGCTAAAGCGATTTCCACTCCAAGAGCAGCGCCGCCTAAAATAAATGAGTTGGCCATATTACAGGCAGTATCGCCCAAGAAGGCAACCTTCCGCCCCTTGAGTGAACTCGCAAAGTTTTCTGGTTTTCCTTTCGACCAACGTTCCGCAAGCGTGAACATGTCAGTCATAAACTGACACGGGTGCAGAAAGTCAGACAACGCATTCACCACGGGCATCGTGCCAGATTGAGCAAAATCTTCTAAGAGTTTGTGTTCATGGCACCGAATAACCATGCCGTGTAAATAACGTGATAAAACTTTGGCGGTATCGGCTACGGTTTCACCCCGCGATATTTGCATGTCATCCGCATTCAGCATCACCGGCAGTCCGCCAAGTTCATGAACGCCAACCTGAAAAGAAACCCGGGTCCGCGTGCTCTTCTTGAAAAATAGTAAACCCCAGGACTGTTGAGCGAGATCCTGAGATTTGGTCTGACCCCTCTGCGATTTCAACAAAGCGGCCTGAGCAAAAATCGATTGGATTTCTGCCAAGCTTAAATCGGTCTCTTTGAGGAAGTGCCGCATACGAGGAGATGTTTAAATTACCGAGCGAAAGGATTTTGGACAGGCGAAAATGCGTTAAAAAAGTAGTTTTAGGAGACTTTCCACGCACTTAATACCCGGTCAAAAATTTCTACCGCCTCATTTAACTCCGCAACGCTCGCATTCAATGGAGGCAATAACCGAATCGCAATTCCACTGGCGGGCACAGCCAAGAGCCCTGCTTCACGTAGAGCCGCAACGACTGGAAGAGGATCAATATTCATACCTACACCAACCATATAGCCTGCACCCCGAATTTCTTTGATGATTGCTGGATACTTTTGGGCTAATTTTTTGAGAGACTCATGCCACGCAGGAGATTGTGCAGCTACCTGAGCAACAAGTTTTTCGCTTTCAATAATCTCAATCACGGCAAGTGCTGCGGCCGAAGCTAACGCGCCGCCACCAAAAGTAGTACCGTGTGAACCTGGTTGAAAGAGTTCGTCATGCGGCGGAGCCATCCAAATCGCACCAATTGGAAAACCACCACCGAGACCTTTGGCCATCGCAATCGCATCAGGTTTAATACCCGAGAATTCATACGCAAAGAATTTACCAGTCCGCCCGATGCCACATTGAATTTCATCAATGAGTAATAAGACGTTTCTTTCCTGACAAATTTTTTGCAGCTGTTGTAAGAAAACGGGATCCGCAGGAAAGACGCCGCCCTCCCCTTGAATCGTTTCTAATAAAACCGCAGCCGTATCAGTAGCACTGATTGCTTTATCCCAGGCAGCGATGTCATTCAGGGGAGCTGAAGAAAAGCCTGATAATAAAGGTCTAAAGCCTGCTTGGATTTTTTCCTGAGGGGTCGCAGACATACCACCGAAAGTCCGGCCGTGGAATGCTTTTTCCGCAACCACGACTCCAATACACTTACCCTCCACGCCCGATTTTTTCTTACCGTGAAGCCGGGCGAGTTTTAAAAGTGCTTCGTTGGCTTCGGCGCCACTGTTACAAAATAAAAATCTTCCTGGGCCGCAATATTTGGAAAGCGATTCAACTAACTTAGCCTGCGGCTCGTTCCGGTAGAGATTGCTGACGTGAATTAATTTTTCAGCCTGTTCGCTGATTCTTTTAACCATGACAGGATGGGCATGACCGACGGAGTTGACGGCAATACCTGAAGCAAAATCTAAATAGGATTTTCCGTGAGCGTCCCAAACACGCGTACCCTTACCCTTCACCAAGGTAATCGCTTGCGTGGAATAATTTTTAGCCAAGAATTGGCTGTAGAGTTTGGCAGACTCGTCAGTCGACTGGGCAGAGTCGTGGGACATTATCCGTGAACAATCTCCGTGCCGATACCCTTATCGGTAAAGACTTCTAAGAGTAACGAGTGGGGAACCCGACCATCAATAAAGTGAACTCTCCGTACGCCCTCTTTCAGTGCTTTCACCGCGCTATCCACTTTAGGAATCATGCCACCAGCGATCACACCCTTCTTTTTAAGTTCGTCCACTTCGCCAACCTTTAAAGTAGCAATTAAAGTAGATGGGTCTTTCGGATCAGCCAATAAACCTGGGACATCGCTCATGAAAATGAGCCTTCTAGCCCGCAGTGAATTAGCGATGGCAGCGGCTGCGACATCGGCATTGGTGTTATAAGCTTGGTCATCGCCATCTAAGGCAATCGGTGAAACCACCGGAAGGAATCCGTCTGCTAAAGCTTTCTTAATTAATTTAGCTTTCACGAATTTAATATCTCCGACGAAACCTAAATCGATTGGGTTGCCCGCTTCATCCGTGCCTAAAAGTTTTTCGCACAAGTTCACGTGATTCCCTGGCATGCCGAGAGGATTAGCACCCCGCGCTTTTAAAGAGTCACAAATCTGTCCGTTAATTTCGTTGTTCAAAGTTTCCTCAACAATTTTAACAGTGTTGGCGTCAGTCACCCGCATGCCGCCCCGGAACTCAGATTTAATTCCAGCGGTTTCCATGGCCCGGGTAATCGCTTTACCGCCGCCGTGAACAACGACGACTTGAATGCCGACGGCTGCTAAAAATGCAATATCGGTGGCGACCCTATCTCTGCCCTCAGGATTAGGATCGTCCATGAAACTTCCGCCGTATTTAACCACGAAGGTCGAGCCACGGAATTTTTGGATATAGGGAAGTGCTTCAAGAAGAACTTCAGCTTTATGTGCTGCAGGCGTACTCATCGGACGAATTTAAAAGTGAGGGTGGAAAGCCAACGGGCAATTGGAAAATAATCTTACTCGCTCTTGTTGTAGTTCACGTAACCGTCGGTGAGATCCGAGGCTAATAAACGGAACTGGGCCGACCCGAGGTTCAGGTTGATTCTGACCTTAAACTGCCGAGCTTTAACCACTTCCTTCCATTTGGGCTTATTTTCAGGAATCGGGACACCTTTAACAACGGCAGGCACATCGTTATAATGGATGTCCATTTTAGCTTCATCTAAACCCGTCCGGGCATAGCCAGCTGCATCCGCTAAACGTCCCCAGTTCGGGTCTTCACCAAACCAAGACGATTTCACAAGTAACGAATTACCGATAGCCCGAGCAATTTTTTCGGCATCTTCACGCGTGCGGGCACCTTGAATTTCCACGGAGACGACTTTGGTAATTTTTTCGCCATCACCGACAATCTTTTCGGCCAAGGCAAAACAGATTTTATCTAGAGCAGCTTGGAAAAGTTTTTGTAAATCAGGATCCGCCTTTTCATCAACGACCACTTTAGAAACTCCCGAGGCCATCAGAATGACTGTATCGTTAGTCGACATATCACCGTCGACACTCACGCAGTTAAACGATTGTTGAGTTGCAGATAATAAAGATTTTTTGAGGTAGACTGGGTTGACCTGAGCATCGGTAGCCACAAACGCTAGCATCGTAGCCATGTTTGGCTCAATCATACCCGCACCCTTTGCAAAGCCTGCCACGGTTACCTTTTTACCCTGCCAGACAAAGGAAGCAGTCGCTGTTTTAGGTCTGGTATCAGAAGTTAGAATGGATTCAGCAGCTCTCCGGCCTTCGGTCGCTTTATTCGATAAATTCTGGCTCGCAGTACTTATCCCTTGAGCGACTTTTGTCATGGGCAGCAACTCGCCAATTCTTCCCGTTGAACAAACAAGAAAAGCTTCATCAGGAGCACCTACCGCTTTAGCAGAAATTTCAGCCATCAGTTGAGCATCGGCATCACCCTGCACAGAAGTACAAGCGTTAGCATTACCGCTATTTGCGACGACTCCCCGAATTTTTCCCTGGGAGAGTAATAAAATATTTTGGGAATACCTGACGGGCGCTGCTTTCACATCGTTCGTTGTAAATACGCCAGCGGCATTACACGGTTGGTCGGCGACGATTAAAGTGAGGTCGAGCCGATCCAGTTTTTTATTTCTAATATCGCACCCCGCTGCACCGACCCGGAAACCTGGGACGTCAGTAAGACCTGCTGAATCATCAATAAAATCGATAGCCATGGAGGTATTATAAATTAACGTAAGCCCGTGGTTTCATTCCAGCCCATCATCAGATTAAGAATCTGCACGGCTTGTCCGCCCGCGCCTTTCAATAGATTGTCGATGACTGAAGTGATAATTAAATTTCCTGTCCGTTCGTCGACGACCACGGAAATCTCGATTTGATTTGAATTTGCCACGTGGGCGGTGTCGGGAAAATCACCCGATTTTAAAATCGAAATGAAAGGCTTATTGGCGAAAGCCTTTTGCCAGCAATTTTCGACCTGGGCGACAGTGGCTCCGTTAGCAGGAACGACAATCGTGGTGGAGATACCCCGGTGCATCGGAGCGAGGTGTGGATTAAATTGTACGACCACCGATTTACCTGCAGCGCTGCTGAGTTGTTCTTCGATTTCCGCGATGTGTCTGTGATTGGGAATACCGTAGGCTTTCATGGATCCATCCCGCTCGCAGAATAGATAATTTACATCGGCTTTTTTACCGGCTCCAGATATGCCACTGTAAGAATTAATGATGCACCGACCAGGTTCGGGCTTAATTAAACCAGCCCGTAATAAAGGAATGACTGGGATTTGAATGCTGGTGGGGTAACAACCTGGGCAGGCCACGAGCGAAATTTTCTTCCATGCATCGTCGAGTTGTAATTCGGGAATCACATACCGCGCCTGCGATGTGAGTTGCGGCGCTGGATGATCGTGTCCGTAATATTTTTTATAAATCTGTAAATCCTTCAGCCGAAAATCGGCGGAGAGATCCAAAACCTTTTTTCCAGCAGCCACGAGCGGTTGGGCGTATTCTGTAGCTACACCATGAGGGAGGGCTAAAAACCAAACACCCACGGACGAGGCGGCGCACTCCTGAGGAGAAGATGCCGAGAAAACTAAATTCGAATTTACCCGACCCCGAAGTCTGGGCAGTTCATCCACCACTTTTTTTCCTGCGAGGGACCGCGAGCAAACCATCGCGAGTTCGACGTTGGGGTGTTGGGCGAGGATACCAACGAGCTCTTCGCCTGTGTAGCCAGAGGCGCCAACGATGCCGACTTGGATCAGTGATTGAGACATGGTGTGATTGATAAAGAGTTAAGGGAGGATTGGTCGTTTGGACATAGAAAAACTCGCCAACAAAAAGGCCCCGGGGTGCCGGGGCCTTTTTTCTTCCTTTTTCGAGGCGGTTTAGCGCTTCGAGAACTGGAAGCGCTTGCGGGCGCCTGGCTGACCGGGCTTCTTACGTTCGCGCATACGACCATCGCGGGTAAGGAGGCCTTCTTTCTTAAGTGGAGCACGAAGAGTCGCATCCATCTTTTGGATGGCGCGAGCTAATCCGTGGGAAATGGCACCAGCTTGGCCGTTAGGGCCACCGCCAATAACATTAACCGAAACGTCTACTTGGCCTTCGAGACCCGCTGTTCGCAATGGAGCAGTGGCCGCTTTGACGAGGGCTTCAGTGTAAAGATATTCTTCTAAAGGTTTTCCGTTGATGGAAATGGTGCCAGTTCCGCGAGAAAGACGGATACGAGCCGAAGCAGTCTTGCGACGGCCGACGGCGGTGATGGCGGATGACTTAGTAGCGCTCATTGAATAAATATTAGAGATTAGACCTTAGGAAAGGAAGGAAATGGAACTGGATTGGAAGCAGCTTGATCGTGCTTTTCGCCAGCATAAACGCGGAGTTTAAGTAGCATGTCGTTTGATAAACGATTTTTAGGAAGCATACCTTTGACAGCGTGCTTGATGATAAATTCAGGACGACGTTCGCGCATCGCAGAAACCGTGCGGCGGTATGCAGTGCCTACCCAACCGGTGTAGAACATGTACGTTTTGTCGGTTTCTTTAGTTCCAGTTAAACGCACCTTGTCCGCGTTGATCACGATGACGTAATCACCCGTGTCTACGTGAGGAGTGTAGGTGGGCTTATGACGTCCGCGGAGGACGTTGGAAATTTTGACTGCGAGGCGGCCGAGGACTTGGTCCTTGGCATCAATAATGTACCAAGTTTTGTCTTTGAGCTGCACATTCTTAGCTAGCGTGGTCTTCATAAAAAGAGGGAAAGTCGGAAAATGAGGCTTGAGCCCCCTCCGTCAACACCCGAATGGGCAAATTATAGGGTTAGAGCGCTTTTAATTAGCACCAAGCAACTAGCCCATTTTAGATAAAACCCTGACTTTACGGCTTAAAAGCGGAAATTAGCAAAAAACCTGTACCAGAATACTCTACCGGCAGTGCTGACCGCATCATCTTTATTATAGGCGAAATTGAGCCCAGCACCGACGCTAGCATTAAGGCTGAGGGCATAGATTAAATCCGCCGAGGCTCCAGCGTAGAGGTAAGAGTTGTGAGCATCCCAATCGGAATCCGAAGCGTGGATCGAACCTCCGTAGAGTTTGGTGACGATGTTTGTGCCCGATAAACCGATATTAGTTCCATCGAAATCCTTACGTACAGAAACGACAAAGTTATACTGTTTTAACTCATCACTATAAAATAGGTAGGCCGAGGGACGCAGAAAAACATCCTTCGGTAAAACCAAGCCGATGTAATATTCATTATCCGAGGGTGCCAAAGTATAACCCTCGACGCCATTGGTGCCCACGAAATGGTTATTCGCAGAGGTGTGTTGGTAACCAATATCAAGCGTGCCGCATTCCATATCGCGACGAACACCCGCACCGTAAACTTTTTCGAAACCGTCGGCGGTATAACCACTGAAATAAACCGAGGTGCCAATGATTGTAGGAATCGCGTACTCTAAAGTTAATTGAGTTTGGAATTGGCCGTCATCACTGGAGCGCTCTTTACCGCGAGCGACATTTTTGGATGCCCATGAGAAATTAGCGCGGACCGAAAGATCGGAGCCCAAAGGGCTTGTCGTCGTGGTCTGAGCCTGGGCCACACCCAAACTAAAAACGGTTAATGCCAGTGCGTGCAGCGTGTTTTTCATGGAGAGTAATTTGTCTTATTAAAAATAACAGGGCAAGCCCCAAGAAGGCCTGCCCTGTTTGAATTTAGATAATAAAATAGAGGTCAAACTACATTTTTGCGATAATCGCATCACCAAACTCCGAGCACTTAATTTCCTTCGCGCCTTCCATTTGTCGCGCGAAATCGTAAGTCACTCGGCCGGCACCAATCGCACCATTCAAACCTTTGAGAATGAGATCTGCAGCTTCCGTCCAACCCAAGTAACGGAACATCATTTCTCCACTGAGAACGACGGAGCCAGGATTGACGACGTCCTTATCAGCATACTTCGGAGCGGTCCCGTGAGTTGCTTCAAAGATAGCGTGTCCAGTAAGGTAATTAATATTTCCACCAGGTGCGATACCGATACCGCCGACTTGTGCAGCAAGGGCGTCGGACAGATAATCTCCATTAAGATTGAGTGTGGCAATGACGTCGAAGTCAGTCGGGCGGGTCAGAATTTGTTGCAGCGTGATGTCGGCAATCGCGTCTTTAATCACGAGGCCCGCACCTGGCTTGCCTTCAGGAATTTTACACCAAGGACCGCCATCAATTTCCACGGCACCAAATTCATTTTTGGCCAGATCGTAACCCCATTTCATGAAAGCCCCTTCAGTATATTTCATGATATTTCCTTTATGAACTAAAGTCAGCGATTTGCGCTTATTATCGATAGCGTATTGAATTGCGGAACGGATTAAACGTTCAGAACCAGGCTTAGAAACGGGCTTAATCCCAATGCCTACCGTGGCGGGCTGCTCTCCGCCAAAGCGGATTTTCTTAAATTCTTTCGGAAAATTGGTCTTAATAAACTCCAAGGTTTTGAGAGCAATTTCTGAGCCGGCTTCAAAATCAATCCCGGCGTAGATGTCTTCGGTGTTCTCACGGAAAATTACCATGTCTACTTTGCCAGGATTTTTTACGGGAGAAGGAACTCCGGTGAACCATTGCACGGGGCGGAGACAAACGTAGAGATCCAGTTGTTGACGGAGTGCGACATTAAGAGAACGAATGCCACCACCGGTAGGTGTGGTGAGTGGTCCTTTAATTCCGACGAGATAATCCCTGAAGGCCGTGAGGGTAGCTTCGGGTAGCCAGTCGTTTGTTTTCTTAAAAGCTTTTTCACCGGCTAAAACCTCGAGCCATTCAATTTTGCGTTTTCCGTTGTATGCTTTGGCTACGGCAGCGTCGAAGACACGAACCGAGGCGCGCCAGATATCTGGACCCGTACCGTCACCTTCGATAAAAGGAATCACTGGGTGATCGGGTACATTAAGTTTGCCGTTCGTGATAGTGATACGACCAGCGCTGGCGGAGGGAGGTGTCATGGATACCAGGGACTCAAACTTCCCTCCTGCCCTTTTTCAAGCCAACAGAAAAGGACCCCCTTGCGAGGGTCCTTGTTTTAGCTGGTAGTGAAACCAGTGCCATCCGCCTTAAAGACGGAGAGTCCGAGAAGAATTATTTCTTCTTGGATTTGGCTTTTTTAGCTACTGATTTCTTAGCAGCTTTTTTCTTTTTGGCCATAGTTGTGATGTTCGTTGTTGGGTTAGAGGGCAGCGACTGAAGCGCCACCCTGACGATGCGCCCTACACTCACCCGGGCCTGACGAGCCTGACGGGTAATACGAGTGCGGAGCTCCGAGGGGACTCGGAAAGACACTTGGCGGGAGTTAATTGGTTCCACGTTCAAACGATTCTCAGGACAATTCTCTAATGCATGCCTGATGACTTCGCTCAGATTAGACAAGCCGGCGCGTTGTTGAAAAGCGATTACCTCGTTGTGTAACTTCACAGGAAGGGACACGGTGATAAGACTTTCGCTGATGGTTTCGGTTCGGTTAGTCACGTTGCGGTTAACTCTTAATGACGATTGATAGACATTTATGCGCATAGCGCAAGAGGAAATTCACTCAGGCCCGACCATGAAAAATTCCTCGCTCATTTTTAGAAAAAAATCCTGTCCTAAAAAGTAATTTCACGGGTAGAAATTTCCCTTCATTGCACCCACAGGGTTGACCATTATTATTTTTAGAGTTACATCATCTAAATATGAGCGAAGAGCATCCAGATGAATGGAAAAAACTCGCCGTATTAAGCGCGATAAGCGGGTTATTCGGACTTCTCTCACTTCTGGTCAGTCAATCCTATCCGACGACGAGTTCGCTGCACTGGATCTCCACTTTACTACTCGCCGTGTCGTGCATCGCTGGTGGTTGGGATGCACTCATTGATGGTTGGGCGTCACTGCGCGAAAAACGAGTCGATGTGCACACCTTAATGATCCTCGTGGCAGTAGGTTCATGGATTATAGGTCACCCTGAAGAAGGTGCGCTCCTTCTCTTTCTCTTCTCGGCGGCAGGGGCGATTGAACACTATGCCATGTTCCGCACCAGGGGAGCCATTGACGCACTCTTGGACCGCGCTCCTAAGCAAGCCCGCTTGATCGAAAGTGATGGTAAAGAAAGTATTATTTCAGTCGGCGAACTAAAACCTGGGCATCAAATAATTGTTCTACCAGGTGAATTAGTTCCTGCGGATGGAAAAGTTATTTCCGGAGAAAGTGCGGTCGATGAAAGCACATTAACGGGTGAAGCAAAACCCGTAGAAAAAAAATTGGGGAGCTTAGTTTCAAGTGGTACTCTAAATAGTTGGGGACGCCTCGTGGTTCTAGTCACCAAGGCAGAAAAGGATAGTTCTCTGCAACGTATCGTTACGCTGATTCGCGAAGCACAGGGAAGTAAGGCTCCCGCTCAGCGTGCCATCGATCGCTGGGGTGATATTTACGCGATCTTCACCCTGTCTGCCTCTTTGATTTTCTTTCTCTATCAGTATTACATCCTAAACAACCCCATCATGGGCGGAGAAACGTCGGCCCTCTATCGTGCAATGACTCTCATGGTGGTCTTAAGTCCCTGCGCGCTCGTACTGTCAGTCCCCTCCGCCATCTTAGCTGCCATCGCAGCGGGTGCTCGCCAAGGAATCCTCTTTAGAGGTGGTGCGGCGGTAGAAAGACTCTCTGGAGTTAATACGATATGTTTTGATAAAACCGGGACGTTGACCTCGGGTGAACCCGTCGTCGCCTCGCTCGAAGTTTATCCGCCCGAGAATCGTAGCAAAACATTGTCCGCGCTACTTTCTGTCGAATCCAGTTCAACCCACCCCTTCGCCAGCGGAATTCTCAAAGCCTGTCGAGCCGAGGGCGCAGAAATGCAGCCGGTCACTGGACTATCTAATTTCCCTGGCCATGGAATTTCTGGCGTCATTAACGGCATAACCTGGAAAGTGGGGGGTCGTGACTTCGTTGGCTGTGCCGCTCTCCCACCTAGCCAAGCCGATAGCGGGGCCATTATCAGCGAAGTATGGGCATCCGATGGGTCGACGATTGCCCGCGTCACCCTGATTGACGAAATCCGCGAAAAAAGTGCCTCCACCCTCTCCGCTCTCCATAAGTTAGGTATTCATACCATGATGCTGACGGGGGATCGCGAAGAAGCCGCCGCGGCCGCCGCCAAAAAAGTGGGCATTGAGACATTTGCAGCGGCCCTCTCGCCCGAAGATAAAATGCAAACAGTTCGAAAAATTTCCGCCGATGGACATATTGTTGCGATGGTGGGTGACGGCGTGAATGACGCCCCCAGCTTAGCCGCCGCGGATATCGCCATCGCCATGGGCAATCGCGGAAGCGATGCCGCCCTCGAATCCAGCGATGTCGTTTTAATGGACGATAAAATCGAAAAGCTTCTCAACGCGATTGAACTCAGTAAAGCCGCCCGTACCGCAATTCGTATTAATATTATTATCTCGGTAGGCGCAGCCTTAACGATGGCGATGATTGTTATTTTCAAAGGAGCCACCTTATCACTCGGCGTGATGGTGCACGAAGGTAGTACCGTTATCGTGTGTTTAAACGGACTACGATTATTGGCACACCGACCGAAGGCCTAAGCTAGGATAATTTCTTTTCTAAGAAAAGTGCCCGACCGGTAGTTGGGTCGAGTTGATACGAAGCAAAGCCCACAGACTCGTACAACTTACGCGCATGCTCGTTATGCTCCAAGACTTCGAGCGTCAGCTTACAACAGCCACGGCGACGCGCCTCAGCCTCTACCGCAGCCATTAAAGCCTTACCGACACCGCGACATTGGAACTTCGGCAACACCGCTAAATCGTGGACATTGATGAGTGGGCGACAGGCAAAAGTGGAGAATCCTTCAAAGGCAATGGCCAAACCGACCGCCTGACCGCCTGACCACGCTAACAGAACAAGGGCGTGCGGGCGTTTGGCGAGCTCCGCACTCAAATGGGCTCGTACATCAGCAGACAACGGCACACCGCCACCGACAGTGTGTGAGGCATACGAATTCAAAACTTCAACGACTGCATGAGACTCGTCCGACTTCAACCAATCGACCGGACGAATCTCTAATGCTGCCGCAGCCATCGCTTAACGCAGTTCTTTGCCTGTGCCGTCGAATAACTTAAACGCTTCGATGCTATAGGTAGCGTCAGGCTTCGTGCCTAAACGAACCTTACAAGACTTCATTAAATCGCGGAAATATTCGCGATCCTCTTTTACGATGCGATCTAAGTTAATCGGGTGAAGAAGAATATTAATTTCTAATTCTTTATCAGGCCCCACTTGTTCGCGGAGACGACGAATCACACTTAAAAGCTTTCGCTGAATTTCCACGGAAACCGTCCGAGGATTTTTAACGATACCGCGACCCTGACAATGCGGACAATCCATGTACATGGAGGTCGTATTCGATTCAGTATGGCGCTGGCGGGTCATCTGTAACACACCTAGCTGTGAAATCGGTAAAATCTGGTGCTTGGCTCGGTCGTCTTCCATCGCTTGGCGCAAAGTATCGTAAACGGTTTTACGATCTTTGGGATTTTTCATATCGATAGTATCGATCATGATTAAGCCCCCTAAATTACGGAGTTTGATTTGGCGGGCACCTTCGGTGACGGCTTCGATATTAGCCTGTAAGATATAGTCTTTACCGTCTTTGGTCGCACCACGGTGCGAGCCCGTATTCACGTCAATCGCGGTCAGCGCTTCGGTTTCATCAATCACGATTTCACCACCACTGGGAAGGGGAACGCGACGTTGGAAGAGTTGTTCAATCTGACGTTCGATATTGTAGCGTTCGAAAACCGGAATGGGATCTTTATAAAGTTCGACGCGAGAACTGGAACGTGGGGAAATTTCCGCGACTAAATCTTGGACAATCTTAAAGTCCTCGGGGTTATCGACGAGAATACGATCCACTTCTTCGGTTAAGAAATCGCGCACCGTGCGTTCAATCAAACCTGGTTCAGTGTAGAGCAGAATAGCTTTTTGTTCCGACTTGTTAATTTTCTCGACGATGGATTGCCAGCGGCGGAGTAACATATGGAGATCGCGAACAAACCAACGAGCCTGTTTGCCTTCACCCGCTGTACGAATGATGACACCCATGCCTTCAGGAATGGTGAGCGAACGTAAAATATCTTTTAAGCGTTCACGTTCAGGATTGTCTTCAATTTTTCGGGAAACACCGCAGGCACCACTGAACGGCATTAAGACTAAGAATCTTCCAGGCAGAGCGATGTTAGTAGTCGAGCGAGGGCCCTTCGTACCAATGGTATCCTTCACGACTTGGATGACGATATCTGAACCGGCTGGGAAGAGTGCAGGAATATCCTTTGCTTGGTAGCGTGCCTTGCGTTGTTTTTGTTCGGCCGATTCATTATCGCGGATAAATTCAACCTGCGAGTCATTGGCCGCTGGCAACATATCCCAGTAATGCAGGAAGGCATTTTTAGACTGACCGATATCAACGAAAGCGGCTTTTAATCCGGCTTCGAGATTTTGGACTCGGCCTTTAAAAATCGAACCCACCATTCGGTTTTCACCTTTGTGTTCGATTTCAAATTTATCGAGTACGCCGTTCGTCAGAAGAGCGACGCGCTTTTCAAGCGTCTCGGCATTAATAACGAGTTCGCGGTAATTAGCACGATCCTTGGAGAAGTGCTTCGCGATACGTTGCAAGAGCGGTAACTCTTTGCGACGTTGCGCAGCCTCTTCGGCTAGTTGTTTGGGATCAACCCCGGAGGAAGTCGGCGGTGTGCTTTCTTCAGGGAGGTCGTTTAGGTTTTCGTCGGAATTATTTGGGTCGGTCATCGCAGTAGTATGGCTTTAAATGCCAGTTACCGGAGTCCCCCTATTCTCACCGCCATCCACCGAATGTCGATGGACGCTCTGGACTAATCCAAGAAGCAAAAAGCAGCTGAGAATAAAGGACCCCCCGTAACTGAGGAAAGGTAGTGGAACGCCCGTGACGGGCATTAAATCTATATTCATACCGATATTAATAACGACATGGGTGCCGATAATCACTGCGGCACCAATTGCTAACAAAGATCCAAAGCGGTCGATGGCCATTAAGGCAGTTCGCACAATCCGCCAGAACAACCAAGCAAAAGATAAAATCACCAGCAGGCCTCCCCTGAAACCAATTTCTTCGGCCATTCCTGAAAAGAGAAAATCATTATGCGCGGCGGCTTCGGGAAGATAACCATACTTCGCTTGCGTGCCCTTGCCGACGCCCTGTCCTTCCAATCCACCACGGCCCACGGCAATCACGGCTTGTTTAACATTCCATGTCGCCCCACGTCCACGAGGGTCGATAATAGAGGGCGCCACAAAGGAAAGTAATCGTTCGCGCTGATAATCTTTCAAAAGAAAAAACCAGGTGCTTTCTTGGTGTTGTCCGCGTATGGCTTTAGCTGGATTAATGTCATCCGGATTAGCTTTAGCGTAGGCAGTAATCTTGGAAGCATAGGAAACTAAATCTACTGCAACCACGGCGCCCAATAAAACGGCGCTTAATCCAGCCACCAGAAAAAACCTGGAACTCAGACCAGCAACAAAAAGTAAGGCAAATGACAGTGGAAGGTAGATGAGTGCAGAGCCTAGGTCAGGCTGTACAAAAATCAAGACAAAGGGGAGACCAGCCGCGGCCAAAACTTTCACCGCCGTAGGCCAAGATTTTCGCCAAGAGCCGATTGGTTTTAATACCAACAACGCAGCAATAAAAATAAGGACAGAAACTTTGGCGAATTCGGAAGGCTGAATTGAAAAGGGACCAAAGTCCATCCAGCGACGGGCCCCGTGAATACTGCGTATAAATGTACCGATATTTATTTTAAAAAACGCACACAAAGATATAGGAATAAGCAGCAGAATCCCGATTAAATAAATGCGGCGGGCATGCATACGGAGCGTGCGATAATCCAGTGAAGAAATCATCCAGTAGGCGACCCAACCAATGCCCAAATAGATCATTTGTGGAGTGGCAAAATTGTTCTGACGATAGGCTCCTGCAGAATCAATCGCGACAACCCCGAGGGTGCTTAAAAATAAAATGATCACCACCTGCGTCCAATCCGTGCGCCAAGAAAAATTGGCAAACTTCTCCCACCAGGCGGAAACCTGGGCTCCTTCGTTCTCAAAAAGGCGGGACATTAGTAAAATCAAACATCTAAAAGTTAATGTGCAAGGCGAACCTCCCGAAAGGGCTTGCGGACTGAGCCGAGCTGGTAAGTTTTAAAGCCGACCACACCGCCTTCAACTGCATGGCTTTTGCCACCGACCAAAGTACAATTTCCGTAGTCATCTTTTTCGCAGGGATGATGGTCGCTTACGCTTTTTCGAAATGGAGAGCGGCGACCATTAAAACACTGTACGAGGAGCGTTTAAAAAATGAAATCGAACTCGCGCGTCGCGAGGCTTCATTGGAAACCTCTGAACTACAGCTTAAAGTAGAATCCACACAACGTGAAGCGGGACGCCTGCTTGCCTTAGCGCAAACCGAAGCCGAAGCCGTCGCCGCACTGAAAACCGCTAACGAAAAAGAGCGTGAGTTTTTACAAAAAGAAATTTTACGACTCTCCGGCTTAAAACCTGATGAAGCGAAACGTCTGGCCTTCGAATCACTGCAAAAGAATTATGAAAGTGAAGCGCGGCGACTCCGGGAAGAAAATCTCGAGCGGCCTGAACAAGAAACCGAAGAAGAGGCACGTCGGATTTTAATTACTGCGATGCAGAGACTCACGACAACGACCACGCAAGATGCGACTGCTGTTTCAGTTTCTATTCCTAGCGAAGATATGAAGGGACGCTTAATTGGTCGGGAAGGTCGCAATATTCGTACCTTTGAACAAAGCACTGGCGCTACCCTGCTCATTGATGAAACCCCCGGCATGGTTTTAATTTCCTGCTTCGATCCAGTGCGCCGCGAAGTCGCTCGGATCGCCCTAGAAAGAATGGTTAAGGATGGTCGCATCACCCCCACTTTAATTGAGGATTTTGTGCTTACTGCAGAAAATGAAGTTACGCGACACGCTCAACATTTAGGCCACGAAGCGGTAAAAGATTTAGGTCTTCCTCCGATGGATGTGAAAGTCGAAGAATTATTAGGGCGACTACATTTCCGTTTATCCTCCAATCAGAATACTTTAGCTCACTCGGTCGAAGTCGCACAAGTCTGTGCCGTACTCGCTGCAGAAATTGGAATCGACCCCGTCATCGCCAAACGCGCTGGATTACTGCACGACTTAGGAAAAGCGATTGATGCGGACAACGGTTTAACTCATGCCGCCGCGGGCGCTAATCTCCTTCGTCGCGTTGGTGAAGATCCACGCGTCGTCAACGCCGTCGCCGCTCACCACCGCGAGGTAGAAGCAGAAAGTTTATTTGCCCCTCTCGTAATGATTGCGGACAGCATCTCAGGTTCTCGTCCGGGGGCGCGCTCATCGACTTTAGAAAGCTACGCACAACGCGTGAAGAATCTTGAAGAGTTGGTGCTTACCTTTGAAGGCGTCAAAGAAGCCTACGCCTTTCAATCGGGTCGCGAACTACGCGTCATCGTCGATCCCGTGAAAGTGGATGACTTTGCTGCCAGTGAATTACTCCGCCGACTCCGTTCCGCGATCGAGGAAAAACTTTCGTATCAGGGTAACATTAAAATTACCCTAATCCGGGAGCAGCGCTTTACCGACGAGGCTCGCTAAGCCAGAAAGGGGCCAACCCCATTAAAGGGCTAAAAAGGTCAAATTATGAACATATTTTCACCATTTTGGGCGAATGGGGACTTTCTTATTGTTAAAGTAGGGGGACGTACTTATTCACAGGGGTTCTAAGATGAAAATCTTAGCACCCTCGGTACCTCTCTTATTTAACATAAGTCAAAAGCAGGAAACCGAAAATACCGACCCCTCAGCCACAACGGCCGAGACGGTCATCACCCAGCGACCTACTAAACAGGTCGCCACATCCAAGAGAAAATGAACCCAGAAGAAAATAAAGGTCAGGAACACACTTCCTCACCCTCCGTTGCCCCCGTGGCAACAAACTCAGCACCACGCATTACCGAATCTAAGTTGGAAGCCGCTCACGCGACCCTCCCCCCTATGTCAGTAATCGGTGCTTCCACCGAACCCGCCGTAAAACCCGGAACTATTTCAACACCTAAGCAATTTGGTCGTCGAGGTACTCCTGCAAACGTCGCCCCCAGTGGCAAAACCGCAAACTCACGTCCTTCAATCGGCGTGATCGAAAATCCTGCTCAAGTCACCGAATCACTTTCAGGTGAATTGGCAAAACAGCCTCGTCCAACTCAAGCCGCTCCTGCCTCATATCAAGCTCCTCGCGAGCCTCGTCACGAGCAACCGCGTCATGAGCAGCAACGTTTTGAACGCGACTCGCGTCCACAACATCGTGCCCCCCGTGAGCCACATCATGAGCGTCCAGAAAACGCCCATGCCTCACCTCAGGCACGTCGTGAACATCGCCCTGAGCGTCCTAAATTACACATCGATCCTGTGGTGATTCCTGTACAGTCACCGATTGGTTTTTGGGCTAACTTAAAACGTAAAATTGCTTCGCTTTTCGGTTTTTCCGTAAAGTCGTCAGCATCGGCACCACAACACCGAAACCATCCGCGCAGCCGCGGTCCTCGTGATTACCGCGACGGTCCTCGCCCTCACGGTGGCCAAGGGGGTCCTCGTGGTCGCGGAGGTCGACCAAACTTCCGTCGACAAGGTCCTCGCCAAGGATAAATGATTAGGGGGTGCAATTTGCACCCCCTTTTTTTATATCAAAATTAAATCATGCTCGAAGTCGCACGCATTCGTGGAGGCAATCCAATCAAAGGCACCCTCCGCGCCTCGGGTTCCAAAAACTCCGCTCTCCCTATTTTAGCTGCGGCACTTCTCACAAACCAAACGGTCACGTTGCATAATGTTCCCGACTTAAGCGACGTGCGCTTCATGGTCGAAATTTTAAAACATCAGGGCGCCCAAGTAGAGAATCCTAAAAAGGGTACTTGGATTATTACCGCCAAAGAAATCACCCATCGCACGCCTTATGATTTAGTGCGAAAGATGAGAGCCTCGGTTTGCTTACTCGGCGCATTAGTGGGACGACTCCGCCAAGCCGAAATGGCTCTCCCGGGTGGCTGCGTCATCGGCATTCGACCCATTGATTTACACCTCAAAGGTTTAGAATCTTTAAACTGCGTAGTCGAAGTAGAAAGTGGCGTGGTCAAAGTAAACGCCCAGCAAGCGCGCGGTGAAAATGTTTTTATGGGCGGACCTATGGGTAGCACTGTCACCGGCACAGCGAATATCATTATGGCAGCCTCGCTCACTCCAGGAATTACCAAAATTGAATCTGCCGCTCTCGAACCCGAAATTAGCGACCTCTGTATTTTTCTCAATAAAATGGGCGCAAAGATTAGTGGCTACGGCACGCCGTTAATCACCATCGAAGGGGTCGAACAATTACACGGCTGCGAACATACAATTATTTCCGATCGCATTGAAACGGGAACTTATCTCGTCGCCGCAGCCATCACGGGCGGAGATTTAACGGTGACCCATTGCAACCCTCAGCACCTCACTGCGTTTCTAGAAAAACTTAAAGAGGTCGGCGTACACGTTGAAACGGGAGAAAATACTATTCGAGCGTCGGGCTATCCGACTCAAGCCGTAGAAATTATTACTGAGCCGTATCCTGGATTTCCCACCGACCTCCAAGCGCAATTCATGGCGCTGCAATTAAAAGTGCCCGGACGTAGCACCTTCACCGAAAAAATTTATCCTTCACGCTTCATGCACGCAGCCGAGTTACAACGCATGGGTGCAGAAATTGCCATCGAAGGATCAACCGCTGCCGTGTACGGCGATCGACCTCTTTCCGGCGCGCCCGTGATGGCTTCCGACTTACGTGCCTCCGCTGCCCTAATTCTTGCCGCACTCGCCGCCACTGGTGAAACTTGGGTACAACGGCTTTATCATCTAGACCGCGGCTACGAACAATTTGAAGAAAGGCTCCGCAATCTGGGTGCCGATATCGAGCGACTGCCCTCCTCCGCCATGCCCAAAGGTTTTGCCGAGGACTGATGATTGCTTAAATAATTTTTCTTCTTAATTAAGACCTATGGCTGCTGGCAAAAATTCATCCGACTCTCCCAAGAAATCCTTGGGTAAAGGTGAAGCCGCTGCACCTGATCGTAACTTAGACCAAGCCTTACGTCCTGAAAAATTTGATAGCTTTGTCGGCCAAGCGCGTACGGTTGAACGCTTAAAAGTGATGGTCGGCGCAGCGAGACGCGAAAGTCGCACCCTCGACCACATCCTCATTCACGGACCACCCGGACTCGGCAAAACAACCCTCGCGATGATTTTGGCCGGCGAGATGAATAAAACAATTCGTATTACTTCTGGACCAGTCATAGAAAAAGCTTCCGACCTCGCGGGGCTTCTCACCAGCTTACAAGAAGGCGAAATTTTATTCATCGATGAAATTCACCGCATCCCAAAAACGGTAGAAGAATTTTTATATTCAGCGATGGAAGATTTCCGTATCGATATCATGATTGATCAGGGTCCCAACGCACGGAGCGTTCGTTTAGAATTACCTAAATTTACATTAATCGGTGCCACCACGCGGACTGGATTACTCACGGCACCTCTCCGCAGTCGATTCACCTTACAGACTCGTTTGGATTATTATAACCAAGAGCAACTCCTCTCGATTGTACAACGCAACGCACAGTTACTAAATCTCACACTCGATCAAGGCGGTGCCGAAGAAGTTTCCCGTCGGGCAAGAGGTACACCTCGTATCGTTAATAATTTATTACGCTTCACACGCGACTACGCACTCGAGCGCGCCCAAGGCAAAGCGGATGCTAAAATTACTGCAGCCGCCTTAGAATTACTTGAAATCGATCAGAACGGATTAGACGAAATGGATCATCGCTTCCTTCGTGCGATGGCCGAAAAACATAATGGCGGGCCCGTTGGTTTAAACAGTATCGGTGCCGCTATCGGCGAAGACGCCCACACCCTCGAAGAAGTTCATGAACCCTTTTTAGTACTCGAAGGCTATATCTCCCGCACACCCCAAGGTCGCGTTCTTAGCCAAAAAGGCTGGCGAGCCATTGGAATTGTGCCTCCCAGCCAAGAAGGTTCGTTACTCTGACGCTGGACATTGACGCCAGTCATCGGCTAACTTGTCTGCCATAACCATGGCAAAACGTTGGGTCATTAAATTAGGTTCCGGCCTGCTCACACGCGCAGACGGTAAAGTCGATAGCGTCCAAATCGGACGTATCTGCGACCAGGTAGCCGTACTCATGAAGCGCGGCATTGAAGTTGTCATCGTGACCTCAGGCGCCGTCGCCTCGGGTATGACTGCCATGAAATTGGTGAAGCGTCCGAAAGATGCTCGCGAACTCCAAGCCTGTGCAACCGTCGGACAGCCTGAGCTCATGTCCGTCTACCGAAAACATTTCACCCGCCACAATCTCCTCGGTGCGCAAATGCTTCTCACCTACTGGGATTTAGATAGCCGCACTTGCATCAATAATGCCCGTGCGACACTCGATTTATTATTAGCCCGAAAAAAATTCGTTCCGATTATCAACGAGAACGATGCCATTGCTGATGAAGAAATTCGGGTGGGTGATAATGATCGTCTCTCGGCTCACGTCGCAGCACTCGTTGAGGCGGACTTATTAATCATTCTCTCAGGTATTGATGGCTTGATGACCCAATCAGATGGCACCGGTGAACTGATTCCTAACGTTAAAAAGATTGATGCTAAATTACGTAGCCTCGCGGGTGGTGCTGGGTCCGAACGCAACGTCGGTGGCATGATTACTAAATTACAAGCCGCTGAAATTGCCGCTGCAGGAAAAGTAAAAACCCAAATCGCTAATGGCCGTAAGAAAAATATCCTGCTCGATATCGCGGCTAATAAAAAAGTGGGGACACTTTTTAACCTACGATGAGCGAATTACTGCAACGCGTCACTGCGCTCGCTACGCTTGCTAAACAATCGGCCCGTGCGGTCGCATTGTCCTCCACGGCTACCCGCACCGCCGCACTCATGGCTGCCGCCAAAGCAGTCAGATCAAACGCCACGAAAATTCTTTCCGCTAATCAGCAAGACCTCGCGCAAGCGAAGAGCAAAGGCCTAACCGAGGCGATGATTGACCGCCTGCGTTTAGATACAGGGCGACTCGAAGATATCGCCGCCGCTTGTGAAGCGGTAGCTAAATTACCTGATCCTGTGGGCGAAGTTGTGGAGAGTTGGGATAGACCTAACGGATTAAAAATTGTCCGTCGTCGAGTTCCTCTTGGACTCGTAGCTATTATTTTTGAGTCACGTCCTAATGTGACGGTCGATGCCGCTGCCCTGTGTTTGAAATCAGGTAACGCCTGTATCTTACGTGGTGGTAGCGAAGCCGTGCACACGAACATCGCCTTAGCCGAATCTTTTGCTGAAGGATTAAAAGCAGTTGGTCTACCTACTGCCGCGGTAACGCTCTTACCTTTCACCGACCGCGAAGCGGTACCTGCACTCGGTTCACTTCGTGGAATCGTCGATATCATCGTGCCTCGCGGTGGTCCTGGGTTAATCGAAGCGGTGGTTAATTCTGCCAAGGTACCGGTGATTAAACACGATGCCGGTATCTGCCACGTCTATGTTCACGCTAAGGCTGATTTAAAAATGGCCGAACGCATTATCATTAATGCCAAGTGTCAAAGACCTAGCGCCTGTAATGCCGCAGAAACTATTTTAGTAGATAAGACCATCGCAGCAGAATTTCTGCCTGCACTCGGTGCCGCTTTGAGTTCTCATAAAACTGAAGTCAGAGGTTGTGAGCAGACCCAGAAATTTATTTCGACGGCGAAACGTGCCACTGATCAAGACTATCGCACCGAGCACCTTGGACTTATTATAAATATCAAAGTCGTCGACGGCCTTGAGGCCGCCGTCAGCCATATCGAGTCCTTTGGCTCACACCACTCCGATGCGATCATTACCTCTGATGAGGGTGTGGCTCGCCAATTCCTCTCCCAAATCGACAGTGCCTGTGTCTATTGGAATGCCAGCACGCGCTTTACGGACGGCGGGGAGTTTGGCTTTGGGGCCGAGGTGGGCATAAGTACCGACCGACTTCACGCCCGTGGGCCTATGGGGTTGCGCGAATTAACCACCTGGAAGTTCGAAGTTACTGGAACTGGCCAGATTAGATAACCTTTTTAGCGGTTTTCCGTTTGACAGATAGGGTCGCGGAAACCTTTCTTACCCTTCCTTTTGGCTACTGGGGTGGTAGCTCAGTTGGTTAGAGCGCCGCACTGTCACTGCGGAGGTCGCGGGTTCGAGTCCCGTCCATCCCGCCAGCCAAAAGGGTGACTTTCTTAGACCGCCCTAGGCGGCTAGGAGGTCCTCCGTGCGAAGTCTGCAACTGTGTATCCTTTTTTCTTTCCGCCTTCGCAGAAGGTGACAGAAATTAAGGTATCCTATGAGCAAAAAAGTTCTGATTATTGGAGCGGGTGGCGTTGGTAACGTCGTCGCCCATAAATGTGCCATGCATCCCGAAGCGTTTTCGGAAATCATGCTGGCCTCGCGCAATGAAAATAAATGCAAAGCCATCGCAAGTGACGTGAAAGCGGCCACGGGTCGTACGATAAAAACCGCCGCGCTCGACGCGGACAACGTTCAAGCCACCGTCGCACTCATTAAATCATTTGGTGCAGAACTGCTCATCAACGTAGCCCTTCCCTATCAAGATCTCCCTTTGATGGACGCCTGCTTGCATGCTGGCATTCACTACGTCGACACGGCGAACTACGAACCACCTCACTTAGCTAAGTTTGAATATTCCTGGCAATGGAACTACCGCGAGCGTTTTGAAAAAGCAGGCTTAATGGCATTGCTCGGTTCAGGCTTTGATCCAGGCGTGACCAATGTATTCTGTGCCTACGCCCAAAAGCATTTATTCGATACCATTGATACCATTGATATCATGGACGCTAATGCCGGTGACCACGGCTACGCTTTTGCTACCAATTTTAATCCTGAAATTAATATCCGCGAAATTACTCAGCGTGGACGTTACTGGGAAAAAGGTGAATGGAAAGAAACTGAGCCTCTCGACCCTAAACTGCGTGTTGATTATAACTATCCAGTACTCGGACCTAAACCCAGCTACCTTCTCTTCCACGAAGAATTAGAATCCTTAGCGAAGAATATCAAAGGCCTGAAGCGCATTCGTTTCTTCATGACCTTCTCGGATAATTACCTCAACCACCTCAAAGTTTTACAAAATGTCGGTATGACACGAATCGACCCCATTGAATTCCAAGGTCACTCGATCGTTCCGATTCAATTCCTCAAGGCCTTATTGCCTGACCCCGCTTCGCTCGGTCCACGCACTAAGGGTAAAACCTGTATCGGTTGCGAAATTACCGGCACCAAAAATGGCAAGCCCCGCAAAGTATTTATCTATAACGTCTGCGACCACCAAGAATGTTACGCAGAAGTTAAGTCCCAAGCGATTAGCTACACCACGGGCGTTCCTGCAGCCATTGGTGGTGCGATGCTTGCCACAGGCAAATGGCTCAAGCCAGGCGTTTGGAATATGGAAGAGTGCGACCCCGATCCATTCATGGAAGAATTAAACAAGCGTGGACTCCCTTGGCACATCCAAGAGCTGCCTGTTTAAATAAAATTACCATAACCTAAAAAAGCCCGTAGCAATGCGGGCTTTTTATTTGCGAGTTTAGAAATCTCCCCTCACTTATTGCGTGTGTCCGATCCCCTTTCCGAAGCCTTTAAAAAAATCGACCTCTCGCAGGTGCCTAGCCCCTGTCACGTCCTGCACCGTGGCTTATTGGAAAATAATTTAAAGATCCTTCGCGGCGTCATGGATCGTTCAGGCGCAAAAATTATTTTAGCACTTAAAGGCTTTGCTCAATTCAGTGAGGCCAAGCTCATTCGCCAATACTTAGCCGGCACTACAGCCAGCGGAATTAACGAGGCGTTGTTGGGTCGTGAAGAATTCGACGGCGAAGTGCATGCCTATTCACCGGCCTTCAAGGATGACGAGTTTGTCCATCTCCTGAGAGTCGCTGACCATATTTCCTTTAATTCAATCAATCAGTGGAAGCGCCATCAGGCGGTAGCTAAAGCTTCAACGCGCAAGGTTTCCTTCGGTCTGAGAGTTAATCCTGAACACGCTGAAGTTGAGGTCGAACTTTACAATCCCTGTGCCTCGGGTTCACGTCTGGGCGCACTCCGCTCAGAAATTAAATCAGCTGCTGACCTGGAAGGACTAGAAGGCCTGCACTTCCATACCATGTGTCAACAAGGCGCCGATGTCTTAGAGCGCACCGTCGCAGCCTTTGAAAAAAGATTCGGAGAGTTCATCCCGCAAATGAAATGGGTAAATTTTGGGGGTGGACATCACATCACGCGTCCTGGTTACGACATCGAGTTGCTGGTTAAAATTATCAAAGACTTTAAAGCTAAGTGGGGACAACACATTCAAGTCTACCTCGAGCCCGGTGAAGCGGTCGGTATTGGCACCGGTGTGCTTGTTGGGACAGTCTTAGACTTAGTTCATAACGGCGTTGATATAGCCATTATCGATGTTTCGGCCACCAACCATATGCCTGACACCTTAGAGATGCCCTACCGGGCTGAGATTCTCGGTGCCGATATGCCTGGCGTCTTACCTCATACTTATCGCCTGGGAAGCGTTACCTGCTTAGCGGGTGATGTCATTGGCGACTACTCTTTCGCAGCACCATTAAAGATCGGACAACGTATCCTGTTCATGGACATGTCTCATTATACGTTTGTTAAGAATACGACGTTTAACGGTATACCTTTACCAGCTATTGCCACCTATGATCCGCAATCGGGCAAGGTGCAGGTCGTAAGAAAATTTGGTTACGCAGATTATAAAAATCGTCTGTCGTAATTAGTGCGATCGCGATAGGGCGATACTCTATTAGGTTATGAAATAAAAAGGGCCGACTTTCGTCGGCCCTCGTATTGCTATGAAACTAATCTTAAATCTTAGAACAGAATTTGCGCTTGGACGCGGAAGATATCTGCATCGGCTTCATCAGCATGGACAACAGTCGCAACACCGCTGGAGTAACCAGAGATACGGCCTTCAAGTTGAGCCATTTCGTAGCCGATTTGAATCTTTGCGTTATGCTTGTTGAAGTAGTAGTTCAGACCGAGGTAAACGCTGTCAGACTTGTCGTAGGTGGATCCGTTGGTACCAGTGGTCTGGACATCACGGAAACCGTCGGAGGCCTTCTGACCACGACCATCAGTGTCGAGGGCGGAGTAACGAGCTACGGCTTCGACGCTCTCTGATAGTTTGTATACAAGAGTAACGTTGTAACCGCTAGGATCGCGATCGATGAAACCAGCATTGCTATTTGAGGCCGAACTAGCGTCTAAAGCAGTGGTGATGTATTCACCCACAAGAGTGAGGTTACCAGTCACATATCTGAAGTAAGGATTCAGACCTTGAGCCATGTCCATCGTGTTGCCAACAGAGGTGATAGCACCACCCGACGTGGTAGTCGCAGCAGAAGGAGTTAGACCGTAGTTGATACCGATCGTTGTACCGAGTGGCTTCCAATCGAAGGAGATGTTGGCGTAGTAGCCATAGTCATTCGTTGCGGTGTCGTTGTAACCCTGAACAGCATCAACAATTGAGGCACCATAGGCGAGAGTTCCAGGACCACCTTCACCGATTACCATCTTGTTGGAGTAATGAACACCAACGTGACGGGCACCAAAACCCAGGCGGCGACCGTTATTCGACTCAGCCCAGTAACGAGTTACCATCGAACGCTCGACAGTGTTAAGAGCAGAGGAGGAAGTATTTTCTTCCTGACCAAATTGAACCTTCTGGTAACCGATGTCGAACTTACCGAATGCGGAGTCCCAGGTAACAACAGCCTTATCGGCCGCACCAGCGCGGATTGTGCCACTGCTGGCGTTGGAGTTATCAGCAAAGTTCCAGACGATTTCGCCTGACCAACCTGCACCGACATCAGCTTTAGCACCGAGGTAAAGGCGGCGCATTAAGAAGTTGTTAAGATCCGTTCCTTGGGTTTCTACCCCAGTAGAACCGATAGTCTCACTGTAGGCAGCCATTTCCCACTGACCTTGTACGCGACCAGAGAAGGTAAGGCGGTTAGCACCGGCTTCCTTGATGAAAACGCGGTCCATGCCGGACTCGGTCTTCGTGGCAGCGGACTGCTGGAGTGCGATAGCACGCTCTTCAGCAGTGATGATGCCCTTCTTCACGAGAAGATCGAGCGTGGACTTGTCTTGCGCATACGAAGATACAACAGTGAGTGCTGCAGCTGCGATGAGCATGGATTTGATGGTGTGGTTCATAGGATAGTTAGTGCAAATACGGAGACATCCTCTCATGAGACGGTTACCGTAGTATGCCTTAAATGCGACAATTGGGTTACAAACCCAAAGTTGTGCTTTAATTTATTCAGTAGGTTTACGAAAAAATTAACCTAATTTATCAATAATTACGCTAAAACCATCAAAAATCGACGAGTGAATCGGCTGCCAATTCAATTCAGTCAACCCAAGGCTGTTATCAACAAATCGACTGGGTTGCGTACGCTTACTCTTTTGCATCCGAGGACCAGCAGGCGCATTAACATCAAATACCGGTTCACCCGTTCCAAGTTTTTTGGCAATCCACTTAATGAGTTCATCTTTTCGCACAGGATGACCGTCAGTGATATTATAAATACGCGTACCGATTGGACCACCCAGAGTAGCCGCTAAAATAGCACGAGCGGCATCATCGCGATGTAAATAATTAATGAGATGATCCGTGCGACCACCAAAAACAAGTTCACCACGCATGAGTTGATTAAGTAAATGGTGACGACCTGGACCATAAAGTCCGCCCAAGCGAAGCACTCGCGTATTTTTAATCTTGGAGTTTAAAACAGATTTTTCACCGGCCAAAATAATGTCCGCTATCGTGTCGCCTCCCGTGATACTCTCTTCCGTTACGCGTCCACCATCATCTTGCCGATACACACCCGTCGAACTCGTAAAAATAAAGCAGCTTACTTTCGACTGTTCTGCCCAACGAATAGCATTCTTAACCCCTAAATCATAAGCTAAAGTGTAAGCGTCAGGACCGCCACCACCCGTACTTGCGGCGTAAACCACCGTGTCAAAATCGCTTGGAAGCATCGACCAATCTGAACTAGAAATATCGAAAGCGAAACTCGGTATGCCCGACGATTCTAATTGTTGTTTCGATTTTTCTGAACGCACCACACCTAAAACATCGTGGCCTTGTGATTTGGCTAAGTGAGCTAAGGCCGTCCCGATATAACCACATCCTAAAATTAGAATTTTCATGATTGTTTAGGATTTATAAAACTGGAAATCCACTCAACGGGTGTAGATCCCGCTTGAGCAGAGAGAAGCGTAAAAAGTTCTTGGGCGTCGGCCTGAGCTGATTGACGCACCGAAGAATCTTCGATGCACAACTTAAGTCTCTCCGCTAAAGATTCAGGCTCACAGTCTGTCTGTAAATACTCAGGCCATGCTTGGCGCTTTAATAAAATATTGGCGATGCCGAGGTTATCGATTCTGCCCGCAATCAATCGACGTCCCACCCACCAGGTTAAAGGGTTCGCGCGATAAACAACCGCACCAGGAATACCCGCTAAAGCCACAGTTAAAGACATGGTTCCCGAACTGACGAGCGCCGCACTCGCAACGACATTTCCTTCACCCACGGGATGTAAATCAATCCCCTTGGCCTGGTTTCCGTATTCTGCACAGAGTCGATAAAGTTCCGCATGCACCGCACCACCCGTGTGTAAAACAACTGCTCGCTTGTTCGGATAATTTTTTCGAAAGAGAGCAAAGGCCTCAATCAGCGTTGGAAAAATTTTCTTAACCGGCTTGGGGCGACTTCCGGGTAAAAGCAAAATAGGTCCAGCGGGATCATAACTTAAATTAGAGTGGTGACTGGGCTCGGCGAATGGATGACCCACAAAGCGGGCATCTAGGTTGGTATCTTTATAAACAGCTGGCTCGAAAGGAAAAATCGTCCCGAGCGCATCGAGGTCGCGGGCCATTGAAAATCGGCGGTTGGGTTTCCAGGCCCATAATTGGGGACTTACATACTGAATCACTTGGGTCTTACCTCCGCCTTTTACAGAAATCCCTGCTTTTCGTAATTCACTCGCAAATCGTAAATTCAATCCCGGGTAATCGACTAAAACCACTAATCTCGGCTTCCACTCTTTTGTCCAATCCACCATTCGCGAAAAAAGTTTTTTGTAAAAAGGATAGGCTGCTAAAACTTCTACAATCCCCACCGCCGAAAACCCAGTCATATCAAAAAGTAATTGAGCCCCTGCTTCACGCAGACTCGGTCCGCCAAACGCAGCGATTTTTAATTGAGAATTTTTAGTTAAAAGTTCCTTAACAATTTTAGCAGCGTGTTGATCACCCGAATGCTCTCCCGCTAAAATCAATACATCAACCCCGCCCGCTCGGGGACGCTCAAACTTTACCGGGATTGCAGGAAAAGCACTCATGCCCGCTGCATTCCTGCGCGTATTTGTTCCGTAATTTTAATCGCCACGTCTAAAGCATTGCGCCCCAGTTCTCCCGAGACCTTAGGACTTTTTCTTTCACGCACACAACTAACGAAGGAGTTTAATTCCACCGCCAGCGGCTCAGCCTTCTCAATCGGAATCTCTTCTTTAACAATCCCACCGGGCACCGTGGGATCAATACGCACGGTGTGACCCTTCTGCTCCATGAAATCAATCGAGAGGTATCCGCCATTTTGAAACACGCGGATTTCGCGATTCTTCTTCAGTGAAACGCGACTGGCATTAAGATTAGCGACGCAGCCATTCTTAAAAAGTATTCGCGCATTAGCAATATCTTCGGTTTTGGTTACTACCGATACACCGACGGCATCAATTCTCTCCACCGGTGAATTAGCTAATTGTAAAACAATCCCAATATCGTGAATCATTAAATCCAGCACTACACCTACCTCAGTACCACGCGGAGTAAACGGTGCTAATCGTTCGGCAGTGATGTAACGTGGATTGGTAACGGTTTTTTCCAAAGAGGACATCACCGGATTGTAATGCTCAATATGCCCTACTTGGACAATGCGCTGAGATTCATGGGCGGCATTTAAAATCTGTGAGGCTTCTTCTAAGGTTACGCACAAAGGCTTCTCAATTAAAAGGTGACATCCTTTTTTCAGGAGTGGAATAGCAACCTCCGCATGTAAATTAGTCGGAACGACAACACTGACTGCGTCACACGCGGCGGCCATTTCATCTAGCGATAAAAATCTTTTACACTTGTGCTTGGCACAAATTTCCTGGGCTCGCTCATCGTTGGGTTCGTAAATCCCCGCGAGCTCCGCATCCGCTAAGGTAGAGTAAATACGGGCATGATGTTGACCGAGTGAACCGGTCCCCACTACCCCACAACGAATTCGCGCAGCAGCCATGAAGCGAAGATTTACGGACTACGGCTAACCTTCAATCCGAAAACCCACCAACTTTAGATTCAAAGGCAACATGACTGTCTTTAAGCGTCACTTTGACCGATGACCCATCCAAAATTTGTCCGCCTAAAATTTCCTTAGCCAATGGGGTTTCAATTTCACGCTGGATAAATCGACGTAACGGGCGAGCCCCATAGACCGGGTCCAACCCACGATCGGCCAACCATTGCAGAACCTTTTTATCTAAAGTTAATCGAATGCGCTTAGTCGCTAAACGTGCATTGAGATCCTTGATCAGCAGTCCAGCGATAGCGGCAACCTCTTCGATACCCAGAGAGTGGAATAAAACCACTTCATCCACGCGATTCAGAAACTCTGGACGGAAGTGCTGACGTAAATCAGCCATCACCGACTCACGAACGCTTTCCGACATTTCGCCCATCCCCGCAGACGCCGCAATGTGGCGACTACCGATATTCGAGGTCATAATGAAAATAGCGTTTCGACAATCCACCGTGCGACCTTGTGAATCGGTTAAGCGTCCGTCGTCTAAAACTTGTAATAGAATATTGAATACATCAGGGTGCGCTTTTTCGACTTCATCGAGAAGCACGACGCAGTAAGGATGACGACGAATCGCTTCAGTGAGTTGTCCACCGTCTTCATGGCCGACATATCCAGGAGGCGCTCCCACTAAGCGGGAGACGGCATGCTTCTCCATGTACTCCGACATATCGATTCGAATCATCGACTTCTCGTTGTCGAAAAGTTCAACCGCTAAAGCCTTAGCTAACTCAGTTTTACCAACACCGGTTGGACCAAGAAAGAGGAAGGATCCCACTGGGCGGCGGGGATCTTGCACACCCGCACGTGAACGCTGCACAGCATCAGCCACGGCTAAGACAGCTTCTTTTTGTCCGACGACGCGCTGTTGCAAATGAGTGGTGAGTTGTAAAAGTTTTTCGCGTTCGGAAGCGAGTAGTCGAGTGATTGGTACACCCGTCCAACGTGCGACGACTTCCGCAATTTCTTCAGGTGTAACAATTTCTCTGAATAAACCCGTGCCCGTCTTGGCAGTTTTCTCGAGAGTCGCGACATCTTTTTCTAATTGAGGAATGCGTCCGTGACGGAGTGCTGCCATAGCGTTAAGATCATTTTTTCTTTCGGCTTCGGTCATCTCGCGACGAGCGTTATCCAGTTGTTCACGCGCGGCACGCACCTTGGTTACTGCGGCCTTATCCGACTCCCAGCGATTACGCATCGAACGTTGCGACTCACGTGCTTCGGCTAATTCTTTTTTCAAACCATCTAAGCGGGCTTTAGACGCATCGTCCTTTTCATTTTTTAAAGCCGATTCTTCGACCTCGAGTTGTAAAACTCGACGATTTAAAACATCTAATTCAGCCGGGACACTATCGATTTCCGTACGAATCTGCGCACAGGCTTCATCCACCAAATCAATGGCTTTATCGGGTAAAAAGCGTGCCGTAATATAACGATCAGATAATACCGCGGCTTCTACTAAAGCGGCATCTTCGATTTTAACACCGTGGTGAACTTCGAAACGTTCTTTTAATCCACGCAGAATGGAAACCGTGTCAGGTACACTCGGAGGCTCGACCATGACTTGTTGGAAGCGACGTTCCAGAGCCGCGTCTTTTTCGACGTGCTGACGAAACTCATCAAGCGTCGTAGCTCCGATACAATGCAACTCACCACGAGCCAACATCGGCTTGAGCAAGTTAGCTGCATCCATCGCGCCATCGGCTTTTCCGGCACCGACCAACGTGTGCATTTCATCGATAAAGAGAAGGATGCCCCCTTCCGCTGATTTAACTTCAGCGAGAACCGCTTTTAAGCGCTCTTCGAATTCACCGCGATATTTAGCACCCGCCAAAAGAGATCCCATGTCTAAGGAGAAAATAACTTTATTTTTTAATCCCTCGGGGACGTCACCGCTAATGATGCGCTGAGCCAGACCTTCGACCACGGCTGTTTTACCAACACCTGGTTCACCAATTAAAACCGGATTGTTTTTGGTACGACGAGAAAGAATGCGAATCACACGGCGAATTTCTTCGTCACGACCAATCACTGGATCCATCTTACCCGAGCTGGCTCGCTCCGTCAGATTAATCGCATATTTACTAAGTGCTTCATAGGTAGCCTCAGGATTAGCTGTAGTGACGCGCTGGGACCCACGGACTGCTTTCAGGGCTGTCATAATGGCAGCTTTCCCAAAATTAATTTCTTTAAAAATAGGGCTCAACGAGGACGACTCCGCTAAAGCTAAGAGGACGTGTTCGGCGGAAACATAATCGTCCTTCATCGTCGTAGCCTCGTCTTTGGCTTTTAATAAAACGGATTGGGACTCGGTTGATAATCCAGGCTGGGCGTTGGCTTGGGCCAATTTGGGCTGACGTGCTAAAATCCCAGCGAGGGCCGAGAGGATAGTTTTTTCATCTTTATTGGCGCGACGTAAAAGAGCAGAGACCACCCCACCCTCTTGGGTCATCAGACTAAAAAGAATGTGCGCCGGCTCGATCGCGGCATGACGACGTTGCACGACATCGCTCTGAGCTAGTTGTAAAGCCTCCGTAGTTTTATCGGTCAAATTTCCGTAAGGTGTACTCATATAAATATAACTATGCACTAAGTAGACCAACCAACTGTCCTTAAGTTTAGCCTTAATTTTAGGGGTGTAAACGTATATAAACGATTAATTCAGAGTGACCTGTGCCAAGCTGGGGTGACAGCCCGTCACCCCTCGCGACGAGATGTCGCAAACCCGCCCAAGAGTCATGGGTTGCGGAATTCATCATGATTTGATACGTTAGAGTGAATGAAGCCGACGAAGCAGCTTGCCGCTCTAGAAAGGTTGCTCGACGACCCCTCACCCATCGTGCGCGAAGCGGTAATTAATGAAATTAAAGCAGCAGGTGATGAAGGCTTACTTTGGCTCGAAGTTCTTACTAAAAATAAAAATTTAGCCAGTCACGCCAAGTCACTCCTCTCGAATTTACGCACCTCTGAAGTAGCAACGCGACATTTCATCGAACATATCAAAGGCGGTATTCAAGATCTCGAAGAAGCCTGTTTGCTTTTTGAACGCGTCATCCACCCCACCCTAGCAGATAATGCTTACGATGAGGAGTTGGATCATTTGGCCGAACGAACACGACAACTCATTACTGAACCGGTAACCGTGCAGGATAAGTGTCGATTACTGTGTCGGGTAATTTTCGGAGAGGAAAACTATCGTGGTGCCCAGGAATCTTTCTCGAAGCCCGACTCATCTTTTCTTTCAACGGTCATCAAATCCCACCGTGGTATTCCTATTTCACTTTGTTTAATCTTCCTGCTCGTTGCCCAGCGCCTAAACCTCCCCGTTCAACCCGTGGGTTTGCCTGGACGATTTATGGTGGGCATATTTAAAAATAATAACCCAATCTTTATCGACTGCTATGAGGGTGGCACATTTAGAACCCGTTCGGAAATTCAGTTAATGCTGCTCAATAACCATCTGCCGGCAGATGATGCATTCTTAAAGCCCATCAGCGCTGAACAAACAATTGCTCGCTGTTGTCGAAACCTAGTCTCACAATTTGAAGCTAATGGGGATGATAAAAATAGTCGTCTCTTCCTTAGCTTTGTTAATATTATCGAAAGTCGCACTTAATATATCCACGTGGAAAAAAGCCTCACCCTAAACGAAATTTTGAGCATGGATTTTCCCCATCCCTGTTTGGCGGTGCTCGGCGATCCCATCAGCCATTCACTGAGTCCGGCGATGCATCATGCCGCCCTCCAAGCGCTGGCCTCAAGCCAGCCTCAACTCAGTCAGGTTAACTATTTAAGGCTGCATATTAAACCCGAAGAACTCGCACAAACGCTGACTGTTCTCAGAAATAAAAATTTCATCGGACTGAACTTAACCGTTCCGCATAAAGTGGCGGCGCTGAGTTTAGTTAAAAGTTTATCACCCGAAGCAAAGAAAGCAGAGTCCATTAACACTTTAGTGCCCACACCCGATGGCTGGGCCGGACATACTACCGACGGACAAGGCTTTCTGGAAGCACTCAAAGAATACTCTGGCAGCGGAGTGACTCAAAAAGATGTTATTATTCTTGGTGCGGGTGGAGCGGCACGCGCGATTGCAGCGGCGTGTCTTCAAGCCGATTGTCGCAGCTTACTGATTGCCAACCGCGACATCACCAAGGCGAAAAACATCGTGGCAGCTTTAAACGATGCACGAGTTTCCGCCCTTGGATTAAAAGAAGTCAGTATGATCAAATCCGGCACCATCGTCGTAAACTGCACCACCCTAGGCCTTAAGCCCGACGATGAATTACCCCTCGCGGAGTCCTTATTAAAGAATGCTGGGTTTATTTTTGATACCACTTACGGCGCCCATCAAACATCCCTGATTAAATCTGCAAAAAAACTAGGGGTTAAATGTTGTGATGGCCGATCGATGTTACGCTGGCAAGGGGCGCTCGCTTTCAAACTCTGGACGGGTATAACTCCTCCTCACGAACCCATGCGCACAGCGATTGGAGAAAAATAATTATGCATCTCATTGATTTTCAAATTTTCATGGCACTCTACCCAAGCCTCACCGCAGTTTTTATTGGCATCATAGGTGCCTGCGTTGGAAGTTTCTTAAATGTCTGTATTCATCGCCTACCTAAAGGTGAATCCATCATTCGTCCTCCCTCACATTGTGCCTGTGGACAAAAAATACCTGGATGGTTTAATATTCCCTTGTTGGGTTGGCTGATGCTCAGAGGTCGAGCGAAATGCTGCGGCGTAAGTATTTCCGTTCAGTATCCCTTGGTTGAATTACTCACCGCCGTACTTTTCGTAACCGCTTTTCTAACTCTCGCCCCAGTCAAAGCTGCCATCGCCTGCGTTTTTCTTTCTCTATTAATTATTTTAGCAGGATGTGATATGAAAGATATGCTCGTGCCCGATGCCCCTAATTTTTTATTAGTCGGCCTGGGTCTATTCTTCTCCATCCTCGCACCCTCACTCCACGGCGAAACTGCATCCGGTCTTGAAATCATAAATCGTGTAAACTCGGCGACAGACTCACTTATCGGAATTGCGGTAGGCACGGCACTCGTTTGGTGGATTCGAACCATCGCTACTGTCATCATGGGTCAAGAAGCCATGGGCGAAGCCGATATTATTTTATGTGCCGGCGTGGGTGCGTTCTGTGGATGGCAAGGTGCACTATTCTGCCTTTTCGGCGGATCGGTTATCGGCGTCATCATTAAACTACCCTCCGTTTTGGCTTTATTCGGACCCCAAAAAGAGTCTGAAAGTGTCCCATTTGTCCCCAGTATGGCTGTCGCCGCCGCCATTTGGTTCTTCCGAGGCCCCGAATTAATAGCCGGTTGGCATTTGTGGGTAAATTCATAAGGTTTCTGGCTTGTCTACCCGCCCAAGGTTAACCCAAATAACTCTCACCCCCATGAAGCAAACCGCTCTTCTAACTCTCATCGCCGCTGCCGCCTTAGTTGGTTGCAATAGCTATGACACCCCTAACCACGGAAAAAATGTGTCGATGGAACCCGCCCACAACTTCCTTGGACTCATTAAGGTAGAACCTGGCTCCTACTCTGCCATCAACAACTCGACCGTTCGCTTACGAACAGACGATTTCTACTCACGCCGTGCTAATTCTGGCGATCGCGTCACACTGCTTTGGGGTGCTATCACCCTGACTGATTACTAATTCAGTAAAGTGTCCTCTTGCAGAAGCCCCGATTTCGGGGCTTCTTCATTTATAGGCAAAATGAACGATACGAGTAGCAATGTCGCCCGACACCTTCGCAACGCCGCGCTGAGTAAACCTCAAGCGGTTGCTACGCTATCACCCCTCTCGGTCAACGAAGACGGGAAAGTCATTCACGACTGGTGTTCATTTTTAAAACTCGATCAAGAAAGCGATGCGGCCGCTCGAATTTTTCACGCGGAGGGTGTGTCCGCAGGTACCCGCACATTACTCGCCGTACGCGCAGGCCATGACCTCATTGTCTGCATGTTTGGACTTTTAAAACTGGGAGCGATTCCCATCGCCATTGATCCGGGGATGGGCTGGAAAAAAATGCTCCAGTGTATCGAGAACACTAATCCAACCGCACTCGTCGCTCAGTCCAAACCTTTTTACCTAAGTTATCTTCCATTCAAGGCATTTAAATCCATCAGTCACCGTATTGAGGTGAATGGTAAGTCTTGGAAAAAATTAGTTAAGGATTGTTCAACGACTACCGCCCGGCCGCTCGAGCCCGTGACCGCATCGAGCCTCGCGGCAATTATTTTCACCTCCGGTTCCACGGGAACACCGAAAGGTGTGCGTTACACCCACGGTATGTTCGATGCACAAATTTCTCTCGTTCGAAAAACATTTGAAATTCAGCCGGGCGAAGTCGACATGGCGATGCTTCCCGTGTTCGGACTATTTAATCCCGCCCTCGGTGTTACGACGGTTACTCCACTCCTCGATCCCTCGCGTCCAGCTGACGCTAATCCAGCATTAATCATCTCCGCTCTTCTCTCCGAGAAAGTGACGTCATCATTTGGATCGCCCGCAGTTTGGGGAAAAATCGCCCGCTACTGTGAAGCCAAAAAAATTAGTCTACCCTTGTTAAAACGCCTTTTAATTGCCGGGGCACCTGTACCAATTCCCCTCTTAAAACAACTTAAGAAAATTGCGCCTCATTGCTTGATTCACACTCCCTACGGCGCGACCGAATGCCTGCCTGTATCAAGTATCGAGGCGAACGAAATTTTAAATGAAACTTTCTCCGAAACTTTACGCGGACAAGGAACCTGCGTCGGTAAACCCGTCGCCACAGTTAAAGTTAAAATAATAAACGAGACAACGGATGTGATTCGAAATCTAAGCGACGCCACCCTTTGCGCACCCAATACAATCGGGGAAATTATTGTGACTGGGCCGAGTGTGACGCATGCTTACGATCATAATCCCGAAGCCACGCTCCGGACAAAAATAAATGACGATTCACAGCTCTGGCATCGCATGGGCGATTTAGGCCGGCTCGATCATGATGGACGACTCTGGTTCCATGGTCGCTGTGTAGAAAAAGTAATCACCGCAAAAAATATTCTGACAACCGAGTCCATCGAGCCAGCATTTCAACAACATGAAGATGTGGCTCGATGCGCGCTGATTGGGATTGGCAATGCTCCCAATCAAATCCCCGTTCTGGTGGTTGAACCCAAGCCCGATTGTTTCCCTGAATCTCAGGGGGAAATGATTAAATTCACGGAAGGTCTCCGAGAAATCACCCGCTTGCATCCGTTTGCTAAACAAGTTAAAACCATCGTGTTTCAAGAAAAACTACCCGTAGACGTGAGACATAACGCTAAAATTCATCGACTACAACTAACGCGCGAATGGAATCAAAAACTTCGTCGAGAAATTAAAAAACTTTCATGAAGAAACCTGTCGTACTAGTCACTGGAGGTGGGGGGTTTCTTGGTCAAGCGGTCGTTGAACGTTGTCTCCTGCGCGGCTACGAGGTTCGCGTCGTCGGACGACAACCACTTCCTAAATCCATCGCCGATAAAGTTGATTTTCGTCAAGGTAGTCTCGCCAACCAGAAGTTTGTACAAACAGCAGTACAAGGTTGCGATTATATTTTTCACGTCGCCGCCAAAGCAGGCATTTGGGGAAAGTGGGAAGACTACGTGGAGTCTAATCTCACCGGCACCCATCACCTCATCACCGCGGCTAGAGTTTTTGAAGTTAAAGCATTCATTTACACGAGCACACCCAGCGTAGTTTTTACGGGTGGATCGTTTAATGGGGCCAACGAAGAACTTCCCTACGGTAGAAATTGGCTCTGTGCTTACGCAGAAACTAAAGCAGCCGCTGAAAAAATCGTGTTAAAGGCAGCCTCACCTCACTTACGAGTTTGTGCCCTGCGTCCTCATTTAATCTGGGGCCCCGGTGACCATCATCTATTTCCAAGAATCATTGCACGTGCGCGTCGTGGAAAACTAAGAATTGTCGGCGATGGAAATAACAAAGTGGATGTCACCCACGTCGACACTGCAGCTAATGTCCACTTGCAGGCCCTTGATGCCCTCCTCGCTGGTAAAGCCAACGGTAAGGCTTATTTTATCTCACAAGGCACTCCAGTAAAGCTTTGGGAATTCGTGAATCGACTCCTGGTTGGCGCAGACATCCGTCCCGTCACAAAAAGAATTTCTCTTCGTAAGGCCTACATCCTTGGGGCAATTTTTGAAACCATCTGGACAGTGTTTAAACTCAAAGGCGAACCACCCATGACCCGTTTTGTGGCCGTGGAATTAGCCAAAGACCATTGGTTCGATGTTTCCGCAGCACAGAAGGACTTAGGCTTAAAACCTGCACACAATACCTGGACAGCTTTAGACGCCCTGGCACTCAGTTATCGTAAGTCAAAATAAGTCTAAGGCTTGCCCTTATAGATAAATCACTCACCTCTCTCTCATGACTTCTACCGGACTCCAAGCGGACAAATCTTATGTAGTCTCGATGAAGACATGGTTCGATCAAACCGACGGTCTCGGTATACTCCACCATTCCCATTATGTTCTCTTGATGGAACGAGCACAGAAAACAATGTTCGTTAGCTTAATGGGTAAAGACACTCTCGACCCTGCCGTCGCTCCCGACGTTTATGTCGTGGTCCGAGATTTACAGATTCAATACCTCCAGCCCATTAAACCCGAATGCGAAGTGAAAATGATTCTGCGCGTGAAGAAAGTTCGGGCCGCTGGACTCATTATTGATTTTGAATTCCGCAATACTGATTCAAGCGTACTCTACGCGAAAGCCTCACGTACCGTTTGCCGAATGGACGGTCGTACCCATCAGCCAGCTGAGTGGAGTGAAGAATTTAGATCCAAGCACGAAGCGCTGCTGTCTTAGTTTTTTCTTAGCTCCAGACAAATCAGACAAGTTTTTCCGTCACAGCCACGTGCGGTGCAATGCTCTCGGCCGTAAAAAATAATTCTTAAGTGTAATTTATTCCAATCTTTTACCGGAAAAACTTTTTTCAGGTCCCTCTCCACCTGTTCAACTGATTTGCCGATACTTAATTTCCATCTTTTGGCCAAACGATGAATATGTGTATCCACAGGAAAAGCAGGCACGCCAAAGGATTGAGCCATGACTACCGAGGCAGTTTTGTGTCCCACCCCAGGCAACTCTTCCAACTCTTCAAAAGTACGTGGCACCTGACCCTGATGTTTCTCGACAATCATTTTGGCTAAACCGACGAGGGCTTTGGATTTTTGCGGAGCCAAGCCTAACTGGCGGATGACTTGATAGACTTGGTCGACTTTTAACATAGCCATTTTTTGGGGCGTAGCGGCCAAACGAAAAAGAGCGGGGGTCACTTCATTGACTTTCTTGTCGGTACACTGAGCGGACAGCACTACCGCCACCAGTAAAGTAAAGGGGTCGGTGTGATCCAACGGAATGGGGGTCTCGGGGTAGAGTTTAGCCAACTTTTGGGCCACGTAGTTGGCACGCTCTAAACGAGTCATAATTAAGCCATAAATCGAAATGAGACCAAAAGCAATCCACCGATTGAGCCCTCTCTCCGATGCTTATGACCACCACCGACTTATCTTATAATAAAAAATAGTTTAACTGTGTATTTGCCCAGCAGGCGGTTCGTTTACAATTTCGGTTATGGCTCTGCTCCCATTTAATCCAGAAAAAATTAATCGGGAACTTTCACGTCATTATATACCAGCAAGCGAGGCGGACATTCGTTCGATGTTTGCAGCGATTGGGCTAAAAGAATTCAACGATCTTTATGCCCACATTCCTGCGACAGTAAAATTTGCTAAGCCACTAGCGCTGCCCGACGAATTAGAATATAATCAATTAGCACAACGGATGTCTGATCTCTCGAAAAAGAATCAGATTAAAAAAAGTTTCTTAGGCGATGGCTTACAAGTGTATCGGACACACGAAATTGTCGGGCATGTCTGCTCCATCCGTAATCTCACCACTTCTTATACCCCGTATCAACCCGAACGCTCGCAGGGCACTTTGATTACGCATTGGCTCTATCAATCCACGTTAGCTCAACTGACAGGATTCGAAGCAGTAAACTCCTCCCTCTACGATCGCGCTAGTGCCCTCTTCGAAGCCGCCGTATGCGCCACCCGACTTTCGGATGCTGACGCCAACGTTATCCTGGTAGCCGACAATCTCCTTCCGTCCGATATCGAAGTTCTCAAAACACACTGTGCTGAGACTTCGGTCCAGTTAGATTTTGTTTCTAGCAATCCAGACACGGGGTGCGTCTGTGCTCAACAGCTCAAAGAGAAAATTTCCCGCCATCAAGGTAAGGTAGCCGCATTTATATTTCCTCAAATTAATAATCTCGGACTCATTGAAGACGTCGACACCATCACAGACCTGTGTGCAGAACTCAAGGTTCGTTCGATTGCAGTCATTGATCCAATGCTCTTAGCAACGGGTGGACTAAAAGCCCCAAGTCAGTATGGAAAACAAGGAGCAGACATTATTATCGGAGAAGGCCAACACCTCGCCATCGGTGCAAATTTTGGTGGCCCCGGCTTAGGCATATTCGCAGTGCGGCATAATGCTGAGCGCAAAAACGAAGTGCGGGAGACACCCGGACGCTTCGTCGGTAAGGCCAAAGATAACGCGGGCCGAGATTGTATCGTTATGGTCATGGCGACCCGCGAACAACACATCCGAAAAGATAAAGCTACTTCGAATATTTGTTCCAATCAGGCCTTCATCGCAACCATCGCTGGTGCGGCGATTCTTGCACGTGGAGAAAATGGCATGGCCCAAAGCTGTGCCCAAGGATTTAAACTCGCCCACCGTGTTGCCCAAAAACTTGGCGGAATTACCGGCTTAAAAATTTGCTACGCAAAGCAAGCGTTTTGGAATGAATTTAGTTTAATGCTGCCCGAACCAGCGAAGGACGTGATTCAGAAAGGTCGGCAAGCCGGCCTACACATCGGCGTAGATATTACAGGACGAACCCCGTGTCATTGTTCACTCCTGAAAATCTCTTTCAGCGATATGCAAACCGACGCTGAGGCTGATGAATTAGTCGCCTTCTTCGAAAAACTTTACGGCAATTCAAAGTCAGACGTAACCCTCGCTATCACACCTTCACATTTACTCCGTCAACAACCCGTCGGGCTTCCCTCTTTCAAATTAGAAGAATTAAAAGATTACTATACACGACTCGGAGAATTAAATGTCTCGCCCGATACTGGCTGCTTCCCTCTCGGATCGTGTACAATGAAGTACAATCCACACATTAATGATTGGGCAGCGAACTTACCTGGCTTCACCCAACTACATCCCCAGGCCCCCCTTGAAGATAGCCAAGGTAGCCTCGAATTATTATGGCAGATTCAAGAATGGTTTAAAGCCATCACCGGTCTGCCCGGTATTACCACCCAACCGGTTGCAGGAGCTCAAGGTGAACTCGTCGGAATTAAACTTTTTCAAGCCTACCACCAACAGCGCGGAGAAAGTCATCGTGATATTTTGCTGATTCCATCCAGTGCACACGGTACCAATTTCGCTACTGCAACAACGGCTGGATTTATAAACAAAAAACGCGCGGACGGTGCACCCTCAGGAATTGTTATTCTAAAATCCTCGCCGGATGGTCGCGTAGATCAAAACGATTTCGACTCAAAGATTCGTGAACTCGGTCCACGTATCGCGGGGATGATGGTGACTAATCCTAATACTTCTGGTGTTTTCGAAACCGACTTTAAAAGAATGGCGGACGCTATTCACGCTGCGGGTGGACTGGTTTACATGGACGGGGCAAATATGAATGCCATCGCTGGCTGGATAAATCTCGATGCACTAGGCGTCGACGCCGTACATAATAATTTACATAAAACTTGGACAGTACCTCATGGTGGAGGCGGGCCTGGTGACGGCATCGTCGGAGTGTCCTCTCGCCTCGTCGACTTCCTACCAGGTTACCAAATCGAAAAACAAGGAACGCAGTTTGTTCCCGTAAAACCTAAACACAGTATCGGGTCTTTTCATCGTCACTGGGGCAACTTCGCGCACAAAGTTCGGGTGTATACCTATCTCCAACGTCTCGGACGTGAGGGCGTGACGCGTATGTCTGCCATGTCAGTGCTAGCTAGCCGCTATCTCCATTCGAAACTCTCTGCGCACTTTCCTTCGTTACCAACGGCAGCGGAATCGATTCCGCGTATGCACGAATTTATTATCACCCTGTCGAACGAAGACTTTAAATTAATCGAAGCCTCGGGCATCCCGAAGCCCAATATTATTAGTCGCGTTGGTAAACTCTTCCTCGATTTCGGTTTCCACGCACCTACCGTGGCCTTCCCTGAAGTTTTTGGCTTAATGATTGAGCCAACCGAGTCTTATACCAAAGCCGAACTCGATCGCTTTGCCGAAACGGTGGTGGAAATTGGTGAACTTATCCGGTCCCACCCGCAACTACTTCAATCAACTCCACGATTCACGCCCGTGGATCGCGTGGATGAAGTCGCCGCCAATCGCGGACTGATTCTGAGCGAGCACATCACGGCATTGCCTCAGATTAATCCAAACCGTCTCTCCCCTGTTTTACTGAATCAACTTTCAGTTAAAGAAATTCGCGGTAAAATTCTGGCGACTATTTAACTTTATTCACTCGGTGTGAGTGAATGAGTAAAATAAGCCCTAACATAAAAAGTAAGGCAAACGAGGCGAAGCCAGCCCGCTCGGCCGAGGTGTCATCCGCTGGATTGGCCAGAACCCAGCCAGCGAAGGCACCCAATAACGGCCCGAGAAATGCCGCAAACTTACCCATCATACTATAAAAACCAAAGTAGACTACTTCTTTGCCCTCGGGCACTAGTTCAGCGAAGTACGATCGACTCAAGGCCTGCACTCCACCCTGCACCATACCCACTCCTGCCGCAATCAGCCAAACCGACGGAAAGGTGAAATTCAGTAGCGTTAAATTACCCGGTTGGATTTGTGAGCCGAACAGCGTGAGAAAAATATAGCCGAGCAAAGCTACCGCAATCATGCGGACGGCACCCCAACGATTTCCCAACCAACCAAAAATCAGCGCGGCGGGAACGCCGATGATTTGCACAACCAAGAAAGCTTTGATTAAGTCCATCTCTCCAAAACCTAGGACTGCCCCAAAGTGGGCAGCGGAAGTTTTCACCGCATGCAGGCCGTCGATATATAAAATATAGGATAATAAAAACCAACGGACTTTTACATCTGCCCAAAGTTCTTTGCTGGTTTGGAAGGTGGCGGAAAATACTTGGCGGAACGACAGGCTAGGCACATGCGCTGAACGATTATCAGGATAAAATAAAAGCGGGAGTGAAAATATGAGCCACCAAATGCCCGCGGCTAAATAAACCCAGCGTAAGGAGTCGCCCGCAAAGAATCCCAGGGCAAGACTGACAAGAATAATTAATCCCGCAACAAAACCTAAGGAATAAGCCACTCCACTTAAGAAGTGCCGCTGACCAGGAGGAGCAAAATCTACAATCATGGAATCATAAAAGGTGCTCGCACAAAAAAAGGCGATCGCACCAAGACTATAAAGGAGTGCGGAATAAAACCATTCGTTCGCGGGCACAAAAGAAAGGCCTATGGTAAAAATCGCGCCAAGGACAACTGACCAACGTAACGCTCGCAAACGAAAGCGACCGGTTTCAGCTAGTTGGCCTAAAAATGGCGCGATTAAGAATATTAAAAGACAGGGCGCGGCCTGACTTAATTTAAACGTAATCGCTTCGGTTTGATGATCTAGACCCTGACCCCAGTAACGATGAAACATCTGTGGCCAAATCAAAGCTAACACCACCATCGCAAAACCGGTATTAGCAAAATCATAAAGCGCCCACGTCCCCGCACGTTGCCATGAGAATGGTTTATGGGATGACGATTCCTGCACATCACCAATCTGGCAGGCACCCCAAAATCTACAAACAGTTATTTAGCTTCTAACTGCTTAAATAACTCCACTGCCGACTGTGCGCGATTGAGAATATAAACGTGGTAACCGGGTGCCCCGCGACTCAATAGAGCCTTGATCTGGCGCACCGCCCAAGAAACGCCGACCTTGCGTTGTGCTTCTTCATCCTCACCGCAGGCTTCTAATTCTTTAACCAATAAATCAGGGATTTTAGCCTTACAAAATCCACAGAAGCGACGGGCCTGCTTCAAAGATAATACCGGCATAATCCCAGGTAAAATCGGGACGGTAATTCCCGCAGCCCGGGCCCGATTAACGAAATTAAAATAGTCCTCGTTATCTAAAAAAAGTTGGGTGGTGACAAAGTCTGCGCCCGCCAAAACTTTTCCTGCTAAATACCGAATATCCGATAAATCATCGGGCGAGGAAGGATGCCTTTCGGGGAAACCGGCAACTCCTACCGCAAAGCGATTGGGAAAACTTTCTTTGATTAATTCCACCAAGCCCGCCGCATAAGCAAAGCCATCGGGATGAGGAGTAAATTCATTTTGGCCCTTCGGTGGATCACCACGCAGAGCCAGAATACCCGCAAAGCCTGCAGCGTCATATTTACTTATAATTTCTTTAAGCTCATCCCGACTGTGACCCACACAGGTTAAGTGGGCAATGAGTGGATAGCCTGCTTTCACGAGTTGGCTGCCATAGTCTAAAACGGTGGAGCGATCTGAACCACCAGCACCATAAGTAATCGAAGCAAAATCGACACCTAGAGGTTTTAGAATTTTCGCCGTTTCCAACATAGCCGCGCCATCCGCACCCGTTTTCGGTGGAAAAAACTCTACCGAAACGGTCGGCCGATGCTTTGCCCGTAAACGGTTAATGAATTCTGTCTTCGACATATGTATCATCGTATCAAGATATGTAGATGGATGTCAATATTTGCCTATTTACCTGAAGTAGTATCGGTATTCAGGGGCAATTCACCAGGCAGAGCGACGTGGTAGACCATCACCATCCAACAAAGCATCATTGGATAAATAAGAATAATAAAACTCATACTTCCAAAGATTGAGATCAGAATACCGGCGCGCACGGAGAGGGTTTGATTTACAACTAAAAAAACAACTGGGAGAATCACAAAAATAATCGAGGCAACGTAACCAATCGAAGTTGTGCCGGAATAAAATCCTGACGAGCGTGTTAAATCCATCTGACAGGCGCTGCAGGCCTTGCGGAGATGAAACCACGATTGCAGCAATCCGTATTCACCACAGTTAGGACAGCGACACATCAGACCGCGTGAAATAATTTCACCTCTACCAATTTTTAACTCAGCTTCTTTTTCCATGATTACATGCGCTCCACAGGCTCAATCGCTAATAAGCGTAAACCTGTTTCTAATATCGAGCACGTGCGGGCGCACAACATTAAGCGACGGGCCTTAGTACCAGCGGGCAAGGATGGATCACTCACAGAATTAGCGGCGTAGAAAGTTCCGTAAGCCGCGGCCAACTCATGCAGATAGGTGCACAGGTGATGCGGACGAAGATCTTCAAGGGCGGAATCCAAAGCTGCGGTGAAACCTAAAAGCTTTCGGGCTAAGGCAATTTCCTCGGGAGTTTCTAAATCGGATGCACCCTCCTCGCCCTGCCCTAACGTAATGCCTGTTTTTCTAAATATAGAACGAACCCGAACCGCAGCATACATTAAGTAAGGAGCCGTATTCCCTTCAAATGCTAGTAATTTAGACCACGAGAATGAGTAGTCCATCGTACGATTCGACCCCAAATCAACGTAGCGCAAGGCCGCAATGCCAACCTTTTGAGCAATCACCCGACGTTCTGATTCAGGAAGTTCCGGACTTTTTTCAGTGACGGCGACGTAAGCTCTTTCGGTAGCCTCGTCGATTAATGACTGCAAGCGCACGGGGTCGCCTGATTTTGTTTTAATGGCTTTTCCATCTTCACCTAAAATTGTCCCAAACCAAACGTGTCGTAAGCGTGGAAGTTTTCTTTGGGTTAAATTAAACCAACGAGTTCCCGTTCTAAAAAGTTGGTGGAAGTGATCTTGCTGACGACCGTCAGTAACATAGACAATTTCTTCGGCCTTAAAATGTTCTGCGCGATAAAGCAATGTCGCTAAATCCGTGGAAGCGTAATTCGAAGAGCCGTCTTTTTTTCTAACGATGAAAGGCATTTTCGTTTCAGCATGACGAGAGAAGCGCGGTTCTTCGTCGTCCCAAACCACCAACGCTCCTTCGCTCTCTTCAGCTAATCCACATTTCTTAAGTTCGGTGTAAACTTGATCTACTTTATCGCGGTAAAATGATTCACCCAGAATGACGTCACTCTTAAGTCCAAATTGATCATAAATACGCTGACAGGCAGCGTTGGAAACCTGCACGATTTCTTCCCATAATTTAAGGTTTTCGGGGTCACCCGTTTGTAACTTGGCAAGTTCCGCACGAGCCGCATCGAGTGCGGCAGGGTCCGCTTTAGTTTGCACACTACCCTCTTTATATAATCGCTCGAGGTCCTCGAGCGCGGTCGGGCTTTTGGCGTCGAGTTTAAATCCGGAACGACGAATCGCTAAAATAAGAATACCAAAGTTGGTACCCCAGTCTCCGATGTGATTATCGCGAGTTAATTCTGCTCCACAAAATTCAATTAAACGAGCCACGGCTTCACCGATAACAATCGGACGTAAATGTCCGACGTGCATTTGCTTCGCGGTATTGGGCGATGGATAATCAATCACGACTTTTCTGCCGCCCATAATTTTGGCAGCACCGGCACGCCACTTCGACTCATCACGATATTCTTTTAACCAAGCACCTAGGGCGACTGGGGTAAGTTTAAAATTAATAAAACCTGGGCCAGCGACTTCGGCGACAATCAGACTGCTATCTAATTCGCCTGAGGCACGCACCGCCTCAAGTAATGAGGTAGCAAGGGCACGAGGATTCTGCTTGGATCTTTTTGCAGCAGCCAAAACTCCGTTAGCTTGAAAGTCTGCATGGCGGGGATCGGAGGGGCGCAGTTCGGGGTCAAAACCTGAATCAAGACCTGCAACCTGCGGTGCTACCTTACGGAGCAAAGCATCAAGTTCACGTGCTGGATTAAACCAAACTGGCATGTAATTAGGGCTAATCTACCACCCGAGTTCGGCAAGCGAAGAAGCAATCTTCTATAGACACGCTTGCCTCCTTGCCACGAACCTTAAGTTTGTGGCTATGTCCACAAGTTTTACCCTCGTCAAAGACTGCACCGCCACCCTGATTCCAGCGGGCGACACGGTTATCCTTGAGAAAGGCACAGCGGTTACCGTGACCCAAGCTCTTGGTAATTCAATTACCGTTCGTACCAACCTCGGGCTTTTCAGAATCAATGAAAACGATATTTCGGCATTAGGACCCGAAGGAAAAAACCTATTAAAATCAGATTCTCAAAAATCTGCCGAAGGTCCGTTGAATGACGAAATGATTTGGACGGCATTGCGCGGATGTTTTGATCCAGAAATCCCCATCAACATCGTCGACCTCGGATTAATTTATGACCTCGATATAGTCGAAGGAACTCAGGGCGGAAAAACCGTAAATGTGAAAATGACTCTAACTGCACAAGGTTGTGGCATGGGTCCAGTCATCGCCGCCGATGCGAAAGCCAAAATCGAATTACTTCCCGGGGTAGAATCGGCTGAAGTTTCAATCGTGTGGGATCCCATTTGGAATCCACGGATGATTTCCGAGGCCGGTCGTAAAGAATTGGGATTAGAATGACCGAGCAGAACACAGTTGGACGAGGGATTTATTTTCACGTACCCTTCTGTGCGTCGACCTGTGATTTTTGTGCATTCTATCAAGAGCAACCCAAACGGGGTGACATCGACCGCTATCTGGATGCGATGGAACAAGAGTGTGAGTTAATGCCGAGTGGCCTGGTAAATACCGCCTTTTGGGGCGGAGGTACACCAGGATTATTACCCGCTGAAGATTTATTTCTTCTGGGAAGAATTATGGTTCGGGCGGGCGGTAAACCGAAAGAGTGGTCAGTTGAATTAGCTCCATCGTCGGTACGTGCTGACAAATTAGCCGCACTCAAAGAAGCTGGAGTTACGCGGGTGTCGTTAGGCGTTCAAAGTTTCGATGACACGACGTTAGATACATTAGGCAGAAGGCATTCTCCTAAACAAATCATGGAGGCCTGGAATTTGATTGAAGAAACGAAATTTGAGAGTCGCAACCTCGATCTTATTTTTGGAATTCCTGGACAAGATGATCAACGCTGGCTCGAAGACTTAAATCGAGTGATTGAATTAAAGCCCGACCACATTTCTACCTACTGTTTAACTTTCGAAGAAGACACGGCGATGTTTGTTAAGTTAAGTCAGGGTAAAGTGAAAATTGATAAAGACTTAGAATCTTTTCTCTATCGAAAAACTTGGGAGAAACTAGAGAGCGAAGGATATAAACAATATGAAATCTCTAATTTCTCCAAACCCGGCCACGAGTGTCAGCACAATCTCATCACTTGGCACATGGGTGATTGGCTCGGCTACGGACCATCAGCCTCCTCACAGTGGAATAACCAACGTTGGACTAATCCCGCGAACCTCGAAGGCTGGCTCAAGGGTATCGAAAATAAACAGCCTGTGCGTGAACAAACTAAGGGCTTAAAACCTCAGGATCTATTGGCTGATTCGCTCATTTTTGGCCTGCGACTGAATTCAGGAATTTCGCCTTTTGCCTTAGCTCAACGCTTTCAAACAGAATTACCTAAAAGTATTTCCATTCTCTTTGCCGATCTCGTTGAAGAAGGGCTCATGGAACTGCACGGAGAGTTTTTCAAACTCACGGGTGAAGGCAGACTGCGCGCCGATGCAATCGGCGTAGCGGTATTAGAAAAGTTTGATTAAGCTTTAGTTTGGGAGGCAACAATGGCGTCCCATAATTTAATCCGGGATTCAATCGCGGCTAACGCGGCAGCCCCCGCTTCGTTCCATTTAGCTTCATCATTACCACAGACCAGTTCAACCATTCGCAAGGAGATAGCACCATGATGACCGCCATCGACTTCGATGTGACGTTCTAAATAATATTTAAAGGTATCTAATTTTCCGGCGTGCTCCTGACTCAGTTTTACTACCAATTCGTGAAACATGTCTGGGATTAAATCCTCGCGTCCAAAAGTGAATGCCGCGGCTACTTCGTGTAATTTACCTTCGGTTGCCAACTTGAATGTGTGAGCAGAAAACTCAGCGGCTCCTAACGGGACACCTAAAGATTTCAAAGCTTGGGCCGTAGTAGACTTGCGCTTCACACTCTCAAGGGCGGCGAGAAGTGGCTTGGTGGATGAGCCTACCTCATTCATTGCCCGTAAATAAAGTTCGAAGTGGCTAATGCGCGTGCCCTGTGGATCCACATCGGATTCCTCGCCGCAGACAATTTCATTAATTAAAAAGCGTACTTCAGCGTCGCCGACCGGAACCCAGGGTAAGTCGATGCAGGTTAAATCACGCTGCAGTCTTTTTAATAAAGACATGAAATCCCAAACAGCGAAGGCGTGAAATTGCATGAAGTTCTGGATATCGCCCAACGTACCCATGCGCGAGTAGAGCTCGTGTTTGAGTAAACGTTCACGCGCGGGGGCAATGCGTTCACGAATATCGGCGAGACTTTTCATATTTCAGCAAACTACTGAAAATAATTAAGAGGCAACTAGCTAACTCAGTTATTTTAACTTTATTTGGCGGAGGGCTTCATAGGTCGCTATTCCGCATGCCGTCGACAAATTCAAAGACCTTAAAGATTCATTAAAATGAGGTATCTTAGTTGAGCGTTCCGCACCGAACCATGCATGAACTTCAGCTGGGGCACCAGAACCCTCATTCCCAAAAACCAAACCATCACCAGATTGAAATTTAACATCCCAGAGTCCTTGCTTAGCCTTGGTGGTGAAAAGCCATAGGCGCTCAGGGCGGTCAGGCGAAGCGAGAAAAGCGTTCCAGTTATCATGATGACGCACATCCAGTTCGTGCCAATAATCCATACCCGCTCGACGGAGTTGTTTATCTTCTAATGAAAAACCCAATGGATGGATTAAGTGGAGACGACAATCGGTGACGGCGCTCAATCGACCGATATTGCCAGTGTTCGGAGGAATTTCCGGACAGATTAAAATAATGTGTAATGGCGGCTTCACTTGCGACGACGCATGGCGCGTGAAATTTCACGCTTCGCATCTCTTTCTTTAATATCCTGGCGGCGATCGTGTTGCTTTTTGCCTTTGCCGATGGCGATTAAACACTTCGCTAAGCCGTGTTTAAAATAAATCTTTAAAGGAATGACAGTGGAGCCACCGGAACGAACCTCTTCGGTAATACGTGCGACTTCGACGGCCTTTAATAAAAGTTTTCGGGTGCGGTAAGGGTCGTGATTATTATGATTACCAAAATCATATTCAGCAATATGCGCATGAAAAAGCACGGGGCCCTTAGGGGTCAGGCGCACAAAGGCATCAGCGATATTAGCCCGACCTAGGCGTAGAGATTTTACTTCGGTGCCTAACAAAACCAGACCCGCCTCAAAGGTCTGTCCAATGAAGTAGTCACGTCCCGCCTTCGGGTTATTAACCTCGGGCAATGACTGTTCTTTTCGGGCGGACATAGGTTAGTATATAGAATAACCGCTCAACCCCGTCCACCCTAAGCAAAGAAGATTAAGACTGAACTTGGTCTTCGGGTGCGAAGTTCCAAGTAATCTTACCTTCGATAATTTCACGAAGTGCGATATCTTCAGGCGAGAGGGTTTCGTAGAGATCGCCCCCTAATAAATGCTTATACTTAGCAGGTGCACCTTGTTGACGTTCGGCGGTAGCACGGAGCTGTTTCACGCGGCGTGAGACAACATTAATTAAAATATTGGGATCAGTAATCTTCTTTTTAGCTTCCAGCAAATAGTCGTCGCGCATGGTATGTTTTCTGTTGAGAGAACCCAGAAACCTAGGGCTACACCCCTCTCTGGCAAGCGTTTTAAGGGATAAATTGGCTTTGCCCTATTCAATTTTCTCTAAATAAGTATCTTAAAGCCCATGCAACCGCCTAAAAACTACGGTGAAACGATGAAGTCCAAAGGTGGCTTTGGTCGACTGATCAAAGCACTGTTCTACACCTGGGACGGATTAAAGGCGGCGGCTCAACACGAAGAAGCTTTCAAACAAGAGCTCATCGTCGTCATTCCTCTTTCTATAGTCGCTTGGTTTATTCCAGTGTCAGCCGTGGAACGTGCGCTTCTCTTTTCTGTTCTGCAAATGATTCTCATTGTTGAATTAATTAACTCAGCGATTGAAGCGAACACCGATCACATCTCTTTGGATCGTCACCCCTTAGCTAAACGCGCTAAAGACATGGGCAGTGCGGCCGTCTTCCTCACCATCCTTTGCGCGGTGGCAACTTGGGTCGGCGTGCTCTGGCACAACGATATCATTCAAAAAGTATTTTCAAAATAATTGGGCGATTCTCGCACAAACAAAAAACCCCGCGAGTGGCGGGCTTTTTTATTAATCCTTTTAAGGGAATTAGGCTTTAGTTACTAAACCAGCTTTGATGGCTTTAACCGAAACCCATTGACGTTTTATCGAACCGTTAGGTTGGAGAACGCGAATACGTTGAACATTGGGGCGAAAGACACGCTTCGTTTGTTTAACGAGCTGGAAGCCGATACCACCACTCTTCTTGGATTGACCACGGTGGATGATTCGACGGCCTTTGACGGGGCGCTTGCCGGTGACGCTGCAGATACGGGACATAGTGTTTTGTTCTCCTTGGAAGGTCGTAGCAAATAAGTGAGGTGCCGATTGGCAAGCGGTAATTAAGTCCGACGCAAAGCAAGGTCTAAACCGCTCAAACCTTCGGAAAACACCGTAGATTTAGGCAAAAGACTGAGAATAACGGAGGGTAAATTAGAGGGCATACCGTAAAAATAACCTGGGTGAGCCCAGACTCCTTCATCGAGGGCATTCAATAATAAGCGCTCTTCCGAGACCCCAGGAGGTAAACCCAAGATCGCCATCCATCCAGCTGGACGAGGCAAAACAGTGCACACGTGACCCGATGACACGATCCAGTCTTTTAGAATTTTTTGATTCTCACTGACACGTGTTCGAATGGCTGCACGAACCGGTTCTGCCCGTCGAAGTAAATCCGGCAGAGCTAATTGCGCGGGAGTATTTACTGAAAGAAAAGCGTCGGCAATATGTTCGAGGCGACGGCAGGATTCTTGCACGGTGTCGGTCGGCCCCGAGACAACAATCCAGCCCACTTTTAATTGGGGAGCGAAAGCAACTTTTGAAAGTCCACTCAAGACGTAAAGGGCGACTTGAGTTTCTCCCACCCAAGTGCCTGGCGAGCTCACGCCTTCAGCAGGATAATCTAAAAACACTTCGTCACAAATAATCGCTAAACTATTTTTCAATGCGAAGTTACGAAGGATGTCTCGATCACGTCGACTCACAAACGCTCCCGTAGGATTAGAGGGATTGATACAAACAATCGCGCGTGTTTGTCGGCTCGCCGTGAGACTCGCGACATCAATCACCCACTCGCCTGCCAATTGCACTAATCGATAAGGCCTTAAGGTTACGCCCTCGAGCGCAGCAATCACTTCCAATAATGGATAAGCAGGTTCGGGTACTAAAATTTCATCACCTGGATTACATAATAATTTAAATAACCAACTATAACCCTCACTCGTGCTGGCAGATAAAAAGATGCGGTCAGGCGTGAGGCGTGTTCCGCGAGCTAAATAATAGTCCGCAATGGCGGTTCGTGCCGTACTCAGACCACGGGCATCGGGATCTTGTCGCTGGATTCCGTCACGACGAAGCAAGGTGCCTAATTCTAAGACGGACCAACCAAATCCAGCAGTGGCCGGATTCGCATCAGCCAAATCTAATGTCGGCAAACCAGCAGTTCGGCGACGTTCCCGCGCCTTGCTTAAGGCGTTTGAATCATCTGCAAAGGAGAGTCGGGAACTGAACATGGCCCATCCAACCCTAAGTTTGCCACCGGAGCAAGTGGAAGAAAATCGGGTTGAAGTTACGCCCCGACGGTTCAATCCTCTCACTATGTCCCAGCAAGTCCTCAAGCCCCGTGTCCGTGGATTTATTTGCATCACCTCACACCCCGAAGGTTGTGCCGCACATGTGCGTGAACAAATTAAGCATGTTAAATCACGTAAGCCACTGCAAGGCGGCCCCAAATCAGTCCTAGTGATTGGCTCTTCAACTGGCTACGGCTTGTCATCACGCATCGCTGCCGCCTTCGGTTCAGGCGCCGCCACTCTCGGAGTATTTTTTGAACGCAACGGCGAAGGCGACAAACCAGGCAGCCCGGGTTGGTACAACACCGCAGGTTTTCATGCCGAAGCTAAGAAGGCCGGACTTAAAGCATTCTCAATTAATGGTGACGCCTTTTCTGCTGAAATAAAAAATCAAGTCATCGAGACGATTAAAAATAAAATGCCTAATGGAAAAATCGACTTGGTGATTTATTCTCTAGCTTCCCCACGTCGCACCGCACCGGACGGCATCACTTACAAATCAACACTTAAACCCACGGGTGCTCCCTTCCACGCAAAAAATTTAGATACCGATCGTAAAGTAGTGAACGACGTCACCCTGGAAACTGCTAACGCTGATGAAATTCTCAATACGGTTAAAGTGATGGGTGGAGAAGATTGGGAAATTTGGATGGAGCAACTCGAGCGTGCTGGAGTGATTGCTGAGGGCTGCCAATCAGTAGCGTATTCTTACATCGGACCCCAAGTAACCTGGCCAATTTATAAAGACGGAACGATTGGCAAGGCTAAGGAAGACCTCGAAAGAGCTGGAGAAAAAATTGATAGTCTAATGAAACTCCATCGCGGTCGCGCTTTTGTTTCGGTTAATAAAGCCGTCGTGACCCAAGCGAGCTCCGCTATTCCCGTCGTGCCTCTTTATGTTTCCCTGCTCTTCAAAATTATGAAGGCCAAAGGAAATCACGAGGGCTGTATTGAACAGATTCAACGTCTCTTCGAAAAACAAATGTATAATGGTGAGTGCTTAAACTTTGATGAAAAAGGTCGCGTACGTATTGATGACTTAGAAATGTTGCCGGAGATTCAAAAAGCCGTGTTTGATATTTGGCCCAAAGTTACGACTGAAACTTTAGATCAGTATGGAGACTTTGCCGGTTACCAATCCGACTTCCTGAAAAACTTTGGCTTCGGTCTCGCTGGAGTTGATTACGATGCACCCACCGAAGTAGAACGCCCCATTGAGGATGCCTAAGTGACTAAAATTTTTTCCATCGCGAATCAAAAGGGCGGCGTCGGCAAAACCACGACGGCGGTCAATCTTGCTGCTGGTCTTGCAAAAAACGGTATCCCCACCCTGCTCATCGATCTCGATGCTCAAGCTAATGCAACGAGCGCCTTAGGTATCGAAAAAGTTGAAGGTCGCTCCCTTTATAAAGTGCTTCACGGCGAAGCCAAAGCGGAAGACATGATTGTCAATACCTCGACTGAAAAACTAGACTTAATTCCTTCGGAAGTAGATTTAGCCGCCATCGAGTCAGAACTTTCTCAGTCAGAAAATTATTTATCAAGACTGTCGAGTGCCCTGCAGCCGATTATCGATTCCAAAAAATACCGAATCATCATCATCGATTGTCCGCCCGCCCTTGGAATGCTCTCGATGAACGCTCTGCGGGCATCCGACCATCTCTTAGTTGCCCTGCAAACCGAATATTTAGCGATGGAAGGTCTCGGCCAAATTCTCGGAGTCGTTGATCAACTCAAACAAGCCGATGCGACCTCAAAGCTCACTGTGGGCGGAATCCTGCTCACAATGTATGATGTGCGGACAAACCTTTCACGACAAGTCGTAGAAGAAGTTAAAACCCACTTCCCTGACTTACTCTTGAAGACGATGATTCCTCGGACCATTCGACTCTCCGAGTGCCCCAGCCACGGTAAAACAATTTTCCAGTACGACGCCCACTCACCGGGTGCAGTCGCTTACACTGCCTTGGCGAAGGAATTCATCGCTCGTTTTAATTTAAAGTAAAACAATCAGCAGTTCGGTTTGACCTACCTTCGCGGTCAATCTGGATAGAACAATGAAAGCGGCAGCACACCGAGCCTTTACTGGCGTACCTTCGTACGCTTGGCCGGCCTGTGCCTTTTCGGAAAGTAATAATCGCTCGGTCATTGTTTTTCTCGCCTCCAATTTAGGTGCGGCCGAAACCTTAGTCGAAGAAACTGCGCAGCTCCTACAAATTCTTAAAGGGATAAAAGCAACCGCGAAGACGTTAACTGAGTCTGACGCCGTAGTTCCTCTATTTGAAGCCGATTGCGATTTATTAGGTGTGCTGACTGCGATACGTCATGGAAATCACACCCCAGAAAATCCTCTCCTCATTGCGTGTACGCCGGGATCCATCACTCGCCTAGCACCCTCCGCTACCGAGGCAGATAAGGCAGAATTAATTATTCGAAAAGGTGATCTCATTTCACTCAAAGATGTTGCGCAAAAACTTTCGGTAAATTTTGGGTATGCTCACGAATCACTTTGTGAGCAGCCTGGAGAATATGCCCTGCGTGGCGGGATTCTCGATGTCTACCCCATCAATGGACAAATGCCGGTGCGTATCGATTTATTTGGAGACACTGTCGAATCACTCCGACCTTTTGATCCGTCGACTCAAAAGAGTGAAGGCGAAATAGCTAGCGTTGTAATTTGTGCACCGCGGGATGATAGCTCCACGCAATTCGACGCCCCATTTTTCACCCACCTGCCAGCTCAAACTTTAGTGATTGGAATCAATCAGGTTTTCTCAGATCTGATTTCCGAGCCTTTGGTTAAAAGTTTACCGTCACTCTTAGCCCTAGAAGAAACTGATGAAGTTGAACCAGGCTGGGAGGCGCACAGCATTGAGTGTGCTCCCGCCGAATCACTTTTAATTGGTAAGTCCCAAGACTCCACCCAGGCACGGATCGATTTATTAAAACAAGCAAGTAGCCTCGTACGTAATGGTCAGGTTTGTCTTTTAACCGGTGACACCCAGGGCTCGACCGAGCGAATTCAGGCTGACGTAAAATCTTTAGACTTACCTAAATTCAAACCTCAAATTTTATCCGGACGATTTAGCGGAGGTATTATCATCAAGCCGAACTCACTCACTGGAGATTTAGCTAAAGGATTGGTTTTATTAACCGAACGGGAACTCTTCGGTAGAAAACGACGCCCGCTTGCCAGTCTTCCACGACGACGCACAGCGATTCAAGCCGCAGTGGGTCGAGCGTTAGACTTCGGTGAAATAGTCAACGGCGATGCACTCGTTCACGCAACTCAAGGTATTTGCTTATTCCGCGGAATTAAACCTTTTGAAAATCGGGGACGGATTGAGGATTATATTTCGTTAGAATTCGCGAACAAAGCTCAACTTCATCTCCCCCTCCGGGAGTCACATTTAATCTCCCGCTACGTGGGCATGGGTAATGCCGCACCCAAACTTTCTAAACTCGGGGGCGGTAGTTGGGAGCGCTCGCGTAAGGCAGTAGAAAAAGCTACGGCCGATTTAGCGGCACAACTTCTCGCATTACAAGCGGAGCGTTCGACTAAACCCGGCATCACTCATCCACGAGATGACGAAAATTCCTGGATGGGAGAATTTGAACGTTCTTTTCCTCACCAAGAAACACCCGATCAATTTAAAGCCATTAAGGAAACCAAGGCCGACATGGAGAAAACAACGCCGATGGACCGATTAATCAGCGGGGATGTGGGCTTTGGGAAAACTGAAGTTGCCCTGCGTGCCGCGTTTAAATGTGTGCTCGGTGGACGCCAGGTCGCCATCCTCGCCCCGACAACTGTATTAGCACAACAACACTACGAAACATTTCGTGAGCGACTCAGTCGATGGCCGATGAGCGTCGAACTACTCAGTGGATTTAGAACCGCTAAACAGAAAATGCAGGTTCGTGAGCGAGCGAATTTAGGCCTGGTCGATATCGTTGTCGGCACTCACGCTCTTTTATCCGAAGGCACCCATTTTTCAAAATTAGGATTAGTCATCATCGATGAAGAACACCGCTTTGGCGTGGTTCATAAAGAAAAACTAAAAAGACTGCGTACGGAAGTCGATGTACTCGCCATGAGCGCCACCCCAATTCCGCGAACGCTTTATTTAGCTCTACTGGGAGCGCGGGATCTGAGCGTGATTGAAACTCCCCCGCGTGAGCGTTTACCCATTCGAACACTCGTCAAAAGTTACGATGAGAAAACGGTTCGCGATGCCGTGCAAGCAGAGTTAAGTCGCGGTGGTCAGGTCTTCTATTTACACAATCGAGTAGAAACCATTCAAGCCGTCGCCGAACGACTAAAAGCCCTGATCCCAAAGGCTAAAATCGTTGTCGGCCATGGTCAAATGGGGGCAGGACAATTAGAAGAAACCATGGCGGCCTTCGTCGCGGGCGAATTTGATGTCCTCGTCTGCACCACGATCATTGAGACGGGACTAGATATTCCCAATTGTAATACTCTCATCATCGAAGGGGCGGATCGATTTGGGTTAGCTCAGCTTTATCAACTACGCGGACGTATTGGTCGATTCAATCGCCAAGCCTATGCTTATTTATTTCTACATCGACATTCTGAATTGGTGGAAAGTGCACGACGACGTTTATCAGCAATCCGTCAATACAACCAACTGGGAGCAGGTTTCCGAATTGCCATGCGCGATCTTGAACTACGCGGTGCCGGAAATATTTTAGGCGCTGAACAAAGCGGACATATTGCACTCGTGGGGTTTGAACTTTATTGTCAATTACTACGACGGAGTGTCGCCAAAATGAAGGGTGAGAAAGTGGGTTGGGCGGAGCGCTGTGAAATTAATTGTGATTTTATTTCTCATGCTGATGTCATTCAGAATGCAAATTACGGAAACTCTGACGAGAGTGGCATTCTCACGGCCACTTTGCCCGAGGCGTGGATTCCCGAGACACGCCTGAGAATTGAAGCATTTCGAAAAATCGCACTGACCAATAATCTCGATGAATTAAAAGAGATTCGAGCCCAGCTCATCGATCGCTACGGACGCCTCCCCCCGGAGGCAGATGCACTCCTTAAGATTACCGAGATTCGTTATTTGGCCGAAATCAAAGGTGTGACGTCGATTACGACAGAAGACTCTACGCTCCGCTGTAAACAAGTGGTTCTGGGCGGAAAAAGTGAACTGATCTTAATTGGGAATCGCTTTCCCCGCTTGACCGCAAGGGAGCCCCTACGGAAACTCACAGAAATTCGCAGCTTCCTATCGCGACTCTCCTCACCACCAAGTCCATGAAAATTTCTTCACTTATTTTTCTCCTCTCATTCCTTGGAGTAAATCTTGGCGCCGCCGAAACTACTCCCGCAGCCACACCCGCCCCCGCCGTTAAAGAAAAAAGTTTAGAAGAAATTACTGCCCAACGCTGGACGGAGATGAATACTGAAAGAATTGCCGCGAGTGCGGACGGTCAACCAGTAACCCTTTCCGAAATTCGCCAACAAATTACCCCGTTCCTCAAAGAAATCAGAAAGAAAACTCAGAATGATAATGAATTCAACAAGGCGCTGGATGACCTGGCTGATGAAATATTAAATCAGATTGCCGACCGCCAGTTAGTGATTGCGGATTTTAAAAACAGCACAGGAAAAATTCCTGCGAGCTATGTAGATTCAGACATTGAAGAAACGGTGCGCAGGGACTTTGGCGGCGATCGCAATCGATTCGTGGCCGCACTGCGTACGCAGGGCCTCACTCCGCTAAGTTACCGCAAACAAATTGAGGACCGAATTATTTTCGAATACATGATTGGTCAAGTTCGTCGAAATGCGATGAATGTAGGGCCAGGACAGATTTTGGTGTACTTCAACAAACACCAAGCGGAGTTTACGCATAAAGAAGTTATTAATTTTCGCCAAATCACCATTAATCAAGGTGCTGCCGAGAGTGTCACCGAGGCCAAGAGCCGAGCTGAGGCCTGGGCTCTAGCCCTTAACGACCCTGGTAAAATCGCTCCAACTCTGGCGCAGTATAAAATTACCACGCGTACCAATGCGGCACCCACCACTTTTACCGAGATTGCGGAATTAGTCAGCGAAGATGATTATGCGAGCAAGGGTGGCAATGTAGGTTGGAAAGCGCTTGATGAATTAAATGAACGCGTTGTTGCCGAATTAAAAAAACTTAAAGACGGAGAAATTTCAGGTTGCTTACAATTTGATTTACCCGGCGGAAAATCTATTTGGTTTATTTTAAAACGTGAAGGCTATAAGCCCGCCGGGCCGGACACCTTAGATGATCCCTTGGTACGCGACATCATCGAAAATCGCGTTCGTGCCGAAGCGATGAAAGCTGCCGTGGATGAATGGTTAAAAGAATTACGGGCTAAAAATCACGTTGAGGTAAAATGACGGAAAATTTTCCAGCCTATCGCTGCCGAGCTTTTCCGGAGCGAGCCGCTGGTGTCCATCTTCACCCCACTGCTCTGCCTGGTCATGGACCAGTCGGTTCACTGGGAGCTGAAGCTAGACACTTCATAGACTTTCTTTCGCAGGCGGGTTTTACGTGGTGGCAAATTTGTCCACTCGGACCGACTGGGTATGGCGATTCACCTTATCAGACGCTCTCAGTATTCGCCGGAAACCCCTATTTATTAGACCTAAACGATTTACAGAAAAGAGGGCTACTAGAAGAGCATGAAGTAAAAAGCCTTCAACGCGGAGATGAAACTGCGGTGAACTACGGCAGACTCTGGGAGCACCTCCGTCCCCTGCTCTCACTGGCTGCGGAGCGAGGTGTTAAACTTTACCAGAATCATCATGCCTTTATTTCATTCTGTCAGCGCGAGAATCACTGGTTAGCCGACTGGTGTAAATTTTCAGCACTACGTGAACAAAACCTTTTCACCCATCCCGCCCACTGGAAAATTAAAGAGGTCGACTCATCTTTAGCACAAGGTGCCGCGGTGCTTCAGTTTATTTTCTTGGAGCAATGGAATGATCTCAAAAAATATGCAGCCAAGCATGGGGTAAAACTATTGGGCGATGAACCCATTTATGTTTCGGATGATGGCTGCGATCGCTGGGCCCATCCTGAGCTCTTCCAATTAAACGAGGAAGGCAGACCAGCGTTTGTTGCCGGCGTGCCACCTGATTATTTTGCAGAGGATGGACAACTCTGGGGCAACCCACTCTACGCTTGGGAACGCCATGCGGCGGATGGCTTTCAATGGTGGCGGGCAAGAGTGCATCACGACTTAGATTTATTTGAGGCGGTACGCATTGATCATTTTCGAGGAATACACGATTACTGGCGCGTGCCAGCTCAGGCTAAAAATGCACGCGGAGGACAATGGTGTGCGGGGCCTGACTTTGCTTTTATCAAGGCACTCGGCGATTTACCACTCGTCGCAGAAGATCTTGGTTTGTTATCTCCAGGCGTTGAAGTTCTCCGTCAAAAATCAAAACTCCCCGGTATGTCCGTACTTCAATTCGGCTTTGGTGCCGTCGATGGAAATCCCCACCACCCCAAAAATATTACCGCCGACCGCGTTGTCTACACGGGCACTCATGATAATGATACGCTCAAAGGATGGCTCAAAAATTGTTCAGAGAAGGAACGTGAACATCTCCGTCCGTTTATAGAAAATTCAGCGAACCCCATCTCGACACTCATTACCACGGCATTAGAAAGTGATGCCATTTGCGCCATCATACCCGCCCAAGATTTATTAGAGTTAGATAGCGACAGCCGGTTTAATACTCCCGGGCACGCCCAAGGTAACTGGAAGTGGAGAATGCGTGATCAAGATTTAGTGAGTCTCTTTACGCAGGTGGAAAACTGGCAGCTACGATTAGCTAAATCAGAACGAGCTAGCGTGTAAGACGGCGATATTTAGGACGGCGGGGCGTATCAGATTCCACGCCCAAACGACGGCGACGATCTTCTAAGTAGTCGCCATAATTACCTTCGTGCCAAACGACTTTTCCATCGTCTTCAAAAGCTAAAATATGAGTAGCCACACGATCCAAGAACCAACGGTCGTGGGAAATAACTACGACACAGCCAGCGAAACCTTCGAGGGCATCTTCTAAAGCTCGGATGGTATTGACGTCTAAATCATTGGTCGGCTCATCGAGTAAAATCACATTCGCACCGGCTTTAATTAATCGAGCCAAGTGAATACGATTACGTTCACCGCCGGACATTAAGCCGACTTTTCGTTGTTGGACATCGCCGGTAAAACCGAAGCGGGCGGCGTAAGCGCGGGCTGGAACTAAAATTTTTCCTAAGTGCACCATCTCTTGTCCATCGGATATCGCCTCCCAGAGAGGTTTATCGGCCGGCAACGCATCACGCGTTTGATCTACAAGGGCTAGCTTAACCGTATCACCTACGGTAATAGTTCCACGGTCGGGTTTTTCTTGTCCAGTGATTAAGCGAAAGAGGGTTGTCTTACCTACGCCATTGGGGCCGATGATTCCCACGATACCCCCCGCGGGTAAGGTGAAATTTAAATCTTCGAATAAAATTCGGTCGCCATAGGATTTCATCAAACCCTTTGCTTCAATCACGGCGCCACCTAAACGCGGACCAGGTGGAATCCAAATTTCGGCATTCTTTTCAATCTGTACTTGGTCTTGCGTGAGCATCTGCTCGTAGGCGCGTAAGCGTGCTTTGTTTTTGGCGACGCGTGCTTTAGGCGATGAACCAGCCCACTCCCTTTCTCTCTCCATCGTGCGCTGGCGGGCGCTCGATGTCTTTTCTTCGGCCGCAAGACGAATGCGTTTTTGTTCAAGCCAGGATGAGTAATTGCCCTTCCACGGAACGCCGCGTCCGCGATCCAATTCTAAAATCCAGCCAGCTACATTATCTAAAAAGTAACGATCGTGCGTAATCGCAATCACCGTACCTTTATAATTTTTTAAATGACGTTCGAGCCAGGCGACCGTGTCAGCATCGAGGTGATTAGTGGGCTCATCGAGCAAAAGCACATCAGGCTCCATTAATAATAATCGGCATAAGGCGACGCGGCGCTTTTCGCCGCCCGATAAACTAGAGACAATGGCATCGGCGGGCGGACAGCGGAGCGCTTCCATCGCCATTTCAATTCGAGCGTCTAGATCCCAACCGCCACGGGTATCGAGAATGGCCTGGATCTCTGCTTGGCGGGCGAGAATTTTTTCCTGTTCTTTGGCGTCCTCAGTTTCTGAAACCTTCACGAAGGTGTCATCGTATTCTTCCAGCAAACCCTTCATCTCCGTCACCGCTTCTTTAACATTTTCGGCGACGGTTTTATCTTCCGTTAGGCGCGGCTCTTGCGCGAGATACCCGACAGTGTATCCAGGAACTCGATTAATTTCCCCATCAAATTCGCCATCCTCACCAGCCATAATTTTTAGTAAGGTTGATTTTCCTGAACCATTTAAACCCAACACACCGATCTTAGCTCCCCAAAAGTAAGAAAGTGAAATATCACGGAAGACGGGTTTCTTTTCAAAATGCTTGGTGACACCCGTCATTGTAAAAATTACTTTTTCGTCTGCCATAGACAGATAAGTTCAACCCAACTGAACGTTGGAGCAAGCGGAACTAGACCATTCGACCCCTGAAAACTTACCAAAAAGCCGATTTAACATCGCTTGACACTGGGTACGGTCTTTATAATAAACATAAGACAGTCACCTTTCATTGAGGTGGGTCCATTCGGGCCCGCTTTTTTTGTCCCTAAAATTTCCAACACACACCACCACACCCATGAGCGTAGATATCAAACCTTATCTCCAATACCTCGAAAAGGAGAAGCACATCCCTAAGAATGAAGCCTGTGAATTCATCACCGAGGCCATTAAAGCTTCCGTCGAGAAATCCAACCTCGCCGGACAAAAAATCGAGGTCGTGGCCAATCCCGACACCGGTAAACTCGACGCCTACGCGGTCTTCACTGTAACGGACGCGGTATCCGACCCTCTCCGTGAAATGAATCCAGTCATGGCTGTCACACTCGATGTGTACGCTCGCGTGGGCGACGAAGTGCGCCGCCCTATCGATGTTTCTGAACTTGGACGCATTGCCGCAAAGACTACTCAACAATTATTAAATCAAAAATTCCGTAAAATCGAAAAAGACCAAGTCTTCAAAGAATATAAAGACAAAGTCGGTGACATTGTTACTGGTGTCGTCCGTCGCACTGAACGTGGAAACGTCGTGGTTGAGTTAAGTTCTGCGGAAGCTATTCTAACTCGTGCCGAGCGTTGCCAAGGCGAAGAATTCCGAACCGGCGATCGTATTCGCTGTCTCTTAAAAGAAATCCGTGAAGACTCACAGCGTGGTCGTGAATTTATTCTTTCACGTGCTGATCCTAATTTCGTACGTCGCCTACTCGAATTAGAAGTAGCCGAAATTGCCGATAAAACCGTGAAAATCGCAGCGATGGCCCGCGATCCTGGCTACCGCACAAAAATTGCTGTCGATTCATCGGATCCCAAAGTCGATCCCGTCGGCGCTTGCGTCGGTGCCCGTGGTGCCCGCGTTCGTAACATCGTTAAAGAACTTAATGGTGAGAAAATTGACATCATCCGCTGGCACGCGGCTCCCTTACAATTACTGGAAGAAGCTATTCGCCCAGCGAAACCAAGAAACGTACACATTGATGAACGCAATAAACTCATCCACTTCGAAGTGAATGAAGACGATATGCGTATCGCTATCGGTAGCAAAGGTCGCAACGCCCGCCTTACTTCAAAATTAATGGGCTGGCGCTTAGATATCACCAAGTCGCTCCACGTAGCTGAAAGCGTAGAAGCACAACTGGGTGATAAAGCTCTCCGTTTAGCGGCTCAACTCCAACTCTCACCCGAACTCGTTGCTAAGTTTATTGGACTTGGTATCGAGAGCGTCGGTGCTTTCGAAGGTGTAACCGCCGAAGACTTTGCGGGCACTGATTTAACTCCTGACGAAATTAAACTCGTTCTGGATGCCGTAGTTAAAGCTAAAGCCTCCAACTAAAATCTAAAGATTTCCTTAAACCGATTTCACCCCGTTAGCTTATGACCGAGAAGAAAAAACCTGATTCCAAGCGAGCAGCAACGACTCAGCGTTTTAGTGAAGTTGCCAAAGAATTAGGCATAGAGGTAAAACTTCTTCTACAGCTGACGGATGATTTTATCGCCGCACGTCCAGACTACAAAGATTACATTTATCTTAACGGCAAAAAGCCTAGCCCTTCGAGCAACCTTCCTAAACCTTGTCGCGAAGACTTATTAGAATACGTCCTCAGCAAAATTCCTAAAAAAGCGGAAGAGGAAAAACCTAAAGCTGTAGTTGCGCCTGTGGCGCCCGTAGTCGCTCCTGCGCCTCCTCCTGTAGTTAAAGTGGAAGCGCCGAAGCCCGCAATGCCACCTGTTGCGAGAGTGACTCCACCACCCACTTCGTCGACTCCGCCAAAAATTGTTCCACCCTTAAGATCAGCGCCAACACCGCCTCCGATACCACCACGTCCCGCTGCTCCACGTAACGACTTACCTCCGCTTAAAGTTGTGACAGGAACGTCGAGTGCTGAACCTAATCGTCCAGCCCCTGTCCCTCCCATCCAGCGTCCACCCATCACACCGGTCGTTTCACGTCCCACCTCTACAGCTGCACAAGTCGCTCCAGGAAGTAAGGGCAACGTCACGGTCCGTCCGCCAATTGTTGTTCGTGACTTCGCAATCGCTTTAAATTTAAAACCCTTCCAAGTCATCGGCTCACTGATGGAATTGGGTAAGGTAGTGAGTCTCACTTCAGTCATCGAAGAAACCGATGCGAAAAAAGTCGCTGAGAAACACGGATTTATTTTAGAGATTCGTCACCGCGGCGAAGGCGCTCAACCAGTTAAAAAAGAAGTTAAGAATACCGATGATGATCCAGCGTTGATGGTTATCCGTCCGCCTGTCGTCTGCGTTCTGGGCCACGTTGACCACGGTAAAACTACCCTTTTAGACTTTTTTAGAAAAACCAATGTCGTGTCAGGTGAAGCGGGTGGCATCACACAACACATCGGTGCGTACACCGTAAAATATCAAGGTGAGAAACCTGAATACCAAGGTCGCTCCGTCACTTTCTTAGATACACCTGGTCACGCTGCGTTTGCAAAAATGCGCGAGCGTGGAGCCAGCGTCACCGATGTTGCCGTACTCGTTGTCGCCGCGGACGACGGATTCATGCCGCAAACTGAAGAGGCCTTAAAATTTGCGCAAAAGCATGCGACTGCAGTGGTCTGTGCGATTAATAAAGTGGATGCGAAGGGTGCAAATATCGATCGCGTTAAACAACAGATGCAGCAACGCAACATCACTCCCGAAGATTGGGGTGGTGAAACAATTACTAATGCCGTTTCCGCGCTTAAGGGCACAGGGATGAATGAATTGATTGAGTCAATTTTACTTCAAGCTGAAGTTCTCGACCTCAAAGCAAATCCGAAATGCGCCGCGCAAGGCGTGATTGTTGAGTCCCAAATGGAGACAGGTCGCGGACCCACCGCTACAGTCATTGTACAAAAAGGAACTTTAAAACCTGGTGACACCTTTGTCTGTGGTGAAACCTGGTGTAAGGTGCGTGCGTTAATGGATGACCAAGGTCAGCGCTTAACAAGTGCACCTCCAGGAACCCCTGCCCTTGTTTTAGGATGGGATGCCGTACCAGCACCCGGAACCAAATTCCGTACCGTCAAAAACGATCGCGAAGCACGGGAACTTGCTGAAGAAGCCGCCCAAGCAGCACGCAAGGTTAGCGATAATATCGCTGGCAAACCTGCCGTACCAAGTCGCCCAGGAATGTCGGATCTCGATCGCCTGATGGCTGCTCTGGAAAAAGATAAAGAAAAGATTTTACGTGTTCTGCTGAAAGCCGATGTGAACGGAACCCTCGAAGCACTCCAAGGATGCTTGGAAGATATTAAGTCGAATAAAGTTCGCCTTGAAATCGTAGGTGGCTCCGTGGGTCCGATTACACAGAGCGACGTCCAACTCGCCGAAGCAGCGAAGTCCATCATTGTGGGCTTTGATACCAAACTTGAAAACGGAGTTCAACCGATGCTTAAACGTACCGGCGTCCGCATCGTCACTCACGATATTATTTACGAACTCATTACTCTAGTGAAGGAAGCGATGGCTGAATTACTCGATCCTGAGTTACGTGAAAATAAATTAGGCGCTGCCGAAGTTCGTGCGGTGTTCCCATTAGGCAAAGAGCACAAAGTGGCTGGTTGCATGGTGACCGAAGGATTAATCAAGCGCGCCGCCAAGGCCCGTTTACTGCGCAAAGGTCAAGTCATTCACCAAGGTCCGGTCGAAACCTTACGTCGATTCAAAGATGACGCCTCCGAAGTTAAGTCGGGCTTTGAATGTGGTATTAAATTAGGTGGATACGATGAATACCTGCCTGGTGACGTGATTGAGGCTGTGGAAATTCTTTCTGTCCGCCCTTCCCTTTAAGCCATGTCGCAACGCCAACTCCGAGTCGCTGAATTAGTTCAGCGAGAAGTTTCTGTCGCTCTGCGACAAAACTGGGGCAGCGAAGCTTCTTTAATTACAATTACTCGCGCCCGAGTATCGCCCGACCTCCGTCAAGTTTACGTCGGTTATGCAGTGTCGGGCGGGGTCCCTGAGAAAAAAGCGGCCCGTAATTTATTAAAAAGAATTCGTCGCGAGCTCCGAGCTTATGTCGGTGGAATTTTACAAATGAAAAGCACGCCCGATTTATCATTTACGGAAGATGATGTGACAGGCGGAGTGGCCCGTGTTCAGGCGATGCTCGATGAGCTCTCGCGCGAAGACCTTAAGAAAAACAAAGACAGTTAAGCTGAAGGCTCGGTGATATCGGGCAAGCCAGCTAATGCTTCATGAACTGCAATGGCCCGTGAACGATCACGGCCATCGCTATCTAAGTCTTTGCCATGACGAGCCTGGATGTGAGCGGGTTGGCCCTCAATGATGAGTCGATCAATGATGTGACGACTCGTTTCAGGTAGATATCCTGAGTCGCACGCCATGCGTAAATGTGAAAGCATATTCATGGATTCAACACTGGTCAGTAAATGGGCTGAACGTAAAACTGCTAATGAACGAGCCAGACGATCGGTAAAACGTGGCCCCTCTTCTTCCGCTAATTTTCTGCGAGCATTCCACTCTTGTTCGACTAAATTTTTAATCCAGTTGCCCAGATGTTTCATGATAACCTCTTCAGAAAGTCCGAGCGTTTGTTGATTCGAAATTTGGAAAATATTTCCTAAGGCTTCGGTACCTTCACCCAGCCAACCACGAACCGCTAAACCATCCTGCCCGAGGGCACGTGAAACCTTTTCAATATGTCCGGCTAAGCAAAGTCCGGGCAAGTGCACCATCGCTGAAACTCTTAAACCGGTGCCTACGTTGGTGGGACAGGCCGTTAAAAAGCCTAGTTTATCGGAGAATGCGATTTCTAACGAGGAACCTAAAGCATCATCTAACTGTTCGGCGATATTCCAAGTGCTACGTAAATGCCAACCTGCTTTAACCACCTGGATTCGAAGGTGATCTTCTTCATTCACCATCACCGAACAAGTTTGGTCGCGACTAATCACCGCAGCTCCACTTTTTCCGGTGATTAATTCTTTGGAGACTAAGTGGCGTTCAACCAAGACCGTGCGCTCTAAATCGGTCAACTCGCTCATCTTGAAAATATGCGCTTTCTTAAATCTTGGTAACTGCGTTAAGGCCTTAATACATTTATCGGCAATTTCTTTACGCTGAGCTTCTTTAGCCCAACCCGGAAAAGGATAATTTTGCAAATTACGCGCGAGGCGAACGCGGGTGCTCAAAACTACTGCCTGTTGGGCGCCCAAGAGGTGCGTTAATTCGTTTTCAGCGGATAAAATATCTTTAACGGACATAAACTTATTCGACGGGAATTTGGGTTTTTAGTTTGGCGATTTCGTCGCGCAGTTGGGCGGCCTTTTCATAGTTCTCTGATTTGATTGCGTGCTCCATCTCCGCTTGGGCGGCCGATAACCGTTTACGAATTTGCAGGAAAGAAAGTTCACCTACCGGCACCCGTCCCATATGTTGAGAATCGTGCTGAACAGAATTGAGTAATTGATCCAAGGGTGCCGCAAAAACATCCCAACAGGATGGACAGCCCAGGCGACCCAAGCGGCGAAAATCGATATCCGTAAATTTACAGACCGAGCAGACAATCGCCGGCTTTAAGGTGGTGGCTTGAGCCAACTTTTGCAGATCGAAGAAAGAAGGGTCACCGGCGCCGCCCTTGTTGGCGCACGCTTCACAATAATGGATTTTACTGACCTTACCTTGAATGATTTGGGTAAGATGAACCGTAGCAATTACGCCACACACTGAACACTCCAGAGGTTTCGACATCGAATAGCCATAAAAACAGTGAAGGCGGACTTTGCAAGGGGAAGCAGGGGCAGGTTTGACATCAAGCCCGTCAATGGCTTGATGGAAGTTCGCCCAATGCCCTCCCCGAGCCGCATAGTTATCACCGGAATTGGCCTTACCGCACCTAATGGTAACAGCCTAGAGGAATTTCGTGCCAATCTATTAGCTGGAAAATCACGGATTGCTGAAATCGACGTCCGACACATGGGCCGCCACCCAGCTGGAGTTTGTGATTTCGACGCTACCAAATATCAGAAAAGAAAAGAAATCCGGAACGGCACCCGCGTCGGGTCTGTTTCTATTTACTGTGCTCGCGAAGCCTTAGCTGACTCCGGCATTCATTGGGACACCTTCGATAAATCACGCGTCGGCGTCTATCTCGGAATTACTGAACATGGTAATGTCGAAACCGAAAATGAGATTCATAATATTTCTCAGTTTGGCAACGATACCAAATATTGGACACACCACCACAACCCACGCACGGTAGCAAATAATCCAGCAGGTGAAGTGACCATGAATATGGGTATCACCGGACCGCACTATACGATTGGTGCGGCGTGTGCAGCGGGTAATGCCGGGCTTATTCAAGCGGCTCAAATGCTTCAATTGGGCGAAGTAGATTTCGCCTTTGCGGGCGGTGTTTCTGAGTCGATTCACACCTTTGGAATTTTTGCCGGATTTAAAAATCAAGGAGCACTGGGCTCTCATGCTGATCCTAACAAAGCCTCCCGACCCTTTGATAAAAATCGAAACGGAATTGTGATTTCTGAAGGCGGCGCCATTTACACACTGGAAAGACTAGAAGATGCGCTGGCTCGTGGAGCAAAAATTATTGGTGAGATTGCGGGTTGGTGTATTAATTCTGACGCTACTGATGCCGTGCTACCCAATCCTGAACGCCAAGCTCAATGCATGCGCATGGCACTCCAGCGGGCCCATTTAAAGCCTTCGGATATCGGGATTGTTTCAACTCACGCCACCGCCACCGCGATGGGTGACATCCAAGAATGTATCGCCATTCGAGAAGTATTTAAGGACTGCCCAGAAACTCATATTAATAATACAAAGAGCTTTATCGGTCACTGCATGGGGGCGGCAGGTGCCCTGGAGCTGGCGGGCAACCTTCCTTCGTTCACCGATGGCTGGGTTCACCCTACAATTAACGTCGAGGAACTTGACCCAGAGTGCTCGGTTCCTGGCTTAGTCGTGAATAAACCCCTAAAAGTGCCTCAAATTAACGCTATATTGAATAATTCCTTCGGCATGTTGGGCATAAATTCAGCACTCATCATTAAGAAATATGGGGTTGCCTGAACGGTAAGGAACGTTTGAAACATTCCTTACACAAATGACAAAGGAAGACATTAAGCAGGTCGTACTAGACATCATTGCCGACATCGCCCCCGATGAGGATTTGAGTTCGGTTAAATCCGAAGTACGTCTGCGCGATCAACTCTCACTCGATTCGATGGATTTCCTCGATATCGTTATGGAACTCCGCAAGAAGCACGGCATCGAAGTACCGGAGGCTGACTACGTTCAACTCGCCTCATTAGATTCTTGTGCGGATTACTTACTGCCTAAGTTTTTAGCAAAATCTCCTAAATAAACTGCTAAGCAGAGTCCCCCTAAAAAGCCGCAGTCACTGCGGCTTTTTTGTTTTATCATACAGTAAAAGTCACTGGCCGACCCCTCTTAAAGAAGTCGACCAGGAAAAGTGGTGGAGCCTATCGGGCTTGAACCGACGACCTCTTGCATGCCATGCAAGCGCTCTACCAACTGAGCTAAGGCCCCATTATTTGAAGCATTAAACAAACCTCCGCCTGATAGCACGGTCAACGCTTTTTTCCCATTAGAGACAATCTCGGGTTGCCAAGATACTCACAGACCTTTCCTTCGGTACTCGTGGAAGAATCCGACGATAGTCCAGAAGACGCAGAAAATGCCCTCCCACCTGCCCAACGCGGTGGGCATCGCGTGGAGAAGGAGTTTATCGAGACTTTGCCAGTCAGGCAATGGGATGGACCGATTGAATTGATTGAGAGCGAGCGAGACGCTGAACTGGCGATCCAGTTCTTATATAAAGAGCGGGTATTAGGTTTTGATACCGAAACTCGACCCTCTCACACCCGAGGTATCACCTATCTACCGTCAGTTCTGCAACTTGCCGGAGAAGACAGAATATTTGTTTTTCGCCTCGATGTCTGTGGCGGCGTGCCCTTGACCTTCCCCCTACTTTGTCACCCGCGTAAAGCGAAAGTAGGAGTAGCCGTGCGTGATGATGTTCGCCACTTACAAACTCGGGCCCCCTTTGATGCACCCGGCTTTATCGATATCGCAGACTTCACCAAAAAAGCAGGGGTTGAGAATACGGGTCTACGTGCGCTCGCTGCCCACTACTTAGGATTTCAAATGAAGAAATCTAAAAAGATTCAGACCAGCCACTGGGAACGTGAGCTTTCTAAAGAGCAGATTAAGTATGCCGCCAATGACGCCTGGTTTAGCCGTGAATTATTCCTGAAATTAGAAAAAGACGGTATTATTCCTGCTTTTGAATAAGACTGTAAGAGTTGATTTAATTTAGATTTTTATTATCAATAAAATCGTGCAGCCCCTCACGCGAGTCTTTCTCGGCTATGCCTGTCTTATGGGTGTAGAGGCGTCAGCATTACAAATTAACCTCATTGAGGATGCGGCTGCTCCTTTAAATAACGATCAACGGAATGGATTCATTGAGGCTGCGGAAATTTGGGAAAGTCGCATCAGCAGTAATGTCACCGTTAATATTAAAGTAGGCATGGTCAGTCTTTCAGCGAACATTATCGGACAGGCAGGCTCAGCTTGGTACGATGCAACTTACGCAGACTTTCGAAGCTCTATTGCACAAAAAGCAACGAGTTCAACTGACGCAGCCTTTCTTGCAACATTACCCACTGGAAACACTTATACTCGCTTAATTAATCAAACTAACGACACACCAGGCAATGATCCTTACGCCACTTGGGTAGATGCCCAATCGATGATTTATCTAAATGGTGGAAATAAGAAAGCCCTCGGACTGCTTTCAGGCACCAACACGGCACTCGACGCACTAATCCAATTTAATACTGCGTTTGCTTTCGATTACAATCGGTCCAACGGCATCGCTTATAATCAAATGGATTTCGTCGGCACGGCCGCACACGAAATTGGCCATGCACTTGGTTTCGTGAGTATCGTAGATGATGTCGACACCGTAGCCGGCAACGCCGTTGACTTTCTAAACATGCCGATGGACTTTATGCGTTATTCCGCATCGAGCTTTGCGCTTGGGATTTCCGATGTCTCTGCTGGTCCTGTAGCTAAGTTTACTTACATCAACGGCGTCAGCATCCCCATGTCACTCGGAGCAAACATCGGAAACGGACAACAGGCTTCGCACTTTTACGTAACGGGAAACCTTGGGATGATGGCACCCACCGCTTCGTACGGCCAAAAACTCTCGGTCTCAGGCAACGACCTGCTTGTCATGGACGCTATCGGCTGGGAGCTCACGGCCTTCGGTCTATCGCAAATACCCGAACCGTCGACATATGGTCTCTTTATTGGCGCATTATCGATCGCGGCAGCCTGCGTTCGCAGAAAATCCAAACTTCCTTCTCGTGAACGTGTTTAATTGAGAGTACCCTAATTAACTAATGAACACCCTACTCAAAAAAATCTTAATTATCGTCGGCGTTATTGTCGCCGTCCTCGCCCTCGGAGCTTTAGTCCTTAAAGGCATCTGTTGCAAAAAATACTGTAAGAAAAATGATTGCTCCAGCGAACGCTCTAGTAGCTGTAAATGCTGCTGTAATAACGACGATGACGATGATGATGAATGCTCCGACGACAAAATGACGAAGAAGAAAAATAAAGAGAAGAAAGACTAATTAGTTAAAATCCTCTTCACAAAAAACCCGCAGCAAAAACTGCGGGTTTTTTATTTATCTTAAATTCACCTTAGTCAGACGAGGACTCTTTTACAAAAATCAATAGCACCCAACCAGCAATCAACAAACTGCCTCCGATCGGTGTGATTGCCCCGAGCCACTTCGGTGCCCCCAGGGCCATCGCGTAGAGAGTGGAAGAAAAAATAAGTGAGCCAATCAACCAGAGATAGACAGACCGCGTTGCTTTAATTGCAGCCACCGCAATCGCATGGATTAATAAATACTGCGTTGCCGTATTCCACCAGCCAATCGCATCAGGATTCTGCTGCAGGGTCTGCTTTAAGCCATGGGCACCAAACGCCCCCAAGGCGACGGCGGTGGCGCCCATCAGCCCTGCGATGACGTAGCGTGACGACATGCGTTACGTTCCGGAAATTTCGCCTGATTTCTTTTGCGTGAAGACCAAGCCCTTCTCCCCGACACTGACAATCACAGGCTCTTCTTTATTATAATCATTACGTAAAATAGATTCGGCGAGCGGATCTTCGAGTAAACGCTCGACGGCACGGCGGAGAGGACGGGCACCATATTTTTCGTCCCATCCATTTTCGACGAGGTAACCACGAGCGGGTTCCGTCACCACCAACTTAACCCCGAGGTCGAGAAGGCGTTTCGCAACTTTGGCGACTTCGATATCCACAATCTTCGTCATGTGCTCCTTCGCGAGCTGTTGGAAGATTACGATATCGGTAAGACGATTTAAGAACTCAGGCTTAAAGGCACGCTTAGTTTCTTCCATAATACGGTCTTTAAGTTTTTCGTAGTCGCGCGTCGCGCTGACGCCGACATCGAAGCCAACGGCGTTGTTACGTTGTAAAACATCAGCCCCGACATTCGAAGTCATGATAATAATCGTATTACGGAAATCGACCACGCGACCGAGCGAATCAGTCAAGCGACCATCCTCCAATGCCTGTAATAGCAATTGAATGACATCAGGGTGCGCTTTTTCAATTTCGTCGAAAAGAACGACGGAGTATGGCTTGCGACGAACGAGTTCGGTAAGCTGTCCACCTTCATCATGTCCGACATAGCCCGGAGGAGATCCGATGAGTCGTGAGACAGTAAACTTTTCCATGTATTCAGACATATCAATCTGAATGACGGCTTCTTTTTCACCGAACATGCGTTCAGCGAGTGTGCGGGCGAGTAAAGTTTTACCCACGCCTGTTGGCCCGAGGAATAAGAATGAACCAATCGGACGGCGCGGATCTTTTAAATCAGCGCGGGAGCGACGGAGGGCACGTGCCACGACTTCGCAGGCGCGGTCTTGTCCGATAACACTTCCCTGTAAGTCTGTTTCGAGTTCGAGAAGTTTTTTAGACTCCTTGCTTTCCATGCGGTTAAGCGGGACGCCAGTCCAGTCGGCCACGATGTGAAGAATTTCGTCTTCACCCACGATGACTTTCTTTTCGTCGCGCTTCTTCTTCCACTCATCGAGCATCTTCTCGCGTTTAGCGCGGAGTTTTTTCTCGGTGTCGCGAAGGTTGGCAGCCTCTTCAAACTTTTGGTGACGCGAGGCTTCTTCTTTTTGTAAGACTACCGCATCGATATCGGCCTGGGCTTTATCGAGCTCAGGAGGTAAATTCAATGAACGGATACGCGCACGCGCACCAGCTTCATCCATCACGTCGATAGCTTTATCGGGTAAGTGACGTGCCGTGATATAACGATGCGAGAGACGTACGGCAGACTCAATGGCAGCATCCGTGTATTCACACTTGTGGTGCTCTTCGTATTTATGACGAATGCCTTTTAAGATAAGGACGGCATCTTCAGGAGTAGGGTCATCGACCTTCACCGGTTGGAATCGGCGCTCGAGGGCAGCATCTTTTTCGATGTGCTTACGATACTCAGACAAGGTGGTAGCACCGACGCACTGAATTTCGCCACGCGATAAAGCGGGCTTTAAAATATTGGAAGCATCCATCGCACCTTCGGCTGCACCCGCACCAACAATGGTGTGCATTTCGTCGATAAAGAGGATGATGTTTTTGGCACGCTTGATTTCATCCATGATACCCTTAATGCGTTCTTCGAACTGACCGCGGTATTTGGTACCTGCAACCATCAAGGCGAGATCGAGCGTAATCACTTTACGGTCGAGTAAAATTTCGGGCACAATGCCAGAGGCAATTTCTTGCGCGAGGCCTTCAACAATTGCGGTTTTACCCACGCCAGCTTCACCAATCAGGACTGGGTTATTCTTGGTGCGACGGCAAAGAATTTGCACGACGCGACGAATTTCTTCTTTGCGTCCAATCACCGGATCTAAATCGCCAGCCCGAGCGAGTTCAGTGAGATCGCGGCCAAAAGTTTTTAATAATGACAAGCGCTCTCCGCGACCAGGACGATTAGGATTATCTTCAGATGAACGACGGGAGGGAGGCGGAATGTCTTCGGATGGTTCATCCGACATACTCTCAGGACTAGAAGGTTTATCGTTTTCGCCCGTGGCACCAGGTTCGATGTCAGCGAGAATTTCTTTTCGGCAACGTTCTAAATCAACATTCAAAGCTTGAAGGACGCGCGCAGCAACGCCTTCACCTTCTTTAAGTAAGCCCAATAAAATATGTTCAGTGCCCACGTAAGCATGACCGAGTGTACGACCTTCGGCGATCGCATGAGCCATCACTTTTTGTACACGAGGAGTGAGTGGAATAGTTTCGGGAGCTTTCGCTTCTTCGGGTCCAGGACCGACTTGTTTCTCAACAGCGGTGCGAACCGTTTTTAAATCCAGACCCATCCGACCGAGAACATTAACGGCAACACCCTCGCCTAATTTAATGAGACCAAGAAGGATGTGTTCAGTACCGACATAATTATGGTTAAAGCGGCGAGCTTCGCTGCGTGCGAGTTCCACGACCTTTCGGGCGCGGGGGGTGAAGTTTTGGTTTTTATCCTTATCCATGTAGAGTATTTAGCAGATAGTATGCCCAGTCTGGACCGCCCATCAAGCGTTCCTCCTATTTTATAAATAACCCCTCTTTTGCCTTTGCCTCGGGGCGGAGTCGGTGGTTTGTATATTCCCATTAATTATGGCAATAAGCATGCAATTAGCCGGCACGGCTCTAAAAGAGCTAGTCACCAGCCTCAGGGGCCAAAAAGTGGCCGTATTGGGTCATATGAGGCCAGATGGGGACTGTATTGGCTCACAGAGTGCCCTTTGTCGCATGCTCCTGGCAGGAGGCGTAGACGCCATTTGTGTTAACCGCGATCGAGTACCAACCAATCTCACCTCCTATACCCAAGGAATAAAGTTCTTAACCGCCGACCAATACACGGCTGATGGGCGCCAAGCCATTGCCGTGGACTGTGCCGATGCGACAAGGATAGGGACAGAATTACTCTCTAAGTTTAATAATCAGATTCTCGCTAATATCGACCACCACTCATCGAACCCAGATTACGCTAAAATTAATATCGTGGTTAAAGAGGCGGCCGCCACTTGCCATATTTTAGCCTATGGTGCCTTGAAAAATGGTCTGAGCTGCGATGAAGCTACAGCAAAATCATTACACCTGGGAATCATCACCGACACGGGAAGATTTTGCTACGCGAGCGTTACTGCCGGAGTCCTCGAAATCGCCGCGGAGTTAGTCAAACGGGGGGCGAAGCCCGAAGAAGCTAATTTTTATATCTTCGAACAAGAGAGTCGCGGAAAATTAGAACTCACCAAAAGATTTTTAAATTCCATACTCTTTCATGAGAATGGAAAAATTTGTTCAGGCGAAATTACACAAGCGGACTATGCAGCAACGGGAACTACTAAAGAGGATAAAGAAGGACTCGTAGAATTTCCACGTTCGGTGGTTGGCGTAGAGATCGCCGTACTCTTTGAAGAAGGTAAAGATGGTATTCGCGGAAGCCTGCGCGGACGCGACCCGAAATTGCGTCTCGATTTACTCGCCGCCAAACTAAACGGGGGCGGACATATTCTCGCGGCCGGCTTTAATATGATAGGCTGTACGTTACAGAACGACCGTCAGCGAATCCTTGATATTATCATCGCCCACTACCGCGAACAAACTCGGGCATGAACTCTTCCGCATCGGAGCCTGAAGGAATTTTAGTGGTCGATAAACCACAAGGCATCACATCACACGATGTTGTAGATAAAATCCGTCGTTTATATCAAACCCGCCGCGTGGGACATGCAGGCACTCTTGATCCTATGGCAACCGGACTGCTGATTATGCTAGTCGGCAAAGCAACCAAAGCCTCGCAGTATTTAATGTCTCAGGAAAAAGAATATTTAGGCGAAGCTACTCTGGGGGTAGTCACCGACAGCCAAGATGCTGATGGTGAGATTACAGAAACTCATCCAGTACCACCCCTCACCGAAACACAAATCAACGACGCGTTAAAATCTATGTTGGGCGACCAATATCAAACGCCACCGATGCATTCGGCAAAAAAGGTAGGTGGAAAAAAACTTTATGAGTTGGCCCGCAAGGGAATCGAGATTGAACGTGAACCGCGGTTCATCCGCATCAATCTTTTGGAATTACAAAACTGGGTTAGTCCGAAATTTACTTTTAAAGTACAATGTACCAAGGGCACTTATATCCGCACGTTGGCTTTTGATTTAGGCAAGAAACTCGGCCCGGGAGCCCACCTCTCGATGCTGCGTCGCACGCATTCCGGAAATCTTAGCATCGAACGCGGAAAAACTCTTGAACAATTAGGGGCGATGAATGCCCAGCAACTACGGGAGTGTTTGATTCCCGTGAATGAAGTCGTACCCAGCATTGCCCTCGGATGAGTCACCACCCTCCCCTGCATTTAGCCATTGGCGTCTTTGACGGAGTTCATCTGGGTCACCGGGCCGTGCTACATTCCGCTCGCGAACAAGCGCGACGCGATGGCGGACTCGTGGGAGTGATGACATTTGATCCGCATCCCAGTCGCGTCCTCCGTCCCGATAAACCGGTGCCCTTACTTTTCACGCGAACCCAAAAAGACGAACGCCTGACCGAGGCCGGTGCACAGTTTATCCATCATCAAACCTTTAACGCACAGTACGCTGCGATTACTGCTCCTGATTTTCCGGCGTGGCTCATGCATCAATTTAGAAATCTGCGTAGCATTCATATTGGAAATAATTTTCACTACGGACAAAATCGACAAGGTAACGCGGAACGATTGATGTGTGACGCAAAGCCATTGGGACTTTTAGTTCACAGCTGCCCAGCCGTAGAAATCGAAGGCGACTCTGTGAGCAGTTCGCGTATTCGCGGTGCCCTGGTCGACGGAAATATTGAATTAGCCAATCGCCTACTGCTTCGCCCCTATGAAGCCGAAGGTGTTTTAGCTGAAGGTCAGAAACTCGGAAGGACGATTGGATACCCAACCCTCAACATGCCATGGGAGCCTGAACTGCAGCCAGCATACGGCGTTTATGCCGTTGAGTGTATTAGTGCGAGCGGCATCGCCGAACCCGCTGTAGCCAACTGGGGAGTTCGCCCAACTGTGGAAAAAAATGCCGTTAAACCGTTATTGGAATCGCACCTCTTAAAAGTCAGCGGCACCCTTCCGCAAGTGGGAGACAGCGTACGCGTGCGTTGGCTTTATCGAATTCGCGGAGAGAAAAAGTTTGATTCGATAGACGACTTAAAGACACAAATTGCGAAAGATGAAATTCAGGCGAAAAAACTCTTAGGCCTAGCCTAATGGGTTTTATTTAAGTGCCTGAGCAAACTTCTGGATAATTCCGCCGAACGATCCGTTCGAGAAAAAGACGACTAATCTTGGTTTAGTCGCCGAGCGACTATCTGAAATCAGTTTCTCTAAAAGACTCTCATGGGAGTCGCAGGCCCAGGCTTGGCGACCTTTTGACTGTAAGGTTTTAGCAATACCCACGCTGTCGAAACTGTCGGCTCCTAGTTTGTCAGCACGATGAGCTGGCGGTAAATAAATAGTGTCTGCTAGCGCTAAAGCTTCACCGAAACTATCCTGCATCACCTTGCGGGCAGCGGTATTGCTCCGAGGTTCAAAACACGCGACGAGTTCAAAAGTCGGATAACGATTACGCAATGACTCCAGGGTACAATGAATAGCGGTGGGGTGATGTCCAAAGTCCTCGATACAAATTATATTTTTATTTTCGATTAAAACTTCTTGGCGGCGCATCACGCCTTTAAACTTTTTAAGTGCATCGAGTTTTAACTGCGTAGGATTTTGTGAATTTAAAAATAAACCTGCGGAGGCTGCAGCAATGGCCGCATTACGTGCATTAAATAAACCAGTTAATGACCATTCAACTTTAGCCCAAAGAGCGCCCTTCCAGAATAATGTAAAGGCTGAGCCCGTAGAGGATTCAGAGAAATTCTTGATTTGCACATCGTTATGCTCGCCAACGCCCACCTTGACCACGGGAGCCCAAGTCACTTTATTTACCAAATTCATAACGTTAGCGTCATCACCATTGGCAACGATGACCCCGTTACCAGGTACGACACGCAGGCCGTGAGAAAATGTTCTTAAAACATCTTCTAAGTCGCGAAAAATATCTGCGTGATCGAATTCAATATTATTGAGTGCTAAAATATGCGGCAGGTACTGTATAAACTTACTACGCTTATCAAAAAAAGCGGAGTCGTATTCATCCCCCTCGATGACGAAGGCCCCGCCCTTCTGGCCGATAAATGCACTGTCGGGTAAATCCCGCGGTACGCCCCCAACTAACCAACCTGGATTAGCGTTTGCTTCTTTGAGTAAAAATGCGGCGAGGCAGGTGGTGGTAGTTTTTCCGTGAGTACCAGCAATGACGATATTCCTTCGATCATTTAGGAGGTGACTACGAAGAAGTTGCGGTAGCGAAATGTAATTCTGGGAAGACTTTAAGAGGAATTCGACTTCGGGGTGACCACGCGAAGCCACATTTCCCACCACGACTAAATCGGGTCGCGTCGATGCTAAACGCTCAGCGTTCCACCCTTCGAGAATTTCGATACCCGCATTCTTCAAGTGATTCGACATCGGCGGATAAATACCCGTGTCGGAACCCGTCACCTCGTGTCCCAGGGCACGCATTAATAACGCCGCATTGCCCATGGCGGTACCGCAAATGCCGATGAAATAAATCCGCATAGCCCCACCCTAGAACTAAGTCCCCTGCTTGGGCGAGAAAACAAGTGTAGAAAATAAAAACCCCTAGGCTATGAGCTAGGGGTCTTTAGTGAGAATAAACTGAAGTCTATGTACCTCGACCAATCGAGCCTAAGTCGGTCGAACCTGGATGATTACGCTTTTCTTTTTCCAAGCGATGGCGACGGCGTAGCTGGCGATCTACTTTATCGACCAAGATATCAATAGATTTATACAAGTCTTCTGATTCTTCGCGCACGACGATATCTGGCCCTGGTAATTCTAGACGAATCTGCGCACCAAACTCACGAGCATGGTCTCGGGTGCGATTAAAAACTAATTCAACGAATACTCTCACGATACGGTCATTGTGACGTAACAGTTTTTCAACTTTAGTACGCACGGTTTCTTTCAGGGCCTCGGTGAGTTCTAAATGAACGCCCGAGATAACGATTGCTGTGTTGCTCATTTTTTTATTGGGGTTTGGATAAACGAAAAGCTACGCACCATGCCATCTGCCAAATCCATAGATAACTTCTTGAATTCGTTTTCTTGCATCATCATCACGGGATCGTCTTCGGGCATCGGACGCGCACTCCTTTCGCGTATTGAAAACTCTACCACTTCTGCGGCGGTGTTCAACCTATCTCGGACCCCACCACAAGGTCTTTCGAATACCCTCAAGTTTACTCATCTTACCTGCGACCTATCTCAACCCCTTGAAATTAAGTCAGTTGTAGAGCAATTACTAAAACTAATGCCGCAACAGGGTACTATTCTATTAATTAATAATAGTGGAATTGGAGCCTATGGTGAGTTCCCTTCACCCAATCTAGAACACACCATGAAGATGGTCGAAATCAATACTTCGGCACCGGTTCATCTTACCGGACTCTTAATTGAAAAACTAAAATCACAAGGCGGACAGATTGCTAATGTTGCTTCACTTGCGGGCTATCAACCTACCCCACTCATGTCTACGTATGCCGCCACCAAAGCATTTCTACTCCACTGGAGTATCGCGCTCGATGCTGAAATGAAGAAGTACGGAGTGCGCAGCGTAGCCATTTGTCCAGGTCCAGTTTCAACCAATTTTTCTAAAGCTGCTGGCTTTATCAGTTCTACGGGTCTGGGTGGACAAACTGCGGACGAATGTGCGGACGAGGCATTGCAGGCGATGGCAAAAAATAAGCCTGAGGTAATCACCGGCTGGAAAAATAAATTATTAGGTATGTTCAGTGCTCGCCTACCGAAGCCCTGGGCAGCTGCTATTGGACTGCGGATGATTCAAAAATTGAAGCTCGATCGCTTTATCAAAAAATAATTTAGTCAGCCGCGTCCAGTAACTCACGGGCATGCGTGAGCGCGACTTTGCTCGTTCGATCTCCCAACATACGGGCAATTTCCAGTTCACGTTCTTTTCTTTTTGCATGAACAGGTTCAATGACCACCGAAGTAGAACGTTCATTCTGTGTTTTCGTTACAACTAAATGCGCGTGACCTAAGGCCGCAACTTGCGGTAAGTGAGTAACACAGAAAACTTGATGTTTTTTGCCTAGAGCAGCGAGTTCGCGTCCGACTTGGGCACCAATCTCTCCGCCAACATTGGCATCCACTTCATCAAAAACGAGAACGGGAGTGTTATCCACGGCCGCCAGTACTGTCTTTAGGGCCAACATAACGCGGGCGGCTTCCCCGCTCGAGGCAATTTGATCTAAAGGTAGTAAATCCTGGCCCGCATTGGCACAAAACTGGAATTGCACGCGATCCGCACCCATGGGTCCGAGATCAGCCGATGCGACATCGATTTTTAAATCAGCTTTTTTAAATCCTAAAGAACCTAACATCTTTTTTGCCGTCGTGGCCAACTTTTCGGCAGCTTTAACACGGCTTGCATGTAAGGCCTCGGCTAACTTCTTTAATTCTTTTTCGTCACGTACCGCGTCAGCTTTAAGTTTCTCCACACGAGCTTCGATATCACCTTGCGACAATAAGCGATTTTTTAAGCTGTCACGCTTTAAGCGGACAGATTCAACCGTGGGGCCATATTTACGACGAAACTCTAACCAAAGATTCATTTTCGTATCTAGATTTTCGATTTCCGACTCATCGGCGGATAAGCCACGCGCCAGCCGTGCAAAGTCTGCCCGGATGTCATCAGCTTCAGCCGCCAAGCCCTGTAATCGTTCAGCCAAGGAATTCGCGTCCGCATCAATGCGTGCAATGGATTGGGCAACTTTAAGAATTTTTGGCATGTCTTGCGCTACGCCCTCGGAACCCAAAGCCTGATCAATCTGGCTCAGGAGTTGTGACAGCTCTTGCGCCCGAGAAGACCGCGCGTGTTCACGTTCTAGTTTCTGGATAGCTTCATCCGTTAAATCCAAAGATTCTAAATTTTCAATCTGTGACTTTAAAAAAGTAGCTTCATCTTCAGATAGTTTTTCTGCTGAAGACATTTCAGTGATTGCTTTAAGAATCTCTTGGCGATGTTTCCACACTTCGCGGTAGCGATTTAAGGATTCATTAACGCCCGCATACAAATCCAACATTTCTAACTGCGTCTCAGCACGCATGAGTTTTTGCGGTTCGCCTGGGCCATGAAAATCAATCCAGAGTTCACCCAGTTTCTGCAATTGAGCTAAGGTGGCGGCTCCGCCGTTGACGGTTATGCGTCCTGCTTTCGAAACGTGAACGGTGCGTTTGATTAATAAGAGTCCATCGTCACACGCAGGCAAATCCAACTCCTCCAAGGTCTGTTTGAATCGCTTGTCATTACCGACCTCAAGTTCTGCTTCCACGATACATTCTTCCGCGTCTTTACGGACGATGGTTTTACCGGCGCGGTTGCCAGCCAATAGAGAAAAGGCGCCAAGCAGGACTGATTTACCAGCGCCGGTTTCCCCGGTTACCACGGTAAAGCCCTTACCGAGGTCGAGCGACATCCGATCCATCAAAGCCAAGTCACGAATGGAAAGTCGGCTAATCATTTCTGAGTGCGTGGACCGTAAAGAGATGAACCAAGGCGGACACAGGTAGAGCCCGCGATGACGGCGGCTTCCATGTCGCCACTCATACCCATCGAAAGTTCGGGCAGGCTGATTTTAAATTTATCCTGTAATTGATCTCGGCATTGTCTCAAATTATCAAACGTGCGTTTAGCGGAATCCATTCCGCCTTCCATAGGCGGAACCGCCATAAGTCCCACGACGTGTAATGAAGACTGACCTAATGCTGCTTCTAATAAAAGAGGGGCTTCTTCGATTTCACATCCAAATTTTGCCGGATCATGACCGGAGTTCACTTGGAAATAAATTTCTGGTTTTACTTTGAGCTCTTGCGCGATTCGACCCATCCGCAAAATCAAATCTACCGAGTCGACGGTTTGAATGATATCAAAAATTTTTAAGGCTGGTTTAACTTTATTAGACTGCAGGTGACCGATGAACTCCCACCTTAAATCCGCAGGTGCGAGCGGTTTCTTTTCCTGCCCTTCTTGAACTTTGTTTTCACTGACTGAACGCATGCCATAACGATAGGCGTACAAAGCCGCCTCGACGGGATTAGTTTTAGTGACGGGTAAAATTCTTACTTCAGAGGGATTGCGACCACACTGCTCACAGGCTGACTTGATCCTAAGGCGGACGGCATCACAATTGGCCGCGAATTGTTCATAGGTAACCACGACAGACAATGGGAAGCAGATTAAGCATAGAGTCAACGCCTCCAATCCCCTTTAGGGGAATAAGTAGAAACCTGGTCATGATAAGTAAATCTACACTTGAAACGGCCTATTATTAGATTTATTAATCATGCCGGACTCCACACCTTGCTATGCAAATTGAGAACCTTAAGATATTTCGAGACTTAGTAGATAACGAAAGTTTCTCCAAGGCGGCCAAGTTGAATAATATCACACAGTCGGCAGTGAGTCAGCAGTTACGTTCGATGGAGAAGCATTTTAATATTCTGATTGTCGATCGGAGTCAGAAACAATTTCGTTTAACGCGTGAGGGGCGGAGTCTTTATGAAGCTGCTCGCGATATTTTAAATCGCTACGAACAGGTCTCGAGTGAGATGCAAGAAATGCGTAAAGTGGTCAGTGGCACTGTACACGTTTCGACCATTGTATCGATTGGCCTGCACGAACTCCCGCCCTATGTAAAACGCTTCATGCAGGAGTTTCCTCACGTAAATGTCCGTATCGAATATCGTCGCTCCAATTTAGTTTATGAAGATGTTTTTTCAAGCACTGCGGATTTTGGGTTAGTCGCTTTTCCGCAAAAGTATCGGCAAATAGAAATCATTCCCTTTATGGAAGATCAGTTGGTAGCGATTTGTTCTCCTAAACATAAATTTGCGGGCAAAAAGGAAATCGAACTAGCCGACCTTCAGGGCTGTCGCTTCATCGGGTTCGACCAAGATATCCCCACGCGCAAAGCTCTCGATCAATTTTTCAGGGAACAACGTATCGAACTCGAACCCTCGATGGAGTTTGATAATATTGAAACCTTAAAACGGGCGGTAGAAGTCGATGCGGGGGTGGCCTTGGTTCCCGAGGGCACCATTCGCCAGGAAATCGAACAAGGCACGCTCGTTAAACTCAAATTACGAGACCGCCATGTTTCTCGACCCTTAGCTATCTTGCATCGCAAAGGACGCGTGATGACTCCAGCGATGAAACGATTCTTAACTTTAATGTTAAACGGTTTGAACGCAAAGAAAGCTGACCTCGAATAATCAGACGCGGAGGGCCTTTTCGGTCTGTCTAGCCATAGCAAAACTCGGCAAGGCTTGAGCGAAAATCATTCCTAAGCCAAGCCAGAGTAAAGCATAGTTGTCTTTGCTCAATAAGGCGTAGCCCGCGATTACCCACCAAATCAAAGCGCCGATTAAAGGTGGATAAGTATTACGCAAGGCGGCACGTGCGAGTGACCAAGCTCCGAACAACATGCAACTAAGCGCAGCGGTCGTAATCGTTGAAAAAAGATTTAGGGCGAAGTGTGCGTAAAGGATAAAACCTAATGAAACAAGCATGCCTACAAAAACAGCGGTACTAACACGTAGCTGATTCGGCAGAAAATTTATTTTGTTTTGGTGAGCGCGAAGATAAAGAGCGGTCGCCACGATGGCCATTGAAAGAGTCAGTAACCAAATAAAACGGAGCCCACTAATCGGAATAGAAAACTGGTGAATAGCCCATTGCGCCAATAAACACTTGGCGAGAATGACTGACCAAATTGCGCTGAGTCGATCGAGAACGATGACTTCGCGATAGGCACGCTCAACAGATAGGGCTAACTCTGTATCAGCACCGGAAGGAAGGGACGTAGGTGTCGAAGTCATTAACAAAATTTACGTAGAGTTAAAAATGAAAACCTGCAAACCCAAGTATGACTTAAAATGGGCAATTATTTACTCCAAAGCTTTCGACGTATGATTTCTTTCGCAACGGGGGCAGGCACTTCCCTTTCCCATCCTTCAACGCCTGCCGCAATGCGTTCGGCCAGCGTTCGGGGCTGACATGCCAAAGCCTGAGAACTTGCGCCAGTAATCGGCACTAAGAAGCCATTGGTTCGTAAGTGTACAAACAATCCAGCGACCGCCGGACGTACTTGAACGTCAGCAGCAGTGACGACTGAATCGACATCTATTTTATAAGTTTCGGGGAAGCAAACCTGACAAGCCACGGGATCCTCGATTAAACGACTTAACTGGTCACCGCGCATCGGATAAACCATCACCTTCACATTTTCCTTAAAGAGACGACCGCACGCTTCCAGCACGCCACCTTCAAGATGCGTATAGTGCTGGGGATTAAATAAATCGACCAAGTTATTCATACCGGCAATGAGAGTAATTTCACCATCGGTGTGCAGACGAAAATAAGCTGGGAGCCGATACCAGCCGCGGTGACGTGTGATTAACAATGGGCGACCCAGGGTACCGACGAGCGCAATGCGATCGAGAATTTCTTTTAAGTCGGTCGACTCCTGCCCAACACACATTTCAAAAATAGAAACTCGTTCATTAGTCTTTGCCAAAGCCCGCTCGGCACAGGCCAACATATCTTGATTCACGAGAGAGATGGGGCGGAAAGTTCCACGAGCGACTAAAATAGATTTCTTATAAAAGTATTCTCCAGCTACGGCTGACTGACCCTTATCATCAAACAATACCGCATCCGTCAGGCCCAGTCGCACGAGTTGAATGAGAGCAGATTGAGAATTAAAATGACTAAAGGCGGGGCCACTAAAATGAATAAAATCGATTTCGACACGACCCGAACCCACATCATCTACTAAATTATTAAGGAACTTATTTAAATCTCGGTGGGTATTTAAAGTGGCGTGAATTAAATTAACTCCGACAACACCTAGGGCATCTTGCTGGCGGCCTGCATCACGATCCCAGAGTCGCAAGTGCAAGATGATATCGCTGGGGGCAGAGCCGACTTCATCTTGGAAACGCATACCCATCCAAGAATGCCCCTGCCCTTTACCGTCATGGGGTGTGGTTGCGACGGTGTCAGCAAAAGCAAAAAATCGTGTCGTTGAACCACGTTCCGAGGCTAGACGATCCACCAGCAATCCATATTCGTGACCCATCATTTGCTCGAGACGCTCGCGGGAAACATAGCGTTTTGGATGTCCGTAAATTGCATCACTCACCCGCATATCGTAAGCCGACATACTTTTAGCGACCGTACCCGAAGCTCCACCGGCTTTAAAAAAATGCCTAACGACTTCCTGCCCAGCCCCAATCTCAGCAAAAACTCCGTAAGCCGACCGATCGAGATTAATAGCCAGAGCCTTACGGGCGGTACCGGCGCTTGGATCTTGAGTCAGGTCAGACATAGCCAAGAGATTTTACTAATCCGAGAAAAAATCGAGCCGAAACGCCGAGAATAATGTCAATTTGATTGGCGATTCTTGCACAGTCGACCAAAGTAATGACTTAAACTAACTTTTCTCTAAACACGCCTATGAAAGAATTTTTTAAAGCCCTCTTAGCGTCAGTCATGGGCACGTTTATTGCTGGAGCACTCGTCGTTTTTTTATTTTTACTCTTAGTGTTTGGACTCATAAGTGCCGCAAGTAATTATGAAACTCCCGGAGTTTTTCTAAAAGGAAAAACGATGCTAGTTATTGGCAATGGAATACTTGTTAATGATACGCCTCAACACGGTAATCCTGGTTTATCAGTATTACTCGATAGCCAAAAAGTACCGGAAGTAGATTTATTACGAGCTGTCGAAGCAATCAAACTAGCGGCGAAGGATAAGCACATCACCGGTATCCTGATTACTGGAGAAACCGAGGCCGGCTTGGTGCAACTCAACGAAATTCGCCAGGCGATTAAAGATTTTAAGAAAACAAAAAAACCGGTAATCGCTTGGGTCGAAAATAGTTCACAACGGGATTACTATCTAGCCAGTGTGGCGGATAAAATTTATGCCCATCCTGCAGGCGAGGTAGAGTTTAAAGGCCTTGCGGGGTATAGCCCATATATTGGAGAAACCTTAAAAACCTTGGGCGTGGGCGTCCAAGTAACTAAAGTGGGCAAATATAAGTCCGCAGTGGAGCCATTTTTAAGTGATAAAATGAGTGACGACGACCGAGAACAAACCGAGTTACTTTTCGGTAGTGCTTGGAAAAAAATCGTGGGCGACGTTGGTGAATCCAGAAATCTTACGAGCGTCAGCCTTAATCGCATCGCCAATTCAGGCGGTATTTTTCCTAATGATTTGGCGAAAAAGTTTAAACTGGTTGATGAACTTTGTCAGCGCGACGAGCTGGTAACTAAAATATGTTCACTAGGGGTTGCCGCCGATGACCATGGCCAATCATTTAGACAAATTTCACTCACTAAATATGCTCATAAAGTCAGCCTCTCGGGAGGTGATGGCAGAATTGCGGTAGTGTACGCAGAGGGTGAGATCGTAGATGGTTGGGGCGACAACTATACAGTGGGGGGCGATCGACTCGCTGGAGACTTACGTGATTTGCGTGGTGATAAAACTATCAAGGCAGTAGTTTTGAGAATTAACAGCCCAGGGGGTTCTGCGTTTGCGAGTGATATAGTCGCCCGTGAAGTAGGTTTGCTTAAAGAAAATGGTGTTCCCGTGGTCGTGTCCTTAGGCGATGTTGCCGCTAGCGGCGGTTACTATATCGCTGCGCGAGGAAATAAAATTCTCGCCAATCCGGTCACCGTGACTGGTTCGATTGGTGTCTTTGGACTACATTTTAATTATCAAGAACTAGCAAAAAAGATTAATCTGGGAACCGATGGGGTCAAAACTTCACGCTACTCTGATTTATTTTCCAGCCATCGTGCGGCTACCGCAGACGAGATGGCGATTGTTCAAAAAATCGTGGACCAAGTTTATGAAGATTTTTTAAGCGTTGTCTCCGAAGGTCGTAAATTAGAACTTGGGCAAGTTCATGAAGTCGCCCAGGGACGTATCTGGCTCGGAGTTAACGCTCAAGAAGTCGGCCTCGTCGATAAAATGGGTGGGCTACTCGATGCTATCACTCTGGCAAAAGAGTTAGCGAAAAAGCCCTATGCCTCTATTATTCAAGTGCCCTCACTCCACTCTGGGCGGGAAAATATTTTACAAAAATTACTCTCTGAAGAAGAGAGTGAAAATCCCGTCTTTGTGAAATCAAAGCTGAGTGATCCAGTCCTGCAAATTCTGAAGTCGCATATGCAGTTCCTGAATCGAGTAGGAAATTTAAACGACCCTAAAGGTGTTTACCTGCGTTGTCCGGTTGAGATAGACCTCCGCTAATTATTGAACAGGATTCGCTACCTTGGGCATTTGAGCTTTAGCCTCAGGCATCCAGGCTTTTAACTGTTTAATCCGTGTTTCATCCGCGGGGTGAGTGGAGAAAAACTCTGGCGGCTTATTGCCCGAATTTTTAGAGGAGAAACGACCCCAGAATGCCGGAGCTACTTCTGGGTTGTACCCTGCCCTTGCCATAAAAATTAAGCCCAGATGATCCGCTTCGGATTCATGCTCTCTACTAAAAGGTAAAAGCACACCGAATTGAGCGCCGAGGCCGAATCCTGTCATCCAAGCCTGGCGGGTGTGGGTAGATTTATTCTTCGTGGCCTCGTCGACAATCACCGCGCCCGCCGCGACTAATAGACCCTGTGAGATTCGTTCGTTGCTATGTTGATTTAAAACGTGTGCCACCTCGTGGCCCAAGATCACTGCGATGTCATCATCGGTCGGGGCATAAGGAAACATACCGACATTAAAGCCAATTTTTCCACCGGGCATAGCGAAAGCATTGGGCGATTTGTCATCAATGATAGCAAATTCCCATTTATTGGCGGGGGGTAAGATTTTGTTTTTATCTTCTTTTCGGGCTACCGCGACGATGGCTAAACCAATTTTCTTAATCTTCTCTAAACGTGGATCGTTAGGGAGTTTTTTCATTTTTGCGAACTCCGTCGATGCCATCGTCGATACTTCGGAATTACTGACCATGAGAAGCTGGCTACGGCCCGTGCCTGGAGCGGTCTGACAGCCAGTAAAAAGAAACGGCAGAAGAAGAAATAACCAAACCGGCTTCATGTTAAACTTTGTTATTAGTTTCAGGATTTTCGTCAGTAGCTACAGGAGCATCATTAGCCTTCGCCGCAGCACCGGCGGCGGCATTGTAATACTTCTCGTAGCTCGGATCGAAGCTATCCGTGTAAACAGAAGCCATACGCATGGACATACGATTGAGCACAACGCCTAGAATGGGGATGCCGACCTCGCGCAGACGAGTGATACACTCTGCAACATTTCGAGTGGAGACGAAATTATAACGGACGACGTAGATGACACCATCCACATTAGGAATAAGATTTAAGGCGTCGGATACAGCACCGATTGGCGGTGAATCGATGAAAATGCGATCATAGCGTGAACGCATTTCGGTGAGCATTTCGATAAATTTAGGGCTATTGATAACCTGCGTTGGATTACGACAACTCATACCCACAGGCAGAACATCCATATTCTGAGCTACATTTTTAATGATACTATCGTCGATCGATGATTCATCATTAAACCAACGCGAAATACCTTCGGCACCCGTTAAGCCCAATGAAGGACCGACGTTGGGAAGTCGCAAGTCAGCATCGATTACTAAAACTCTCTCTCCGTGTTGCGAGAAAGCCAGCGCTAGATTGGTGGCGACGAAGGTTTTACCTTCACTAGGACGCGTTGAGGTAATTAAAAATACATGGCTCGACATGGATGCCGGATTAACACGCATCGATGAATAGATGGTGCGGACCGCTTCGACGGCGACCACGTCTTTATCGTGTTGAGCCAACATTGCACGCTCGGGGCCAACAGATTTCGCAATCTGAGGAATGGTCCCTAAGACAGGGAGACCCAAACTAAATTCCACTTCCTTGGGTGACTTTATGCGGTCATCAAATGTACCCAGTAAAATAATCACACCCAGGCCAAAGATGGCACCTAAAGCCAAGCCAATCATTGCGTTTAAATAAAAGTTCTTGTTTGCAGGACGATCGGCTACAGATGGACTATCTAACACCTTGATTGAAGTGGTTGTGCCCGTAGTAGATGAACGAATTTTGGCTTCTTCGAAGCTTTGCTTTTGGCGGGCTAAAAAGTCTTCCTGACTTTTAATTTCTTTATCAACACGTTCGAGTTCATTATTCGCTACGGTCAAACGTGAGATTTCTTCGTCTTTCTTTTCTAAGTTTGAGATGATTGCTGCGTAATTGGAATGCGCATTTTGGATAGCGACTTGAATACGATTCACCGAAGCGGTAATAGCATTTTTTAATTCTGCCTCGGTTTGCTTGAGCTGTGCTCGAGCTTGAATAAGCGTGGGGTGCTCATCGGTATACTTTTCTTCCATTGTTCGCACTGATACACGCAACTCACTTATCTTCGAACCAAAGTTACTAACCCGTTCATCGCTTCTTACTTGGGCAACATCGTATAAATCTTTACCAGACTGCTTATACTCGCCAATGAGGCGCCAAATAATTTCCATTTCATCAATGCTCTTGCGGGTGTCTTCTCGAGCTCGAACCAAGGTGGCCCGTTCGGCAGTTAAAGTATTGGTGTCTTTTGCAATCGAAAGTAATTTTTGGCTCTTGATTAACTCATTGCGCTTATCGAAAAGCTTCCGGATTTTTTCTTCAACCGAATCAATATCCATACGGTATTTTTCGACCAGTGGATTGGTGATGACTAGGCGTTCATCCTCACTGTTCTTTTGAATTGCTTTACAGAAGAGAGTCGTCACCTGGCGTGCTAACTCACGATTCGGGTGAGTAAACTCAACGTTTACGACTAAAGTCTGACGCTGAGGCGTAATGGATCTTTGCCGAGCGAAAACTTCCTGTTCGGAAAGTGGTCCGCTAAAAATATTTCCTCCTTGGTAAGGTTTCAGCACCTCCTTTTTTTCGGCACTGGTTAGCTGTCGCGATACTGCTTCAATAATCGTACTACTGCGCATCGACTCGACAGCGGTATAAAAGTCGTCACTGGAAGTGATACTAAAATTAGTCTCAGCCGCACTATTGGCTCCAGAAATATTAGGCGCTAATCGAAAGACACGTAAACGGCCCGAAGCTTTATACTCAGGCATCATATTATACGTATAAACCAGCGAAAGTGTTAAAAATATTAAGACCGACAGAATAAGCCACCAAATGCGCTCACGCACCATGTTGACGTAGGTGGAAAGCGATACGCCAGAATCTTTTGCGGTATCGTCACCATAGCCACCACCTCCTGCGCTGTAACCACCACGTCCATAACCGCCGCCGTAGCCGCCACCGTAACCACCACGTCCATAACCGCCGCCGTAGCCGCCGTAGCCGCCACCGTAACCACCGCCGTAGCTTCCGCCACCGCCGTAACTACCGCGCCCGTAACCGGCGCCGCCGTAACCGCCACGTCGAGAACCCCAACCGAGGTTTTGAGCATCAGACGACCCCTTATCACTTCGATTAGACGAAGCGGAATTTGTATTATCAGTATTCGGGGTTTCTTCACTCATGAATTAAAAGCGGCTGTCTTCGACATAGATTGCGTCTTCGTCTTGAAGAATGAAATCCGGTTCGTCACCAGAATCAATTTTACGCATATCCTTAAGAATCAATTCGATCTCACCATCGGGTTTTAATCGTTTAATTGCGACATCGGATCTCCGTCCGCGGGCAAGAATTCCTCCCGCCATGGAGAGTGCCTTACCTAATGTGAGATTTTCTTCGGGAGGGATGGTTACGGGGCCAGCACGACCGACATAACCTGAAATATAAACGCGACGTTCAGCATAGGCGACAATTGCAATGACGACCTGCGGCTGCTTAAAGTAGCGGCTAAAGCGCTTGGTGAGTAAATCTTGGGCTTCAGTGATAGTTAATCCAGCGACAGGCACGAGTTGCTTTAAAAAAGGTACGTCGATGGTTCCGTCAGGATTAATTCGACGTTCAATCACGGTGTCATTTTCGTTAATTACTCCAGCTCGAATAAAATCTCGTGCCCGCAACCGGTACGAACTCTTGGAAGGAGCCGCATCGGATTTAACCTCATCCACCGTGGTTGTTTTCGGTACAACTGAAGTCGCTTCAGTGGTAACAGCGGGAGACTGATCCGACTTAGAGACTCGACCTAACTCGAGTGTTTCAGCTGAGACTTTAAACGTACTCAATACGAGGCCGAGAACACAGAGGAAAGCGGTGGAACGACGGGAAAATAAAATCGAACAATCTAACATATAAGATCTATTGAAGGTTGGGCCTGCTCGAGATTCTTAATATCGGAAAGTAGACGAGAGTTTAAGGGAGTTAGCCTTGAAATTGGACGACGGGGTATTTTTAACCTTGGAGTCTAATGTATCTACCACCGCACCGAACCTCAGGTATTTATTATACTCCCAACTTGCACCAGCGCTGAGGTTGAGTGCGTCAATTTGAGTACTTCCTGTGGTTGATTTCGATTTAGCTGCGTTAAAATTAAGTAATATTTTTTCAGATAAAGCGTAAGCAATAGAATAAACGATGCTCTCTGTTTTGATTGATCCCCCTGAAACCGACGCAGATGTATTGTTACCTAAACTTAAATCATGAGTAAATTTTTCGGTTAAATTATGCAAAATTCTTAAATCGTATGACGCACCGTTATTAGATGCACCATCTAGGTCCGAAGTAAAATAGCCGAAGCGAGTTGCAATATGAATCTTACCGGAAGAAGTGGGTTCGCCATTGATGGTAAGTCCAAAGAAATCTTGGGTGAATTGTTTCTGTCCTGGTGGGCGAGGATTAGTGTTAAGGGGACCTACAGGAAGTGGTGATATTTTCTGGCTAGTTGAAAAATAAGGTGCCGCCGAGAAATCGCTCACATCATGCTTGTAGTTAAATCCGTAGGTTAATTTTTCACTCTGAGTTTTATAGGTAATACTGATGGGAATAGATTTAGTATTAATTTCACTAAGAGTATTCGTATTATAGTTAATATTCCTAATCGTGTCACCCGTGAGTGTATTTAACACATCGGTCTGTGTTTTAACGGGATTTAAATAATGATTGTATGAATTGATAAAACTTATGTCTAAATTGATTTTTTCAGTAAGTTTATAACTAACCCCCAAAAGATGGTTATAATTCGCTTGGCGAACTAGGGTTGCGCCAAGAACCGCAGCATTAGCACCTAAAATATTGGCTAATTGATCATTTCGCGCCGACTCATTATAGGATGAAGAAATGGTAACTTGGAGTGGACCACCTGGATTATAGTTAAGGGATCCAGTAATATTATCCTGCCCTTCTTCTAAATCCTTAAACTCGGATTGGTTATACTGTAAAAAGGATCGATTCGCTCTTAGAAAAAACGCTACGGGACTGTCTTTGGCATATTCGAGTTCAAAACCAGGAGTAAAAGTTAAGAGTGCAGCGGACTTTTTATCGGCAACAGAGAATAAGTTGTCCTTGAAATCAAAAGACACCGAGCCCGTGAAAAATATATCCGTATCATCGCCAATCTGGATAAGTGGAGAGGTGGGCAAAAAAGTGGCAGCTTTAGTTGAAACGACTGTGCCCAACAAACAGGCGGCGGCTAAAAAAAACTTGGTTTTGGGCATAAATTTTAACTGGGGTGTAAGGTAGTGAATAGTTTCAATTTAAAGGCTAATCTCAACAAATAAAGGGACAAACAACGTAGGCGTACTGATAAGTACGCCTACGTTCATAAGTAACTGATTATGAGCAACTTGTACTAATTACTCAGCTGTTAACTCGGTTGCGGTTACCTTAATCTTTCGATACATAGGCAAGCCGGTACCAGCAGGAACTAGGTGACCCATGATCACGTTCTCCTTAAATCCAGTCAGCGGGTCACGACGAGCCATGGTGGCTGCATCCGTAAGAACGCGGGTGGTTTCTTGGAAGGAAGCGGCCGAGATGAAGGACTCCGTCTCGAGCGATGCTTTGGTGATACCGAGGAGGATGGGCTCGTATTCGGCGATCTGACCACCGCGTTCATGAATCGAACGATTCACTTCGGCAAGGGTGCTACGATCGACGTGCTCGCCCCACAAATAATCGGAATCACCTGGCTCAGTAATGCGTACCTTACGGAGCATTCGAGCGACGATAATTTCAATGTGCTTGTCGTTAATCACAACACCTTGTGAGCGGTAAACTTTTTGAATTTCGGTGATGAGGTAATCCTGTACGCGCGATTGGCCAAGAATATCTAAGATATCGTGTGGATCGACGGCGCCATCGGTGAGCGGTTGGCCTTGCTTAACTTTTTCGCCGGCAACCACGTTGATGTGTTTACCGTGAGGAATTAAGTGTTCTTCTTCGCGACCGATAGAATCTTTGATTACCAAGCGCTTCTTACCGCGCACGGAAGGTTGGAATTCAACCTCGCCATCAATCTTCGCAATCTCCGCAGCATCCTTAGGCGGACGAGCTTCAAAGAGTTCAGAAATACGTGGTAAACCAGCAGTAATATCCTGAGTCTTCGCAGCTTGACGAGGAATTCTTGCGAGCAAGGTTCCCACTTCAACTTCAGTGCCCTCTTCGACAACGACACGAGCACCCGCAGGAATCGAAAATGTTCCGAGATTTTCACCCTTGGAATTTACGATTTGAATCTGTGGATTTTGCTCATCCGAGTGTTCGATGATGCTCTTGATGAATTTATTCGCAGCGGTATCACGCTCTTCATTGTAAGTGACGCCATTGATCATATCAATGAGTCGAATCTTACCGATGGCGTTGGCCAGAATAGGTGTGTTATTAGGATCCCAAGCAGCAATGAGTTGGTCTTTCTTGATAGCTTGTCCGTCCTTAACCTTAATAACCGTACCGGCGAGAATACGATATTCCTTGGGAGGCTGATTAGCCTCACCGATGATTCGGATTAAGCCCGTACCGTTCACGGCAACCAGTGCGTCATGCAGAGGAACGGTGTTAAGATCTACGAATTCAATGCGACCATTGATTTCCGTTTTGATTTCAGGAGTTTTTAACTGAGCAACACCACCAATGTGGAAAGTACGCATGGTTAACTGTGTACCCGGCTCACCGATGGACTGCGCGGCAATAATACCCACCGCTGTACCACGTTCAACAATACGTCCAGTGGACGGATCGAGACCGTAAGACTTAGGCGGAATTGCATTCACATGCATGTGAGTGAGCGGTGAAAGAACTTTCACGCGATCAATGCCCGACTTCTCGATGGCCTTGGCGATATCCTCAGTGATGAGTTCACCAGCAGCTACGATAATTTCGGAAGGGTTGAGAGGGTTAACGACGTCATCCGATGGGCAACGACCGATGATTCGATCAGCCAAAGGAACGAGAATTTCGTCACCGTCATAAATGGTCGATTTCCAAACACCATTAGGGAGGCGAACCGCTACACGATCAACACCCGCATCGCGTAACTTGGCTACCATCTCTTCGGTGAGTGTCGTATCGCCCTTAGCTAAAGGCTTAGCAGCACCAGAAGGATTAAGCACGTCGATTGACAAGTGACGGCCGATAGAAGCATCGCCTAAGGAAATGACTTCGGAACCGGAGGAGAGATTACGGTTATCCGTAACAATGACATCCATCGCAACGTCACACAACTTACGTGTCATGTAACCAGCGTCTGCAGTTTTTAACGCAGTATCCGAAAGACCCTTACGCGCACCGTGCGTCGAGATAAAGTACTCGAGAACGGAGAGGCCTTCACGGAATGAAGATAAGATTGGGCGTTCAATAATTTCGCCTGAAGGTTTAGCCATTAAACCACGCGCACCGCACAGCTGCTTAACCTGGGCTTTATTACCACGCGCACCGGAATCCATCATCGCGTAAACCGGATTGATGATCATGCGGTGAGTGTGACGAGGGTCGCCCTTGCGAACACCTGCTACTTTCGCAGCTTCGGCGAGAGTGTTATAAACGGACTGAGCAATCGTGTTCGTAGCACTGGACCAAGTATCAACGACCTTATTTCGGCGCTCATCATTGGTGATCGTTCCACTTTCGTTTTGCTTTTGGTATTCGCGAACTTTGATGGTGGCTTCTTTGACGACAGCATCTTTTTCCGCCGGATAAATCATGTCGGATACACCGATAGAAATACCAGCTTTAGTGGCGACGCGGAAACCGGTATCCTTCAAGGCATCGAGGACAGGAATCGAAAGTTCCTTACCAACGCTCTTGTAAGTCTTAAGAATTAAATCACCCAACTGACCCTTCTTCACGGTCTCATTGAAGAAACCAAGTTCGGAAGGCCAAATGGTATTAAAGATAATACGGCCGACTGTGGTAACAATCGTACGAGCGGTTTTATCTCCGTGCACGGTGTCGCGACCGAAGTCAGGATTCGCATAGCGTACCCAATCGTGGAAGTGTAATGCACCTTCTGCTTCGGCGTAATTAGCTTCTTCGACTGAACCAATCACGGGTAAGTGTTGTTCGCTCTTAGGCTTATTCGCAGGCTCAAGCGTGAGATAGTAAGCACCCAAAACAATATCCTGAGAGGGAGTTAAGATCGGCTTACCGCTCGAAGGTGAGAAGATGTTATTCGTGGACATCATCAGGAGCTTACACTCCATGATGGCTTCCAACGAAAGCGGAACGTGAACGGCCATTTGGTCACCGTCGAAGTCAGCATTGTAAGCCGTACAAACGAGTGGGTGGAGACGAATCGCATCACCTTCAATGAGCACAGGCTCGAAGGCCTGAATCGAAAGACGGTGAAGGGTTGGTGCACGATTTAAGAAGACGGGGTGACCTTTAGTCACTTCTTCTAAAATATCCCAAACCTCAGGCTTCTTTTGTTCAATGTGCTTACGTGCACCGCGAACGGTGTGCGCAAAGCCAAGATCTTTAAGGCGGCGAATGATGAATGGCTCAAATAAAACGAGCGCCATCTTCTTCGGGAGACCGCACTGATTTAATTTCAGCTCGGGACCGATAACGATGACAGAACGACCGGAGTAATCGACGCGCTTACCTAAAAGATTTTGACGGAAACGACCATGCTTACCCTTCAACATGTCGCTGATGGATTTAAGCTGACGATCGCGATCTTTGACGGGCTTACCGTGACGACCGTTGTCCAAGAGAGCATCTACGGCTTCTTGTAACATACGCATTTCATTATGGATGATCACATCAGGTGTTTTCATCTGAATGAGTTGCTTCAATCGATTGTTACGATTGATGACGCGACGATAGAGATCGTTTAAGTCAGAAGTCGCAAAGCGACCGCCTTCTAAAGGAACGAGGGGACGTAAGTCTGGAGGAATAACGGGGAGTACCGTTAAAATCATATGCTCAGGACGTTTTCCAGAGGCTAAGAAGCCTTGGATAATTTTCATACGACGAGCGATCTTCTTCTTAATCTGCTTAGAGCGAGTGGAGCGCAGTTGGTCGCGTAAACCTTCAACGGTTGCCGCTAAGTCCATCTTCTTGAGCAACTGTTGTAAAGCTTCAGCACCCATGCGGGCTTTGAACGCGTCAGGACCGTGAGTCTCAACGGCTTTACGGTAACCTTCTTCGTCTAATAAATCTTTTTCAACCATGCCCGTCTGACCAGGATCTACGACTAAGTATTTTTGGTAGTAGATAACTTGTTCCAACTGACGAGTAGTCATATCGAGCATCAGCGATAAACGGCTAGGCATGCTCTTGAGGAACCAAATGTGCGAAACAGGGATCGCCATACGGATGTAGCCCATACGTTCACGACGAACGCGGGAAACAGTGACTTCAACGCCACACTTATCACAAACGACGTCTTTGTATTTAACTTTTTTGTATTTTCCGCAATAGCACTCGTAGTCACGGACAGGTCCGAAAATACGCTGACAGAAAAGACCGTTAGGCTCAGGTTTGAATGAACGATAGTTAATCGTTTCTGGGCTCTTAACTTCTTTAAGACCTTTTACTTTGCGGTTACCGTGTTCGTCTAGCTCGTCGAGGAACTGCTCGCCAGTCCAGGCGACAATTTCTTCGGGTGAAGCAATGGAGATGGAAACGAAGTCGAAGGACTGCTCCTTGGCTTCGTTGGCGGTAAACTCAGGGGAATGTTCCGGGTGAATCATGTATGTAAGGTTGTTTGAGTTTTTATTTTTTAGTTACGCTCGTTAGGAGTGGTTGATCCAAGGCGTACATCCAAGCAGAGGGCTTGCATTTCTTTCATCAGAACGTTGAAAGATTGCGGAGTACCACTGACGAGGGTGTTGTCACCTTTAACGAGTTGTTCGTAAATCTTCGTACGTCCTGCGACGTCGTCAGACTTAACTGTGAGAAGCTCTTGGAGAGTGTAAGCAGCGCCGTAGGCTTCGAGTGCCCAAACTTCCATTTCACCGAAACGTTGGCCACCGTATTGGGCTTTACCACCGAGAGGCTGTTGAGTGATGAGGCTGTAAGGACCGGTTGCACGAGCGTGAATCTTGTCCGCCACTAAGTGATTAAGCTTCATCATGTAGATGTGGCCAACCACGACGTCTTGGTCGAAGGCTTCACCAGTGTGACCGTTCACCAACATGGCTTTACCAGTCTCAGGAAGGTTTGCTTGCTTCAAGTATTCACGAATTTGTTTTTCAGGAATACCATCGAAGATCGGAGTAGCTACTTTTAAGCCTAGTTTGGAACAAGCCCAACCTAAGTGAGTTTCTAAAACCTGACCTACGTTCATTCGAGAAGGAACGCCGAGAGGATTCAGACAGATATCTACAGGGGTACCGTCGGATAAGAATGGCATGTCTTCGACAGGAACAATGCGAGCAACGACACCTTTATTTCCGTGACGGCCAGCCATCTTGTCACCGACTTGAATCTTACGCTTGGTAGCAATAAAGACTTTAACGTTCTTAATCGCGCCGCCTTCATCGATACCTTGTTCAATGGAGTCCACTTTACGTGTACGCTCTTGATCGAGTTCATCGAACTTGCGGTGGTAGCCATCAACGATTTGACGAATCTTCTGCTTCACAGGTGAATCGTTCATCTCGATGGTGCGAGAAACAGAAGCTAAACGGCGGAGCAGGGTCTTGGTAATCTTACGATTAGCAGGGATGATAGCTTCACCAGTTTCAGAATTTTTAACGTCGAGAGGAATTTTCTCGCCGAGTAAGATGTTGGAGAGCGACTCGGTCATCTCTTCACGAAGACGAGATTCTTGAGTGCGGTACTCTTCGTTAACTTTCTTTAAGGCGCGGCGCTGATCGTTAGGCGAAAGGCGACCGTCGTCTTTATCCGTACGGGAAGAAACCTTCACGTCCATGATAATACCGGAAATACCCGAAGGTACGCGGAGAGAAGTATCTTTCACATCACGAGCTTTTTCACCGAAGATAGCGCGGAGAAGTTTTTCTTCAGGAGCTAAGTCCCCTTCACTCTTAGGAGTGATTTTACCGACGAGAATGTCGTCAGGCTTAACTTCAGCACCTATGCGGATAACACCATCGCGATTCAGATTGCGTAACGCATCTTCACCGAGATTTGGGATATCGCGGGTAATTTGTTCAGGCCCGAGTTTGGTATCACGTGCAGTGACTTCGAATTCTTCGATGTGAATCGAAGTAAAGACGTCATCTTTCAGTAAACGCTCGGAGAGAAGAATAGCATCTTCGAAGTTGTAACCGTTCCAAGGCATGAAGCCGACGAGAACGTTACGACCAAGAGCGAGCTCACCTTTATCGGTGGCAGCACCATCAGCGATAACATCACCGGCTTTTACTTTGTCGCCACGACGAACGAGCGGACGCTGATTAAAACAGGTCGATGCGTTGGTCTTTAAGAACTTACGGAGATCGTAGATGAAGAGGCCTTTAGCAGGATCGCTCTTGAGTTTCTTGTTCTCAACTTGCGCAGGAGAAATCTCACCATCTTTGGTGGTAACGATACGACGTGCATCAGCGGCAGCAACGATACCAGCACCTTCAGCCACAACGACGGTCTTGGAGTCGATAGCCACACGGCGCTCTAAACCAGTACCTACGAAGGGAGATTCAGTAATCACCAAGGGCACACCTTGGCGTTGCATGTTCGAGCCCATGAGTGCGCGATTCGCGTCATCGTGCTCCAGGAAAGGAATTAATCCCGCAGCAACAGAAACAACCTGTTGAGGAGATACGTCCATGTAATCCACGGAGTCTGGATCTTCTTCTAAAATATCATCGCGATAACGAACGGTAACTTTGCCTTTAAGATTTCCGTTGGCATCGAGTTCGGAATTTGCCTGAGCAACCTTGAATTTTTCTTCTTGGTCAGCCGTCATGTATTCAACGGTATTGGTAACTTTACCGCGAACCACCTTACGATAAGGAGCTTCGATAAAACCAAACTCATTGATACGTGAGTAAGTGGAGAGTGAATTAATTAAACCGATATTGGGACCTTCCGGGGTCTCAATCGGACAGATACGACCGTAGTGCGAAGGATGAACGTCGCGTACTTCGAAACCAGCACGATCGCGGTTTAAACCTCCAGGCCCGAGGGCGGAAAGTCGACGCTTGTGGGTTAACTCGGACAGCGGATTGATTTGATCCATCAACTGGCTGAGCTGGCTGCGTTGGAAGAACTCGCGAATTAAATTAGCGAAAGGTTTTGGATTAACTAATTTCTGAGGAGTGATCGAATCAACACTCTGATCGTATTCATTGATACGCGCTTTGACGGTCTTGATAACATTCTTAAGACCAGCACGGCATTGGTTAGCTAATAATTCTCCGACGTTACGAACACGACGGCTGCCCAAGTGATCGATGTCGTCAACCGCACCATCTTTCTTGCGAAGTTCGCAAAGGAGTTTGGTTGCGGCAACAATGTCTTCCGGAGTGATAATACGTGTATCAATCGGAGTCTTGAGATTTAATTTTTGGTTAAGTTTATAACGACCAACGCGACCCAAATCATAACGAAGAGGATCTTGGAAAAGACGTTGCATGTGGGCACGTGCATTCTTCACGTTCACAGGCTCACCAGGACGTAATTTACGGAAGATTTCTTTGAGGGCTTCTTCTTCGTTACGAACGGCACTGATATCTTTACGGAGCGAGAGGATGACGGCACCGTCATCGAAGCTCGTATCAAAGACGCTAAACTTCTGCTTAGGCAGTTGTTTGTGAATCTCTTTGAGGGTTTCGCGCGAAAGTTTGTCGTACTGTTTAGCGATTACTTTGCTGGTGTTGGTATCCACATCCACGATGTGATCCGCATAAACTAAATTAGCCAATTTCTCGGGCTCTAATTTAAGTGCGCTTTCGGCCGTGTATTCCTTGCTGGCGTAGAAGAGACTCAAGATGTCCTTGTCGTCTTTATAACCAAAGGCACGGAGTAAAGTAGTGACTAAGAATTTACGACGGCGGCGACGGCGATCGAGGTAAACCCAGAGTAAATCATTTTGGTCGAATTGTACTTCGATCCAAGTTCCACGGTCAGGAATAATACGGAAAGCGTGTAACTGTTTTCCGCTAGTGTGTTGAGATTCTTCGAAGCAGATACCAGGGCTGCGGTGTAATTGGGAAACGACTACACGCTCAGCGCCATTAACGATAAAGGAGCCACGCTCGGTAATCATGGGGATTTCGCCCATCATGATTTCTTCGTCTTTAAAGGTGCTCTTTTCAGAAAGACGTAATTTAAGCATCACCGTGACGGCATAGCTGATGCCTTCGCGGATACATTCAAGTTCAGTGGTTTTAGGGAAAATTAAGCTATAACCTTGGTATTCGAGACTGAAATTTCCGTTGTTGCTGGAGATTGGGAATGCCTCGTGGAAGACAGCATGTAGACCTAACTTGTCGAGGGACCCAGCATTTTTGTCGAGCTGCAAGAACTCTCGGTAGGAGGAGATTTGGTTCTCGATCAGGTTTGGTGGGGGGATGACTTCGCTGAGTTTTCCGAAGTTATTACGTACTTGTGGCATGGCGGGTGTTAGAGTGTCGAAGTGGCTGGTTGATTTATCTTTGAAGAAAGTGGTTGTCTGGTTTTGGGCGGCCCAGACTGCCGTTTTAAAAAAGCGGGGAGAAAAACTCTAGGGCGAACCCCCTCCCCGCTCAAATTTGCTTACGCGTTAGCGAAGATGAAATTATTTAACTTCAACTTCAGCGCCGGCGGCCTTGAGCTTAGTCTCAATGTCCTTGGCTTCGTCTTTGCTGACGCCTTCCTTAACAGGCTTAGGCGCACCATCGACGAGGTCCTTGGCTTCCTTGAGTCCGAGACCAGTGATCGCACGTACTTCTTTAATGACGTTGATCGGGGTCGCACCTTTGGCTTTGAGGATTACGTCAAACGTGGTCTTCTCTTCAGCAGCAGCGCCAGCAGCGGCACCACCAGCGGCGGCGGCAACGGCGACAGGAGCAGCAGCGGAAACGCCCCACTTGGTTTCGAGGTCTTTGACGAGAGCGGCTACTTCGAGAACGCTTTGGGCGCTCAGCCACTCGATTACTTGATCTTTTGTGATGTTACTCATGTTGTTTGGTTCCTTGAATGGTTAGCGTCCGGTGAAGGACATTTGAGAGCACTAGGCTCCTAACCGGGGTTCTTTGGATATGTATTTTGTATTTGGGTTTGGATTTCCCCCCGTTCGGATTAGTCCACATGGACCAACCTCCACGAGGAAAGGGATTAGGCCGGCGTTTCTTCTTTTTGGCGTTTTGCGTCGAGCAAACGAACAAAGGAAGAGGCTGGAGTTGAGAGAAGAGAGAGAAGTTGAGCGCGAATACCGTCGAGCGAAGGCAACTTGGAAAGTGCTTCAACTTCGGCCTTCGTGAGAACTTTGGCATCTAAGATGCCCGCTTTAACTTCAAGCTTTTGGAAGTCCTTAAAGAAAGTGACGAGAACCTTAGCTACACCGGTAGGATTTTTTCCGCCCGTGACTAAAGCAGTATGACCAGACAAATAATTTGAGAGGTCAGGAAGTTTAGCTTCCTTGGTGGCGATATTAAGAATGCTATTCTTAACAACGTGGTATTCCGCACCGTGAGCACGGAGTTGATCGCGTACCGCAGTGGCATCCTGCACGGTGACACCCGTGAAGTTAGCAATGAGAAGATAATTGGAACTGGCCAACTGTGAGGCCACTTCATCAACGAGGAATTTTTTTTCAGCGCGCATGTTAGTTTGCTTTTAGGTTTTGAGTTGGGGTGATTAGGCCGTGACTGCAGCGTAGGGCTTGAGGTCGATACTCACACCAGGACTCATCGAAGCACTGAGGGTGAGTGATTTAATGAAACGACCGCCGGCAAAACCAGCGGGCTGAGATTTCACCAAGGCGGATAATGCAACCGCAGCGTTTTCTGAAAGCTGCTGTGCAGTGAAAGATTTCTTACCGACGACGATGACGATGTTACCGGTCTTATCCATTTTGAATTCAACACGGCCAGCTTTAACTTCCTTAATCGTCTTAGGAAGATCGTCGGAAACGGTTCCTGATTTAGGATTAGGCATTAAACCTTTAGGACCCAGTACGCGGGCAACTTGACGCACGTCTTTCATCGCGGAGGTGGTGGAGATAGCGACATCAAAATCGAGGAAGCCACCGTTCACCTTAGCAATTAAATCAGCGAGACCGGCATAATCGGCACCCGCATCGAGAGCTTCTTTAGCGTTTTCGGTAAAAGCTAAAACTTTGATTTTCTTACCTGAGCCATTAGGTAGAGAAACAGTGCCACGAACCATTTGGTCGGACTGTTTAGGATCTACGCCAAGGAAGGCGGAAATTTCGACGGTCTCGTCGAACTTAGCACCGGGCATCTTTTTAATGATTTCGGTGGCTTGGTTAATATCGTACTTCGCATTTAAGTCGGCGACTTGTAATGCGGCGCGATAGCGTTTGCTGTTTTTGGTTTTCATAGCGACTTGTGGTCTCCTGCGTGATGCAGTAATTTTTTGGTGTGGATGGTTGGGGGTGAAATTTAGCCAACAACTTCGATACCCATGGAGCGCGCAGTACCCGCAATCATGCGAGCAGCGTTTTCAGGATTCGTTGCGTTTAAATCTTTTTTCTTCAACTCGACGATTTCGAGAAGTTGCTTCTTGGTAACCTTACCGACTTTGTCGCGGTTAGGAACAGCAGCGCCGCTCTCAATCTTCGCAGCCTTCTTCAGTAAGACTGAAGCGGGAGGAGATTTTAAGATGAAGGTGAAAGACTTATCTTGGAAAACAGAAATGATAACCGGAAGGATCAAACCTGCTTGGTCTTTGGTACGAGCGTTGAACTCTTTACAAAAGGCCATGATGTTCACGCCCTTAGCCCCGAGAGCGGGACCGACGGGAGGAGCTGGATTAGCGGCACCTGCAGGGAGCTGGAGCCTAATTTCGCCGACGACTTTCTTTGCCATAGTAGTGTGTATTAAAGGTTAGGGTTTATAAAAATTATTCGCGGTCATCGCGTTCAACTTGCCAGAACTCGAGCTCGACGGGAGCTGAGCGGCCGAAAATATCTACGGAGACCTGAAGGCGGCCACGATCGTTGTCGATGGTGTCGATGGTTCCAGAAACGCTTTTGAAAGGTCCGTCGGTAATCTTAACGCGTTCACCGATATTGAAACTGAGTTTAGGGACAACCTTATCAGCAGAATCAGCCATCTGTTGAATGATGGTGTTGATTTCTTCGGTCATCAAAGGAGTGGGGTTCATGCCGCCGATGAGGCCTAAGACGCCATCGGTTTTCTTAATAAAGTTCCAAGGGCCTTCTAAGAGAACGCCTTCTTGATCGAATAAACGGGCACGAACGAAGAGGTATGAAGGGTATAACTTCATTTCGCTCTCACGTTTTTTTCCATTACGGAAATCTTTGACTGTTTTTACAGGCATTAAGATTTCGGCGATGTAGTCATCCATTTCTTCTTCTTTGATATTACGATCGATGGTGCGCTTCACCTTACCCTCGTTGTTCGAGAGCGTTTGGATGGTGTACCAGCGAAAATCTGCAGGAGAATTAGACATTTAATTTAGCGAACCAGTTGGGTCGCGAATTGGACGAAGTTTGAGAGTGAAAAATCACAGAAGAAAACCACGGTACCCAAAAGAAAAACAGCAGCGATGACCACGAGGGTTGAATCCACCAGCTCCTTCGGAGTAGGCCAAGTCGCCTTAACAAAAACCTCATTGAGGGTTTCGTTCCAGAAGGTGCGAAGGCGTCCGAGGAAGGCGAACATGGTGGTGATGAGTGTGTTTTTTAGGGGAGAGTGGCAGGACGGGAGGGAGTCGAACCCACAACCAACGGTTTTGGAGACCGCTACTCTGCCAATTGAGCTACCGTCCTATGTTTTGGTTAGAAGTGACAAATGCCGGGGACCTTTTTAGGGGACCTCGGCACCTTGTCGAAGCGTCTGGTTAGAGATTACTTGATGATATCAAGGATCTGACCTGCACCGATGGTCTTACCACCTTCACGAAGCGCGAAGCGTTGGCCTTTTTCCATAGCGATAGGTTTTTGTAATTCGATGGTGATAGTAACGTTGTCACCAGGCATTACCATTTCAACTCCCGCTGGGAGGATTACGGTACCGGTAACGTCACAAGTTCCAAAGAAGAACTGAGGACGATAGTTATTGGTAAAGGAAGTGTGGCGACCACCTTCGTCCTGTTTGAGAACGTAGATTTGTGCCTTACCTTGAGTGTGAGGTTTGATTGAGCCAGTCTTCGCGAGAACTTGTCCGCGTTCGATTTGAGCTTTTTCAACACCACGAAGAAGGAGACCAACGTTGTCGCCGGCTTGACCTTGATCGAGTTCCTTACGGAACATTTCAACACCCGTAACGGTTGTCTTGAGAGTGTCGCGGAGACCGACGATTTCGATTTCTTCGCCAACCTTAACAACACCACGTTCAATACGACCGGTGGCAACAGTACCACGACCAGTGATCGAGAATACGTCTTCAACAGACATCATGAAAGGTTTGTCGGTTTCGCGCTTAGGCTCAGGAATTTCTGCGTCGAGAGCGTCGAGGAGATTTTGGATTGCTTGTTCGCCTTCTGGTTTGCCTTCGAGAGCAGCCGTAGCGGAACCACGAACAATCTTCGCATTGTCGCCATCATACTGGTATTTATTCAGTAAATCGCGAACTTCCATTTCAACGAGGTCGATAAGATCAGGCTCGGAAAGGTCTACTTTGTTTAACCAGACAACAATCTTAGGAACGCCGACCTGACGAGCGAGGAGGATGTGCTCCTTGGTTTGTGGCATCACACCGTCAGCCGCGGATACAACGAGAATCGCTCCATCCATTTGCGCAGCACCGGTGATCATGTTCTTAACGAAGTCAGCGTGGCCTGGGCAATCGACGTGTGCGTAGTGACGATTGTTAGATTCGTACTCAACGTGTGACGCAGCAATGGTCACAGTCTTGGTAGCGTCACGAACTGTACCACCCTTGGTGATTTCAGCGTATGACTTGGTCTCAGCGAGACCTTTACGTGCCTGAACGGCGACGATAGCAGCAGTGGTTGTAGACTTACCATGGTCGATGTGACCGATAGTGCCGACATTCACGTGAGGCTTGGTGCGATTGAACTTCTCTTTTGCCATGGTATTTTTTGTTGAGGAGGTGGTTTAGTGTTGTTGTGGAAAGTGGTGGAGCCCCCGAACGGATTTGAACCGTCGACCTCGTCCTTACCAAGGACGCGCTCTGCCAACTGAGCTACAGGGGCGAACCGTCAACGCGTTTGGGACGTCAAGGGAAGGGTTTGAATGCCCATCGATTTGCCCATCGTCAAGCGGTTTTTTTCGCTTCTTTCACCCCAAGGTTTTTACCCTATGGACCGATCACCAAACGGTAAAAACCAGGGGCCAATAGCCGACCCCAATCCATCGAGGAACTCCACTCTTTTACCGCATTATCGACCTCAACATCCCCCGAAGATTGCAATAAACGTGCCTGCGACTGCATTCCCATCGAATCTAGGCCTATTAATAGCTCTAAATTAAGTAAAAGTGGGGCGTTTTTAGAGTTTTTTATGGGATTTTTATCTAAAAAACTGATTTTTGGCGGTAATTTACCACTTAAAATAGGTTTATTTGCCCCACTTACTGGGTAAACTTCATATAATCCGACTCTAGGCTCCATTGAACTTTGAGACAAATTGGCAGATCCCATGGAGGCGAAGGGCTGGGTGTCCTTAAGTGGTATAGCTTGGTAGGCGCTAGGAGCCTGAGACTTTTCTGTCTCCAAGGGTAAATCCAGTGGACGGGTGGGACTAAAGCGAAACTGGGGACCAAAACCAGGAAGCGGCGCGTCTTCCATTTGCATAGAGTCGGTTGACGGAATAACCCGACGTTGGGTTGTAGCCGGAGGTAAATAAATAATGGAGGAGTCCATTAAGCTCTCGTTTTCGGCTAAAGCACTTCCCACCGGCAAAAGCTGGACAGGCTGAGCCAAAGACGGCGCCCGTGGATGCACCTCCGCCTGAGGTTTAAAAATAATAAGAGAAATAAAAAATAAAACGCCGACCGCGATAGTTGCCCGTCGTGTAATGGGTGGCACCTGTCCTCCGGTTAATTCGCGAATGGAACGGAGTAAGCGCATTTAATTAGTGGGGGTGCGCTCCGACACGGTTACATTGACGAGAGAATTAGCGCCATTTCTGATAATCGATAATTGCATGACTTCGCCAGGTTTGCGTCGGGCAATAATAATGCGCAAGTCATTCCAACTCTCAAATGATCTACCATCGACCGCCGTAATGATATCGTCTTTACGCAAGCCACCACGAAAAGCCGGCGATCCTTCAGCCACCTCGGTAATTCGAACAGCACCATTATTCAACATCAGCTTCTTCGCAGAATTAGTTTCCACATCTTCCCCAAATAGTCCCAAAAATCCTCGAGTGACTTTCCCTGTGTTAGCTAAGTCTAAAGCCACGCCTGAAATTAAATTAGAGGGAATAGAAAACCCAATACCGATATTACCACCCTGCCCACTGGCGGTTCGTATCATCGTATTCATCCCAATAATTCTGCCCTCAAAATCGATGAGTGGCCCACCTGAGTTACCCGAATTAATTGCGGCATCAGTTTGAATAAAGTCCTGATAGGCTAAGCCCACTCCCGTGTCCGATCTGCTCAGACCCGAAACAACGCCTGATGTCACCGTCATGCCGACCCCTAAAGGATTGCCGATGGCAAAAACGATATCACCCACGCGGCATTTATCACTGTCCGCAAAGCGCGCGAACGGTAGATTTTTTTCGTTAATTTTCAAAACAGCGATATCGGTTTTTTCATCTACGCCCAACACCTGCGCTTTAAATTCTCTTTTATCGGAAAGCATCACATAAGCCGACTTTGCAATTGATAACGCGCCCGTGCGGTCATCGTTAATTAAAACAACGTGACGATTGGTAATAATATACCCGTTAGAATTCACAATGGTACCAGAGCCTAAGCCAACGAACGCCTGCACTTCACCGGTTTGCGAATCTATTTTTAATTGTTTTAAATCATCGGCGGTTAAACGGCCGCGTAAACGACGCACCATTTCCGTGGGAATGGTTTTAGTGATTCGAATACTCACCACAGCCGGAGTCACCTGCGCTAACATTTCTGCGTAACTAGCTCCTGCTCTCGAACGATTTAATTCCCGTGAATCGGTTTCAAAAGTCACATTCGCAAAAGCCAGCGAGGGCAACAAAATGACAGCTGCGATTAGACGGCTCATACGTCTATTTATAAGAGTTCAGGGATTCAAAGCAAGCCGACCTCAACGTGCCATCGTAAATCCACCACCTGGCTGCGTCGGCTCGGCTTGATCGCTTTCTTTATTAAAGCGCATTGAGAAAAGTTTGGTCACGCCGCGCTCTTGCATTGTCGCCCCTAAAATAGTGTCTGCTGCCGAGACAGTCCGTTTATTGTGCGTAATCACCAAGAACTGTGAGAATTTAGTGAAGTCTCTTAAAATGTCAGTGAATCGGCCCACATTGGTATCATCGAGCGGCGCGTCTAATTCGTCCAACACACAAAGGGGCGAAGGCTTCACCATGTAGATACCAAAGAGCAAGGCCACGGCAGTCATGGTTCGTTGACCACCTGAGAGCAATGAAATGCCTTTCAACTTAGTACCAGGAGGCTGAGCAATAATCTCAATACCACTCTCGAGCGGATCTTCCGCTTGAACTAATTGTAAATCTGCAAATCCGCCGACGAATAAACGATCGAAGGTAAATTTGAAATTTTTGCGAATTTGTTCGAAGGTTTCCGTGAATAAACGCAGTGAAGTTTCGTTGAGCTCATTAATTGCTTTGGTGAGCTCTTCTTTCGCTTTCCATAAATCGTCGCTTTGCTTGGTTAAGAAATCATGACGGTCGCGCAGAGAAGAATATTCTTCTACGGCGACTAAATTAATTGAGCCCATACCTGCCATGCGCTCGCGCAGATGAGAAATTTCGCGCACCAACGGAGGCCAGTCCACGGATTCAATAGTTTTGAGGTCAGCGTCAGTCGGTTGACCGCGCTGAACGGAGGCTTCCTTCACAGGCTTTTCTTCACCCTCTTCGGCTTCCTCTAAATCATCAAACCCGGCAGCACCTTCTGGTTCGCCATCAGCCCACCATAATTCAACGCGCCAATCGACTTTAGTTACATCAGTTTGATGATCAGATAATACCTTTTCCGAAATAAAGTTACACTGGGAGTTTTGTTCAGCCAAAGAAACCTCGAAGGACTTGAGTTGACTCTCCGTCTGACGCAGACGTTCACGATCAACAGATAGTACACGGTCTTCAGACTCTAAAATAGAATCCTTTTGGCTTAAGTCGTCACGCAATCCAGCTAAAGCATTGGACGCAGTTTCAATTTCACCCGCCAGACGCTGGGAATTTTCGCGAGCTGTTTGGGCCTGAGATTTTAATTCCGCAATCGCGCGCTCACTATTCTGTCCTTCCGTGCGACGAGCAATTAAGCGCGCGGTGGCTTCAATTTTACGTGATTCTAAATCTGCTAATTCCCGACCGGCTAATTCGAGTCGTTGACGCTGTTCGGCTAAACTTAAACGGACATCACCTAAGAGTGAGCGCCTGGTTTCCGCATCTTTACGACGTCGTTCAACATCTTGTTCACCATCTTGAATAGCCTGACGGAGACCAGCGACCTGGCCATCTTTAGCTGATAATAAATCTTGAGCCCGATTGCGGCGAATAATGGATTCACCTTTAGCAACTTCGGTTTCGTCTAACAAACGTTGCTCACGAGAAATTCGTTCGTCCATCGCCGCTAAGGTCGCACGTGCGGAACGTTCATCGGCTTGGGCGACGGAAAGTTCTTCGGCGGCAGCCTCGGTAGCGGAACGTAAATTAACTAAATTAGCCTCCGCTTCATCAATCTGACTTTGTAAACTAATCGCCTGCTCATTGAACGTGGTGAGTTTGTCATTTTCTTCTTCAAGTTTTTGACGCACGGAGCGAATTTCGCTCTCGCGTGAAAATACGCCCATCGCAGCACCCGAAGAAGCTTTACGTGGACGACCCGCGAAGACTAGGCCGCGACGATCGATGAGATCACCGCTTGTGGTTGCGACTAAGAAGAACTCGAATCCGGGATTAGCGCGCCACCATTTTAGGAAATCACTTAAGCTTTCACAAATATAACAACCATCGAAAAGATTCGAGATGAGCCGGGCATGACTCGCGGCCTTAGGCTGAACTGCGGTTGATGCCTGACGGAGCCAAGAAGGTGCCGACACTGAAGATTTCAAAGTCTGTGGAGCTTCCACTTGGAAAACGGCACGACCTAATTCGCGTTCACCCATCTTCGATACAATACCAGGCAAGAAATCTATATTATCTAAGGCGACTGCTTCGGAAGCTGCACCGAGAATGCTCTCTAATGGACCCGCCACGGAGGCATCAGTCACACTCACTAAATCAGCTAATGCCTTACCTGCTTCTTTACCTTCGGAAAGTTCTCCGCGTAAAACTGCTTTGGCCGCATCAGAGAAACCCTCGAGACGCGACTGCATTTGTTCAAGTAAACCCAACTGGGCTGAAAGTTTAGCGACGATACGATCTTGTTCTGAAATGGTCAGCTGGAGTGAGCGAAAATCGTTATAGAATCCCTTAACCTTTTCACTGGTTGTACTTTCGGTATTACGCGCCGTTTGTAAATCTAGGTGACGGGTCGTGACGACCGTAGCACTCTCATTAGCACGACGCTCTAAACCGTGACGCTCTGATTTAGCCTGAGTGAGTGAATCATTTAAATCGACTAAACGTGTTTGATAACCACGGAGATCAACTTCGGAATTAGTGACATCGGCACGGGCTCGTGTCATTTCACCTTCGGCCACTAAAATATCTTGGCGAGCCATGCGTAAGCGAGCTTCGGACTCAGTAACCAATCGCGCTAACTGTTCTACCTCGGCAGTTTTTTCACGGAAGCTGGCATCAGCGGTCGAAACATCACCTGCAGCGGCAGATTTAACATCGGAGCTTCCCCGTAAGCGTGTCTCATATTCCGTGATGGCCTGTTCAGCCTCGGCGGCCTCGCGACGAATATCCGCCAAGCGCGACGTTAAATCCTCGGATCTTAAATCAGCTGTACGAGCTTCGGATTCAGAATTTTCGCGAGCCGTACGCAAATCGAATAAAGCCTGCTGAGCACGTTGAACGAGTTCTGCTAATTCAATGCGTGCAGCCCGAGTCGATGCGAGGGCCGATTCACGGGACTGTAAGCTGTCCGACAATGATTGTACTTCGGTACGACAGACATTGGCTTCACCATCAAGTTTTTCTACTTGTTGGCGACGGTCGATAAACTGTTTCGCCTGCCACGCTAAATCTAAATGCGTATAGCGATGTTTCAAGCGGCGGTAACGAAGCGCTTTGGCGGCCTGGCGACGCAGGCTAGAAATTTGTCGGCCGACTTCGCCAATCACATCCGTCACACGAGCTAAGTTAGCATCAACGCCTGATAATTTATTAAGCGTCTCTTTACGTTGTGATTTATAACGGGTGATACCTGCAGCTTCTTCAAAAAGATAACGACGCTCAGAAGGGTTAGATGAAAGAACTTGTTCGATCTGTCCTTGGACCATGAACGAATACGACATACGTCCGATACCTGTATCCATGAACAGACGTTGAATATCTTTTAGGCGAGCGGACTTACCGTTTAAAAAATAATCGCTGGTACCTTCGCGATACAGGCGACGCATGACGGAAACTTCTGCGAAAGCGGTTCCTAATTCTTTTTCACAATCAGCAAAAACTAATTCTACCTCACACTGCGGAAGCGCCTTACGGCTATCAGTTCCGCTAAAGATAACATCTTGCATGCTTTGGCCGCGAAGAGACTTGGCACTTTGCTCGCCGAGCACCCAGCGGATGGCGTCCACAATGTTCGATTTTCCGCAGCCATTAGGTCCTACGACAGCCGTGACTCCGGGGCGTAACTCAATTCGAGTACGATCGGCGAAGCTTTTGAATCCGTTGGCTACGATTTCCTTGAGGTACATCGAGGGTTGTTTTCCACGATTGCCGTGGATTACCCCCTCCGCAAGCGTGATATCTGCCTTTCTTGATAAGTTTTTCACACCCTAAAAAGTCATGGTTTCTGGGTTGACGACCCCGACTAGACTCTGTTCTTTCAACCCTCCAACTGATTAATCATGTCTGTAGAAATCAAGATACGTAAAGGCGAGACCATCGATAAGGCTCTCCGCCGCCTTAAGAAAAAAATCGACCGCGAGGGCGTAATCAAAGACGTCCGTGCTAAGCGTGGCTATGAAAAGCCCTGCGAACGTCGCCGTCGTAAGACCAAGGTAAAGAACTTTAACAGTTACCTCCGTAAGAAGTGGGATAACAACTAAGTCGACGACTTAGATTATCCGACCCAAAACCCGCCAGGCTTGGCGGGTTTTTTGTTTAGTCGAACTCACTGGCCAAAAAAATGGGCCGAGTCCGTAAAGACTCGACCCATGATATCAGCTAGGCCGGAAGGCTTAGCGGAGGAAGAGAAGCTCTTGGTAGGATGGTAATGGCCAGTATTCGTCGGCCACTAATTCCTCAAGGGCATCAGCCGCGGCACGAACCTTCAACATGGCAGGCAGAACCTTAGCACAGGCGTGCTTTGCATTGCTGTGGGTATCGGAATCAACCACACGTTCTTTATCCAATATGTCGATAGCGTCGGAGAGTTGATCGGCAAGAGCGAGGATTTCAGAGCGTAGCTTCTTACCAGATTTGCTATCAGCTACAGCTGAGAGCTCGGTCGCGTATTTAAATGCGGCTGGTAACAGGAGCGTACGAGCAATCTCGGAAGTTAATTTAGCCTCAGTCTTAACGGACAAAACGTAAGAGTGAGTGTAGATTTCTTCGCGTGAATGTAACTCGTCTTTGCTGAGAACTTTTTGGCGTTCGAATAGCTCAACGGCAGCTTTAGAAGCAATTTCAGGAAGAGCTTCAGGAGTTGTCCGGAGATTCTTAAGTCCACGCTTCTCAGCTTCTTTGTGCCACTCTTCAGAATATCCATTGCCATTGAAGATGATACGGCCGTGCTTAGTGAGAATAACTTTCAGAACTTTTTGAAGGGCGATGTTGAAATCCTTGGTGGACTTCATTTCAGCGTCGAGTTCGTCAGCTAACATATCCAGTGAGTCAGCCATGATTGTGTTTAACACAGTCAACGGACCAGCTACCGAGAAGGCTGAACCAACTGCGCGGAATTCGAATTTATTTCCAGTGAAGGCGAACGGACTAGTACGGTTACGGTCACCAGCGTCTTTTGGAAGTACTGGTAAGGTATCCACACCGAGAGTCATCGTGCCACCCTTGCGTGAGCTGGATGCTGCACCACTCGCTTTAACTTGTTCGATCACTTCGTTGAGCATATCGCCCAAGTAAATCGAGATGATTGCAGGAGGCGCTTCATTAGCACCGAGGCGGTGATCGTTACCGGCAGAGGCAACAGACGCACGGAGTAAACCTTGGTGTAAATCAACCGCACGAATGACCGCTGAGCAGAATGCAAGGAACTGTGCGTTGGTGTGAGGATCGTTACCTGGCTCGAGAAGATTGCCTACGCCCGGACCACCGATGGACCAGTTAACGTGCTTACCAGAACCGTTCACACCTGCGAATGGCTTCTCAGCGAGAAGGCAAACGAAGCCGTGTTTGGAAGCAACGCGACGCAGAAGCGTCATGGTTAACATTTGGTGATCGTGCGCGACGTTAGCAGACTCATAAATCGGAGCTACTTCGTATTGAGCAGGAGCCACTTCATTGTGACGGGTCTTAATTGGAATACCGAGTTTGAAACACTCGCGTTCGGTTTCCATCATGCATGCGAGCACGCGATCAGGAATGGTACCGAAATATTGGTCTTCGAATTCTTGACCCTTGGCTGGTTTGGAACCGAAGAGAGAACGACCACAAGTATAGAGATCAGGACGAAGATGGAATAAACGAGAATCGATGAGGAAGTATTCTTGTTCTGGACCACAGGAAGCGCTGATGAATCCAGGTTTTTTGCCGAAGTGTGCTAATACGCGTTGCGCAGAACGATTCACCGCCTGCATCGAGCGAAGCAAGGGAGTCTTTTTATCAAGCGCCTCACCCTTCCAAGAAACGAAGGCCGTAGGAATACAAAGAGTTGAACCATTTTCTCCGTCGAAAATATAAGCAGGTGAAGTAGCGTCCCAAGCGGTATAACCACGCGCTTCGAAAGTTGAGCGAAGACCACCGTTCGGGAATGATGAAGCATCAGGCTCGGCTTGGATTAAAGCTTTACCAGAGAATTGAGCAAGGGTGCCAGTACCGCTGGGCTCGAAGAAAGTGTCATGCTTCTCAGCGGTGAAACCAGTGAGAGGATAGAAGACGTGTGCATAGTGAGTTGCACCGCGCTCGAGTGCCCAATCCTTGATTGCCGAAGCAACAATGTCAGCAGCTGCACCATCAAGTTTACTGCCGGACTCGATGCTGGACTTGAGAGATTTGAAAACGTCTTTTGGTAAACGCTTTTCCATTTTCTCGAGTGAGAAAACATTTTGTCCGTAGATGACGTCGATCTTCTCGTTACGGAAATCGAACGTCCCTTGCAGACGAGGTTGAGAGGCAATTGATGCAATTGCACTTTGACGGGCAGGGTTGGTACTCATGTTGGATTATTGATAAATATACGCCTCTAAACAGCACCCAGTGTGCCACGGCACAACCCAGAACCATTCACAACAATAATTGGCTATTTTTAGACATTTGTGTCTATTTTTAGGCAATTGCCGTGGGGTCACTTTTGTCTCTATTTATAACCCAATTAACCAAAGATGAAATGATGAGTCTCGATGCCATAATTCTAGGAGCTGGACCGGCCGGCCTGGCCGTAGCTCATGAATTAAATAAATCGGGCGCTAAGATTAAGGTCGTAGAATCTTCTGGGCGCGTGGGCGGCTCGATTCGAACCATCAACCACGAGGGCTGGATTGTTGAAACTGGACCGAACACTTTACAGATTAACGGCGAGGGTGATTTAAAAATTCTACATGGCTACGGATTAGATAATGAAATACTCCGTGCGGATAGCAGTGCAGCCAATCGCTATATTCTTTCACGCGGTAAACTTCATGCTCTCACCGCTCAGCCCACTTCCCTTTTGAAGTCAGACCTACTTTCTTTCACTGAAAAAGTTCGCCTGCTCTCCGAAATATTCATCGCACGCAGTAGTATTAAGGACGAATCAGTTTTTGGTTTTATCTCCCGAAGATTTGGTGCAGCCGCTGCGGAACTGCTCATGGATCCAGTCATTGCTGGAACCCATGCAGGCAATCCTCGAGAGTTAATGGTCGAAAACTGTTTTCCTCTTTTGACCGAGCTAGAAAAGGACCACCGATCTGTTTTACTCGGTCTCATCAAAAGTAAAAAAGAGGGACGTGAAATTATCGGATTTAAAAATGGCATGCAACAGTTGGCTGGGGCGATGGCGACGAGTTTAGGAAAAGACATCGAAGTGGGCTGTCACTTAACTTTAATGCAAAAGAGCAAAGGCGGCTGGCAAGTGGCCTGGCGAAACACGCGGGGCGAAGAGAACGGTGCGTGGGCGAAAAACTTAATTATCACCATCCCTCACTGGCAATGGCCTGGAACTCTACCCTTCGAAATTTTGAAAGATTTAGATAATTGGAACCAGGCATCAACACCCAGCGTTACAGTCATTGCTCGTGGATATAATCGGTCCGACGTTCCGCATTCACTTAAAGGCTTCGGCTATTTAATTCCGCAGACCGAAAAACGTGAAATTCTTGGAACCCTTTTCTCGTCGTCGGTTTTACCATTAAGAGCACCCGATGGGAAAATATTACTTACCAGCTTTATCGGTGGCGCACGCCAACCGCAGATGGCAGCTAAATCAGACATCGCCCTGGGCGAAATTTTGGATCGCGAATTCAAGGAAACACTGGGAATCACCGCACGACCCGAAAAGGAATGGATTCAGCGTTGGGAGAAATCCATTCCTCAGTACACCATCGGACAGACCGAGCGGGAAAATAGTCTCGCAGTTTGTGAATCAAAAAATGCTGGCCTACATTTTCATGGAGCTTTCCGCGGAGGAATCTCTTTGATGCAAGTCATTCGAGGCGGACGCGCTCTCGCCCAGAAAATTTCTAAGACTTAGTATTGTGAACGCTATGCGGATCGGGCAATCCACGTACTACCCACAAGGCAGGAAACATTAAGAGTGCACCACTTAAATAAACCCATTGGTGCGAACCAGTTTTAAAATATAGAAATGCGGCGCTCAGAGGTCCAATCACTCGGGCGAGTGCACCAGCAGAACGGAGAATTCCTAAGTTACGTCCTTGGTCACTCGGACTAGAGTAAAGTGAAACCAAGGCCGACACACTCGGTAAAATCAGACCGGTGGCAAAAGAAAGCAGACCCATCCCAATATAAAATACTAGCTTACCCCAGCTGACTATGGATGAACCGCTCTCAGGGGTTGGAATAAAAGCTATTAAATTGAAGGCGATAATCGCAAAGATGATACCCACTGTGACCACTCCCCGCTGGCCTATTTTCTTTACAACTAAACGTGCCAAACCCTGGGCGATAATTAAACACGTTCCGTTAAATAAAAAGAGGTAAACATTATCGTGCGCACTATAAGCAAATAAAAAGAAGGTGAGGAATACGACTGTGTTTTCCATGCCGGTGAAACCGATTTGATAAATTAAATTGGCGAGCGAGGTGCGGCGAACCGCCCGCGACTCCACGTTTGCTAAATCAAAAATTGAAGGACGTTTGGCATCATGCTGGGCACGATTTTTCTCCTGCAGAGTTTCAGGGAAGTATAACTGTACTAAAATAAAATTCAGAGCTGCCATAATCGCCGCAATTAATGCTGGAGTGGAAAACGGGTTAGCGGCGTAGACGGGGTCTAAGATAGTTGAGAGTCCACCAATTACTGGGCCGACTAGAAAACCCATGCCAATGGCGACGCCTACAATGGCCATGCCTTTTGTTCGCTCATTCTCATCGGTAACATCCGCGGCTGCCGCACTCGCTACAGCAATATTACCCGCCATCATTCCAGAGATGAGTCGGGTCAAAACAACGACCCAGAATTGTCCGGCGAAAATCCAGATAAGGTATGACAGTGCATTACCAGCGAGCGTGATGGTCAAAATTCTGCGGCGACCGTAACGATCAGAAAGTGAACCCCAAATAGGTGAAAAAATAAATTGGAGCAAAGAGTACAGCGTGCTCAACACCCCACCAAATAAAACTGTTTTTTGAAATGTCGTCGTACCGCCTAACCAATCCGCTGCGGATGATAACATGCCTATTAACGTCCCCTGTGTTCCCTCTGTAGTTATGTAGTGATTGAGAAGGTGAGGAAAGAGTGGGATAATAATACTAAACCCAATAATATCCATTAAGACCGTCAAAAAAATGAGCCCCAGAATTCGGCGTTGGGGTAATGGCGCGGGTGCGTGCATGTGGAATGGCTAGAGACTGCCAAGTAAGTCAGCAATCTAAAGAGCAAACTTGCGAAATGCTCCTTTTAGTGGAGTATCTATGTATGCGTCGCTTGTTCACTCTCTTTGCTTTTTGCAGCCTAGTTTTAAGCCTAGATGCTGTGACCGACCCCAAGCTACTACTCATCGAGCAAAAGCTTCATGGATTTAGCGACAAACATTACACCTCAGCAGTGGACAGTATCCTTGAAGAATTTGAAAGACGAACTGGCGTGGGACTTAAACCAGGTAAGCTCGGTAAATGTGGATTAAAAATTTCTTCGCAGTCTGGACTCGGCTTAGCCACACCCAAACCACTCGTCCGTGCCCTTAGTCAGGCCCTCGAAAAACGCGGCTTCAGTCGAGACTCGATTATTCTCTGCGATGCCAATCTCCAAAGCTTACGTGAATGCGGGTTCCTTCCCACGCTCCGCACCGATCCGCAAACTTTTGAAGGACTACCGGTGATCGCCTTTGAAGCAGAAGCAGCCAATTGGGCCAAAGACAAAAAACTGTGGTACGAAAATCAAGTGATGCCTCGTCCAGGTTCCCCGATTGTAGCCTGGGGCGATAATCGAATCAGCGTTCTACCCAAAACATTATTTGATGAAGTCGATTTCTGGATCAACTTGCCGGTGATATCTGACAGCAAAGCGCTCGGAGTTTTTGGTGCTATCGGTTCAGCCTCACTAGGAAGCATCGCCAATAGCGAACGCTTTAATGACAACCCGGCCAACGCCTCCAAAGTGGCCATTGAAGTGTGTGCAATCCCCGAACTTTCCAAAAAGAATATTTTAAATATTGTTTCACTAGAGAACTTCCAAGTTCTCGGAGGGCCGAGTTTCGACGCGAGCTGGTGTAAGTCAGAAAAAACTATTCTCGCCAGTGCGAACCCAGTTATTCTCGACTACATTGGACTTCAAAAAATTAACGGAGGGAGAAGCGAACGAAATGTCGAACCCATTCGCCCGGAGCCGGCTATTTTTTCCGCAGCTAATAGTGGTGAGATTCAACTGGGCACCTGTCGTCCAGCTGATATCACCTTGGTAAAACTAAAAGCAGAATAAGTGCTTAGAGTTTTAGGCCGAGAGCTTCTGATGCTGTAGCTCTCTCTTCTAATAACTCTTTTTCGGTAATAGAAATTTTACTACGCGAAAATTCGTCGACGGGTAATCCTTTAACAATCTCCCAAGAGCCATCGGCAAGTGTACGGATAGGATATCCAAACATGATTCCTGGAGTAATACCGTAATCACCCTTGGAAAGAACCGCTACCGAATGCCATTCACCAGCTGGCGTCGCGAAATGTAAATTACGCAGAGTGTCTAGAGCGGCATTAGCCGCGGACGCAGCTGAGGATGCGCCCCGAGCTTTAATCACCGCAGCCCCACGCTTTTGGACATCGTTAACGAAAGTTTCCTTAAGCCATGCATGATCCGAAATGACTTGAGTGGCGGGCTTACCAGCAATCTGCGCATTCGTGAAATCGGGATACTGTGTGGAGGAGTGATTTCCCCAAATGGCCACGTTCTTAACCACGGAGTTATGAACGCCTGCTTTATTAGCCAACTGTGACTTCGCACGATTCTCATCCAGTCGCGTCATCGCAAAGAAGTTTTCTTCTTTTAATCCAGTAGCCGAGCGCAGAGCGATTAAGGCATTCGTATTACAAGGATTACCGACGACTAAAACTTTGACCGACTTTTTAGCGGAACGGGCAATCGCTTGACCCTGTCCTACGAAGATTTTTCCGTTAATACCTAATAAATCTTTTCTCTCCATGCCGTCTTTACGTGGCACTGCACCGATTAAAAGACACCAGTCCGCATCTTTAAATCCTTCATCTAAATCTCCGGTAGCAACTACATCGGTGAGCAAAGGAAAAGCACAGTCTTGTAACTCCATGACCACTCCGGTTAACGCATTTAACCCAGGCCCGACTTCAATTAAGTTTAAAGCAACGGGCTGATCGGCACCGAAGACTGCGCCAGAGGCTATTCTAAAAATAGCGGCGTAGCCAATGTTGCCAGCGGCACCAGTTACAGAAACACGAATAGGAGATTTTGAAGCCATAGAAAACCTTATCTAGATGCTTAAGCGGGTAGGTGTGAAGCGGAAATTTTCATAAATCGAATTCTCCCTGTATACTGTCTTCACGGGCGGGCAAACTGAGACTATCCTGGACTAATTGCGCTACGGTTAATTGGGAACGACCCTCCCCTGCACAAAGTGTCCTCAAAACCAAGGCCGAGGCGAGGGCATCATAGAGTGCACAGTGATATTTACGACGCCGAGGCGGGCAATGTCGCTCCGCCAAGAGGTCCAACTGAGCCTGTAACTTAAATAGCTTAATCAGTGAGGCCAATTTATAGTCACCTAAGGTGGGTAACCAAAGACGGGCGAGACGACATGAATCTATCCAGGGCCCCCACTCTGCCGTCTGTGTACCATCATCGGATAGAGACGGAACCGCCGAAGGACGTGGCCAAGTGAGCCGCAGCAACTGTGACTCCACTGAAGCATTGTGCGCCACAAATACTCCGGTGCGACGAAGTGAAACCCAGTAATCCCATTCACTTTCAAAAGGTGTCTGATTAATTAAATCCTGATCACTCAAGCCATGACATTGGGTATCGAGTTTGGAAATATTCGCTCGAGCTAAATGTGTCTTTGTCGCCGTAGAAAAAACTTCTTTGCGGTGCAATGTAACCACGCCGTACTCAATCACGCCCGTGTGATTGCTCCCCTCAAAATCGATGACGTGAAGAGGTATGTCCGACCAAATGGTTTTACCGGCTAACTGCATTAATAATTTTTATATTACCCAGCCGATTTAGTCAAATGACCCTTTAGCGCCACTCGTGTTTTGGGTAACGGCCTTTTAATTCCTTCTTAACTAACTCATAGGACCCCTTCCAAAATGCATCAAGATCGGTCGTACGTTGCTGAGTGCGTCGAGCGGGCGATTGAATACATACAATCAAAGGCACCCTCCCTTGGCAGACCTTGAGTTTAGCCCCTGGGACATCATACAACTCTTGCACTGTTGCCTCAATCAAAGCCTCGCCATCATGAGTATATTCAATTTTCGCAGGATGTTTTTTACGGGGTAATAAAATTTTCTCAGGGCAATAAGTATCCAAGGCTAGTAATTGCTCATGAGTTAACCAGTCGCGGACAATCGACATGACTGGTCGATCCCGAATCTCGCGATAAGCAACGGCACCCTGACAAATTTGCTCAACCACCATACGCTTTCCCGATTCATCAAAGACCGGAATGCCTAACTCCGGACAATGTTTCGCTAAAAAATTGAGTCGATTAATCCAGGCATCAACCGACTGATCCCATTTTTCTAATTCCAGTCGGCCAGCCAAAACCTCGGTCGCTAATAGTTGAGAGGCTTCATCGCTGGAGAGACCTTCCTGCTCTTTTGACTCTAAGACTAAATCCCGGAAACATCTTTCAACCCGCGTAACCACGCGTCTTTGAGTAGCATCGTACTTAACAAAGTTTTGATTAGAAAATTCGCTGGGAAATAATTCCTTTAACCACTCCTCTTTAATTTCCGTCGCGAGGCTTAAAAATGTAGTCACTTCACCACGGGTTTGAATTTCATCAATCTCCGCGGCCACTAAGAGTTTAGCTGAACGAACCATCGACTCGCGTCTCAATTCACCGCGACGATTATGCACTAAAGCACAACGCAAAGTTCCAGCATCCAGGCGGACGGCCAAGCGATCAATAAATCCTACCAAGATGGCCTTTTGTATTTGTTCAGGTAAAGCGCTGTCATGGTTTATTTTAAAACCCTGACTCTCGGCTATTCGTAAAAACTGTTGGGCAGCCTGATCGGCCTGGCGAGCGGCTTGACCCTGAATACCCAGCCGCTGACAAGCGTCTGCATCAAATTTCACTTCCTTCGCTTTTTGTAATAAAGCAATTCGCAAGAAGAAGTCTGAGCCCTCGGTCGTTTTAATATTTTCGCGGGCACGTTCAGCAGACTCATCAACTTTTCTTAGTAAAATATCCCGCCCTTGACTCAGTCCCGCAATCGTCGCCACTTCGCTAACACAATTAAGTTCGTGTGCGGCCATCAACATACGTGCGTAACGTGGATGTGCCGGGAACACTGCCATTTTTTTACCCAAGGGGCTTAAGAGATTATTTTTATCAATTGCACCGATATCTTTTAAGACAGTGAAAGCTTGAGCGAACGCCTGGGGGTTAGGACTCTCATACCACGGGAAATTTTCGACGTCACTCCAGCCCATCGATAAAAGCAGTAAAATTGTTTCTGTTAAATCCATCCGCTTAATCTCGGGTGTTTCGCGGAGCGGACGCGACTGATGGTCAGTGTGTGACCATAAACGAATGCAGCGGCCGGGGCCTGTGCGACCGGCACGACCGGCGCGCTGTTCTGCCGATGCCTGCGCAATCGGTTCAATCAACAAGGTGTCTATTCCACGGATGGGGTCGTAGCGGGCGATTCGAGCCAATCCAGGGTCTACCACCATACGAACTCCAGGAATAGTTAAAGAAGTCTCAGCTACATTGGTCGCGACAATCACCTTACGTTGATTCGATTCTTGAACGGCATTGTCTTGATCACTCGCTGAAAGTTCGCCGTGCAAGGGCAACACCTGGACACCACCAGCTTCTTTTAAAAACTTAACCGCGTTGATGGTCTTCATGATTTCATAGGCACCCGGCATGAAAACTAAAATATCACCCGTGGACTCTTCGCGTAACAATCGGGCGACTTGCTCAGCTGCCCTATCCCAAATAGGCTGTGTTGAAGTTCGTGGATTCGGCGAATATTCTACTTCTACGGGATAAGTCCGACCATCGGATATTAAAGTTTCAGCAGGCTTCAGCCATTGAGCTACGCCTGCGGTATCGAGAGTAGCCGACATCACCACGAGTAATAAATCGGGCCGCTGCTTTTCCTGAAGTTGACGCACTAAACTTAAGGCAACATCGGAATGAATGTTACGCTCGTGGAATTCATCAAAGATAATTGCTCCAATCCCACGCAACGCGGGATCAGCCGCCATCTGTCTAAGTAACAAAGCTTCGGTGATGAACTTTATTCTAGTTTCAGCGGACTCTACTCTTTCAAATCGAATCTGGTATCCTACTTCCGCGCCTAATTTAACTCCCCGTTCCTGGGCAACACGTCTGGCCAATAAGCGTGCAGCCATACGACGTGGCTGAAGGATAAGTATTTGACCCTCGACACATTTCAAATCCAACAACATCTGAGGTAGTCGGGTAGATTTACCTGACCCCGTGGGGGCGCTTAAAATAATCCGACGCGAACGGCCGCAGGCCGCCTTTAGATCGTCCTTTAATTTATCGATGGGTAAATCTAAACTCATTAAACGTTTAAGTGAATGATACGGGTAACGGATGTTCCACCAGAAATTGTTAGGCGAGCCACTGTAACGGGAAGTTTAAAGCGTTTAGGGCCCGCACTACCGGGATTAATCCGTAAAATCTTCTTATCCTCCTCAATCAGCGGAATATGTGAATGTCCGGTAATTATGATATCAGGTTTAAAGGACTGTTCATCGATGGGGAGATGTCCGTGATACATCAGTAATTTTTTACCCCCGTATTCAGCAGTAAAATAATCAGGAAAGGCTTCTTCGATATCACAATTTCCACCCACGGCAAAGGTAGGAGCAAATTGAGTTAGGGTATCGATGATTAACGAACCGCCGACATCGCCTGCATGGAGAATCACTTCGCATCCCTCGAGAGCTACAATGGCTTCGGGACGGAGCAGTCCGTGGGTATCTGAAATTAAACCAATCTCACAAACCGATTTCACTAGGATTGTGGTCGGTGCAGTTTATCGACCGAAACGGAGCGCAGTGACGTAAACTCCGCACCCAGTGTCTCTCTGAGTTTATCTTTTAAACCCTGGGGCATTGCTTTGACCGCAGCATCGAAATCTTTGTCACCAGGAAAAAGAGGCTTGGCTGATTCGGCGCTCTTAGGGGCGGGACCCTTAGGTATTTCAAATTGAAAATCGCTAATCTTATCTTCGATTACAATACCGACATCATCCGCTGACGAAAACTCGGTCACCGAAGTTTGATCTTCTTCGATATCCACCTCGGCCACACTAGATTCCTGGGGCGCGACTTGAGCGGGCACGGATGATTTCTCAACCGCTGGTGACGGTTGCGGACTGCTTATTTTTTTTTGGCCAGGCTCCCGAGGAAGTCTGGCTGCAGCGGCGGCGACATCTTTAATAAGATGATCTATCGGTCGCGTCTTACATTGTTCAATCGCCTTGAGCATGGTGACCTCAAAATTAGCTCTCGGGGAAAGACCGTAACGAATACCCTGTTCACTAGACTGTAAGCATTCTAAAAAGCTGACGAGTTTCTCGGTAGTTAAGGGTGCACCGAGGTGAGCGCTATTCCCACCTTGTTTAACTGAATCGAGAACAGCCGAACGTACTAATAACTGTAAGTCATTCATGACGCGCATTAAGTCACGGCCTTCAGCGTGAAACTTATCGCACAGGGCGATAACCGATGGGGCATCACCCGTCGCAATACCCTTAGCTAAATCGGTGACTTGTTGGGCCGAGGCCAGACCGTAAATAGATAGCACATCAGCTTCGGTGACTTTTTTTCCGGAGAAGGATATGACTTGATCCAAAATAGATTGCGAATCCCGCATCCCGCCATTGGCAATACGTGCGATAGCGTTTAATGCAGCCGGCTCGGCCTGAACACCATCGGCTTTAACAATACGTGCCAACTGAGCTGCGATAACTTCTTCGGCGATGGGATGAAACTCTAAGCGCTGACAACGGGAAGTGATGGTAGGAAGAACTTTGTCTGCTTCGGTGGTGGCTAAAATAAACTTCACCCAGGCTGGTGGTTCTTCAAGGGTTTTTAATAGAGTATTAAAAGCGTCTTTGGTTAATTGGTGAGCCTCATCGATGATGAAAATTTTGAAGCGGCAATTAACAGGCGGGAATTGGCACTCTTCACGGATTTTTTTTGCGTCTTCAATTGAGCGATTAGAGGCGGCGTCGATTTCAATAACGTCCAAGCAATTTCCCTGCTCAATTTCTTGGCAAATCGGATCATCGAGAGAAAAGTTGGGACTGGACTCTTTACCGCAATTTAAGGCCTTAGCTAAAATACGGGCGGTGGTAGTTTTACCCGTACCACGTGGACCGACAAAAAGATAAGCGTGGGCGAGCTGCTTGGTCGTTAACGCATTAGTTAAAATACGCACGATGTGTTCTTGCCCCACTAATTCATCAAAACGACGGGGGCGCCAGCGGCGGGCAATAACTTGGAAGGCGGGCTGAGACACAGGACTCAATCAAAACCCTAAGCGATAAAGTGTCAACGGGGCAAAGAGATGGCCTACTCCCACTCAATCGTCGCAGGGGGCTTCGAGGAAACGTCGTAAACAACCCGATTGATACCCTTAACTTCATTAATAATTCGGGTAG
>JBBAUZ010000001.1:135305-169823 GCA_040397965.1 Opitutales bacterium | reverse complement strand
CATCCCTGGTGTCATGAATGTTTGCAGAAACAATTGGAGAAAAATCTGGAAGCCAGTAATCGACTCAGGTTAGCGACTAAGCGGCCATGTACGCAGTGTGGTATTACCTTTTCGATTCAAAGCTTTCATTGGATCAAGTCTACTAAGACTCGGCATAGTTACTGTCGGGCCTGTCATGCCGTTTACATGGCTATGCGTTATGCACGGGTGAAGGGTGAAAAATAAATCCGCTGGTGGCCGGACGGGGACTTGAACCCCGAACCAATTGATTAAGAGTCAACTGCTCTACCATTGAGCTATCCGGCCAATCAGCGGAAAATTAAGAGAGTGTTGTGGGAGGTTTTTTTCAAGCGAATAAAACCCGCGATAAAGCTTAGTTTTGTTCGAAGTGGCCGGACGGGGACTCGAACCCCGAACCAATTGATTAAAAGTCAACTGCTCTACCATTGAGCTATCCGGCCTAACGAACCCCTTTAACAAAGAGGGTTAATGGAGATTGGTAAAGAAATAAATCGCCTTAGCGGTGTCCACGCTGTCGGACGGCCTCAAACAGGCAAACCCCTGTAGACACTGACACATTCAGGCAGGGGACCTCACCGAGCATCGGAATCCGTATAAGGAAATCGCAGGTCACAGCGGTTAGATGCCTAATCCCATCGCCTTCAGCACCCATGACGATGGCCAGAGGTCCGGTGAGTTTAGCGTCGTAGAGTGACTGGCTAGTTTTGTGGTCGCTGGTCCCGGCGATCCAAACTCCGGCATCTTTTAATTTTACCAAAGCATTTCGTAAGTTACCTGCCTGAACGATCGGTAAACTTTCGGCGGCACCGACCGCTACCTTGCGCACGGTCTCATTCACGGGTGCAGAATTCTTTTTAGTAATAACGACGAAGGCACAACCGGCACATTCGGCTGAACGCAGACAGGCGCCGAGATTGTGAGGATCCTGGACACCATCTAATATTAAAATAAGTGGATTAGGAACATTTTTGAGTAAGCCCGGGATATCGTTCTCGTTATATAGTTTGAGCTGACGGTTTAAATCAGCATGTCGAGGGGCGCGATCGTCGGACCGTGGCATATTACTTACGAGCGAGTTTGTTGCGTTGGTGCAGTGCTTCTGCGATTTGAATCGCATTTAAAGCGGCACCTTTCCAGAGCTGGTCACCACTGACCCAAAGGGAAAGACCATTATCAAAGAGTGAGTCCTTGCGGATACGTCCCACACCACACTTTTCTTTACCGGCATAGTCTAAGGGCATGGGGTAAATCTTCTTGGCGGGCTCATCGCAGATTTCGGAACCAGGGAATTCGGAAATCACTTTGCGAGCCAAGGCAACATCGACGGGCTTCTCGAATTCAGCACTGATCGCAATCGAGTGAGCACGGAATACGGGTACGCGAACGCATGTGGTTGAAACCTTGAGATTAGGAAGGTTCATAATTTTACGACCTTCGTTCAGCATTTTCATTTCCTCTTTGGTGTATCCGTCTTCTTGGAAGGAATCGACCTGAGGAATTAAATTAAAGGCAATCGTGTGTGGATAAACTTTGGGAGGTGAAGCCTCACCCTTAACCCAGGCACGGACTTGCGTATCGAGTTCGCGCATGGCTTCGGCACCGGTGCCGGAAACGGCTTGGTAGGTCGAAGCGAAGAAACGTTTTAGTCCGAAAGCTTTGTGGAGCGGGTAAAGCCCCATCAAGGCGATGGCGGTAGAGCAATTCGGATTAGCGATGATACCTTTATGGTTATCGAGGGCATCGGCGTTGATTTCAGGAACGACCAGTGGGACGTCGGGATACATCCGGAAGGCCGAACTATTATCGATGACGATGACGCCGCGCTTCACGGCTTCAGGGGCCAGGGCGAGGGAAACCGAGCCGCCCGCACTAAAAATGGCAAAATCTAAGCCCTCAAAGGCCTCAGGTTTGGCTTCTTGAACGGTCCAACCCTTGCCGCCGTAATTAATCTTGGATCCGGCCGAGCGGGCGGATGCCAGAGGACGGAGTTCCTTTACGGGAAAATTTCTTTTCGCCATAAGTGAGAGCAATTCTTGACCGACCGCGCCAGTCACGCCCACGATGCCTATACGATATGACATGTTTAGATAAATCTTTGGTTTTGAAGGGGGAGTTGGCCGAGCGCCTGAAGGTACTGGGACTCCCTATGGGAAAAGAATGCTTGGTTGTGTCGATTGACCAGCAAAAACTTTGGCATTTTACGCAAAATCAGTGCGTAGCATATATTATTAGCACAGCGAGGGCAGGTAAGGGCTGTGTGCAGGACTCTTTGCAGACACCTACGGGCCTTCACCGTATTGCAGAAAAAATTGGGGCTGATGCTTCGACGGGGATGATCTTTAAAGCGCGAAAACCCACAGGACAAACTTGGAATCAAATTCCAATGACCGAAGATAATTTAATCACGAGTAGGATTTTGTGGCTCGAGGGATTAGAGCAAGGAATCAATCAAGGCACAGATGCCACAGGTAAGGTTGTGGATACTAAACAACGTTATGTTTATATCCATGGAACTAATCAGCACGAAAAACTAGGGACTCCCAATAGCCACGGTTGCGTGCTACTATCTGATCAGGATGTGATTAAACTTTTTGAATGTGTTGCGGTCGGAACTTACGTCTACCTGAGCTGAATTATTCTGCCGACTTATTGTGCTTTGATTTTAACCACTGTTTAACCATGGCTTGAGCCACTGGGCCAGCGGTTACGCCGCCCCAGGTATTAGTATCTGCTTGGCCTTCAACTAAAACAGCGAATGCAACTTTCGGGTTTTTCGCAGGAGCATAACCGACAATCCAAGCGAGGTGAGCTTTCTGTCCGGATTTATAATATTCGGCTGTCCCGGTTTTCGCAGCGAATGGGAATCCAGGAATTTGTATAGAACGTGCGGTGCCTTCTGAGACGCAACGCACCATGCCGTCGCGAATGGCATTGAGTTGATTTCTGTTCAGTCCGATCGGTCGGGAATCCTGGTGATAAGGAATTCTCGTTGGGTCATGAAAAATGGTTGGCGTGGTCCGAGTTTCGCCTCGAGCGATGGAGGCTGAAAAGCACGCCATGTGAAGTGGGGTGGTGAGAATAAAGCCTTGTCCGATTGATGTATTTGCGGTGTCGCCCGCTGTCCAATTACCAAGACCATTCCGCAACTTGTAGGTTGAGTCGGGAATAATCATTTTACGTGCCGGTGATGGCAGTTCGTAGGTATTCGGGTTATCACTACCCATCACGACGGGGTTACCTTTAAGTAAGATTTCATCTAAGCCAAATCGTTTGCCCTCTTGTGCAAGTGAGTCCGCACCTACCATTAATCCGACACGGTAGTTCCAGACGTTGCAGGAGATGGCCAACATTTTTTCGACGTCTACTTCTCCGAAACCAAAAGGCTCGTGTTCGACGAAGTCGCGATTACCAATTCGCAAACTTTGTCCACAATCTAAAATATCATCATAATCAATTTTGCCGCTACGCATACCAGCAATCGCAGTGATCATCTTGTAGGTTGAGCCTGGGGCGTAGAGTCCTTGGGTGGCGCGATTCATCCACCCACCTTGCTCTTGGATTTCATCGAAATATTTACTGGTTACTCTGCTGGCTAGACGGTTGGGATCGTAGTTGGGTAGGCTGGCGAGGGCGAGAATCTCCCCGGTATTTACATCGAGCATGACTGCAGCGCTGGGCAATGGATTGCCTACCGTATCTTTGATTGAGGCTAGTGCTTTTTCGGCAGCTTGTTGTATAGATATATCCAGAGAAAGTTTAATTTCACTACCTTGTTGTGAGGGATAACTTTCTAAAAGTTCACGTTTATAGCCGGTAGATGTTTTACTCCAACGTTCCCAGCCACTTAATCCTTTGAGAGTGTAATCATGAGTTTGTTCGACCCCTTCGGCCCCAACTTTGCCAGTGTACTTTGACTTACTGAGCTTCTTAAAAGATATTTCGAAATTGGCATCAAAATTAGGCGGCAACTGATTGGTATCTTTGACGTAGCCTAAGGTGTGGGCGGCAAGAGAACCAAATGGGTAAGAGCGAATCATGTCAGATTCGATAGTGATAGGACCGTCGACTGGGAATTGCTCAACAAAGCGTGCGATTGAACGTGCGGCTTCTTCGTCAGAAATCTGATTTCTAAATTCAGGGAAAGTTAAATCAGAGATGAGCGTAAATTTTAAAATCCTCGTATCACGCATATGTTTAGCGAGGGCTGTCACGTTCACGACGCGTTCAGGACTATCGGCCAGAAACTTGGAACCTTTTTTATTACTTGGTGATTTCTTCTGATTACTCGCATCGATGACAAACCAGATTTTTTTGAGCCAACGATTGAGGACGTTAACCCGAGCATCTTGATGCAGTTTCTCATAATTTATCTTTTTAACATCTTCTTTGGCTTTTTCAGCTTTAACTAAAGACCTATACTCATTGTTAATTTCGCCTTCGAGGGATAATAAGTTAGCTTTGACGCTCCAACGTACCCGATTTTCAACCAAGTTATCGCCATTACGGTCTTGAATGAAACCACGAGCGGGCGGGCACCAGACAACAATTTCACTTTGGGAGTTAGCGCGATCGATTAAATCCTGGGATTGAATAAGCTGACGGTAAAATAAGCCGCAAGTGATGTAAACAAAGCCGACGACAAAAATTGTAAAAATTAAATACATTCTCCATGGCGTGATGGGAGCCGACGGAACGGAGATTTTATTTAGAGTGTCGTCCGGACTCATAATAAATCATGTGCACTCGGCACTCCGATTGAATCCATGACCCAATTCTGGGTAGTTGAAAGCGGGATGATCACAATCAGTCCCATGATGCCCGATAGGGTGGCTTGAATGGCGGCCTGGTAGATGCAGTTATAGATGTCAGTTTGCGCTGCACTGGTATAGGCTGCAGCCGAAAACCAGATAATAGCTGCAAGCGCATTGACGACCACCGCTGCCTGCATCGTGGCTAAAGTGGTTCGTAAATAGGTTCGATAATTTCCGAGTATGATGGCGAGGGTTATCAGTGAGATGGCGACAGTTCCGTCGGGTATTGGACGATAGGCTTCGAACATAAATCCGACACCGCCAGCGAATAGCACGGCCTGCCAACGCTTCAATCTGCGACACGGAGCAATCAGTGTTGCTCCAGTAATAAAATAATTGAGACCAGAGGTAGCTAAAGTGCTCGAGAGTAAATCAGCGACAAATAACCAGGGATAAGTCGCCAGAATCAGAAAAAACCAAGTCCATGGTATGCTCATTTAAATTCCTCCAATTTAATTTTTTCGGAGGGTGCTAAAAGAATTTCGCTAGCCGTGGGGTATTGGGGCACGAGCACGGAAACTTCTTCAATCATATCCAGACTTTTGGCAGGTCGTAAATCCGCTACCTTATAATTATCGTCGTTGCTCATTCGGATGCTACCATCGACTTCACCTAAAATAAGGCCCGAGGGAAAGACGCCGCCTAATCCTGTAGTCATAACTTTGATCGGTTGACCGAGGGGAGGGTTGTAGTCGAGAGGGATGGCGGTGATTTTTGCCCGACTGGGAGAAAGTGAGTTAGCGGCATCACCTTTTACGTACACAATGCGTCGTTTGTCATCCCCGACTAAAAATGCCGTACAGCGAAAAGCCGGGCTAGTGATTAAATCTACTTCGCTGACATTCAAGTGGACGACCGAAACGCGCCCAATGATTTTATCGCTGAAAATTACTGGGCTACCTGGACGAATACCGTCATTGCGACCTTTGCGAATTAGTATTTTTTGCCACCACGATGAGGTGTCGCGAGAGATGACTCGTGCGACTACTGTTAAATACTCAGAATTACTCGTGTAGCGGGCATTCTCACGTAAACGCGCATTTTCTCTGCGGATATCATCCATTGAATGAAGTCGCAGTTCCAAGGCAGCATTGATTCGGGCTAGATCTCTTGAGGCCGAAATTAATTCTTCATTGCTCCGACTTTTTAATTCCCAGTAGCGAGAGAGGTCACTGCCTTTACTCACTAGCTGCAAGGCCGGTGCTTGAAATTCGGCGAAGGTTTCTTTGGTGAATCGGTGAAGGGTGTTACCGCCCGACATCCAAATCAAAATAAAAGCAATTAAAGCAATGTAAGATGCCTTGGCGCCTTTTTGGTGGTTATTCATGGCGGGTTAGCCCGCTTAGATTAGTCGCGTCCGCTCCAGCGGGAGGCGTTGCCTAAAATTTTACCAGTACCATTCACCACGGCACAGAGAGGATCTTCGGCGATAATGACAGGAAGCCCGGTGGCTTCGGAGATGGCGCGATCGATGCGACGGATCAGGGCTCCGCCACCAGCAATCACGATACCACGGTCGACTAAGTCAGCAGAAAGTTCAGGAGGAATACGTTCCAGGGATCCTTTAATGGCTTCGATGATTTGATTAATGTTATCAGCCATGGCCTCACGGACTTCTTGGGAAGTGAGGTGGAGAGAGCGGGGGAGACCAGTAACGGAGTCACGACCACGTACTTCGTAGGTCATCTCTTGTTCTAAAGCATAAGCCGAACCGATTTTAATCTTAATTTCTTCCGCGGTGCGCTCACCAATGATGAGATTATATGAATTCTTAATATACTTAATAATTGCCGAATCAAATTCATCACCACCGACGCGAATGGAACGTGCGTGCACGATACCACCGAGTGAAATCACGGCGACTTCAGTGGTACCACCACCGATATCCACAATCATCGATGCCATGGGCTCTTCGACGGGTAAGCCTACACCGATTGCCGAGGCAACAGGTTCAGGAATGGTAATCACGTCATCAGCACCGGCGCGATAAGCGGAGTCCATCACGGCGCGACGTTCAACAGCGGTGATACCGTAAGGAACGGCAACGACGACGGTGAGATTTGAGAAAATAGATTTACGAGCTACTTTACCGATGAAGTAGCGAAGCATGTGTTCGCTGATTTCGAAGTCGGCGATTACACCATCTTTCATCGGACGCAGCGCTTGGATGTCACCAGGAGTACGACCAAGCATCATCTTCGCTTCATTACCTACAGCGATTGGCTTGCGAGTGCTGGTACGAATCGCGACCACGGAAGGTTCTCTAAGGACAACGCCTCGGTCTTTGAGAAAGACCAAAGTATTGGCGGTACCTAGGTCGATACCAATGGCTTGGGTGAATAGCCCTGGGAAGCGCTTAAACATCAGTCGTAGTGGTTGAAGTGGTTAAACATCTTATCATTTAAGTAGTCAAACCCCTTTTGGGTATTAACCGGGCCAACTTAAATCATAAAAAAGATAATAAAATAGGGCTTAGAAGTATCCCAAGCTCTTTGCCACGAGTAATAGCAGGCCAGTGATGATGCGATACCAGGCGAAGGGTTTAAGTCCGCGGCGCAGAATAAATCCAATCATCCATTTTACTGAAATGAATGCAGACACCGCTGCGACTAAGAGTCCAAGACTCGCATTTCCGATGGGGTAGACCTGACTGATAGCAGGACCGAGTGAATACATTTTGTAGAACGAGGCGGCCGATAGCGTAACAAAGCCAACGAGAAATGAAAATTCAGTGGCACCTGCAGAAGATAATCCGACCCAGCGCCCACCAAGAATGGTCGCCAATGATCGGCTGGTTCCAGGGATAAGCGCAAGGCATTGGCATAGCCCAATCCCCAGTGCTTGTTTCGGTGATACATTTAATTCGTCCGTATGGTCGTAATATATTTTAGCTAATTTATTTTCCGTTAAAATAATTACCAGTCCGCCAATGATTAATGCCACGGCGACAATCTCGACAGTAAAGGGAATGTAGTCTTTAAGCATTAGTCCTAAAAAAGCGGCCGGTAAAAATGCGACTAGAATGGCGATGGCTAAAAGAATGGAAGAACGGTTACCTTTAAAAATTCCAGCGACGATGGAAATCATGCGCTGATAGAAAATAAAAAGTACTGCGAGAATAGCACCGAGTTGAATGATCACGATATAGTCATCGGCAATTTTTTTAAGTGAGACACGTTGGCCTTTTCGATCGACCACGCTGGCTTCCACGAGGGTTGAGCTTTTTTCCACACCCATGATGGCGTCACTTATAATCATATGACCAGTTGAGGATACAGGCAGGTATTCGGTGATGCCTTCGACTAGTCCAGTAACCACGGCACGCTGGGTGGTGAACTCATTTCGGACTTCTTCGGCAGTTTTATCTGGGTTGGTTTGCTCGACTGCCAACATGCCTATGGGACAGACCAATAATAAAAAGAGCAGGGCACGAGGCATGGATTTATCTGATATAGGTAGAAAGAAAGCGCAAGACTCCGATTTGTCCTTGTCGCTTGCCCTTGGTCTTACTTCGCTCTTTATATAATTTTAATTATGTCCGCATCGAGTCTCATTCCCACCAAAGAGCCACGTTTCCAGGTACCTGATACCCGTGGACGTTTTGGTCAGTTTGGCGGAATGTATGTTCCCGAAACTTTAATGACTCCGCTCCTGGAGTTATCCAAAGCCTATGCCGAAGCTCGGCGTGATCCGGTATTCCAAAATGCCTTCACGAACATGTTGCGTGATTTTGCCGGTCGTCCCACTGGCCTCTACTTTGCGGAGTCACTCACCAAACATTTCGGTGGTGCTCGAATTTATTTAAAACGCGAAGACATGTTGCACACTGGTGCACATAAAATTAACAACGCCGTCGGCCAGGCCTTACTCGCTATGCGTATGGGCAAGAAGCGTATCATTGCCGAAACAGGTGCGGGACAACACGGAGTCGCCACCGCATCGGTCTGCGCTAAATTTGGTCTGAGCTGCGTGATCTATATGGGTGCTGAAGATATGGAACGTCAGGCCCTCAATGTTTATCGTATGCGCCTCATGGGCGCTGAAGTTCGCGGAGTCGAAGCAGGGCAGAGAACCTTAAAAGAGGCGGTCAATGAAGCGATGCGTGATTGGGTGACCAATGTCCGCGATACGCATTACATTTTAGGAACAGCTTACGGCGCCCACCCGTATCCGATGATGGTGCGCGATTTTCATCGTATTATCTCGATGGAATCTAAGCAGCAAATGTTGCGCGCTGAAAATAAATTACCCGATCACGTGGTTGCTTGCGTCGGCGGCGGATCCAATGCGATTGGGTCTTTCTTTGAATATTTAGACGAACCTGAAGTTGAACTCATCGGCGTCGAAGCGGGTGGACGCGGAATTGTGGAAGGTCAACACGCTGCGAGATTTGCCGGTGGCCGTCTCGGTGTACTCCAAGGTTGCCTCACGCATATTTTACAAAACAGCGAAGGACAAATCGAAGGCACACATTCTGTTTCTGCTGGATTGGATTACGCAGCGGTTGGACCTGAGCACGCTTACTATCACGAAAAAGGAAGAATCAAATTTGCTTATGCCACCGACGAAGAGTGCTTGGATGCCTTTAAATTACTTTCAAGCAAAGAGGGAATTATTCCTGCGCTGGAAACGAGTCACGCTGTAGCCTATGGCTGTAAGCTAGCTTCCGACAGTCCTAGAACCTCCACTGTCTTAATTAATTTATCAGGTCGTGGAGATAAAGACGTGTGGAGTGCCGCCCGTGCGATGGGCGTTGAAATCAAACTGTAATTTATGTGTGCGGCATCCATGACAGGCTTTGGTCGGGCGGAACTTAAACTCGCCGGCAAATCCTATTCCATCGAAATTGCCTCGGTAAATCAGAAGAATTTACAGATCTCGGTGTACGGGCCGGAGGAATGGCCGACCCTGGAGTCCGTCGTGAGCAACGTCCTCCGCCAGCATCTCCATCGAGGTAAGGTGACCGTGCGAATTAATTCAGCCGATTTCTCCAATCGTACGACCACGCAGTGGGATGAAAATAATCTTCGGGCGTTGTATGAAGAGTTTCAGGTTCTCGCCAAAAAGTTAAACATCCCGGTGACGCCTGATGCCAATTTACTTTTAAGTTTAAGTAATGTGCGGAGTAACAACCGTCTAAGTTTGCCAGCGTTTGATGATTGTGAAAAAGAAGTTTTAGCTGCACTCGAGGTTGCGGTTAAACAACTCAAACAAATGCGCGAGGTCGAAGGTCGTGCCTTGGCGAAAGATTTAAAAGCCCGACTCACCAAAATTAATCAAAATGTGGATGTCATGCAGGAGTCTGAAACCGGAGCTCCTAAACGTCATCGAGATTTAATGCTCAAACGACTAAAAGAGATGGGCTTGGAATTAGATCTGGCCGATGAACGTGTGGTCAAAGAAATCGCGATTTGGGCCGACCGTTGCGATATTACTGAAGAAATCGTCAGGCTAAAAAGCCACTTGGAACAGTTTCAGCAAGACTTGGACGGTGATAAGAATGGTAGAAAATTAGACTTTCTAGTGCAGGAACTGCTTAGGGAGGCTAATACTGTGGGCAGTAAGGCATCGGAAATAGCCACAACCCGTGCTGTTTTAGAGGTAAAAACAGAAATTGAGAGAATTAGAGAACAGGTGCAAAATCTTGAATAATTTTAGGCTAGGGTATTGCCATGACCCCTTTCCTTTGTCTTTCTCTATCAACACTTACTAATCTTTATCCATGTCTGACAATCTTACGAAACGGCAAATAGTCCTGAAAATTTTTACGGATAAAGGCTACCCACAAAAGCACATTCGCGACAGCGTGCAGCTAACCTTAGATGCGATCACCGAAGCGCTACTTGCTGGTCGTGATGTTGAATTGCGTAACTTCGGCGTTTTCCAAGTTCAGGTACGTAAAAGTCGTATCGGTCGTAATCCCAATCGTCCTGAAACCGATGTCGTGATTCCCAAACGCGCCGTGATTAAATTTAAAGCCGGTAAAGAACTTAAAGCTAAATTGAAGTCTTATAATATTGATAAGACGGACACCAAGCCCGAGTAAGTTTTTATCCATGGCAGATATTCGCTCATTACCGGGTTTTAGAGAATTTTATCCTGAAGATAGAGCGATTCAAAATCATCTCTTCACGGTCTGGCGTCAGGCCTGCCGTCGCTACGGTTTCCGCGAATGGGAATCCCCCGTACTTGAGCCCTTGGAGCTCTTTACCGAAAAGTCGGGCGAGGAGATTGTTAAGCAGTTATTCAACTTTGAGGACAAAGGTGGCCGCCAAGTGAGTCTCCGTCCGGAGATGACTCCTTCGCTGGCTCGCATGGTCGGAGCTCGTGCCAATGGAATGCCCAAACCGATTCGTTGGTTTTCTATCGGTGAAAATTTTCGTTACGAAAAACCACAGAAAGGACGTCTCCGATCCTTTTATCAGTTGAACGCCGATTTACTAGGGGAAGCGAGTGCGACGGCTGACGCTGAACTCATCGCTCTGTGTGCCGATTGTTTATTAGGCTTTGGTCTGACCCAAAAAGATTTCTCTATTCGTATTTCCGACCGTCAACTTTGGTTTAAATTTTTAGAGAGCGAAAAAGTTCCAACCGAAAAAATCACCGCCGTCTTAGGCGTCGTTGATAAGTTAGAGCGCTCCAGTCCAGGCGACTTGTTAGAAGCCATGAAGGCCGTGCTTACGGGTAGTGACTGTGATGCCCCTAAGTTGCTGGTCGCGGTAAAAGCCTTTGCCGCGATTCGCTCACTTAAAGAATTAGAAGTCGTAGCTCAGAAAGATACGGCGATGGCTGCACGATTGGTAGAATGGAAACAACTCGTAGACTCCATTAAAGCACTCGGTTTTGCGGAATGTGTATCGATCGATTTAACCATTGTTCGTGGGCTCGCTTATTATACTGGATTTGTTTTTGAGGCCTTTGAAGTCGGTGCTGATGCCCGTGCACTCGCGGGTGGTGGACGTTACGACACGCTGGTTAAGAAATTAGGCGGACCCGATTTACCTGCGGCCGGCTTCGGTATGGGTGATGTGACGGTTCGTGACTTATTAGAGTCTAAAAATCTCTTACCCAAATATTCAGACGGTCCGAATTTCTATGTCATGATATTAGGGGAAGATGCCCGCGCGGTAGCCCTTGAAGATGTCGCGGCACTTCGTAAAGCCGGCTTCCGGGTCGAATACAATTTACGCGATGGTAAATTCCCAAAACTAATTCAAAGCGCTGAAACTATCGGTGCGCAATACGCGCTGGTTTATGGCGGTGAAGAAGTAGCCAAGGGGATTACCAAAGTGAGAAGTTTAACGGACCGTACAGAGGCATCCATTCCTCGTACCGACATCATTCCTGCGCTTCGTGCTGTATTAGAAGAAGGCATGCGTGCCATTCTTCCCTAAGCAATGAACGAACAGTCGCGCCAATATCGAAACATGGCGAAGACTGCGTCGTGGACAATGGTCTCGCGTATTCTGGGGTTAGTGCGCGATCAACTCATTGCAGGATTTTTTGGTGCGGGAATTGTCGCCTCTGCTTTTTTATTCGCGTTTCAGATCCCCAATTTATTTCGCCGACTCTTGGGTGAAGGAGCTCTAACCGCCGCGACAGTTCCAGTTCTCGCTGCTAAGGCCGATGCAGGTGGCACTAAGGAATCCTACGCCTTCTTAAATTATATTGTTCGTCGAATGTTGCCATGGATGTTAGGCATCACTCTGGTGGGTATGGGTGGTGCGTTACTTTGGTTTCTATTAGCAGGGAATGATCAACAAAGGTATGCGGCAGAACTTACGGCGTGGTGTATGCCCTACATGCCTTTAATTTGTATCGCGGCACTATTTACCTCGGCGGTTAATTTAAGTGGTCGATTCGGCTTAGCGGAAATTGCATCCTCGGCACTGAACCTCTGTATGATTTTAGGTTTAGGTTTCTTTGGATACTATCTGGCTGATACTCCCATGGGTCAGGCCCGTTGGCTCTGTGCTGGAGCTGTCGCGGGCGGTGTTTTGCAATTGCTGATACCCATGTGGGGACTACAGCAAGCCGGTTGGAAAAGTCGTCCGGTGCATGCCGATGAAAAAGCCTGGAGTGCCCTAAGGATCGCGTTCGTTCCGGCGGCTCTCGGCGCGGGTATTCTCCAAATCAATTTTCTGATTTCCCGAAGTCTGGCCTTCAACGTCGATGGAGCCGGTTTAACTTACTACTACATTGCTAATCGGATTGTAGAGTTACCGATTGGACTCTTTTCAACCTCGATTGCGACGGTGATGTTTCCAGCAATGGCTACAGCTTTCGCACAAAAAAATTCGGAGTCATTAAGTCGCAACTATGCCCGCGGGATGCGTTTGATTTTAGCCATCAACATCGCCGCCGCGGTGGGCTTCATTGTCTTCTCCAGAGAAATCGTGCAGGTGCTTTTTGAGTATGGAAAATTTAAGGCGGAGGACTGTGAGAACACTCGCTTGGTGCTTTGTCTCTTCGCATTAGCGATGCCTTTCCATGCGATGATTTCGATGGTTACGCGGGCCTTGAATGTGATCGGTAATACCACAGCTACATTCCGCGTGGCCCTCCAAGCCGTGTTCGTTAACGTGGTCGCCTCCATCTTGGTTATGTGGAAGGGCTATGGGATTGAAGGCTTAGCTTCGGCTAATGCGTTGGCGGCGATGGTGCAGTATGGTTTACTCCGTATGGAGCTTAAAAAATCGGCGCCTTATGTTTTAACTGAATCATTTTGGAAGCCATGCGCCCAATGTATTATCGGATCCTTTATCATGGGAGGTATTGCGTATCAGCTTTTCCACCTGGTGAATCCAGTTCTACATGGTTGGGAATTCCTGAATTCTAAAATCGCGCTCTTTATTGCGATGAGTATTGCTGCAGGTGTTGCGGCCAGTGTGTACGCTGCCTTGCTTTATTGGTGGAAGTATCCGGAGCGAGATATGCTGACCGATGCGCTTAATAAAGTTAAGCAACGTTTCGGTATCAAGTCTGACGCTTAATTATTTCTTACGGTACTTAAAATTAAGTGCAGCTAAGATGGCGACCGTTTCGGGGTCAGCCTCACCATTCACCTTAGAAGTTCGGAAGTGTCTTTGGAATGCCATGATGGCTTTGTGGATGGCTTTATGGTGAGAGTTCTCAGGCCGATAACCATAAGTCTTCAGCATCTCATACAATTCAGAATTGCTGGCGATTTTTTTGGTATAAAGAATTTTAAATCTTTCTACATCGGCATCATCGGGCCAGGCTCCCACGCCGCTTTCTGCTAAAAGCTTCCAGGGAAAATTACTGCCAGGATCAATTTTTCTACCGATGGAGATATCCGAATGCGCCAGCACATTTGTCGCAGGGATATTGTGACGCTTAATAATATCTAAAGACAGATCGATGATTCTGGTAATTTGGGCCTGAGGATACGGATGAATGTTGCCGTCGAGATTTACAATTTCGATTCCGATGGAGGCATGATTCATACTTTTAACATTTAGCCATTTGCTTCGGCCAGCATGGGACGTTGAAAACTCTTCGGAGGCTAATTTGAAAACCCTCGGTACTAGTTCATCGCTTACCAAATAATGGATACCTACCTTATGCTGCGGGTCCTTGCCTCGAAGGATCTCTAGGGCAGAGGGAAGGGGTGCGGCGGTATGATGTAGGATGAGGTAGGTGATGGGCGCCGACCTTGGTTCGATGTTCTCGCAGCTTAAACAATCATCGGCCGGATAAGATCCAAGCACCTGGGGCTTATCTGAGCTGGTGGCACAACCTCCCAGAAACAGCCCAAATAATACCCATAGGAAGACTGAATCAAATGAGTGTTTTCGGGCAAACATCTTGGGGCGTATTCAAAGACTATACGGGGATAGGATAGACCCCAAGACTAATCATAAAATATCGATATTATGCTTGTATTTATTATATAATTAGCAATTAGACATAATGTATATTGTGCGAAATATACGGATGGTTGGGTTTGGGGTCTCTAATCGGCTTGCCATTTACATGATTGAGAACAGTCATATAAATACCCCTATGAAAGTTGCACGTCATGTTATCGAAGCCCGCCGCGAGGCAATTGCAAAGCTACTTGGAAATGTTGGCTATGTCCCTGTCCTCGAAATCTGTAAGCAGTTTAATGTCTCCGAGGCTACCGCTCGTCGCGATCTCACTGAATTAGAAAGTCAGCGACGTTTAACCCGAACACACGGTGGCGCCTTGTCGGACTTCAATCGAAACTTCCCGCCGTTAGACTCTCGTAAAACTGAAGAAGCTGAAGCTAAGCAAAAAGTCGGACTCAAAGCCTCAACCTTTGTTAAGGCCGGGATGACTCTTTACCTAGACTCTGGTTCAACCGTTCATTGTGCCGCTGAGGCCATCGTCGCAGCACGTATTCCGGACTTACAGATTATCACAACCAGTATTCCGACGGCTCAGTTGGTTTGTACCTTACCGGGTGTCGAAGTTTATATCCCTGGCGGATTGTATCTCGCCCAACAAGCCATGGTCGCCGGTGATCGTACGTTGGAGGAAGTTGCTCGATGGAATTTCGACTTAGCACTTTTGGGTGCTCAAGGTATTGATGAAAACGGACTCTGGAATTCGCAGCGTGATATTTCTCACCAACAACGCGAAGTCATTCGTCGGAGCGACCAGACTCTTATCTGTATGCACAAGTCTAAGCTCGGTCGTACAGGACCCAGTGCGGTGACGCGTGACATTGCCCCATTGTATTTAGTTGTAGATGCCGATGCTGCCATGGTCGCTAAAGCTAAGGTTAAAATGCCTGCCCAGCACATTATTACCGCCTAATTTTATCACCCACCCTACTCGTGAAAAAAAATATTATCTACTTGGTCGCTAACGGCGATCTGCGCGCTTCTGCTAATCAGAAGTGTGAAAAGGAACAATTGGCGATGGAGGCCAAATTGATTTCTGCTCTCCGTGTTCTGGGCTACACTGTAAAACGTGCGCACGGATACCGTTCCGATGTTAAGCATAGCTTTATCGATTCTCAGAAATACGGCATCCAAGTTTTCAGTAAAATTCCGACGGATGCCCGCGTAATTGTCGCCGAAGCCGTCTGGCAATATTCCCACCACATTCTTCCTGGTTTGTTAACTCACACCGGCCCTATTTTAACCGTCGCTAATTGGTCAGGTGTTTGGCCTGGCCTCGTGGGAATGTTAAACCTCAATGGTTCACTCCTTAAAGCCGGCGTTAAATTCTCCTCACTATGGAGCGAGGATTTCACCGATAATAAATTTAAGAAAGGTTTAGTCGCCTGGCTTAAAAAAGGTGAAGTCAAACATGCAACGCCTCATGTAAAGTCCTTGAGTCGCCCTCTTTCGGGTGCTGACGCTTCAGTGGGTCGTCGCTTCGCTCAAGATTTCCGTTCACGTAAAGCTATCATGGGGGTCTTCGACGAAGGCTGCATGGGTATGTATAACGCGATTATCCCCGACGAGATCATCCATCCTACCGGAGTTTATAAAGAGCGTCTCAGTCAGTCATCACTCTACGCGGAGATGTTGAACGTCAAAGATGCTGAAGCACAGAAGGCTTTAAATTGGTTACTCAAGAAAGGTATGAAATTTGCTTGGGGTAAGAATGAGAAGACGGACCTCACTAAAGCCCAGACCCTCGCTCAGTTGAAAATGTATATCGCTGCAGTACGTATCGCTGATGACTTCGGCTGTGCTACAATTGGTATTCAGTATCAACAAGGTCTGAAGGATCTCGCGCCCGCTTCGGATCTTGTCGAAGGCCTCTTAAATAATCGTGAACGTCCTCCGGTATTTGATCGTAAGAATAAACGTGAATTATTTAAGGGTGAAGCTCTCCCCCACTTTAATGAAGTGGATGAGTGTGCTGGTCTCGACGGATTAATCACCTACCACTTGTGGAAGAAATTAGGATTTGAACCTGAGAATACTCTTCATGATTTACGCTGGGGCCGTCAGTACGTCGGTCCATCGGGTAAGAAGATGATCAATGAATATGTTTGGGTCTTCCTCATTTCCGGTGCTGCTCCTGTCCAGCATTTTATCGGTGGATATAAAGGAACTGTTTCTGAAAGACAGCCGGCTATGTATTTCCGTTTAGGTGGTGGTACGGTTAAAGGTGTTTCCAAACCAGGTTGGATTGTTTGGTCACGTATTTTTGTACGCGATAACGAACTCCATGCTGACTTGGGTATCGCTGAAGTCATTGCGTTGCCTCAGGCCGAAACCGAAGATCGCTGGCAAAAATCTACCCCTCAGTGGCCGATCATGCACACCGTGCTCTCGGGCATCTCCCGGGATGAGATGATGGCTCGCCACCCTTCTAACCACATTCAAGTGGTCTATACACCCTCCCCTGCCGGCGCAAAACGCGGATTATTGACCAAAGCAGCCGCTTTTCAGGAATTAGGCATCAAAGTGTCCCTTTGTGGAAAGTACTAAGATGAGTACCCAGGATCAGGATTTAACTCCACTCTTAGAGCTGTCGCACCAAATGGGTTCGCCCGCGTTGCGCATGGCGATTTTAGGCGAAGGTAATTCATCGCTCAAACTTAACAATGATACCTTCGCCGTAAAAGCGTCGGGTACCAATCTTGAGAAACTCAAAACAACGGACGTCGCTGTCTGTCGCTTCGATAAATTACTCCCTCTCTTTAAGGAGAATGATTTAACCGATGAAGCGATTGATAAAGCCTTGTTCGACTCACGGGTAGATGCGAACGCCAAGAAGCCTTCGATCGAAGCACTCTTTCATGCCTGGTTGTTAACTCTGCCGGGAGTGAACTGCGTGGGCCACGTTCATGCTATCGCCGTTAATCAAATTCTCTGCTCTCCACGGGCAAAAGAATTTGCGACCCAGCGACTTTTTCCTGATGAGGTTGTGCTCTGCGGAACTGAATCCGTTTTAGTCCCTTATGTGGACCCCGGTCTAAGTTTGGCTAAAGCGATTCGTGATGAAACTCTCTTGTTCATTCGTCGCACTGGACGTGAACCCAAAGTTATCCTCTTAAAGAATCACGGGATTATCGCCGTTGGATCTAGCCCCAAGGCTGTCATGGGTACTTTGCTCATGGCGGAGAAGGCTGCGGAAATCTTTGTAGGTGCCGCTACGTTGGGCGGACCTGATTTCATGTCGCGCGGACAAGTCGAACGCATTGCGGGTCGTCCCGACGAACACTACCGCCAAAAAATGCTCGGCCAATAATGTCACACTACCTTGCCATCGATTTAGGAGCTGAGTCCGGACGCGTTATCCGTGGTTCGCTCCGTTCTGGCAAATTGAGTATGACCGAAGTCCACCGTTTTTCTAATGGTGCGATAAAATATAAGGGCACGCTGCGCTGGGATTTTCCCCGACTCATCAAAGAAATTGAAATTGGTTTACAGAAAGCTGCTAAACTCGGGCCAGTAAAATCGATTGGCTGCGACTCTTGGGGTGTCGACTACGTCTTAATTAATCGTGCCGGCGAAGTAATCGATTTACCTTATTGCTATCGTGATGAAAGAACCGATGCCACGTTTGCGGCGATTCAGAAAAAACTATCCCCTCAAAAAGTCTTTGGTGCGACCGGCATTGGATCACTTTCGATTAATACCCTTTATCAGTTGTATGCGGATCTCCAGACCCGCCCGAAAGTTTTAAAGAATACCCATAAGTTTTTACTCATCGGTGATGCCGTTAGTTGGAAACTCACTGGCAAGATTATTGCCGAAGAGACATTGATCTCGGGTAGCCAGTGTTGGGACACAGGCAAAAATAAATGGTCATGGCCGTTAATCGAAAAACTCAATATTCCGAAACATATTTTCCCTGATACCATTCAACCTGGAAAAGTTATTGCGAAGCTTTCACCTGCTTTAGAGAAAAAAACTAAACTTAAGAATGTTCAAGTGGTCGCGGTTTGTGCCCACGACACTGCTTCGGCGGTCGCTGCGGTGCCTGCACCCAAGGGGAATCAGTGGGCTTATCTGTCATCCGGAACCTGGTCGTTGCTCGGTGTTGAACTCAATAAGCCGTTGATTAATGAGGCCGTACGTAAAGCCAACTTTACTAATGAGATTGGCTATAATCGTACGACCCGCTTCTTGAAATGTTTAGTCGGACTTTGGATTTTGCAGGAATGTCGCCGTGAGTGGGTAAAGACCGACAAGAAAATCGATTATTCCAATATTATCCAACAGGCAGCGAATTCGACGGAGTTACGTTCCTTGATTCGTCCCGACGATAGCCGTTTTTCTAAAATCGGCAATATGGTCAAAAAGGTTCAAGATTATTGTCGCGAAACCAAACAGCCTATCCCTCAAACCGTCGGTGAAATCAGCCGCTGTATTTTAGATTCATTAGCCCTACTCTATCGCGAAGAATTAGACGGTATTGAAAAACTTACGCGTCGAAAAATAAAACAACTTCATATCGTCGGTGGTGGATGTCGTAATGACGTATTAAATCAGGCTACGGCAAATGCTACTGGTCGACTCATTGTAACCGGACCCGTCGAAGCGACTGCCATGGGTAATATCCTCGTTCAAGCCATCGCGACCAAAGAACTAAAGAATATTCAAGAAGTTCGCGAAGTCGTACGTCGCTCCAATCAATTTAAAACCTTTAAGCCCAAGTCGGCCGCAACCTGGGCTAAGGCCTACAGCCTCTTTCACAAACTTCCTAAATCTTAATATATAAAATATCATGTCCTCATTAAAATATGTATCAAACCTTTGGAACGACGCCGAAGTCGCCAAGCTCGATCCGGTCGGACGATTAGTCTATCGTTCCAACAAGTTGGGTGCTGACCAGCGCATCACTAACACGGGTGGAGGTAATACTTCCTCCAAGACTACCGAAAAAGATCCGCTGTCGGGTAAAGATGTACCCGTATTATGGGTTAAAGGTTCAGGTGGCGATTTACGTACGTCGACCCGCGAGAATTTCTCCTCACTCTACCAAGATAAACTGATTGAACTACAAGGCGTGTATGCCGCACGTGCCGATAAGGGATTAAAGTCGCAGGCGGAAGATGACATGGTGGCGATGTATAATCATACGACCTTTAATTTAAATCCACGCGCCTCCTCCATCGATACCCCGCTGCACAGTTTCTTGCCCGGTAAGCATGTCGATCACATGCATCCCAATGCAATTATTTCGATTGCTGCGTCGAAGAATTGTGAAGCACTCACTCAAAAAATCTTTGCTGGTAAAATGGCTTATGTAAAATGGATGCGTCCCGGATTCGAATTAGGTTTAGCGATGCAGGCGATTGCTCGTAAGGAGCCATCGATTAAGGCAATCATGATGGGTCAGCACGGTTTCATTTCTTGGGCTGATGACGATAAGGCCTGTTACGAACTTACCCTTTCGATGATTGAGCAAGCTGCGGCTTATATTGAGTCGCAGTATCAATCTAAAGGTGGTGACGCTAAAGCTTTTGGTGGTGCGAAATACAAAACGCTCGAAGCAGCTAAACGTCATGAAGTGTTGGCAAGAATTTTGCCGTGGTTACGTGGTCAGGTCTCCCAAGAAAAACGTTTTATCGGGACCGTGCAGGACGATGAAAAGATTTTACGTTTCGTTAATTCAAGTGATGCGCCCCGTTTAGCAGAACTCGGCACCTCATGCCCCGACCACTTCCTGCGTACGAAAATCAAACCACTCTATATTGATTGGAATCCGCAGACCGAGGACGTCGCGACACTTAAATCTAAACTCCAAGCCGGCTTAGAGAATTACCGAAAAGATTACGCCAAATATTACAATGCATGCAAACGTGCTAACTCTCCGGCCATGCGTGATCCAAATCCTACGGTCGTTTTAATTCCCGGTGTCGGAATGGTTGCGTGGGGTAAAGATAAGTCAGAGTCCCGGGTCACCGCAGAGTTTTATAATTGCGCGGTGGAAGTCATGCGTGGTGCCGAGGCGATTGATCAGTATGTAGCTCTGCCTCAACAAGAAGCTTTTGATATCGAATATTGGTTATTAGAAGAAGCTAAACTTAAGCGCATGCCTGCGGAGAAAGAATTGGCACGCCAAGTCATTATCGTGGTCGGTGCAGGTTCGGGTATCGGTAAAGAAACCGCCCACCGCTTAGTCAAAGAAGGCGCGCACATCGTTTGTGTGGATAAAAATTTAGAGTCGGCTCAGGCCACGGCGAAAGAAATTACTGATAAATACGGCATTGGTATCGGCGTAGCGGGTACTGGACTCTCTAATTGCGGTCCCGCCCTTGGCTTAGCTGGCGATATCATGGATCGTAACTCCATTCGCCGCATGCTTGATGAAGTTGCCATAGCCTATGGTGGTTTCGACTCCATTTGTGTGACGGCTGGCATCTTTGTGTCTCCGGACACTTCGGGCCACATTCCGGATGATAAATGGGCACTCACATTTGCTTTAAATGTGACGGGCAGTTACTTGGTCGGTGATGAAGCTTTCAAGACTTGGAAGGAACAAGGCCTTCGTGGAAACTTGGTTCTTACCACCAGTGCGAATGCCGCAGTGGCGAAGAAAGGCTCCGTGGCCTACGACACATCTAAAGCTGCTGCTAACCACCTCGTCCGCGAACTAGCCATGGAATTATCCCCTCTCATTCGCGTTAATGGTGTTGCTCCGGCAACCGTTGTTCAAGGCTCAGCGATGTTCCCGCGTGATCGTGTAATCGCTTCGTTGGCTAAATATAATATACCTTACACCGATGATGAAGCATCAGAATCTCTGACGACTAAACTCTCGAAGTTCTATGCGGAAAGAACTCTCACTAAGAATCCGATTACGCCAGCCGATCAAGCGGAGGCGTATTTCTTATTGGTGTCCAACCGACTCAACAAAACTACCGGCCAGGTTATTACTGTGGACGGTGGTCTACACGAGGCTTTCTTAAGATAAACTGTGCGCGTCTCCCTCTTCATTCCCTGCTTCATCGACCAACTTACCCCACAGGTAGGTATGGCGACGGTTAAGGTTTTGAAAAAATTGGGACAAGAAGTTGAATTTATTCCTGCACAAACTTGCTGCGGTCAGCCTTCGTATAATTCCGGACAATGGGAAATCGCCAAAGAAGGTGCTATTCGTGCTTTAGAGATTTTTAAAGATGCCGAGGTTGTTGTCGGGCCATCAGGATCCTGCGTCGCGATGATCAAGAAATTCTATCCCGAACTTCTACACGGTACAAAGTATGAACAAGAGGCGAAGAAATTATCTCAGCGCACCTTTGAATTTTCTGATTTTATTGTTTCGCAATTAAAGGTCACAGATATCGGAGCTAAGTTAAATAAAAAGGTTACCTACCATGATGGCTGTCACGCTCTGCGCGAATTGAGACTCAAAGAAGAGCCACGAAAGTTATTACGTGCAGTCAAAGGTCTGGAATTAATCGAAACCGAGGAAGCGGAATCATGCTGTGGCTTTGGCGGATTGTTCTCGGTGAAGTTCCCGATGATTTCGACAGCGATGGCCGAAGTAAAAGCTGGTGCCTTAGCACGAACCGGAGCTGATTACATTGTATCATCTGACCCCTCTTGCCTGCTGCAAATCGGTGGGTGGCTTTCCCGTGAAGGCAAAGTGATTAGACCATTACATATTTCTGAACTACTCGCTATGGGGATCGACCATGTCTGATTCGAAATCCATCTTTATCAAAGAATCTACGTTGACGAGTGCCGACGGGGATCAACGTCAGTTCATTCGTACTGCTCTGGGTGGATATTACAAAAATAGAGATTTGTATAAAGCCCGCTATCGCGACTGGGAACTTGCCCGCGATGCGGCGTCGCTCGCGAAATGGTCTGCGGTAAACAATTTAGCGGAAGTACTAGAAAAATTCGTCGCCAAGTTTGAATCTAATGGTGGTAAGGTTCACTGGGCACGCGATGCTGCCGAAGCACGAAAAATTATTTTAGATTTATTAGCTCAAGCGAATGCCAAAGCCGTCATTAAATCAAAGTGCATGACCACCGAAGAGATTCATTTAAATGATGCTCTCGAGAAAGCTGGCTTCGGCGTCGTTGAGAGTGATTTAGGTGAGTTTATCCAGCAATTAAGAGGTGAAGCTCCTTATCACTTCGTCTTCCCCTGTATGCATTTAAAGCGTGAGGCGATTAGTGAGCTATTCACTAAGCATCTCGGTACGGCGCCCACTGACAGTCCAGAAGAACTCACAATGATTGCCCGTAGGCACTTACGTAAACTTTATATCACGGCCGATGTAGGCATCACTGGCGCAAACTTTTTGGTCGCGGATACAGGACAAATTTCGATTACTGAAAATGAGGGTAACGCACGTTTAACGGCGGCGATGCCCCGGGTCCACATTGCACTGTCAGGAATTGAGAAAGTGATTAATACCATCGATGATCTCACAGTCTTGTTACCGATGTTAGCCACCGCGGGTGCGGGTCAGCCGATGACCTGTTACAACACACTCTACTCCGGTCCTAAAAAACCAGGTGAGTGCGATGGCCCCGAAGAGTTTCATTTAGTTTTATTAGATAATGCCCGTACTCAGTTATTAGCTGATCCCGAGCAACGTGATGCACTCCATTGTATTCGTTGTGGTGCTTGTCTTAATGTATGCCCGATCTTTAAAAATATTGGTGGGCACGCTTACGGCACGACCTACCAAGGCCCCATTGGTTCGGTGATAACGCCCCATTTACGCGGTCTCAAGGACTGGAATCACCTCTCTGGTGCCTCGTCATTGTGTGGGGCTTGTACCGATGCCTGTCCGGTGCGCATCGATCTGCATCATCACTTACTACATAATCGTCGTAATGCGGTGAAGGTAGTACCCAATTTATTCGACCGTGTTTTTCACGGTGCGTTTAATTTTGTTATCCAGCGTCCAAAACTATTTTCGATCGGCGGAATAGTTTTTCGAAAAACTTTCGGTTTATTGAAATACATCCCTGTACCTTATTTAGGCACGTGGCTTAAGTCGCGAGACCTACCCGTGATGCCCCAAAAATCATTTAGAGAACAATGGAAGGATTCTAACCATGTCTGAAGCACGCACTGAGATTATGGCACGAATTCGTGAGGCCTTAAAAATGCCTTCACCCAAGCCTCATTTGAAGGGCGACTCCACCAAAGGAGCCGGTAAGATTTGGTTACCTGAGGTCGGTGATACTAAAGCTGAGACTTTTGCTCTGTTGTCCGATAATTTAGCGAAGCTAAAAGCACAGTTCTACCCTGTTGAAAATTTAAACCAGGCGATGGAATTGGTAAAAGACTTAGCGCGAAAGAAAAATTGGAAGAACATTGCCTATCATAAGAACGAACTCGTCACGCCTGTCGCTCAAGCGATTGAGGGTGACTCTTGGGCAGTAGATGACGCGTTTACGAAAGACAAACTTGAGGCTGCCGATGTAGGCTTAACCTCGTGTGTATCCATAGTCGCTCAATTCGGGGCTATCTTAGTCTCCAGTGAGACCTGCGGTGGCCGCGGATTGTCTATCTTGCCTCCCGTGCACGTGGTGATTGCCAAGGCTGACCAAGTTGTACCCGATTTAGCTGCCTGCTTTGACCAAGTTAATGTTCAATTTAAGGGTAAAATGCCCAGTATGCTCTCATTTATCACTGGGCCTAGTCGTACCGGCGATATCGAGCGCATCTTAGTTCTAGGTGCCCACGGTCCGAAGGAATTATATTTAATATTAATCGGATAAAACCTCGGGGTGTGGACTAAATTTTAGTCGTCCCAAAGACATCAAATAGTTGTGATGTGGCATTGACAGTAAGGTGACAGTCATCAATTCAGACTGTTCCGCATGCAGAATTTCTCAAGTCAGTGCCTAGATCAAACTAGGGCTCTTCTGAAAATTAACCTCAGTTCGATATCCTCGGACGGGTCCATCCAGCCTGTGGCTGGTGAAACGAGCCGAGCTGACGAGCCGGGCCACGTTGCCCTCGCACTCGGTGAGTATTTTCGCGCAACGGGTGACCTCGTTTTCGAGCGCCAAAGTATCCCTGAATTAGTTGCTCGAACGATTACCGCCCAGGTTAAACTCTCGCAAGGGTCTGACAATGGTATGGCTTTTGCCTGCCTAGGACTTTTGGCTTTTGGTTCCACCCGCGAGCGTAATCCGGTTTGGGAAATTTTAAGCGCAGACATCAGAAAATTAATTGATGAACGTTTAGCGGTTTCACACGACCACTATGACCACGTCCAAGCATTCGACGTCGCTAAGGCCGTTTGCAGATATTCTTTTGGTCTGTCCAAAAAAGATGAAACCGGAGCATTGGTGGATCGTTTTATTGAACGCATCAACACTGCCTCAACGGGAGGATTTCATGATGATGCGTCAAAGCAGGCAAACGGGGACAATTTTGGTGGTACGTTCGATCTCTACGGTGTCGTTGCACTCATATTTATTCGTCAGGCACTCCAATTACATGCCAATAGCCAGGTACGTGATGCTAAGTTGCCTAAACTACGTACAGTAGCAGAAAAATATCTGCGTATCATCTTAGAAACCGTACGCGAAGACGGCTTAGGTTGGTCGTATGGCCGTGGCATCGGTGCCTATGCGCAGATGCATTGCGTGACCCTCATTTTACAAGCGTTGCGTGATCGCTGGGTTTCTTCCGAAAAAGAACCCCTCGCCCGCGATTTAGTCCGTCGTCTTTATACTCATTTCTTTACGACATTCTTCGACATGGAACACGGGTCCATCGTCGTCCGTGACGTCGAGCGTGACACGATTCCTGGACACACCACCCGCATGGCGAATTTCGATGCTGCGCGCTACCTTTCTCAGTGGTCTAGATTAACTAAAACAATCGGTGGCAATATGAACGTGGTACAAGGTAACAAAGGCTTAGTCTGTCGTTTCTATTCGTTCGATAAAACTCCGAGAAAAGAACAAGGTCTGTTATCTTACTCGGACGTAGATTCCGGTTTAAATATTTTGATTCCGATTCTTTCACAAGGATCCCATAAGTTCTGCGATTCACTCGCCTTCCCGCACATGCCTGGCGTGTTTGATTGGCCAAGTAATTTCTATACCACTCCCTTTCTCCCCGAGTACACTATCGCAGGCAAAAAATACACTCCCTCTTTCTATGGTAAGAATATGCAAGTGGTGATGGGGACTAAGGCTGGAACCTACCATTTTAGATATGAGCAGCCTGACTTAATTGATCATACCGAAAAACTATCCAGTGGATTAGCTTCGATGAAAGTGGATTGGGAATTTACGGGTGGAAAAATTACGGGTCGATTCACCTTAACGCCTAAGGTCGCGATTGTCCTCGAAAACTTCCGTTTTGTTTTACCGATTGCTGCTCTCCACTCGCGAATGATTTCCGCGGGTGCGCTGATGCTGGGTCAAGAGTCTCATCGTTGTGAAATTTTACGGGACGATTTTCACGCCGAATGGCTCGATACTAAAGTCGTTACCGACGACCCTAAGCAGCGGACTCTTTTTGGAAAAATTCATTATTACCAAATCTTGGAACGCGATAAATCTCAGAGTCTCCGCCCAGGAACGGGCTATAATTTTGAAGTGGTGCTGCAGCCTGATATTGTTCGCCTGTAGCCTGTTTAGCCACCGATTATCTCCTTGAGTGGCTTTCAGGGATTGTCAGTCCTATCTGAGTCTACTAACTATCGCTCTGACCTATGTCGCGTCCTTTCTACATCACTACAGCCATAGATTATGCGAATGGTGCGCCCCACCTCGGGCATGCCTATGAGAAGGTTTTAGCGGATGTTATTGCCCGTCACCAAAGGATGCTCGGATACAAAGTTCATTTTCTAACCGGCTTGGATGAACATGGTCAAAAAGTTCAACAGACTGCACAGAAGCGTAACATTAATCCTCAGGTGTTCGTCGATGAAATTGCGGAAATTTTCAAAGCAATGCTCAAGTCGCTCAATGTATCTAACGATGACTACATCCGCACTACTGAGTCCCGCCACAAGTTAGTCGTCCAAAGTTTTTTACAAAAGTTATATGACCAAGGTTTAATTTATTTAGGTAAAAAGACCGACTGGTACTCCACCCGTCAGGAACAGTTTCTCACCGATAAAGATCGCGATGTGGATGGTAACTGGCCTGAGATATACGGCGAGGTGACGCAAACCACTGAAGAGAATTATTACTTCAAGTTATCACAGTTCCAACCTTGGTTAATTGAACATATTAAAAGTCATCCCGATTTCATCAATCCGACCTTCCGTGCTAAACAGGTGCTTGAGTTCCTTAAAGAGCCGCTGAATGACTTATGTATTTCGCGTCCGAAGTCTCGTCTGACCTGGGGAATCGAGCTGCCCTTCGATAATAATTTTGTGACTTATGTCTGGTTTGATGCGCTAACGAACTATTATTCCGCCGTCGCCGATAAAAATCTGTGGCCGGCTGATGTTCATGTTATCGGCAAAGATATTTTATCCCCTCCCCATGCTGTTTATTGGCCATGCATGTTAAAGGCACTGAATATTGATCCACCCAAACAACTCTTGGTGCACGGTTGGTGGACTGTGGATAGCAAAAAAGCCTCGAAGAGTGAGGGTAATGCTAATGACACTCTAAATTTAATCCAATCCCATGGTGCTGATGCTTTTCGCTATTATCTAAGTCGCGAGATGGTCGTTGGTCAGGATGCAGATTTTTCTCATAAAACTTTCGGTGATCGGTACAAAGCAGATCTCGCTAATAATCTTGGTAATCTCGTAAACCGCCTGCTTAACATGGTAGGACGAAATTATGCTGGCAGTATTCCCGCGCCGAGCGCCGATGAAGATCTTGAAAAATCGATTCGTGAACTGTGGTCGGTAACCCACAAAAAATACTTTGACGCCTTTGCCAGCTACCAAATCAGTCACGCACTTGAATCACTTTGGGTGTTTGTCAGTGCAATGAATGCCTTTATTGAAACTCGGGCCCCTTGGAAATTGGCGAAGTCGACCGATCCTCAAGATAAGGCACGACTCGATTCCTGTCTGGCTTATGTCGCCGAAGGTTTACGATTAGTTGGAACAGTATTACTGCCGATAATGCCCGAGTCTGCCGCGAAACTTCTGGTAAATATAGGACAGCCCGTCCCTGTTAATTTTGAAGGACAGCTCAACTGGTCGTCAGTTTGCACGGGTCGTAAAGTCTCTGAAAAATGCATACTTTTCCCACAAAATGAAGAATCTACTGGGGGAGTGAAGGCATAGTTAGACAATTTAGTTTTACTCTCTACTCTGACCTCGGTGGTTAATCCAACTTCCAGTGAATTAAGCAATCCCCTGCTGGCTGCAGAAAAAGCTTCGGCCGGAAAAGGCTATCTCTCGATTTCTTTTCAAGTCTCCGAACTCGATCCCTTAGCCGTATTAGAAACGCTCAATGTAACTGGTCCGCGCAGTTATTTTGAAAATCCCTCTCTGCATCAGGCACATGCCTCAGGTCCGCCCCTAGTCGAATGGAAAGGTCGCGGCAAAAATAGATTCCACGAGGCCGATATTTGGTTAAGAAAACTTAACTCTAGTATCCAAGCTATTGGCCCCCTGCCACGCGTGATTGCGAGTTTTCCATTTTATCCTGGTGATGATAAAAATGATTTAGACTCCCATCTGTTTCTACCGACCTGGCAGGTCGTGACCGAGGGCGGCGTTACCACGATCACGCTCTGCGAAAAAGCCACACCAGGTTGCGCGGATAAATTATTAAAACAGGCGGAGCAGTTTCAGGGTTTTTCCTATCAGGCCAATCCCCTACCAGTCCATCAACGCTCGGCTACGGTTTTAAGTGAAGTGGGCGGTGCGTGGTTCCCGTCGGCCGTCAAGCGAGCGACAGAACTTATCAGAGAAGGTGCGTTTGAGAAAATTGTACTAACGCGCGCTTTCGATTGGCGAAAACCTGATGACTTTAATGTCTTCGGCACCTTGCATCGTCTCCGTCGTGCGAATCCAAACTGTAATATTTTTCTAATTAACGAAGCCGAGGCCTCATTAGTTGGAGCCTCACCCGAGACTTTGATTGCATTAGCGGATTCGAATTTAAAGACCGAGGCAGTGGCCGGCACCACCCGTCGGGGTGAGTCTGCATCTGAAGATGCCAGCTTAGCTAAGGCACTTTTAGCCAGTGATAAAGATCAGCGTGAGCATTCGGCGGTGACCGCTTCGATTTTAAGACGTCTTAAAATGGTGGGCGTGGTAGGTGCGGCTGCCCATGTCCCTGAATTGTTACGCCTAGGCAATGTCATGCATATTCGTACCCCAGTCATCGGTAAGCTGTCTGCGGATCGTACTTTCTTAGAGGTGGCTGGTGAATTACATCCCACGCCAGCAGTGGGTGGAAAGCCACGCGACTTAGCCCTACCCTTTATACCAGGATTCGAGCCGCACATGCGTGGACTTTATACTGGCGCCGTGGGTTGGATTCTCTCGGATGGTAAAAAAGGAAATCTCTATGTCGCTCTGCGCTGTGCACGTATTTTAGGCAACACTGCTCGGGTTTATGCAGGCGCAGGTATTGTTGCAGGATCGGACCCAACTCTGGAAAGCGTTGAAACAGAAATGAAGCTTAAGACGATTTTAGATTCACTGATTTAATGAAGATTGTTGTGCAGCGAGTGCTATCCGCTTCCGTAGCGGTTGATAATAAAATAGTTTCGGAAATTAAAAAAGGATATCTGTTGCTCGTGGGCATTGGCGCCAGCGACACATCCGCTGATGTGCAAAGACTTGTAAGCTCAGTTTTGAAAATGAGAATATTTCCTGATGCTGAAGGTAAGATGCAGTATTCAATCAGTGAGATAGATGGAGAAATTTTAGTGGTCAGCCAATTCACGTTACTGGCTAACTTTGCTAAAGGAAACCGACCCTCGTTTCACGACGCGGCTAAGCCCGAGATTGCTAAGCCGCTGTTTGAGGCACTCGTGGAAGGCCTAAGGATGCAGTTGGGTGCAAAGATTTCGACCGGAGTTTTTGGTGCCGATATGCAAGTTTCACTCTGTAATGATGGGCCTGTGACAATCATTCTGGAATAATTAGTTTGGAATTTCTTTGCTAGTTAGGTCTTTTTCTTAAAGTTAAATAGTATGCTTTCTGTCAGAATTATACCCTGTCTCGATGTCCATGATGGACGTGTCGTTAAAGGTGTTAAATTCCAAGAGTTACGCGACGCGGGTGATCCCGTTGCGGTTGCCGCCGCCTATGAAGCCCAAGGCGCCGACGAATTAGTTTTTCTGGACATCACCGCTTCCAGCGATGGCCGTAAGACCATGGTCGATGTGGTTGAGCGAACCGCTGACCAGGTTTTCATGCCTCTCACCGTAGGTGGCGGATTGCGAACCCTCGAAGATATTCGAACAATGCTTAATGCAGGTGCGGATAAGGTCTCATTAAACACATCGGCGATACAGAATCCTGATTTGATATTACAAGCTGCAAAGAAATTTGGTAGCCAGTGTATTGTCGTCGCCGTCGATGCTAAACGTGTCGGTAGAGACCGCTGGGAAGTTTTTACGCACGGCGGCAGAAACCCTACGGGTATGGATGTGCTTACCTGGACGAAAAAAATCCAAGATTATGGGGCAGGAGAAATATTGCTAACGAGTATGGATGCGGATGGTACGGCTGCGGGCTATGATATTCCCCTCTGTCTCCGTGTTGCTGAAATGGCCGAGTTGCCGGTGATTGCTTCGGGTGGTGCGGGTAAATTAGAACACCTTGCGGACGTTGTAAAAAATGGCCGAGCGAGTGCCGTCTTGGCTGCGAGTATTTTTCACTTCGGGACCTATACAGTTCGCCAAGCCAAAGAATATTTAAAGTCACAGGGACTGCCTGTGCGTCTTTAAATTTTAAGTTTAGGCATTACTAAAACTTTGTCTAAGCGGTGGCCGTCCATGTCCATCACTTCGAAAATATGTCCGAGGCAGTCGACGCGGTCGCCTTCGACAGGGATGCGTCCAAGTTTGCGCATAAGAAATCCTGAAATCGTTGTAAACTTGCGAGACCCTTCATCGGGGAACTTCCCTTTGATTCCGGTAGCTTCCCTAAAGTCATCGAGCGAGACGATAGCATCAACAATCCAACTTCCGTCATCGCGCTTCCGTACGGGTTTATTTTGAGAAATCGTAGCACCTTCGTTCGGCAGCTCGCCCATGACGGATTCCAATACATCATTCAATGTCACCACTCCGCGGACTTGTCCGAATTCATCGACGACCAGAGTTAAATGGATTTTGTCTTTACGAAAACGAGCCAGGAGTTGTGTGCCGGTGATATTGAGGTTTACGGTGGGTGCTTCGGTGAGCAGATTTTTGATTTCTGCGGTGCCCGCTAATGATAAATTAGCCCATAGGCGTTTGACGGAAACGACACCGAGTGGGCGGTCGGCAGATTCTCGAAAAACAGGAAACCAGGTGTGTCCCGAGGCCACAATTTTTCGCCAGTTGATTTCCTCGGGATCGTTTAGATTCAGCCAAACCACTCGGCTACTAGGGGTCATCAATTGTTCAGCGGTCACTAAGTCTAAAGATAAGGCACCATGAACCATGCGATGTTCTGAGGCATGCAGTACGCCTGAAGCCATACCTTGATCCACAATCATTCGTAGCTCATCTTCGGACATGGCATCCTCTTGTGTGCGGCGACGTCCGAACATCAGAAGAACTAAATCTGCACAACTACTTAAGAGTGTAACTAAAGGTGACGAGATGATGGCGACCCAGGCCATGGGGCGGGATAGAGCTGAGGCAATCGACTCCGGTTTAATAAGCGCTAAACGTTTGGGTACGATTTCAGCAAAGATTACAGTAATGGCACCGATAAAAAATGATACAATACCCTCGGCGAGAACTTGGCTATGTTCACTTCCCCACTTCCAAGATAATCGCGACAACCAAGGACTTAATTTTTCGGCAAGAGGATGACCACCATAGATCGCCGCAATAATACCCATGAAGGTAATACCTATCTGAACCGTTGAGAGAAACTTGCTCGGTTCTTTGATTAAGTTGAGGGCTTTCTGCGCACCGGCATGTCCATTTTCAGCTAATTTCGCCAGACGGCGACGGTTAGAGGAAACCAACGCCATTTCAGCCATTACGAAAAAAGACGAAATTAGTAAACAAATGCCGATGAGAATGTATTCCACGAGGACGATTAAATGAAGATTGTCGCCATTTCGTCAAATCTCGCTTGTTGATAGTCCTTTAAACCATAGATTTTCAACGAATGGCCAAGCAATTCGACGCAATTATTATCGGTAGTGGCATTGGGGGGCTCAGTTTCGCCCTCAATTTAGCCCGCTACGGCCATTCCGTTGCGGTGGTAACAAAGAAGACGAGCAGCGAATCTAACACCAATTGGGCGCAAGGTGGCATAGCTTGTGTGACCGATAAGACAGATGACTTTATGAGTCACGTCACTGACACGCTCACCGCGGGTGATGGCTTGTGTGAACTCAATGTAGTAAAACATATTATCGAGTCGGGTCCTGCACGGGTTGCTGAATTAATTGAATGGGGTGTGAAATTTGAGAACGGCGCAGATGGAAATCCCGATTTGGGTCGTGAAGGTGGACATTCCAAAAGACGCATACTCCACGCTCGTGATATGACCGGTCGCGCAATCGAGTCAGCACTGATACGTGCCGTAAATTTACAATCGAATATCACTATTCTCGAACACCATTTAGCAATCGACCTAATTACTTTATCCAAAATTCAAAACGCAGCCGTCAACACCGTTGAAGATCGCGTAGTGGGTGTTCACGTTTTAAATACCAAAAAAAGTAAGGTAGAAACTTTATCGGCAACCGTGGTTGTCCTGGCGACAGGTGGTATCGGTCAGGTTTATCAATTCACTACGAATCCGGACATTGCTACAGGTGACGGTATTGCCATGGCATATCGTGCGGGCGCGGAAATAAGAGACATGGAAATGGTCCAGTTCCATCCTACGGCCTTAAAGTCTTCGGATGGTAGCCGAGCATTAATTTCTGAGGCTGTACGTGGCGAGGGTGCTATTTTAAGAGATATGAATGGCCGAGCATTCATGAAGGACTTTCATCCTCTGGGTGATCTAGCTCCCCGCGATGTAGTCGCTCGGGCAATCGACTCCGTGATGAAGCGTGATGGGGCGCCACACGTGTTACTCGATATTACAAAAGTCGCTCAAGGGCATTTAGCCGAGCGCTTCCCACATATTTATGCGACCTGCCTGAAAGCTGGGTTTGATTTAACGAAAGACTTTATTCCGGTAGTTCCGGCTGCCCACTACTTGTGCGGTGGGGTGACTACCGATCTAAGTGGTCGAACCACTTTAGCAGGGCTCTTCGCAGTGGGTGAAGTTGCCAGCACTGGACTGCATGGCGCCAATCGTTTGGCCTCTAATTCTCTGCTCGAAGCAGTCGTCTTAGCTCACGATGGAGCTGCTGCTGCTGATCAGGAAATTAAAAATAAAGTTTCCGCTAATTTCGTTCTACCCTCGTGGGTCGACGGTGCCTTAGGAGATCCTGATGAACGCGTGGTTCTGACTCATAATTGGGATGAACTTCGTCGAACCATGTGGGACTATGTAGGAATTGTGCGCTCAACAAAACGTCTCAAACGAGCGCAAACTCGGATTCGCACGTTAAGCGAAGAGGTCCGCGAATATTATTGGAACTTTAAAGTAGAACCCCGTCTACTTGAACTACGTAATTTAATCCAAGTCGCGGAATTAATTATCGACTGTGCACTACAACGCCACGAAAGCCGAGGCTTACATTATACGTTGGATTTTCCGACCCAAAGTAAGTCGATGGTTCACTCACTGGTCCGTCGAAATCTAAAATGAAAATCGCCATTGTCGGAGCGGGAGCCGTGGGTGGCTGGTATGGTGGGCTTTTAGCTTTGCAGGGCCATGAAGTTTATTTTGTGACCCGACGTGATTTTGAGATTATAAATCAAAACGGTTTATGCATGCGCGATGCCCAGGGAGATAAAATAGTTAAGATTAAGAAAGCTTATCCTGACTGCAGTTTGATCGGTATTTGTGATTTGATTATCGTCGCCGCAAAATCGACCGCTAATCCCACCCTGCCCAATTTTATTAAACCCTTGATTGGTCAAGATACCCTCCTGCTCACACTACAAAACGGCATGGGAAATTGTGAAACCTTCGCTTCGGTAATTCCGACTGAGAGAATCGTCGCTGGCCTATGTTTTGTTTGTATTAATCGACTAAGCCCAGGTGTTGTTGAAAATACTCACTCGGGTTATGTCCGTATGGCTGCAGCCTATGGTCCGCCTACGGAGTCCGTGACGCGGTGCGTAAAATTATTTTCTGAAGCCGGTATTGATTGTCAGTCCGAGCAGTCGCTCGATGCCGTCTTATGGAAAAAGCTCTGTTGGAATATCCCTTTTAATGGTTTAGCTATCGCGGGTGGTGGAATTACTACTGATATAATAATGGGTAACGATTTACTGCGTGAACGTGCCGAAGGGCTCATGAAGGAAGTTCAGGCCGCGGCCCTAGCTTGTGGGGTCCCCTTCAAAGATGAGCATATTGAACGTCAGTTAAAAGTAACGGCAGGTATGGGTGCCTACAGACCCTCGAGCTTAATAGATTATCTCGAGGGCAGAGAGGTAGAAGTGGGTGGCCTTTGGGGTGAGCCACTACGACGCGGACAAGCAGCCGGCGTAAGTATGCCAAAACTATCGCAGTTAAAGGCTGAGATTGAACTTAAACTGCAGGCTAGAGATCGACTTACTTAGTGCGTGT
>JBBAUZ010000001.1:125314-135205 GCA_040397965.1 Opitutales bacterium | reverse complement strand
ACCGTATAGCCATGGCTTCGTAGTTCGCCTTCCGCAGTTTCGACTACGGTGCTGTTAAATTGAACCATATTTGATAAATCGGACGACATCGGCGCTTCGACGTAAACTTTGGTGAAGTTAATCGACTTCTGAGTTCGCGGAGTGGAACTGCATCCGATAAACGAAAAAGAAAGTAAAACTAAGGCTAGGGGGGTAAACCTTGTGAAGTGCATAACTTGTGTATGACTGAGGCTGGAAATTTAACAAGCCGAGAGATAGGGTTAGCTAATAGAGATATTGGATATTGCTGAAAATACCGAATAAAAACATAAAAAATCGAACTTTTGCGAGACATGCGCACCTTAAAAGCCGTCACCATAGATTTAGTCGGAACCCTCCTGACGCCCTACCCTTCGGTGGGTGCAGTGTATGCTCAAGTTGCTCAAAAAAGTGGCGTTAATATTTCAGTTAAGGCGATCAACGAACAGTTTCCTGCAGCCTTCAAAAGTGTTTCACCCAAACTTAAACCCGAAGCATTTTGGAAAGAAGTTGTGGTGCGAACTCTTGGGGAGGAGTTGCCTTTTGAGAAACGTGATGAAGTTGCAGAGAGATGTTGGACTGCATTTGCCTCTGCTAAATCTTGGCAACTTGCTCCGGGATCGATTAGCACATTAACGGCGCTGCGGTTTTTGGGATTAAAAGTCTGTGTCCTCTCGAATACTGACGTGAGAATGCATCAGGTGTTGCGAGAACTAGATTTACTGAAATTCCTAGATGCAGTTTTTCTAGCGGACGAAATTGGTTATCGTAAACCGGATGCTCGTGCCTTTCAGCATGTTGCACGCACTCTACAGGTACCCTTGAATCAATTAGCCCACATTGGCGATCATCCCGACGAAGATGGCATAGGCGCCCGTGATGCTGGTGTTTTGGGTATCATCGTGGGCGGACGTCATGCCCCCGAGAACTGTCTGCGTGCTGAGAAACTGGATGAGATTCCCTACGTCGTGCGGGCGGTTTTAACGGAGGGTAAAAAGAAAGGACGTTTTTCTAGAAATGTCCTAAATCTACTCGCGAACTTACGCGGACTACCCGAAGACAAGAGTCGATCTTCTCTACGTGATAGTGTGTCGATTGATGACGCCGTCACACAAGCATTCCGTAAGTTACGACTCGATAAGCCGGTACCTGAGGATGCCATTATTGCATCATGGAATAAATTGTTACCGCTTAAGTTATCTCGACGCTGCGCACCATTGCGCGTGATTGAAGATGGCCGACTGATTATTCAGTGCGAGAGTGCGGTTATAAAATCCGAAGCTCGATTCTTCGAGAAAAGTTTACTCCAAAAAATCCGAGAGCTTCCTGGCTGTCGTCAGGTCAAAACCATTTCCTGGGTTACGGCTTAACCTGCTTTTCCTTAGGCTCGAACGGTTTTAAAAATGCCTCTTTAAAGTCGTAGATATTCACAAAATCCTCGATTTGATCTTCGGGGGAACGTCCAAAAAGTCCTGTGTCGATGATGTTAAAAACGATATTACCGACATCAACACTCTTCTTAATTCCCCAGTTGCTTAACAGGGCGTAGGAAAGTGGACCGTATGTTTCTAAAGTATGTAAACGAAACCCTTCCAAGAGTTGTTTGCCGCTGACGTGCCGATTGGCCTTTTTACCACCCTTCTTCTCTTCGCCGTGAACTTGTTTTTGCGCGGCATCTAAGGCCATTCGCACTAAGTGATACGACTGTGGGCTGTAGCGCGGGTCTTTTTCGTGACAGAGTTTAATCGCTTCTTCGAAATTCATATTAAAGTTTTTTGAGCTCGGCGAGGAGACGAGCATTTTGAGCTTCGGTACCAATCGTCAGTCGAAGCCAACCCGTCATGCCATAACCTTTAAGGGGGCGAACGATAACGCCCACTTTTTGTAGTTTGATGAAGGCTTCTTCTGCATTTGGGATTTGGGCTGCTAAGAAGTTCGCTTTGCCGTCGATATATTTAAAGCCCAATGCCTTGAGTCCCTGGCCTAATTGCTCGATGCCTGCAGCGTTAATCTTTTTGCTTTTAGTGAGGAATTCTTGGTCGTCTAAAGCGGCTTCAGCAGCGGCGAGCGCAGGTAAATTAACATTGAACGGCTGACGTACACGGTTGAGGAGTCCGCACACTTCGCTCGAGCCCATGAGGTAGCCGACACGCAATCCAGCTAAGCCATAAGCTTTGGAGAATGTGCGAGTAACAACTACTTTACGGCCAGCTTTGATTAACTCACGTAAATCTGCGGATGAATCTAAGTACTCCGTATAAGCTTCGTCTAAGCAGAAGATTACATGATCGGGTAATGACTTTGCTAATTCGATAATCTCTTGAGGGTTATCCGTTCCGCCGGTGGGGTTGTTCGGACTAGCTAAAAAAAGAATACGCGTTTTGTCGGTTACCGCCGCACGCATTGCTTTTAGGTCGTGGCAGAAATTAGGCATAGGCACTTCGACGGGTGTTGCCCCCTGCATGAGCGTCGCTAATTTATAAACGACGAAAGCTTGTGAGCCAAAAATAACTTCGCTGCCTGGGCGCAAGAAAGCTTGAGCCAGAAGAATCATCACCTCATTGGAACCATTGCCGATGACAAATTGGTCGGGCTTCATGGACCAAACCTTCGCTAATTTCTCGCGCAAGAAGGTCGAACCACCATCGGGATAAAGATGGGCTGAGTCTAAAGCTTTTTTGGCAGCCGCTAGTCCCAATGGTGATGGGCCCAATGGATTCTCGTTCGAGGCCAATTTGATGACCGAGCTAGGATCGAGGCCGAACTCACGGGCCACGACTTCAATAGGACGCCCTGCCTCATAGACTGGCTGAGAGAGCACCTGTTGGTTGGCCAATTCGGAATAGGTCGGCATAAAGTTTAATATCAAACCATACTTCGGAATTTTGCAAGCGTCGGAACACCCTCCCCGCTTGCTTAAATCAGTTAAATTATCCTAAATCAGCACATGCGAATTATCGTTACAGGAGCCACAGGTTTTCTGGGGCGGGCTGTAGTTGAGGCCGCCCAGCGACGGGGTCATGATGTTTTAGCAATTGGCGGAAAGAATACTCTCTATCTCAGTGAACCGGTTCGTTTTTTGCAGATGAATCTTTGCGATGAAGCAAAGTTGCAATCACTGATACTAGAAGAGTTTCCTCAGGCAGTCATTAATTGTGCAGGACTAACTAAGGTAAACGAATGCGAAACCCAAAAAGAATTAGCGGTAGAGCTCAATGAGCGTTTGCCAAAAAAATTAGCCCAGCTTTGTTTTCATGTTGGCGGTAAAATAATCCATTTCTCTACCGACATGGTCTTCGATGGTAAGTCGGGTAAATATGGTCATACCGATCAACCCAATCCTTTAAATACTTATGCTTCCACGAAAGCGGCGGGTGAAGTAGCCGTATTGAATTATGGTAGAGAACATTCTGCAGTCATACGCACCTCGGTTCTCAATGGAAATTCCTTTACTGGACAATTCTCACTCCACGAACGTCTCTTTCATGAGTGGGCTGCTGGTAAAACGAGTTCCCTCTACACGGATGAGATTCGTCAACCCGTCTCATACAGTAATCTGGCAGATGTAGCTGTTGAGTTATGCGAACGAACCACGCTTAACGGAGTTTATCACTGGGCGGGGTTAGATGCACTGAGTCGTTATGCCATTGGTCAAAAAATTGCCGAACACTTTGGTTTAAATCCTGAAAAATTGCTCAAGCCGGTTACACGTCAAAACCTTACCGACGACCCCCTGCGTCCGCGTAATCTCAGCCTATTGCTCCATCCCCTGGCCGGTAAACTTAAGACGCCAGCACAGACATTTAGTGACCAATTAAGCGAATTACGTGTGCCCCGTGGCTGTGAGGACTGGTATGAAAAGGAAACTGGTCGAAAGGTCGTGCGTTTACTCCAAAAGTCATTAGATTATTAATATGGATGTACTGCCCCGCGAATATGCCTCCGCTGTAGCAAATATGTCGGCCAACTTGTTGTTGCTCGATCATTATCCTCACCCAGAAAATATTCGCTATCGACCCTTCGCTTGGTCCGAGCCCGCTTACACTTTTGGAGTCTCACAAGAGTGGAAAAAATATCGCGCAGTAGTCCCTCCACAAATTCCTCTGGTTCGTCGTTCAACGGGCGGTGGTTTGGTTTCCCATTTAGAGGATTGGACATTTGCGATTGTGATTCCACCTGAGCACTCACTCTACAAAGCAGGCACACTGGAAGCCTATGAAACAGTGCATCGGGCATTACTCGAATGTCTACTCGCACAAAAACTAAAAGTTAAACTCGTTCCGCTGCCAACTAGTCAGAGAGAATTTAAAGCACCCGACGAATGCGAACACCATGCCGAACCACACGATTTAGTTCTACAAGAGGATAATCGTAAAGTTGCTGGAGCAGCCCAAAAACGAAACAGACATGGTCTCTTAATTGAAGGTTACATTTCGCGTACCCTGTTAGCAGGTTGCGACTGGGAACGTTTCTCGGAAGATTTTCCTAAAGTGCTGGGCAAGGCTCTTAACAGTGAACCCGTTGCGGTTCACTCCCCTATTTACGATCAATCGCACCACGAAGGCTGTTGGGCTAAGTTCAATTCCTGTAGCTGGAATGAACACCGCGACTTACCCGAATAAATCCAACTCGGGGCCCTGATTTTTTCTCTCGGGCGGACTTTTCGCTGCGGTAGTTTTCGTTTCTTTATTTACTACCTTCGTCGGTACCGTGAGCTCGCTGACGTCAGCAGTTTTAACGACCTGTTTATTGGGCAGACCTCCACCCGTTTCTAATCCGGATAAAATTTCGCGAGCGCGTGAGACTACACCAGGCGGCATTCCGGCTAACCGGGCGACTTGTATCCCATAAGAGCGATCAGCGGCCCCAGGAATGACTCGTCGAATAAAGACGATTTCATCCTGCCACTCTTTAACGGCTACAGACCAATTACGCAGACGCGTCAGTGAGGCAGCTAGTTGGGTTAATTCGTGGTAGTGGGTAGCAAACAGTGTTCGGGGTCCAGCATTCGCTTTGCTGTGTAAGTGTTCGGCCACCGCCCATGCGATACTAATCCCGTCATAGGTGCTCGTGCCTCGACCAATTTCATCGAGAACCACGAGGGATTTCACTGTCGCATTATTTAAAATATTAGCTGTCTCGTTCATCTCCACCATGAAAGTGGAATTACCGCGGGCGAGTTCATCAGAGGCGCCGACACGACAGAACACTCGATCGACTAATCCAATATGCGCCTCAGTTGCAGGCACCCAGCACCCGATATGCGCGAGTAAAACAATCAGTGCGACTTGCCGGATGTACGTGGACTTACCAGCCATGTTGGGACCCGTGATAAGCGCAATCTGTTCTTTGCTCGATTGGAGGTCAGTGTCGTTGGGTACAAATGAGCCAGCGCCGAGTCGATTTTGCAAAACGCGTTCTATGACCGGATGCCGACCTTGTTTAATTTTTATGACATCGGAATGATCCACAGTGGGACAGCACCAATTGGACTCTCGAGCTAATTCCGCCCAGCCATGCAAGATATCGACCTCGGCTAAGGTTTGGGCGGTCGCCAAGAGCGATGATGTTTTTGCTAAAACTTCATTGAGCAAGACTTGGAATAAATCTAATTCTCGAGACAGTGCTTGTTCATCCGCACGTAATACTTCCCTCTCTTTTTTGCGAAGTTCTTCCGTGGTGTAACGCTCTGCATTCACCATCGTCTGTTTACGAATATAGTCCGCGGGTACCTGGTCTAAATTCGATTTTGTTACTTCAATCGCATAACCAAACGCTCCGTTATATTTTACTTTTAAATTCTTAATACCTGTGCGGGTTTGTTCCTGACGTTCAAAATCCGAGATCCAGGTTTTACTATCGGTCGCGAGGGATCGTAGTCGATCGAGTTCGGAGTCGAAACCAGTGCGCAATGCCCCACCGTCCGTTAAATCAATAGGCAATTCATCAGCTAGCGCTTTCTCTAGTTTGATTAACAAATCATTCTCACAGTCGATTTTTCCGGCATACTGTTGTATGGCTGGATTAGGTAAGGCTGCTAATTCTTCTTTGAGGGCTGGGAATGCTTTGAGCGAATCACGTATGCCGCCCAGTTCACGCGGGTTACGTAGACGATTCTGCAATCGTGCTAAAATTCGAGGGATGTCTCGTGTGCTACTTAGGAGTTCAGCCACACGTGAAGAGGCGCCAGGATGTTTAATAAAGCCCGTGACGGCATTCTGACGCTGTTGAATGATGGCTAAATCCGTAGATGGCTCGGTCAGCCACATTGCTAAGAGTCTGGCACCCCCGGCCGTGCAAGTACGGTCGATAGATTCTAACAGGGAGGTTTCTTTAGAGCCGTTGGTTCCAGTAAAAAGTTCGAGGTTCTTCGCTGAGGCAGCATCGATGAGCACCGAGGATCCGAGTTTAAGTTCGGTGAGTTTAAAAAGATTTTGCGGGCGACTGCACAAGGAGTCGGTAACATATCCCAAGACTGCGCCGGCTGAACCCAGTGCAGGATGGGCATCGTTGAGACCAAAGCCTGCCAGACTGTGTACGGAAAGTGTTTGGCAAACTAACTGAGAGCCGGTCGAGCTATCAAAATTCCAACTCGGGAGACGTGAGACCGATCGGCCTTCTAAAAATATTTCAAGCAGTTGACGGTAAGCTGGTTCAACTTCCAGGCCTTCTGGTAATAAAACTTCTCGGGGGTTGATAGAATGTAAAAGTGACAACAAACGTTCCACTTGAGTGTCCGTGGCTATGCGAAAGTCTGCCGTGGAAACATCTAACCACGAGGCATGCCAACCTTGTTTATTCCAATTGAGAGCTAAAAGATAATTTCCGCGACGTGAGTCTAGTTGAGAATCTTCGAGTGCCGTGCCAGGAGTAAGGATACGGGTGATGCCACGACGGACCAGTTTGCCTGTCACAGGGGCTTCGAGTTGATCGCAGATGGCGACCTTCCAACCTGCAGCGAGCAAACGGTTAACGTAATTAGGAGCGGCGTGGTAAGGCAACCCAGCCATCGGGGTCTCGTGACGTTTGGTAAGCGTTAAACCAATAACCTTGGAGGCAGTCACCGCATCCTCGCCAAAAACTTCATAGAAGTCGCCCAGTCGAAAAAGCAAAAGCGTACCAGGTGCGAGTTTGTCTCGCAGTTCCCGGTATTGTTTCTGCATGGGCGTTTCCTTCTCCACTACACATAAGCCAATAGACCCGAACGATGTGAGCAAGATTGGATTAATCCTAGGGAGAATTTACCCAGTAGAAATTGTTCACATTACCTGAGCGGCTAATTCGGACAGCGCACTACGAACGCCTTGGAGCAATCTGACATTGGCGGTAATACTATGCCCTTTCATCCGTTCATGCGTATGGATAAGGCCGTTGGATTTGCTGTCGAGATAGGGAGTGTCCACCTGATCAAGGTCACCGATAAGGACTACTTTCGAACCTTCACCGATACGCGTGATCACGGTCTTAGCTTCGTGAGGGGTCATATTTTGCGCCTCATCGACAATCATGAAAGCATGTCCGATAGAACGGCCGCGGATAAAGGTCATAGCTTCAATTTCGATTAAGCCAGAATCAATAAGCCACTGATAAGGTTTTCTGGGCTGACCAATTTGTTGAAACTGAGAACCAAAAATTGGCTGCGCAGCTTTCATCGCCTGAGCTTTCTTCTGCTTTCTCTGAGAGTCGGTCGCGATGGTTTGTTTAGTACTTGCTGGAACTTGGGCAGCCGCGGGTGCTCCAGTGCGGGAAAAGAGAACTTCAAGATTATCAAAGTATGGCTGAATGTAGGGAGAGAGTTTCTCCTCTTTAGTTCCTGGCAGTGCGCCGATGTCTTTACCGATTTGGACTACTGGACGTGAGACATACAATTTCTTGTAGGGTGAGAAATCACTCAAGACCTGTGAAAGTGCTGCGGCGATGGATAAAAATGTCTTACCGGTGCCAGCACGACCGAAGCAGGTCACCAATTTAATATCGGGATTAAGAAGTGCATCGAGGAAGATCCATTGCTCGAAGTTCTTGGGTATAACGCGCATACCACGGGGCATCTGTAATCCTTTACGGGCCCCGCTCGCAGTAGAAATAAATTCACGATAAAGACCGAGTGGGACAAACGCACCATCACCCACGTGCCGTGCGGGCTCGGTCCAGGAATCTGACGTTAACATCACATACTCATTGATAATGGGTGCAGGATCGTCCTTTTTGAAATTAACGGCCACTTGTGCAACATCACGAAAGTCGCGCATGGCAGCCGCGGAAATCGCAATTGATCGATACTGACCGTAATCACTAATTTCAATCCGGTCGTTGCGATAATCTTGTACTTCGAGTCCGAGAGCTTGGGCCTTAAGTGCCATACAGGCATCTTTGGTGACCAGGATTACTGGGCCTTTGGAGGTATCACGCAGGTAGAGTGCGGAGGCGATGATGCGGTGGTCGGGTGCATCGACCTGCATGAATACAGCACGGAGACGTTCGTTTCGTGGGCCCGTAAAATGGTCTCTAATCAGTGACTCGTTAACGATAATTCTCAGTTCGCCGCCGTCGCGTAGATCGGCGTGTAAGGCACCAGGCTTGGTGACATCGCCTTCCACAATATCTTTTAAGTTTCTATTTTCAAAAAGAGAACGCACCGCGCGATTTACCCGGCGGGCACTGGCACCTAACTGCCCGGGTTGTGTTTTGTGGCGATCCAGCTCAGAGAGAACCTCGACTGGGATTGCTACAATATGCTCATCAAACTTAAAGAGCGATTCTGGATCATGAATTAAAACATTCGTGTCCAAGACGTAGGTTTTTTTCACATACCAACACTCGGCTATTTTCCCGTCTGGTGCAATAAGTAAAAATTATTTCTGTAAATCAGCAATCTGCCTTAAGTATTCCCAGCTGTAGATGCCTGTCTTATGTCCGTCACTAAACTCAAAAGTTACAGCATAGTTACCGACTCTTGATAATTGGATGACGCTGACACCAGGGAACTGTCGCGGACCGTCCCCACCCCAACGTTTACCCAAGATATCCACTTCGCCCATATTCTCGGCGCTCGGTGAACGTTCACGTAAAAATTCGCCACTGAGAAAATGCTCCGTTTGGTCTGTCCATTGGATGGCGACAAAGTCACCAACGATTTCAATTTTAATTGGGGCGGACATTGATTAGACTTATAAAACAATTCTTTTTACCGATCAGGCAACCTGTAAACATCGGTGAGCCCTTGACTAAATATCAGATATAAGAGAGGTTCATTTATTCGTGACTCCTTCGTTTGAAAAAGTTCGCCAACTTCTTCGCCAGCTCCCTGGCCTCGGTCACCGCTCGGCAGAAAGAATCGCACTCTATTTACTCGTCGAGAAGCCAGAGAAGCTGAGCCCCATTCTGGAATCCCTGACGGCAGCCTCGAAGCAGGTTAAGCGTTGTAACCGTTGTGGCAGTATCGCCGAAGGTGACCTATGTGAAGTATGCGTGGATCCCAAGCGTGAGGCCACCTCACTTTGTATCGTCGAACAAGTCCCCGATTTATTAGCGATCGAACGATCCCAGGCCCACCGGGGCACTTACCATGTGTTGCATGGCAGGCTTTCACCCATCAACGGCGTGGGACCCGAGCACTTGAATTTAGCTTCCCTTGAGCAGCGTCTTAAAGATGAACCGATTAATGAAGTCGTCCTCGCCCTGGGCAATGACATCGAAGGTGAAGCCACCTGTCATTACATACTCGAGAGTATCTCCAAAGTTCGGGCAGGCATTAAAGTCAGTCGTATTGGCTTTGGATTACCGAGTGGTAGCGGATTAACTTTTGCTGACTCAGCAACACTCCGTAGTGCGCTGGAGGGTCGTCGCAATGTCGGAGACTAATCCGCTCAATCA
>JBBAUZ010000001.1:106959-125214 GCA_040397965.1 Opitutales bacterium | reverse complement strand
CCGACACTTGGCCAGAGGGCCCCTTTGATATTATCATCGCAGGTTTTGTCTTGAATGAAATGAAGTCACTCAATCAGTCCGCACTCATTGAATGGATAGAGTCAATGAAAGATCGGCTGACTCCTGATGGACTCATTTTGATTTTAGAGCCAGCTCTCAAGGTGACCTCACAACGCCTACAAAAACTTAGTGATGAAATTGCTGCGCATGAGATTGTTTCCCGAATTGGACCGGAGTTAGACGCTCATCCCTGTCCACAGTTAGCTGATGGCGTCCACTGGTCGCATGAGGTACGCCACTGGCAAATTCCATCCACGACTGAATTTATTAATCGCAAACTACATCGCGACTTGCGCGATGTTCGTTTCACTTTTGCGGCCTTCTCCAATCAAAAAATTAAATCTTTAGACCAGTCGAGTATCCGCATTGTTTCAGACATCCAAATTATCAAAGGACTTTTACGTTTCATTGGAGTTCAGAACGGACAATTACAAACTGTCGAAGTCTCTACGCGTGGCCTGTCTAAACATGATGTGAAGGTACTGGCCGCGAAATTTGAACGGGGAGATATGGTAAGTCATTCTCAACCTTACGCAGCCAAGGTTAGATTGACGGATAGTGCTGAACTGAAGATTGTTTGGGCAGCCCAGCCGAGAAATTAAGACAAACGGGCCCTTTTGTGACGGTAAAGTGACAAACTATAGGAAATTTGGGGTTAAAATTCTGAATTTTATCATGTGAGAGTGACAACGCTTTCACGAATTGTTATCTCATCAAAATGTTTAACCGTGAACTCAGCTGGCTAAGTTTCGACCGACGCGTGTTGGAATTGGCTGAAGATTCCACCGTACCACTCCTGGAACGTGTACGCTTTCTCTCTATTGTGAGTTCTAATCTCGATGAATTCTTTGAAATTCGCGTCGCTGGTATTATGCAACAGGAGGAGTCTGCCAGCCACCCTGCTACGCGTGAATTTTTACAGGAAGTTCTAAAGCGTGCACACAGTTTAGTTAGCGCCCAGCAAAATTGCTGGAAAGAGCAGATTGTTCCGGCCCTCGCCAAGGAAGGTATTGATTATAAAATTAAAGGCCAACTTACCAAGGCCGAGTTGAATGAGCTCTCAGACAGATTCGACAAAGACATCTTGCCCGCATTAACGCCCTTGGCGATCGATCCATCCCACCCTTTTCCAGTACTCACAAATAAAGGCTTATATTTACTCGTTTTCTTGCGTGACCCAGAGTCTGGTGAAACGCGCCGTGCAGTGGTTCCCGTTCCTCGCGTGCTTCCTCGGATTTTAGCACTCGGACCGAGCAACAAGCGTACATTCACTTTACTCAGTATCGTTACACAGATTTTCATCGATCGCTTATTCCCTGGTTTAGAATTAAAAGGTTCTTGGGCATTTCGTATTACCCGAAATAGCGATTTATACGTCGACGAAGAAGAAACGGTAAACCTACTCGATGCGATTGAAGATGAAATTCGTAATTTACGAAAAGGTGCACCTGTTCGACTAGAGATAGAAGATTCAGTACCCGATGAAGAACTGAACTGGCTCTTAAAGTCGATTGGCTTAGCGGCCGATAATACTTTCCGTATTCAAGGACCCATTAACATGATGCGGTTGAGTAGTTTAATCGATCTCGTGAATCGCCCGGATTTACTCTACCCTAATTTTTCGTCGGTCACGCCCAGTGAATTGAGTGAGCCCGCGAAAATTTTCTCTAAAATTTCCAAAGGAGATATCTTGCTGCACCATCCCTACGAATCCTTTACCCCTGTGGTAGATTTGCTCCGTCAGGCTGCGAAAGATGATTCAGTGGTCGCGATTAAATTAACCCTCTACCGGACCAGCGGCGACTCACCCATCGTCGAAGCTTTAAAAGAAGCTGCTCAGAATGGTAAGCAAGTTACTGCCTTAGTAGAACTTCGTGCCCGCTTCGATGAACTCAATAACATTGAATGGTCTCGCCAGTTACAAGAAGCCGGTGCTCACGTCGTATACGGACTCGCTGGACTTAAAACACACTGCAAAGCGTGTCTGATTATTCGTCAGGAAAAAAGCGGTCTAAAACGTTACGTGCATTTGGGCACGGGGAATTACAATCCCAAGACCGCCCGAATCTATACCGACTTTTCGCTTTTCACAGCGGATGAAGATATTACCGCTGAAGTGGGTTTGTTATTTAATGTGCTCACGGGAAATCTCGCGAAGCCAAAATTCAAACACCTGCTTGTTGCACCGTTCCATCTACATCGTGGAATTTTAGATTTAATTAATTCCGAAATAGTCTCGGCTAAAGCAGGCCGCCCAGCACGAATATTTGCAAAGGTGAATAGTCTTGTGGATCCCGAGGTGATCAAAGCACTCTACCAAGCATCGCAAGCGGGAGTGTCTGTCCACCTCATCGTCAGAGGTATCTGTTGCCTGATTCCTGGCGTCCCTGGTAAGAGTGAAAACATCAGAGTTTTTAGTGTTTTAGGCCGCTTCCTCGAGCATAGCAGACTTTTCCGTTTCGAAAATTCCAGTGGCGAACCCATTATTCTCATGGGTAGTGCCGACTGGATGCCGCGTAATTTTATGCGCCGCGTGGAATGTGTTTTTCCGATTAAAAACAAATTACTACGTGCCCGGATTGAAAAAGAAGTTCTCAAAGTTTATTCCGAGAAACTCGGCGACGTTAAAGAACTTAATGCGGATGGTCAGTATCTCCCCTGCTCACCGATTGGACGTAGCGATACCCAAGTTCAGGCGACTTTCTTAGAGTTAGCTAAAAAGCACTTAGCCGACGAGGTTAGCGCTGCAAAGAAGACCCCAAGCAAATCCGTTCGACGGCTCCGTTAAATCCTTCTTTGTCGCCCAAGATATCCACTTCAAGTCTCACATACATCAGGGGGAGTGAAGGACGGAAGCGGGACTGCAAACGTACGGCATCTTTTTCGGTTGTAACAATGACCTCGGCCTTGGCACGGATGGCGGATTCTAAAACTTCATCTAAGTCTTCATCATTAAAAGCATGGTGATCCAGGAATCGACGATTGGAGACAATTTTAGCACCCTGAGCTACTAAAGTTTCTTCAAACCTCTCGGGGGTAGCGATGCCCGAAAAAGCAGCAACGCGTTTTCCTGCTAAGAAACTCAGAGGTAGGTGTTGCGTTCCGTCTATCTCGATTAACTCCTTGGCGTCGTGTGCACAGGAAATGATTTCCACCTTGGGATTATATTTACGAATCAAAGCAACCAGCTCGGGATCGGGTGCCCCCGTTGATTTCGTAAGAAAAATATATGATGCCCGACTGAGATTTTTAACGGGCTCACGCAGAATACCACGAGGTAATAAATTTTGGTTTCCAAAGGGATTACGACTATCGACGAGGAGTAAATTAATCTGACCGCGTAATGGAAGGTACTGCAATCCGTCGTCTAATAATATAGTATCTACACCATATTGGCGAAGGGCGAAGCGACCACCCTCTACCCGATTGCGATCAACAATCACGATGACGCCGTACTTTACTAAGTTAGTGGCTAACATGAATGGCTCGTCGCCAGCCTCGTCCGGACCCGATAAAACGCTTTTACCGTCGGACACCGTCAGTGGATTGGGTCGACGACCCTGCGTGAGCCACCGCCAAAATCTCTTCATCATCGAATCACTCGCGCCTTTATAACCTCGAGACAGAATAGCTACTTTGCGGCCTCGTTGGGCGAGGACTTGGGCCATTTTCATAACCACGGGAGTTTTGCCTGTTCCGCCCACGGTTAAGTTTCCCACTACGACAACTTTGCACCCCAGGTGGGTGTCCCGGATGAGTCGGTGACGATAAAGCCATAGACGAAATTTTACTAAGACCTCAAATACCAGAGAAAGGAGCCAGAGAAAGAAACCTAGGAAAGTTGCCAATACCCCTGTTTTACGGTCATAAACGAGGTCAGTAGCGTATCCAGCAATAGCCTCACGAAGGGTCGAAAATATTCCTCGGTGCTTAGGTCTCATGGGCGTAAACTATGCAAACTTGTTTGACGCAGGCAGGCAACCCGATTGAGAAGGGACGCATCGAGTCTATGCTCTATCACCTTTTACGCACCAAGTTACTGCGCGCTGAAGTCACCGGTGCCCGCATAGATTATGAGGGTTCTTTGGCTATAGATAGCGAATTAATGGCCCTAGTGGGTATGCTTCCCTACGAAAAAATCTTAGTGGGTAACATCGCTAATGGGGAGAGATTTGAGACCTATGCGATCCCCGCTCCGGCTGGCTCACGTCAGATTTGCTTAAACGGTGCCACCGCCCATTTGGGTAAATTAGGTGACTTATTAGTAGTGATGACCTTTGCTGAGGTCACGCCCGAGGAAGCCAAGACCTGGCATCCCAAAACCGCCACCCTATCCCACCAGAACAAAAAAGTCGTTCGAATCGAAAACCCCGACGTCTCTAAAGATCTTCTCAACACTTTCCAAAAATGAGTTACCGCTTATACATTCCAGGACCACTCACTGTTTCTGAATCCATCATCAAGGCGATGGGCAAGCCCATGATTGGTCACCGCTCCAAAGACTTCGTTGCTCTCTATGAAGATATGCAACCGCGTCTCCAGAAAATGTTCTACACCACTGACCCAGTTTATTTAGGTACGAGTTCCGCTTGGGGTGTCATGGAAGGTGCCCTTCGCAATGTTTGTAAGAAAGGCGTTCTCAATTGTATGAACGGTGCGTTCTCTGATAAATGGAACGACGTCGCCAAGCGCTGCGGTAAACACTCCGAAGCTTTACAGTTCGACTGGGGTAAGCCCGTGGATCCAGCAGCCATTCGTACAGCACTTGCGACCGGTAAATTCGATTGCATCACCTTTATCCACTCCGAAACTTCGACGGGTACACTTTCGAATATTGCCGAGATCATGGCAGTCATTCGCGAGTTCCCTGACGTTATCTCGATTGCCGACTCAGTAAGTTCATTCTCCACCTTACCTATCAAGAAAGACGAACTCGGTATCGATATTCTTCTAACCGGTTCACAAAAGGCCCTCGCCCTGCCCCCAGGCTTGGCAATCTTCTCCGTCAGTGAGCGTGCTCGCACCCGTGCTAAGGAGCTTTCGGATCGTGGTTACTACTTCGACTTAATCGAGTTCCACGATAATCACACCAAGGGCATGACCCCTTCCACTCCCTGCATTTCTTTATTCTACGGACTCCAACAGCGCCTCGTTGAGATTGAAGCTGAAGGTCTGGACAACCGCTACGAACGTCACCGTCGCTTAAATGATAAGGTGCGTCAGTGGGGATTAGCGAAAGGCTTTAGTTTATTACCCAGTCCTGAATTTGCTACGCGCGGACTTAACTGCTTTAAGAATGACCGTAATGCCGATTTAGAACGTTTACTGAAAACTCTTAAATCACGTCATAAACTTGTGATCGATGGCGGATACGGAAAGTTAAAAGGTAAAACCTTCCGCATCTCCAACATGGGTGACGAAACCGACGCCACTATTTCCACTCTCATTGCTGCGCTAGATGACTCTTTCGCTGAGCAAGGAATATAACCACAACTTGACAAGGGGTTATAATCCAACGCATGGCAAAAAAATCTTCCAAGGCCCCTTCTGCAAAAACTGATAGCTCGGTTTTAAAGACATTAGTCATCGCTGAAAAGCCATCCGTCGCTGCGGATTTGGCCAAGGTTCTTAAGGTTCCGAAGTCCGGTGACGTATTTGAAAACGACGAATGGATTATTAGCTCAGCCGTCGGTCACTTAGTAAAATTGAAGGATCCCGAGGACTTGGATCCAATCTATAAACGCTGGACGTTAAAAGACCTCCCGATGCTTCCGAAGAAGTACGATGGTACAATCGACGGATCAATTTTGAAAGTAATTATAAACGAGCGACAAGATGGCGCCCGCTTCAAACTGCTTAAAGATTTAATCAAAAGAAGCCATACCATCGTAAATGCCTGTGACGCTGGACGTGAGGGTGAACTTATTTTTGCGTATATTTACAGTCTAGTCGGACATCATCTTCCAACCAAACGTCTGTGGCTTACGAGTATGACCACTGATGCCATTAAGAATTCGTTTGATAATTTATTAGCTGGAGACGCTAAGTTAGGATTACGAGATTCTGCCATTGGACGCTCCGTAGCTGACTGGTTGGTCGGTCTTAATGCGAGCCGACTTTGTACCTTACGAATTGGAGCTCGCAGCGAATCCTATCCTGCCGGTCGAGTACAGACCCCCACCCTGATGTTGATTGTGGAGCGCGAATTAGAAATCCGTGCGTTCCAACCCAAAGCATTTTGGAAAATCGAAGCCTACTTCAATGTTAAGTCGGGACAATATAAAGGCGTAGCCCAAGTCCCTGGTGTGACCGATCGCAAAGAAGCTGAACGTTTCTTTGACGAGGCAGCCGCTAATAAACTTTCAGAAGAGAGTCGGAAAATCGGCGTCGGTACCGTTACTGATGAATGTAAGCCCAAGAAAGAAAGTGCACCTCGTCTCTTCGACTTAACCACGCTGCAACGTGAAGGTAATCGCCGCTTCGGCTTCTCGGCTAAAACTACTCTCGGTGCAGCTCAAGCGCTTTACGAAAAACATAAAGCCCTTACCTACCCTCGCACTGACTCACAGTACTTACCTGAAGACCATCTACCCACCGCCAAGAATGTCTTGGAATCTTTAATCCAAGGTCACTCCGTCGGTAATTTCGCTAAAGAGGTTTTAAGTAAGGGCTGGCTTAACTCAGCCGGCAAACGCGTCTTTGATAATAAAAAAGTCAGTGATCACTTTGCGATTGTTCCTACTGGCACCATCCCGAGCGGACTGTCTGAGGTAGAGCAAAAGATTTACGATTTAGTCGTACGCAGATTCGTCGGTGTATTCTTCCCAATGGCTGAGTTCGAGGAAACCGTTCGCACCACTCAAGTCGGTCAGTACAATTTCCGTACCACGGGTAAAGTTTTAGTGATTGCAGGTTGGCGTGCAGTTTGGGGACAAGAAGCGGAAGCCGAAGAAGACAAAGATAAAGAAGGTGCCGCAACTCTCCCAGCTCTCACCGACGCTGATGGCAAACCACCACAAGCCAAGGTTGCGGATATCGATGTTAAACAAGACGCCACCAAGCCGCCGGCACGTTTTAACGAAGCCTCACTCTTAGGTGCGATGGAAAATGCAGGTAAGTTTGTTGACGATGAAGCCCTCGCCGAAGCGATGAAAGAGCGCGGCTTAGGTACTCCAGCGACACGCGCCCAGACCATTGAAGGTCTCTTGGGACAAAAGTATATTGAACGCCAAGGCAAAGAACTCGTGCCCATGGCCAAAGCTTTTCAATTACATCAATTTATTCACGCCAAAGGTTTATCCTTCCTCTCGGAGCCTCAACTAACGGGTGAATGGGAATATCAATTAAAACAAACCGAGCACGGCGATCTCTCGGTTAAGAAGTTTATTTCGGATATCAAAGTTCAGGTTGAAGATTTTATTAATAAAGGACGCGTCGAACCAGAACCGACTGTGGTGCAGCCTGAAGTCTTATCACCCTCTGACAAGAAACCGATGATGACGAACGGTGAAAGTTATTTCTCACAAGATCGTTCGGCTGACGGCAAAAAGCCCATGGTGATTGTTTACAAAGGTATCAATGGACACACCGTCACGCCGGCGGAACTTGCTGAACTGGTTGAGAAACGTCGCATCGGACCTTTTGATGACTTCAAATCGATGAAGTCGGGCAAGAATTACACCGGCTATATCGATCTCTTGGATGAAGACTCGATTGTTTCCTGGAAGAAAAAACCTGAGGAGGCTCCAGCGAAAGATGAAAATGGTGTCGAAAAGCCTAAGCGCAAAACTAAGCCCAAGCCACCTACCGGCCGACTCAAGGCTGTACTCTTTTTACCACCACGCGAAGGAGCTGCGGGAAATCCGGACGCCTTTGACGCCGAGTGGCCGGTTCTAGGGAATTGCCCTGTCTCGGGTCTACCCGTGCAACAAACGCCGTCAGCGGGCTACCGAGTGTGCCCCCAGAAGGCTGCTGAGGCTGGAGCTAAGAAGACTTTTGGACTCAGTGCCGAAATGCTCAAATGCCCGATTACCCCTGAAGACGTAAAGGCCTTACTGACCACTGGAAAAACTTCGCTGAAGAAATTTATTTCAAGAAAGACGAATCGAGCATTCGAAGCTTACTTAGTTTCAGACAAGGATAAAGGTTGGTGGTTCGAGTTTCCTCCGCGCAAGCCCAAGGGTCCGCGCAAGGCAGCCGGCGAAGCCTCCGAAAAGTCTTCCGACTCGAATCCTTACTAATATTTTTTCTCCCAGGGCTGACGCGGGATACGTTGGATAAGGCTGAGTTTTAATTCGTCTTCCATGAAACGGAGACGCTCTAAGTCATCGGCGGCATGATCCTCTTCGTTGCTGAGTCTCTTTTGCCAGACATCGCGATACCATGCGTAAGCTTCCTTGGTTTGTCCGTTCTCCCAAAGTGCCCGTGCACACATAAAATGGACGAACCATGGTGCATTTTTACTTTCGGACGCTCGCTTGTAATACGAGGCCGCGAGAGAAAAATCTTTCAATTTTAATTCAGACATCTGTCCGGCTGAAATCAGGATTCCGACATTACCTCCGGTGTACTTAATCCCTTCCTCCATCACACGGATACCCTGCTGGCCGTATTTTTTAAATAAATCATCCTGAATTTCAGCACTTACTTTAGCGTATCCACCGCGTTTACGGATTTCCCAGTGAGCCATATCGTATCCGATAACATAACCAGTGTTCTCCCAAAAATAACGTGCCCGCGGATCCAACATACAAGCGGTACGCATGAGCGCTTCACAGCCTGCCCGATCGCGCCGCTCCCAAAGTACATAGCTTCGAATCCAAGCACCATCGGCAACGACTGCACGAAATCCTCCTAAAATACCGAGTAGCACACCCTGCCCCAAACTGGGCTCAATTTGTTTTTTACCCATCTCGGGTATCGAGACGCGAACCTTGGTCCAAGAGTGTTCCGCAATGACTCCAGCCAACCCCAGACAAAAGATTGCGATAATCCATTGTACACGAAGTGACTTCATTAAATTTCCCTCTGCCGAAAGATTAAACTACCTATGAATAAGAAGACTACGATATAGCACGTCCCGGAAAAGAGAGCTAACGTCACCGCCCCATCGGCGACGGAGCCGTGATCCAAGGTTAAAGCATCCCCAATATTAAACTGCTGTAAGTTAGGAATTATATAAGTTGATACAGTTAATAATAATTTAGAAAAAAAGTTAAGTTCACCAGGCTTCAGCAAAGTCTCTTGCGCTAACCATTGCAGTTGACCGGCTACGACCAGCATCGAACCCGCGATGACCGTGAAGAGAAAAGTCCGCGCCAGCGAAGCGACCATCAAAATCATCGCTGCCACAACCCCTAGACGGGCCCACTGCATCCCAGTATGGGAGAAAAGGCCCGCAACACTGAAGTCAGGCGGGGCTTTGCCAAGTTCCACGGCCGCCACAGTCAACTCCTGACAACGGGCCCATAGGATAATACCCAAGAGAGTCGAGAGGGTTACAATGAAGAGCCCTAAAACAAACCACACCCCGATAAATTTTCCGACCAGAAATTCCGTTCGGCTGACCGGCTTCGCGAGCAAGGTTAAAGCGGTACGGTTGTCCATCTCAGCATAAAAAAGTTGAGCGGACATTACGACGGCGAGCACGGAGCCAAATAAGAACATGCCACCAAATCCAAAATCGCAGACGAATTTTAATTCACCATTTCCGAAGTCTAAAAAACGAAATGAGACGGAGGAGAGTACTAAAGCAGCGGAAAGTAAAATGAGGAAGGCAAAGAAACGCTGACGAATGGCTTCGAGAAAAGTCAACCGCGTCATCCAAGAAATACGTAATAAAGAAGCTTTCATAAAATCAAGCATCGCGACTCCCTGTCACGAGTTCACGGAATAAATCGTCGAGCGAACGACGAGGATGAGTGAGGGAGGTAACCTTTGCACCGTGTTGGGCTAAGGCTTCTTCAGCAGCACGCCGCGCCGTCGGAGATAAATTTTCAACAGTGATAATATGTTGGTCGCGACGGGTTAAAACATCATCCACCCGGCCTTCGAGTACTAGTTTCCCGCGATCCATAATCGCAATGCGATCACAGACCTGCTCAACCTGTCCTAATAAGTGCGAACAGAGTACAATCGTTTTACCCTTTGCTTTCATGGCTTTTATCATTTGCCCGATGGCGGCTGAACCTACGGGGTCAACTCCAGCAGTAGGTTCATCGAGAATTACCAATTCAGGATCATGAACGATGGCTTGAGCTAAGCCAATGCGCTGCAACATACCTTTTGAATACGTACCTATCGTGCGGTCCCCTGCTTCCGTCATCACTGTTAAGGCTAAAGCTTCTTCAACTGCCTGATCAACGGATTCTGGTTTTACGCCACTCAGACGAGCGCAATACGCCACGAGTTCACGACCCGTGAGAAATTTATGGAAGTAAGGGGCTTCCGGTAAAAAACCCGTGCGTGAACGTGCCGCGGTTGTGGCAAAAGGAAAACCCAAGATAGATACCTCTCCGGCGGTTGGAGAAACTAATCCGAGAATTATTTTCAGGGTTGTACTTTTCCCGCAGCCATTCGGACCCAATAAACCGAAAACCTGCCCGCGGGGAATTTCGAATGAAACATTGTCGACGGCACGTAATTTAACTCCGCGCAAACCAATGCGAAAATCCTTGGTAAGTCCTTTCACCGTGATTGCTGGACCAGTATTCATTTTTTGATAATAAAGTTATTAGTGGTGCGAACCCCAGAAAAATCTCGCTGTTCCACACTTCGAATATGCCCGTCGAGTGACTTCTCGATTGTTTCGCAAAATCCATCAATCTCGTTTGGCGACCCCTCAGCGTGTAGATATACCCGCCCATCAGTTAAATTTTGGATGAAACCCGTTACGTCATAGCCACGGGCAATTCCCAGAACTTGGGCACGAAAACCTACTCCCTGGACGTGCCCAGTGTACCAAACTTCCCGATGGGAGACATGGGTTGACATTTTGATGGTTTTAGGGAGTGTTTATGATAACTTCATTCAAGCAATCGCAATATCACATAACTCTATGAACCTCCCACTCGCTCAATTAGACGGTCCTATTCTTTGGGCAATTATCATTGTCGCAGTTCTCCTTTTCGGTGGATCCAAAATCCCTGAATTGGCCCGCGGACTTGGTAGAGCCAAACGTGAATTCAAGAAAGCTTCAGAAGACGTCAGTGACGAGGTCAGAAACGTGGTCGATGAAGATGATCGTCGCCAAGCTCGCTTGCGCGCTATCGAAGAAGAGGAACGTGCGAAGATTCGTGCCCGCATCGAACAAGAAGAACGCAACAAACGTTCAGGCGAAGGCCATAAGAACTAATTTCTAGGGCCGCACAACGGCCCTTTTTTTGGTATGTTTACTGGACTTGTTCAAGCCGTCGGTGAAATCAAAGCGATTGATAAGAAGCCTCACGGTGGCTGCATTCTTACCATCAAGAGTCCACTCCTCCAAAACAGCATACTGGGAGAAAGCATCGCGGTGAATGGTTGCTGCCTCACTGTTTCAGAATTTAAAAATGACGAAGCCAAATTCGTCCTACTGGAAGAGACATTAAGACTAACTAATTTGGGAGACTTAGTGCTTGGTAGTCTCGTTAATCTCGAGCCCAGCTTAAAACCCACAGATCGAATGGGCGGACATTTTGTAACCGGCCACATTGATGGTTGTGGTCAGGTTAAACACTGGGGGCTCGATGGGGCGGATTGGCGCCTAGATATCGATATGTCGCCTGAGCTTTGTCGCTACGTCGTTAAAAAAGGCTGTATCGCGATCGACGGAATGTCCCTAACGATTGCGGATTTACTACCCAGTGGTGTTAGAATTTGGATCATTCCACACACCTTAGATGTTACCAATTTGAAATTACGAAAAGCGGGTCAGCGGGTGAATATCGAAACCGACCTCTTGGCTAAATATACCGAAAAACTTCTAGCCAGAAGTTAGACTTAAGAAATTTCGTTCAGACGATTCTGAATGCAAAGGGCCACGTCTTCGTCTTTTTCATCACGCGACGGACACGGTATAATTTCGAAATGCATATCTACTTTAGAAAAAGGCAGTGGGATAGAAAACTCATCCCAACTTTTTAGTTTAATCGCACGGTGGAAATGAATACCGACGAGTAAAAAAGGACTATGGGTTAATTTAGCCAACGCCACGGCGCCAGGTTTGCATACGCGGCGCGGACCTTTGGGACCGTCAGGCGTGACGCCGGCATTGCGTCCACTTTTAACATTACGGGTTAATTCTATCAGTGCGGACGCCCCTCTTTTACTTGAGGAACCACGTACAGCATAGAGACCCATGATTTTAAAAAAAGCGACCAGCCAGCCACCATCGCGGCTGGTGCTGATTAATGCAGAGATCGGGCGGTGAACAAATTTCTGGGCGATTAATGGACTGATAAATAAACGCTCATGCCAAAGCATGATAATTACCGGACTGTCCATGTCGGACGGACTTTTGAAATTCGAACTGATACGTAAGGTGGCCAACCAAAGCCTTAAAAAAAGTGCCAAAGGAAAAACCCAGCTCCAATGATACCAGGAGACATTCACCGGATTTTCTGGCTGATCGGACGGGGGCGTTGACACTCAAAAATCTAAGAACTTTTAATCTGAAAGTTCAAACCTTATCCCAGCAGAGCCTTTAAAATCTTATCGCGACTCAACAGATGTAGAAACGGCGTCGCAAACAGCTCAGGTTGGAGTTGTGACCAATGCACGACTTGCTGGGGAAAACGCCAAAGGAGCGAGTCGACCTCGGGTCTAAAAATATGCGCAGTGAAATCCCCCTTCAACAGGTAACTAACGACGAACTCATTGCCTAAATGTTCGTGACAAGGGGCATAATCGATTTCGTGCAAATCTGTGGAGTTAATAGTAATCCCTAATTCCTCCCTAAACTCGCGTACGGCAGCTTCGATATATTTTTCGCCACTGTCGACATGTCCAGCACAGGAGCTGCTTAAATAGCCAGGGCTATTGTCTTTAGCGTAGGATCGACGTTGCAAACAGAGTTCACCTGCTTGGTTGAGCCAGAAGATGTGTATCGCTCGGTGCCGAAGATGGCGTTTATGAATCTCGCTACGACTTAGGGGATGCAGAACGTTATCGTTTTCATCAACGACATCAAAAAGCTCATCGGGGGACTGACCGTATTCCTTATTCATGATGTCCGAGATCCATAATGGTATTCCAGCGCTTGGTTAATTCGCGATCGTGCTTTTTCCATTCGGCATCCCACTGAGCGAGCTGATTCCAAAATTTGTCTGAATGGTTCATGTGTAAGCGATGGGCTAACTCATGGAGGATGACGTGATCATGAATTAAGGGAGGTAATAAAATGAGACGCCAATTAAGAGAAAGAGTTCCCGAATGAGAGCAGGACCCCCAGCGTGTAGTTTGGTCGCGTACACTAACGGACCCCACCGTCACCTTAGTCCTTTTGGCCAATCTACTCACGGCCAAATTAAGTCCAGTCTCGGCAAGTTTACGTGTCGCTCGCAGTGCCGCTTGTTCTTCCACGTCTTTCGGTAGAATTAAATCCACCGTCTCCGATTCATGGTTAATTTGAACCTGGGTACGTCCACCACTCTTAATTTGTAAGGTCATAATTCGGTCATCCATCGTGACCCAATTGAATTTGGAGAAGTGTTTAATCAGATGAGGCTGGGTTGCACGCGTCTTATTTAGCGCCTGCTCCAGCCAGGAAATTTGGTCGTTTAAAAAAGCGAGTACCGCCCGGTCAGATGTATGGGGCGGATAAGTTAAAACAATCTTAGGCCCTGGCTTCACCGAGAGTCGGACGCGGGTTGAACGTTCTGACAACTTTGGCCAAACCTCGACCACACGCCCAGCTACATGGATCACAATGGGCTGAACCGAAGACATTATTAGGCCAGTTTTGTGTTATTCTTTTCCGCTTCGTCTTTTACATTTTGAGTGAAGCGACGAAGAGCTGAGTCGGGATCAATACCCGCATTGCGACACGCCGCAATTAATTCAAACAGCTTCTTTCCAGCGGCAGCCTCGGAGAGTTGCTGCTGATTATCATCGATATTTTTGCGTTCTACTAATGTCCCAGTATTTAAATTTTTCTTATGAATCTGTTTCCACACATCACGAGCCATTAAGATAGAGTTAAGGGCGGGAGGCAGGTCTTTGAAGAGTGAGACGGGGCGATCACCCTTCTCTTTTAGTTTTATTTGCTCCCACTGTTGAATCACTGCCGCGCTATCACCGAGTTTATTGCCTTCGCCGAAGACGTGTGGGTGACGACGAATCATCTTTTCGTTTACCTCGTTGGCGACGTCATTGAAATTAAATTGTCCAGCCTCTGCAGCCATCTGTGCGTGAAGCACAACGTGGAAAAGCAAGTCACCTAATTCCTCACGGAGATTGGGCACATCATTTTTATCGATTGCCTGTAAAACTTCGGCGACCTCCTCGACCAGTGCATCGCAAATGCTGCGGTGGGTCTGCTCGCGGTCCCAGGGGCACCCATCGGGGGCACGTAGTTTGGCCGTTGTGGTTATTAATCGGTCAATTCCTTGCATGCCCCGATGGAGTCAGTTCTCCCCCCGGAGTCAAAACGATTGCCAGAATGCTTTTGGTGGTTTCGGTAGAGGAATGGATAAGTTAACCGAAATCATGGACGCCAAGCGTAAGGAAATTCAGCCCTACGTGCGCCCGGTTACAGATCAAGAGTTCGCCGTCTTTGCTGCTCGAAATAAGTCACCCGGGTTTCGTGATGCACTAAACAACCCCAAGCATATTACCGTAATCGCAGAAGTTAAGCGGGCCTCACCCAGCGTCGGGATGATTAAAAGTGAAGTGAACGCCGTCGAACAAGCGCGACTGTATGCCCAAGCCGGCGCCGAATGTTTGTCGGTTTTGACGGAGACAAAATATTTTCATGGTCAGTTACAAGACTTGGTCGACGTGGTCAACGATCAGGCCAAAAGCACTCACCCACTACCCTGCATTCGTAAAGACTTCATGGTGCATCCGTTTCAAGTTTTAGAAGCCGCCCAAGCGGGAGCACGGTGTATTTTAATTATCGTTCGCGGACTGACTGATGAGGAAATTAAACCGATACATGCCGCCGCAAAGTTAGCTGGATTGGATACCTTGTTTGAAGTGCATGATGAATTTGAATTAGAACGCGCCCTTAAACATAATCCTAATATGATTGGGGTGAATAATCGGAATCTTTCGACCTTCCAGATTGATTTAAGTTTTGCCGAGAGAGTGATACCGCAGATGCCCTCATCGATTCTTAAAGTAGCCGAAAGCGGAATCAAAACCGCAGAAGACGCGGCAAGAATGCGCAAAGCAGGTGCTAATGCCTTATTAGTGGGTGAGTCTTTAATGCGAGCATCCAACCCCGCCGCCCTGCTTAAATCATTTCGCGGATAATGAACGACGGCCCTTTATCTTTGGGTGAAACGCGTGACTTGCTGGCAAAGCTTTCACACATGCCCAAAAAATGGTTAGGGCAAAACTTTTTGGTAGATGGAAATATCGTCCGTAAATCTCTAGAATTAGCAGAAATTAAATCGGGTGACTGCGTGCTCGAAGTAGGCCCCGGCTTAGGCACCTTGAGTCGCACGTTACTGGGTGCAGGCGTAGAACTTCACGCCATTGAAGCAGATCGCACGATGTTATTTCATTTAGAGGAAACTCTTAAGTCACGTTGGCCGAAAACTTTTTTTCTGACGGAGGGCGACGCGGTCGATAAACCCTTTGCGGATTTACAAAATAAACCCGACGGTTCGTTCAAAGTGGTGGCTAATTTGCCTTATGCCATTTCCACACCCTGGATTGATGCCATCTGCGGCGGGCCACACCCATCTATCATGGTGCTTATGTTGCAACGTGAGGCAGCCGAAAGATTAACTGCTGATGTCGGGACTGCCCATTGGTCGGCCGTGACAATACAAGTCGCTTTAGCTTTCGAGAAAATTAAAGTTCATCCGGTTCCGAGTCAGTCATTCAATCCCCCACCTAAAGTGGACTCATGCCTGCTCGTTTTACGCCGAAGAGAAAATCCCCGACGGTTAAGTCCCCGAGCAAAAGAAGTGGCTCGCGGATTGTTTACTCAGCGTCGCAAGCAAGTTGGCTCTTCAGCTAAGAAGCTTTTTCCTGATCAACCTGATGTCCTTCGCTGGTTAGAGCGTTTGCCAGAATTCGGTCTGACGGCACAAGCCAGACCCCAAGAAATCCCTGCAGAGGCCTGGTTAAGCCTCTAAATCGGCGAAAACGATTCACAAGGTTGCTTTCTCCGAAATCTTTGGTCTTTGTGTCAGAATGTCTGTCAAAGTAGGACTCGTATCGCTCGGTTGCGCCAAGAATCTCATCGATTCTGAAATCATGATTGGTCACCTCGCCAAGGCAGGGATGTCCATGACCAGTAATGCCGCAGAAGCTGACGTGGTGATCGTCAACACCTGTTCATTTATCGACGCTTCAAAACACGAAGCCCTCGAAGCTATTTATGAGATGAGTGATGGCAAAGCGACCGCTCGTAAAAAAAATCAGAAACTCATCGTCGCGGGTTGTATGTCCCAACGCTACCAAGGTGCCCTACCGGTGGTTGAAGGAATTAAAGGCCGAGTGGAATTACCCAAGGTCGACGCGTTTATCGGACTCGATCAAGTTACGAATATTGTACCCGTGATTGAAAAAGTGATGGGCGGTCTCGCTGGCATGACTGAGTTCGTATCGAAGGTGACTACTTTTATTCCTGATTACGATACACCCCGTTTTCGTCTGACCCCTAAACACTCTGCGTATATTAAAATCGCAGAAGGCTGTAATCACCCCTGTACCTTTTGTATCATTCCACGTATTCGCGGACGCCACCGCAGTCGCACTGTAGAATCCGTCGTCAAAGAAGCACAAAAGTTAGTGAGTGAAGGCGTGAAGGAACTGAATTTAATTTCCCAAGACACTACCTACTTCGGGATGGATCGTTGGTCAGAAGAAAGACCCAATCCGCGTAGTAAGGTCGACTCCTCTAAGGGCGAATCTCTGGCTTCATTATTAAGAGAGCTCGACACCATTGAGGGCGATTTCTGGGTTCGTTTACTCTACACCCACCCTGCTCACTGGAGCGATGAACTCATCGAAACCATTGCGAAGTCAAAACACGTCGCACGTTATGTAGATATTCCGCTACAACATATTTCGGATAAAATGTTAACCGCGATGCAGCGTGAAACAAGCGGCGACTACATTCGCGATTTAATTAAGCGTATGCGTCAAGGCGCACCGCACATGGCGATTCGCACTACTTTCATCGTCGGCTTCCCAGGTGAGACGGAAGAAGATTTCACCGAACTCCTGAAGTTCCTCGAAGATACTCAATTCGATCGCGTGGGTATCTTCAAATACTCGCAAGAAGAAGGCACCAAGGCAGCGAAAATGGAGGGTCATTTATCTCAAGAAGTAAAAGAGGATCGCTACGCCCGTGCGATGACCCTCTTACAACGTCTCTCCAAAGAGCGTGGCGAACGCTTTGTCGGTCGTAAAATTCGTGTACTCGTCGAAAAACCCGGTGTGGGGCGCAGCGAAGGTGACGCCATGGATATCGACGGTATCGTTAAGATTCCTAAGAAATTCAATGTCGGTGAATTCGCCGATGTGACCGTGACTGGCGCTGAAGAGTACGACCTGATTGCTAAGTAATTAGTGCTTATCTTCACCGTCATCGGAAATTTCTGCCGAGGCGGTAGCTGCTGGTGTATCGCTTAGACGAATCAAGGATTCCAGTGATGAGAAGTGACGGGTCCAATCAGTCATATCAGGAATATCACCAACAATAGCTGAGAACAGTTCACGCTTACTTTGTTTTAAATCTTCAATGCGTGACTCCACGGTACCTGGGGCAATCATGCGATAAATCATCACGTGATTCTTTTGACCAATCCGGTGAACGCGATCAACGGCCTGACTTTCCACTGCCGGATTCCACCACGGATCCATTAAGAAAACATATTCAGCAGTATTGAGCGTGATACCCGTACCACCTGCTTTGAGTGAAGCTAAGAAAACAGCAGGACCTTTTGTTTCTTTAAAGTTTTCGACCGGTGATGCCCGATCTTTGGTTTCACCCGTTAATTCGAATATTGGGAGATTCGGTAAATCGCGCCCAAGACT
>JBBAUZ010000001.1:1761-106859 GCA_040397965.1 Opitutales bacterium | reverse complement strand
GACAATCCGCTGCCTCGAGTTAAGTGCTGGTACAAAGCACGTTGTTCGTGGGTAAGTGGACACGGCAGAACAACTTCTTGTTTGGGTGGGATATCCGACGCAACGTGACGTTTTAATCTTCGAAGAATAAAGGGTGAGACCTGACGACGGACTTTCATGTGCGCCGCGGATTCATCCCGGAGCATGAATTTTTCGAACTGGGCGCGCTTGCCTAAAAGACCAGGCATGAGGAAGCGGAAGATAGTCCATAAATCGGTGAGACGATTCTCTAAAGGCGTACCCGTAATCGCGATGCGGTGGAGTGCTTTTACACTCAAACAAGTTTGTGTAGTTTTGGCTTCTGGATTTTTAATCGCTTGAGCCTCATCGAGTACCACGTAGCCGAATTCAGTTTTTTCCAAGAGATCGGCATGACGACGGAGTTGAGTATAACTCGAAATCCAAAGTTTAGCTTTGGGGTTTTTCGCAAAATCGTCGTCCGCCGTTAAAACGGCGACATCCGCGGAGAGTTCGGGATGGAAGCGTTTAATTTCACCAATCCACACAGGGATCACGCTGGCCGGACAAACGATGATAGAACGCTCACCCGCAGGCCTGGAGGCTAATAAAGCGAGCACTTGGACGGTTTTACCCAAGCCCATTTCATCGGCCAATAATGGGTGTGAGCCTAAATCACAGAGACGTCCCAGCCATGAAACACCCTTAGCCTGATACGGACGAAGATAAGTAGGTAGACCTTCAGGCGCAGGAGGCTCTTGGAGCAATCGGTCCTTCCACTCCTTTAAGTCGTCATTCAATTTCAATGTACCCACGGCGGGGTGATCGAAGAGCGATAGTAATAAATAGCGTGGGACTTCGCCGTCTTTACTTTTCCAATCTTCGGAAAAATCGGCAACCGAGGCATTGTAAGCAACCACACCTTTTCCGGGTAATATTACGGGACGGCCACCCGCTTTTAATAATAGCTTTTGCTCGTGTTCGAGCAATGGGTGGCTGCCAGCTTTAAGACTCCAACTTAAACGAAATGATTTACGATCATTACCCGAGTTCGCTTGGGCATCGATGGCGACTTGTAATTGTTCGTTGCGGAAAATATTGAGGGAGTCCTCACCCACTAATTTAAATCGCTTACGCCATTCGTTTAATTCTTCACGGACGAATCTTTCAATCCGACCGATATTATCTATCGCCCAGGTGCCAGCCGTTTTACTGTAAACAAATCCAGCACGGTGAGCGACGGTACTGAAACGGAATAAGGTCTGGCGTTGCTCGTCAGACAGCTCATCCCCAGGGACTGCGCCTGGACCAAAGCAATTGTAGGCATGTCCACCCCTGCCAGCCCATGAGGCTGAAGCCGTTAAACCCTCAGATACTAACTCGAAGGATACCTGCAATTTAAGTGCAAGTCGTGAGGAAGTATCTTTCTTTTCGGGCTCGGGAGGTAGGACGGGTTGAACGTCAGGCACCGAATCATCGATGGCTTTAATTTCATCTGCCAGAAGTTCTTCCACTTCATACATGGCGGCGACGGCGTAAGGTGCACCCGATTCATCTTCAGGCAGCGAACTTCTCCATTCAATTTTTCCATCTTTAAGTTCAATCACTGCACGTACCGACTTATTATCAAATTTAGTGACGGCCTCGGCGCTATGAGTTTTTAGTTCAATCGATCTCACCAAACCCTCGGTGTAAATTTGTCTGCCCAGTTTTAAGTCTTTTGCTTTAAAGACAGTTTCCCATTCTTCAGGTAGGTCCTGGAACCAGTGTTCAAGGGCTTCCGTGGAGTAGGAGCGATTTGCCGGCCTTGGGGTAGACATCGACGTAGAGAATCAGTATTGATGCTTATTTTAAGTCATTCAACCCTCAATCTTAACTAAATAGTTTGGTCTGGGCTTGTTCTTATCCGCACCTCTGGTTAAATCCTTATCAAACTTTTAAACGTAACACACATGAAACATCTTAGTGTAGGCTCACGCTGGAATGCCGATTTAGTGGCAGATTATCACGAGCGTTGGAAAAAAGACCCAAAGTCAGTGGATGCAGATTGGGCAGCTTTTTTTGAAGGTTTCGAACTGGGTTTATCACTTCCACCCAAACCTGCAAAAGGTTCAGCAACCGTTGCCCCAGGTTCAGGAGTTGATGCTTCGGCTCAAGTAAAGGTTCTAGCGGCCATTCATGCTTACCGCACTCTAGGACATTTACAGGCAAGAATTAATCCCCTTTTTGACCCGACCCCTTATTTCGAATTAACGGATAAAGCTCTCGGACTCGACACCATCACACCTACTCAGATTTTCCATACGGGCGATTTCTTAGGCGGGGTCATGTTACCTCTTTCTGAAATCTTAACTAAATTAAAAAGCATCTACGGCGGCACTATCGGCGTTGAGTATACACACATTCAGGACGGAGTACGTCGACGCTGGTTCCAGGAACGTGTCGAGAACTCTGGCTTACGATCCGCCTATAATCACGAAACACGTCGCGGTTTTTTAAGAACCTTAGTCCAAGCTGAACAATTCGAACGTTTTATTCATAAGACTTTTGTGGGCGCCAAGCGCTTCTCGGTTGAAGGCGGCGAAAGTATGATGGTCGCTCTCGAACGTGTGATTAGTCGTTCTCCGGAATTGGAAATCAATGACATCATCATCGGCATGGCCCACCGCGGTCGTCTCAATGTCTTGGTCAACGTTCTCGGTAAAAAAACCGAAGCCTTATTTAAAGCCTTCACAGAAACTTATATTCCCGATACAACTTCTGGCGACGGTGACGTTAAATATCACTTGGGCTATGAGAGCAGTCGTACCATCGGCGGAAAAAATGTCGCCCTCACTCTCGCGTATAATCCAAGTCACTTAGAAGCGGTTAATCCAATTGTGCTTGGACGAGCCCGTGCGCGTGTTGATTTACAAAACGAAACTCAACGTTCCAAAGTTCTCCCTATTTTAATCCACGGTGATGCTGCATTCGCTGGTCAGGGTATCGTGATGGAGTCCCTCAATCTCTCCGGCGTTAAAGGCTACAGTGTGGGCGGCACGCTTCACATTGTTACTAATAATCAAGTTGGCTTCACCACCAATCCCGATGAAGGCCGCACCGGACGTCACTGCACCGAAATCGCCAAGTTCATCGAAGCCCCTATTTTACACGTCAATGGCGATGATCCGGACGCCGTCGTACTCGCCACGGAAATCGCCTTAGAGTACCGACAAAAATTCGCAGCGGATGTGGTGGTCGATATCGTTTGCTACCGTCGATACGGACATAACGAAACCGATGAGCCTCTCTTCACCCAGCCCATTTTATATAAAAATATCAGCAGCCATCCCAGTGTCACCGAATTATATTCGTCACGCTTAACTGAATCAGGCTCCGCACCCGACGGCGAATTACTCAGCCTGCGTACTGAATTCGATGTCTTATTAAACTCAGCGCAAGATCGCGCTCGAGCAAGTCTTGAGGCCGACCTCGCCAATAAACCAGCACCTAAGCTGAAACCTTTCCAGTCTCCCTACGACGCTCAGGTGGAGACTCGCGCGAACGCTGAGCTTTTACAAAAAATTGCTCCCTCACTTTGGACAATGCCACCTGACTTCGCGCCGAACTCCAAAATCAAGCGCATGTTGGATATTAAAAGAGATACATTTAAATCCGGAGTTAATTTCGATTGGAGTCTGGGCGAAGGCCTAGCCTTTGGTTCCCTTCTCGCTGAGGGACATCCTGTGAGAATTTCGGGTCAAGACTGCGAACGTGGCACATTCTCTCACCGCCACGCCGTCCTTCACGATCCTTCGAACGACGCCGAATACTGCCCGCTCAATTCAGTTCCTGGTGGCGAATCCATCGAATTAGTAAATTCGACATTATCCGAATACGCCGTCTTAGGCTTTGATTACGGTTATTCCTTAGAAGCTCCCGATTCCTTAGTAGTCTGGGAAGCACAGTTCGGAGATTTTTCTAACGGCGCACAAATCGTCATCGATCAGTTCATCGCTTCGGCGGAATCAAAGTGGGGTCAGACGAGCGGCATAGTTCTCCTACTTCCTCACGGCTACGAAGGACAAGGTCCAGAACACTCTTCAGCTCGACTGGAACGATACCTCCAACTTTGCGCTGAGAATAATATTCAAGTGATCCAACCTTCGACGCCTGCGCAACTTTTCCATGCCTTGCGTCGACAAGTTAAGTCTGAACACCGCAAGCCTCTGATTGTCCTTACCCCCAAGAGCTTGCTCCGTCACAAAACTTGTATCAGTAAGTTCGAAGATTTTACCGAGAAAGATTTCGAAGCTTTAATTGCGGACTCAACACCAGCAGCAAAAACTGAACGACTCATTCTTTGTTCCGGAAAAGTATTTTACGATCTCGAAGCGGAACGTGTGAATCGCAAAGATTCGACGACTACGATTGTTCGCGTTGAACAGCTCTTCCCGCTCGACCCTTCGGCCTTAAAGAAAATACACACCCAATATGGTTCACCTGCAAAAGTTGTTTGGGTGCAAGACGAGCCAAAGAATATGGCGGCTTGGAGTTTCATTTCTCCGATCATCGAATCATCCCTAGGAGTTAAGCCCTTGTACGCTGGTCGCGATGCTGCCGCTTCTCCCGCTGTCGGTGCCCTTTCTGTTCATAAACTCGAGCAATCTGACCTAATCCAGCAGGCCTTTACTGTCTAAAATTCGTTCAGTAGAAGATTTAACAGCCGTTTTGCATTTCCCTTCTACAATCGGATGGACCCGATATTGTTAAAAATTGTCCTATTTCCCCGTTGAAACTGTCAGACAGTGCTTACAAAGTCGTAGTCTTACTTTTATGGCTGTGGACGTCAAAATACCCTCGATGGGTGAATCAATCACTGGTGGCCTCCTATCCGCATGGGCGGTAAAAAACGGCGACAACGTCAAAAAGGGTCAGGCCTTATTCTCTTTTGAGACAGATAAAGTCACTTCTGACGGCACAGCGGAAATTGATGGCCAGATAACTATCACCGTTCCTGCTGGCACAGAAGTTACGGTCGGACAAGTCGTCGCCACCATCGCTGCTGGATCTTCAACCGGTTCATCAGCACCCGTGACTTCGTCCACACCCGCACCTCAACCGGCGGCAAAAAAAGTTGAAGTCGCAGCCGCACCTAAAATTGCTTCTGCACCACTGGTTAAAACTGGAAACTTTGAAGCTTCCCCTGCCGTGCGCAGAATCGCCGCGGAAACGGGGTTAAACCCCAACAGCATTCCTGGAACCGGAAAAGCCGGACGTGTTACCAAGGGCGATATGCTCGCCGCTCTCGACGGACAAACACCCATCGTAGCCGTCGCACCTTCTGCAGTCAGCACAGCACCCTCACCCGTTGCAGAAAAATCCACCGCGGTTGAAATTCCAACTCGCGATGGACGTACGACCAGAAAACGGATGTCTCCGTTACGTCGCAAAATTGCTGAACGCCTCGTCCAGGCGAAGTCTGAGACGGCGATGCTCACCACCTTCAACGAAGTGAACATGGCTCCAGTCATGGAACTTCGTAAACGCCATGGTGAAGAATTCCTCAAGAAATACGGTATCAAACTGGGTTTCATGTCCTTCTTCGTCAAAGCAGCCGTCCAAGCCATGAAAGAAGTTCGCGCGGTGAACGCTCAATTAGATGGCGATGATATCGTAGAAAATAATTTTTATGACATCGGCGTAGCGGTCGGCACCGACAAAGGACTGATGGTTCCCGTGGTACGCGATTGCGATCAACTGAATTTTGCAGGAATCGAAAAAGCGATTAGCGATTTTGGAAAACGTGCACGCGATGGAAAAATTCAGTTACCAGAACTTCAAGGTGGTGTCTTTACGATTTCCAACGGTGGTATCTATGGGTCGATGCTTTCGACTCCGATTTTAAATCACCCACAAGCTGCCATCATGGGCTTACACAATATTGTGGAACGTCCAGTAGTGGAAAATGGTCAAATTGTTATTCGACCAATCATGTATCTCGCCCTCTCTTATGATCACCGGATTATCGACGGCAAAGAAGCCGTCACCTTCTTGGTCAAAGTGCGTCAGTACATTGAAGAACCACAAACCCTGCTCTTCGGAGCCTAATTTCTAAATAAAACCTATGTCACAACTTGATCTCGTCGTTATCGGCTCTGGCCCCGGAGGCTATGTCGCCGCCATTAAAGCTGCCCAACTTGGATTAAAGGTCGCGCTCGTCGAAAAGGACAATGCTCTCGGTGGCACTTGCCTTAATGTTGGCTGTATTCCCTCGAAGGCTCTACTCCATTCCACCGAAGTATTTCAACACGTCGTCCACGGTAAGAAACACGGTATCGTCGGTGGTGAAAAAGTGACCTTCGATGTAGCTGCCATGATGGCCAATAAAGATAAGGTCGTCGGACAACTTAACAAAGGTGTCGAATTTTTAGTCAGCAAACGCGGCGTTGAAATCGTTCGCGGCTTGGGTCGACTCGGAAAAGCCGGTGAAGTTTTAGTACGTAGCACTTCGGGTGAGCGTATTCTTGAAACTAAGAACATCATCATCGCAACGGGCTCTTCATCCGTAGAACTTCCTTTCATGAAGTTTGACGGTGAGACTGTTATTTCTTCCGACCATGGTATCGCTTTAAAATCCGTTCCAACCAATATGGTAGTGGTCGGGGCTGGTGCTATTGGACTCGAACTTGGATCGGTCTGGGCTCGTCTCGGATCCCAAGTCACCGTGGTTGAAATGCTCCCTAACATTGGTGGCCCTGCGTACGACACCGACGTCGCCAAAGTCGCGCAAAGTGCATTTGAAAAACAAGGCATCAAATTTGAACTCGGTGCTAAAGTTACCGGCGTGAAGAAAACTGCTGCTGGCTTTGCTCTAACCGCTGAACGCGAAGGTAAAGTTTTAGAATTCCCTGCCGATAAAATCCTTGTCGCCGTGGGACGTAAGCCCAACACGGTGGGTCTTGGCGCACAAGAAGCCGGTCTCAAACTCGATGAGAGAAATCGTATCGTCATTGATGATCACTACCGCACTAACCTTCCTGGAGTTTATGCGATTGGCGATGTCGTCGTTGGCCCCATGCTCGCACACAAAGCAGAAGAAGAAGGTGTTGCGGCAGCAGAAATTATTGCGGGTAAAGCTGGCCACGTAAATTACAACGTCATCCCAGGAGTCATTTATACCGATCCTGAAGTAGCCTGCGTGGGCATGACTGAAGCAGACGCCAAAGCTAAAAATATTGAAGTGAAGATTGGTAAATTCCAACTCGCCGGTAACGGTCGTGCCATTGCATCCGATGCGACAACCGGATTCGTTAAAGTTATTGCCGATGCTAAAACCGATAAACTTTTGGGAGTACAAATTGTCGCGCGTGGCGGTTCCGAAATGATTGCTTCAGCCTGTGCGCACATGGAATACGGTGGCAGCGCTGAAGACGTAGCGCGTACTTGCTTCGCCCACCCGACCATCAGTGAGTCCTTCAAGGAAGCTGCGATGGCGGTTAACAAGGTGAGCATCCACTCGCTCTAAGTCGGACCCAGCATCAACGGTCAAAATTGAGGGGCTAGGCTTACCACGGCACACAGGAATTCAGACTGCCGTTGCTTCCTTCCGGACCTGGCGGGGTTCGCCCGCTCCCGTTGCATGGGGCCTAGCTTACCTTTAAGTGTGGTAAATCTCTTAACGCTTTTCAATCTCCATCTTACCCCCTAATCCTACCATCCTAAATGGCCGAAATCCCAAAGTCCTACGAACCTCAAGGAGTTGAGCAAAACTGGTACGATCGCTGGGTTGCCGCAGGTTGCTTCGCAGGAAAAGTGGATCCATCCAAAGAGCCATTCGCGGTGATGATTCCACCTCCCAATGTGACGGGCGTTTTACACATGGGTCACCTGCTCAACAATACACTGCAGGATATTATGGTTCGTCGTGCCCGCCAAGAAGGTAAATCAGTCTTGTGGCTTCCCGGAACCGACCACGCAGGTATCGCCACACAGACACGTGTTGAAAAAGATCTTCGTCAGAATTCCGGTAAGACTCGTCATGATCTCGGACGTGAAAAATTTATCGAGGTAGCCTCTGAGTGGCGCGATAAACACGGCGGCATTATTTTAAATCAGCTTCGTAAGTTGGGCGCTTCCTGTGACTGGGATCGTAAAGTCCACACACTCGACGCCGGTTACTCGCAAGCTGTTCTCCAAGCGTTCATCACTCTCTACGAGCGTGGCTACGTGTACCGTGGTAAACGCATGGTTAACTGGTGCCCAGTTTCACAAACGGGATTGTCAGATGAAGAAGTGATTATGAAACCTTCCAAGGGTTCATTATACAAAATGCGCTACGAGGTTGTCGAAAAGCCTGGCACGTATCTTGAAATTTCTACCACCCGTCCCGAAACCATTCCCGGAGATACTGGCGTGGCGGTTCATCCAAACGATGAACGTTATAAAGATTTAATTGGTTTACACGTTTGGCGACCCTTCCCTCGCGAGAAAATCATAATCGTCGGCGACAACGCAGTAGAAAAAGATTTCGGCACGGGCGTACTCAAAGTTACACCGGCCCACGATCGCACTGACTTCGATATCGGCAAGCGCCATCAGTTACCCGTCGTTGACGTGATGAATCCTGACGGAACCATGAATGATTTAGCAGGTCCATTGGCTGGAATTGAAAGATTTAAGGCCCGCAATATGGCCGCAAAGTTACTCGAAGAACTGGGTGCGTTAGTAAAAGTAGAACCTTACGAAAATACTGTTGGATATTCTGAACGCGCCGATGTGCCGATTGAACCTCGCCTCAGCGAACAGTGGTTTATTCATTATCCCAAAATTGAAGAAGCGAAACGTGCAGTGACGTCGGGTATCATTAAATTCCATCCTGAACGTTGGACAAAAACTTACCTGCACTGGTTAGATAATATTCAAGACTGGTGCGTGAGTCGCCAATTATGGTGGGGTCATCGCATTCCAGTTTGGTATCGCAAAGGCGCCGACCGTAATGACGCGAAGAATCGACACGTTTCACTCACCCCGCCAAACGATCCCGCAAACTGGGAGCAAGACCCAGATGTGTTAGATACGTGGGCATCTTCTTGGCTCTGGTGTCTGGCCACCATCGGTTGGCGCAAACCAGGCGAAACTACTCCTGAGCTCAGTCACTGGTATCCAACCGGCGCACTCGCCACCGGACCCGATATTATTTTTCTCTGGGTGGCTCGTATGATTATAGCAGGACTTGAATTACACGGTCCCGAAAAGAAAACACTGACTGACGATGAGATCCGTCAACGCATTCCGTTTAAGCGCGTTTATTTCAACGGTATTATCCGCGATAAACTCGGACGCAAAATGTCGAAGTCACTCGGCAACTCTCCTGAGCCGCTCGATTTAATTGCAAAGTTCGGCGCCGATGGCCTTCGCCTCGGATTATTATTAATCGCTCCCAAAGGTCAGGATATTTTATTCGACGAGGATCATGTTTCACAGGGTAGAAATTTCGCCAACAAACTCTGGAACGCCTCACGCTTCCGCCAGATGTCGGGTCCGATGTTCGATAATTCGTCGCTACACTCGATTGTTAAAAGAATTCAACCTACTCAATTAGATGATGATGACTTCGCTATTATCCACGGATTAGCCGAGTTAACGGATAAAGTAGCCAACCAACTTTCGGAGCATGAGTTCACTGCCTACGCCAAAGCGCTTTATAATTTCTTCTGGGGAGATTTCTGCGATTGGTACGTGGAGGCTTCTAAAGCCCGCTTAGCTGATCCAGCCCTTCGTGATAATTGTCTAGCCGTCCAAGATCTGGTCATTCGACAGTTCCTCTTACTCTTCCACCCCGTTGCTCCGTTTATTTCCGAAGAACTCTGGCACCTCCTCGGTTACGGCAATGAAGCAGATTTTATTCAAAAACACTCACCAGGATTGGGTGGAGACTTACTAAAGATTCTTCGTGAGAACGGAATTAAACTCATCAACTCGAAGGTCCAAGATGTTGCGCAGTTGAGAGAATTCGTCGTCGCCGTCCGCGGTCTCAAATCTCAAGGCAACCAAGCCAATCGAAGAGACAGTAAAATCATCGTCTTGGCCAAAGATAAAGCCGCCCAAGCCATTCTCGAAACTAATCGAGATAAACTCTTCCGCGTTGCCGGACTCCAGGAGATGACTTTCGAAACACATGCGGCTGATCGCCCTGGCTCCGTGACTCCCCTGGGAACAGTGATTCTTGAGATGGGTACGAATATCGATGTCGGTGCCGAAAAAATTCGTCTCACCAGAGAATTAGAAAAAATGGAGAAGGCTGTCTCGGCAGGTGAAGCTAAACTCTCCAACGACACTTTCGTTTCCAAAGCTCCTCCCGCTATCCTCGAGGGTGCCCGCAAGCAACTTGCAGAGTCCGTTGCCAAACGTGACGAAATTAAGCGCATGCTTTCATCATTAAAATAAGACCATGAAACCAACACTCCTCGTTATGGCTGCAGGCATGGGTTCGCGCTATGGTGGACTTAAGCAAATCGACTCAATGGGACCCTCAGGCGAAACTATCCTCGATTATTCCGTCTTTGATGCCATTCGTGCAGGCTTTGGAAAGGTAGTGTTTATTATCCGACCTGACTTCGAGAAAGATTTTCGTGAACGTATCGGCGTTAAATTCTCCAATAAAATCGAAGTAGATTACGCCTTTCAGACGATTGATAAACTTCCTCAAGGATTCACCGTTCCCGCTGGACGAGAAAAACCCTGGGGCACCACCCACGCAATTCTATGTGCCCGCGAGGTAGTGAAAACACCTTTTGCTGTAATCAACGCTGATGATTTTTATGGTCGTGATTCCTACGCCGTGCTCGGTAAGAAACTTTCCACCACGGCAAATCACGAGACTCACTACAACATGGTTGGGTTCACTTTAAAAAATACCCTTTCGGATCACGGTACAGTTGCACGGGGAGTTTGTCGTCTTAATGACAAAGGTTTTCTGACCGACATCCAAGAGCTCCTGAAAATCGCTAAAACAGACTCTGGTGCACAAAACATTGCTGAGGATGGTACCGTCACAAAACTCACGGGTGACGAACCGGTTTCCATGAATATGTGGGGCTTCACGCCTAGTATTTTTCCGCAGTTAGAATCTTTATTTAAAAAATTCTTAACTGAAAAAGGTCAGGAATTAAAAAGTGAGTGCTACATTCCACTCACCTTAGGTGAAATCGTTAAAAATGGGGATGGGGATTGCGCGGTTCTACGTACGAGCTCGTCATGGTTCGGCGTCACCTATCGTGAAGATAAACCGATTGTCCAAGCCAGCATCCAGAAATTGGTTAACGAAGGCTCCTACCCTGCGAATCTTTGGGCTTAATCAGTGACTTTAAATGGAGCGACCAAGTAGTCGTTCTCACCATCACTGATGTTAACCCAGATCTCGTAGTCGCCGGCGGCAGGCAATTTAAGCTTAAAGGCTAAGGTGGGCTCCGACTCGTACTCTTGACCTTCCAGCGACGGGTGCATGTGCGAGTATCCGGTCTTCTTAGGGTCAGTCGAAAATACTACCGCATGACCCAACGCACCCATAATCGGCTGCAGTTTAAGAACTTTCGATGGTGCGGGCGATGCGAGCTTTACTCTCAAGGTGGCGGATTCGCCCACCTTATTGGTATTACTCGTCACAGAAACAATTCGATTTCGGCTAACGCGCTCACGTAATTCAGATTCCTGCGTCCAGGTTCCAGTGGCTTCGGCTAAAATTGTACGACCTGACCTTAACGGAACGAAATCGATGTAAGCCTGCAAAGCACCACCGGGGTTTCCCTTTAAGAATTCTTCCGGAAATTTAAAATGCCAAACCCCGAAATCATCTGAGACAGGATGTAAATGAATGTAATCATTACGACCGGTATTTTGTTTAAGATGTAAATGAACTTTCTGGGTGTGGGATAAAGCGATTTCATAGTCATAGAACAATTTACCGTCTTTTTTAATAAGTCGTAGTTCGCCACCCTTCTGATTGAATTTAATTTCAGCTTTCACCGGAAATTGTAGGTCCTTAGGGCTATAGAAATTAGCTTCTTCATTCACCCCACAGAACTCCAGACCCCTATCTAAAACAGGCTCATGGTCGACATGCAATAAGGCACATTGTGTGTCGGGTAAGGAACGCAGTAGAAAAAATAGCCCAACCGCCGACAGAGAAATTAATATTAACTGGCGACGTTTACTCATTTAGTCGGAGAAAGTTGATGGAGGGTGCGGAAATATTCTGCCACGCCCGCAGGATCAAACTGTGCACCTTCCCGACGATGAATAATCCTGCCCTCGGGACTCACAATGACTAAGGCAGCATTATGAATAATCGTACCGTCGGACTGAGTGGTGAGGATGCCAAACTGTCGCATCAAATCTTTGATCTGATTGGCATCGCCAGTGAGGAAATGGTGACGTTTTGCATTAATGCCATAGCCCTGGGCATAAGTGTTTAAAATTCCTGGTGAATCATTCTGCGGATCGAAAGTAATCGAGATCAGCTTCACATTCTCCAACTCGGGAGACTTGTCCAATTCTTCGGCCAAACGATGCATACATTGAGTTGAGGCGGGACACATCTTGGCATCACGACATTGCGTGAAGATGAAGTTAATGGCGAGGGGATGGCCTAAAAAATCTTTTTTGAATAGGAGTTTACCGTTTTGATTCCAGAGAGCCAGCGGTGGCATTAAATCATTCGCGCCGCGTAGAACGATGCGCCCACGTTCAACGGTATCACGTCGTAATGCGTCAGTCACCTCCGCCACTTGGCGCAACTCTTCGGGGTCGGCCGAGAAAATGATATTTGCACGGGTAGCACCTTGATTGGGTACCAATCGACATTTTACTTTTTTTTGCGACCAGTTGATAGCGAGGTCGCCTGGTAGTAGCTGGATTGTCCTGAGTTCAGTAGTGGTCTGAAACTGAGCGGTAGATTGGGCGACGTCGACTGCGGTGATTGTTCCTTCTACGGTCTGTGCGTTTAAAAAATTAAAAGTGCAAACAAGAGCGGCTAAGGAAAATAATTTCATGGATGCGTGGCTTCTTCGGCGATCATAAGTTGTATCATTCCTTGTCTGACTCCATGGTAAGTAAGATAGAAGGCTTCCGCCTGAGTCAAATCGGCGAGCACACAAATTGTCAGTAATGCGGCAGGCATGATATCCAATCGATCGGCGGGAATGCCTTTTAACTGTTTACGCTCCTCAGACGTCAGTTTGCAGATACGGTCTTTTAATTCACGGATGCGTAAGACGGGGAGACGACCCGCTACCGGGGCCTCGCCGAGGGCTTCAAGATAAAGTGCAATAGCGGTAAAGGCGCCACCTGCTCCGACCATTAAAGAATCTTTGGCTGCTTCATTCAGCAACGCATCTTTAAGTTGTGAACGGATAATGGACTGGAAGCTTAATTGATGTTGCTCGTCGATGATTCCATCGGGCCGGGATTGTAACTCGGAGGTTAAGCGTACGGAACCCAGTGGATAACTCCGTGCGAAGGTACATTGCTTACCATGCAATTTACTAATCTCCAAACTTCCCCCACCTAAATCAAATGCGAGAATATTTCGGTAGTTAGCGTAGACGGGGTCAACACGCACACCCTGTGCAGCTAAGCGTGCTTCAACTTCGCCGGAAATAATGGTTAACGGCATGCCTGCGAGTTCCTGAATGCGCGCTGCAAAATCGTCCCGATTAACGCATTCACGAACCGCACTCGTCCCCAAGAGAACAGTTTTCTGTGCACCTTTGTCTTGGGCGAATTTAACCAGTCGGGCAACAGCGTGGGCGCCTTGTTCAATCTTTTCCGGGTGGAGTCTGACTGGATTTTCACCCGACGGGAAAAGCCGAACAGACTCCGTCGATCGACCTAACTCTTTCATGTCTTGGCTATCCACGACTGAAACCTTGAGAGAGTTCGATCCGATATCTACGACCGCAAAAATATGATTTACCATTAGAATCTAATCTCACCTTTTAATCCGCCGAAATAATGCATCGTGGCTTGGGTTTCAAAATCTTTAGTCCGTACGGCCAGATAGTAGGTAATGGATGTGCGATAGATACTCGCAGTGGCACCGATGAGGAATTGGCCAACGAGGGTTGTGCGAGTCACGTGGGCAGATTCCCGAAAGGTAGTTCCATCGGTTGCATAATTTTTAAATACAAACTCCATTTGCGCATCCGTGAAAAAATAGGACGAAAAGGTGCGTGGGTATAATCCGTCGGAATGATAATTAGGATTGTAGACACTACTGTGTCGAATGGTTCCCTGCCCCCAACTATCCTCAAGATTTAAACCCCAGCGCACTTGGGCCCCCAACACTAACTCGGTGCGAATGGTGCCCAACTGTACTTGCCCACGAGCAATCAGATCACGCATATTCCTTCCAGTATCGTCCCAGATTATTTTCCTTTTAAATTCTGCATTTAAATTAAACGCTGGCTCGTTGGGAATTTGTGTACCCCAACCTGAGGGAACATCTGAACCAATCAAAGTGTGAAATTTGCTTTGAATAGTTTCGGCACCCGAAGCTGGACCCGTTACCCCGATTTGTCCCTCAACGGTGAAGAGACAGTCGTTTCGTCCACCCCGCTCAAGGACTTTACCGTATCCGTAAGTTAAATATAATAAACCTGAGTAGGGCTGATCATCATCCGGCGGTACCGGCATGTCTGTATTTAGAGGTGTATTAATTTCCTGAGTGAGTGCCCAATAAAAATTGGGATCATTTTGAAAACTAATCCGTAACCCCTGGGTGTAATACCGATCGGTGCCCTTGGTACCAAATTTGTCATTCTCTTCACAGATAGATACGAGTGCATGGAATCTATCAGAGTCTTCTGATAAGTGCACAGCCGGACTGGAGGTTTTGGCGAAAACCGCAGTCGTAAATGCCAAATGTAACATCGCTCTTCGCATCGAATAGATAGTGAATCAAATCGACATTCGCAGGCCGGGACAATGCCTTTCTGCTTGTTTAATGAGGCCCGCCCAAGTATCTGATTATCAGGATGTCAGAGAAATCAGCACGTCAGCCTAGCATTTCTGCCCAAAACCAGTCGGGTGGACTGACACTTATCAAATTAAGTGGGTCTTGGCATATTGAGCACCCCTTACCGAGTATTAATTTTAAGGGCGATCGCGTCAAAATTATCTCTGATGGATTAGCTGATTTTGACTCGGCGCTTCCCGCCTGGATTCACCATAATTTTAAAAATGTTCGAGAGTTAGATTTATCCGAGCTCCCCGACCGACTTCAGTCCCTCGTTCGCCTAGCCGAGAAATCCACCCAGTGGAAATCCGAAGATGATAAATCTGGCCTACTCGAAAATTTTGGAGTTTGGGGAATTGAAAGTTACGGCTCATGGGGAAGAGCCATGGATCACATTGGCCAAACCAGTCTGGGATTATTGCGGACACTCGTGGGTAGAGGGAAAGTCAACTGGAACGATTTCACTTTGCAGTTACAAACCTCAGGGGTCGATGCACTGCCTATCGTCGCCTTACTAGGTTTCTTAACCGGACTGATTATGGCTTATGTGGGATTAATCCAGTTACGCCAAGTAGGGGCCACCGTTTACGTAGCCAATTTAGTCGCACTCGCCATGACTCGCGAAATGGGTGCGCTCATGACGGGTGTGATTGCCTGCGGACGAACGTCGACCTCTTTTGCCTCACAACTCGGCAGCATGAATGTCAGCCAAGAATCTGATGCCTTACGTGCGCTGGGAATAAATCCGATAGAATACTTAGCGGTGCCACGCATTCTCGCAGTGACACTGATGGTCCCACTTTTAAGTCTCTTCGCTACCTTTGTCGGTATTTTCGGTGGGATGATTGTAGCCTGTGCGGGCGACCTCAGCATCGAACAGTATTTAAATCAGGCCATTAAAGCGATTACGTTCAAAAGCTTCTTGGTCGGCTTCATCAAATCATTCTTCTTCGCCTTCATCGCTGCCTGGGCGGGCTGCTATCGTGGTTACGTTGCCCAACGTTCTGCCTTAGGCGTGGGTGACGCCGCCACCTCCGCTGCCGTTCTCGGCATCACCCTGATCGTCATAGCTGACGCGATTTTTGCCGTCATCTTCAACTTATATAATTTTTAATTAATGGACGCCACGACCCCCATTTTAAAATGCGAAAAAATTTCCGTCGGCTATGGTGACGTGGCTGTGATGAAAGATATTTCGTTTTCACTAGAGCGCGGCAAAATCCTCGCTATCGTGGGACCCAGCGGTTGCGGTAAAAGTACACTCATGCGTGTCTTGGGCGGACTCGATGAACCCATCGTGGGCCGTTGCGAATTACTCGGTGTCGATTTAAGCCAAGCACCGAATAGTCTCCGTGAAGCGACCCTCAGACGATCCGGCTTTCTCTTTCAAGGCTCTGCTCTTTTCTCCTCGTTGACGCTGCGTGAAAATGTTGAAATGCCGATGCGTGAGTTTTTAAATATATCTTCCAGTCAGATCCGACAGCTGGCTGAATATAAATTAGCATGCGTTGGTCTAGCAGATGCTATTGATAAACTCCCATCCGAAATCAGTGGCGGTATGGCGAAGCGTGCCGGAATTGCCCGCGCCATGGCCCTCGATCCAGAAATTTTATTTCTCGATGAACCGAGTGCTGGCCTCGACCCTTTAACTTCTGAGCGTTTAGACGATTTAATCCTCAAGGTACGTGAAGCTTTTAATACCTCGATTGTCCTCGTGAGCCACGAGGTCCCTAGTATTTTGCACACTGCTGACTACTGCGTTTACCTCGATTCTGACACCAGCACCATGGGTGCCTACGCTCCGCCAAAAGACTTCCTTGACCCCAAGTCTCATGCTAAAGCACACTCTTTCTTCTCTCGGGTCGTTACCCATAAATAATCATGCGTCGCAAGGCTAACAAATCTCTTATTGGCGCTTTTGTCGCAGGCGGAATTCTTTTATTTATTCTGGCATTCATCCTCCTCGGTGCGGGAAGTCTTTCTGGTACAAAGCCGACCGCTGTAAGCTACTTTCAAGATTCTGTGAGTGGACTTGATATTGGTGCGCCAGTGAAATTCCGCGGCGTCACCATCGGAAAAGTTTCTCAAGTACTCCTGCGAACATCGGGTCAAGCACCCAGCGATTACTCTGTACCTGTGGTCATGGAATTCACCCCCGACCTGCTCACGCGTCGTGGATTAGATCAAGCACTCTTAGACAAAACCGGTCTACGTGGCTCCATCGAAAAAGGCCTGCGTGCCAAATTACAACAACAGTCCGTGATTACAGGCGTGCTCTATATTGAATTAGATTATTTTCCTGACAGTGAATTCAAGTTACATGACTTACGTGGAGAAGTTGCCGAAATCCCTACCCTGCCCTCTAATCTCGGTGCCCTGACCAAAGCGGTATCCCAGACGCTCGATCAATTAAGCAAAATCGACTTCATTGCGATTACCCAAAAAGTAGACTCGATTCTCGGACGGATTGATAAAGGGGCGTCACAAATCGAGTTTGAAAAAATTAATAAAAACTTAGTCACAGCATCGGACAATATTGTAAAAATCACTGGCGACCCTGCGATTACTAAAGCGGTGGAGGATTTTTCTGCAGCGATGCGTTCGGTCGACGAACTCGTGAAGCGTTTTAATACCAAAGTGGATCCCGTTGCCGATGACCTCCAAACCATGGCGGCCGCAGGTCGTAAAGCCTTGGAGCGTCTCAATGAAACTGCCGAGAACGTGCGTGGATTAACCAAGCCCGGTTCACCGACCCGACGCGAATTAGATACGGCACTGGCCGATGTTTCAGAAGCGGCCACCGCTATTCGCTCGTTAGCTGATTTTATCGAACGCAATCCTGAGACAATCATTCAGGGTCGTGGACAAAAGAAAGTAAACATCTTGCCTACTGAAAACCCCAAACCCGAAGAATCCAAATGAGCAAAATTAGATTTATCGTTTGTTTAGGTTTACTGAGTCTCATCTCCGGCTGCATTACTTTTGATCAGAAAAGTGAATCTGTAACTTTCCATCAACTCTCAGCACCGGTAACTACCCCCACCCAAAAAGGTCCCATCATTTTTATACCACGCGCAGATATTCCCGTTAGTCTAAGACGCCCCACCCTCGTGATTGCTGAGGAAACTCGGGTCATTAAAGTTGACGACTCCCAGCGCTGGATTGCGTCACTCGATCGCTCCGTCAGTGAAATTATCGGAAGAAATCTAACCAAGCAAACCGGTTTACCTTTCGAGCTCCAAACCCCCAACGAAGATTTCATTGCTCTATTCATCGACGTTCAAGCGATGTTCCTCACTAACCAAGCCACCGTGCTTCAATTACACTACCGTATTGAAGACGCACAGGGTAAATCTCTCGGCCAGGGACAAGGACAATGGAAAGCCAAACGCTCCGAAAACCCCATCGACTTCGTGAATGCACAATCTGAAAATTTTGCTAATGCCAGTGCACAAATTGCTAGAGATATCAAATCACTCACAGAAAATAAAAATCCATGACCGATTCACCCTCCCCCCGTCCCAACGGATTTAGTGATGCGACCGGTGAAATCTGTTACGATTTACCTTCCGCGTATATTCCGCATCCCGCCACTGGCCTGCTTCATCTTCCCCGCTTCATCGCCAAAATTCGAAAACATCTCAAAGGCGAGTTACCCAAGTCCTATCAAAGAAATTTTTGTAAAGGCTTTGATCGCTTTCTGTGTCTGCATCTAGCGGTCGACCCCGAACAAGTCATCGAATGCGTAAAAAACGCTCAGGATGAAAACGACTTGAACACCCGTTTACTTAATCTTTTCCCGAAAGATCTGCGTGTTCACGTCTGGAATCGTGAATTAGTCCAAAAAGGGATGAGTGAAATGGGTCGTGAAGCCCTCAATGACGCCAAACGCAAAATGAATTCACTTCATCGCACGGATGTTCTTTCCTTTGCCGACATGATAGATTTTGATGAAGGACGAATCCTGTGAGCACCGACACCTCCAATCCTAATCGAGTTATTCTGCGAGGTCTTCCCGCCGTTTTAGCCTGCATTCAACAACACCCGAAATCTTTACGCGAAATCCACGCGTCGCCGAAATGTGTACCGAGTCTCTCGAGTCACATCATTCCCCTCGAAGCATTAGGTGTAAAATTACACACCAGCTCTGCTTCCGACATGTCCTATATCGCAGGTACCGATTGTGATGATGTTTGTGCCATCACCATGCGTCCCGAACCTGGCCACGTGCGTGTTTCAGATTTTGCGGAATGGCGTGAAGCCCACGAAACGGTCGTCATCGCCGATCATATTTCTCGTCCGGCTGACTTAGCCGCCATTGCTCGTTCGATGGCAGCGTTTGGACTCAAAAGACTTCTCCTTTCTTCAGGTACTGAAAATCTCGCCTTCAATTCTGATACCTGGACTCTCGCCCAAGGCGCCATGGAACATGTCCGCGTCATGCGAGCAGCTGCCCTCGGCGGACTACTTAAGTTGGTTAAAGAGAAATGCTGTGTGGTTGCTTTAACGGGTAAAATCGGTCGCAAAATTGACCTAGGAACCCCCGTTCGCGTCCCTGGCCGACACATCGCCCTTTTGATCTCTGGAAACGAGCTAGACCCCGATTTACAGCCTCGAATTGAGCATACCTATCGCTTCCCCGGCCTTGTAAACAACCCGCCTTTGAGCCTAGCCGAAGCCGCCCCTATCGCCATCGCATGGATTGCCTCCACGCCCCAACCCCGCGAGGATGGATTTTTAGCCCGTAAAAGGGCTCGTCATAGCAAGTCACCTGAGATTAAACCACCCAGCGAATAATTCAAGATGTCTAACCAACAACCTAACTCCGGTGAGAGCGTCATCTCTCTCCAAAATATCAGTCAAAACTTTCTGACGGCCCTGCAACGCCAACACGACATGATGGCGTTTACCTTAGCCGGCATTCGCACATCCGATGCAAAGATTTACGATTACTATTCGAACGTGTCACGCATTATGCCCGCACCCGCTGCGCACCTCACCCACGAACAGATGATTGCCTATTCACGTGGCCTGCTCTTGCGCACGAGTATTAATGACCTCTTAGCCCTTTCCGCAGAGGTGATGAATCAAGTCCACCTTCTTTGTCTTTTAATCAAGACCCGCGGTCGCAATCTCGAAAGCAACGCCGATACCGATAAAATCATCGGCCAGAAACAAGAAGCGTTTGTGAGAATGAAACTTCAGGAAAAGTTTAACGAGTTTGAACAGACCTATCATATTATCAGCGAACTTGAAGATGCGATCTTCAGCATCGCTGCAGCCCTCAGAGTTTTAGTACGTACTGGCATGGTGACCAATGATGATATTTCACCTGATGGCTCACTTACCCTTGAATTTAAGTCGATGAAGGATGTCGACGCAGCAGATGCAACCGAAGCCGGCGCTAAGAAAACTAAACTGGTTGATACGCAGCGTACTTTCCGTCCGGGTGAAATGCTTGATTTAACCGACGAAGAACTGCTTGGCTTAAACATCACCGTCGCGAAATTCTTCCATAGTTTATTCCGATCGGCTGATGAGTTTGGACGCGAACAGCTCGGCGGTAATAAGTAGAAAGTATGCAAGCGAGCAGCCACCCATCCCTGACACGACTTCCGTGGCTCTGGGTCTTGGGCGGTTTTCTTTTTCAAACCATTCCCGCTGCCTTGCGTGATGAAGCACTACCCGTCGTTCTAAAAAACCATGGGGTCAATGACGGCACAATCACTCAAGTGGTCGGCGTACTCGGATTAATTGTTGCTCTCAAAATATTCTGGGCGCCCTTCCTCAGTCTCCTCGGTAAACCACGCACACTCATTATCTCCTGCCAAGCGGGTATGATTGTCTGCATCCTATTGCTGAATCATTTCATTGGATTAGAACAAGCCGTGATCATCGCGATTGTCTTGTGTATCCTGACCTTATTATCCGGCGGACATGACTACCTTCTCGATGGGTATTACGTCCATTCCTTAAATGACAATCAACGTGCGAAATATTCTGGGCTACTTAACTTCGCCTCAAAACTTGGACAGGTATTAGCCGGCCCAGGTTTAATCTATCTCGCCTGGTTTTTTCATACTCGTTCAAACTCGCCGACCAGTGATATTAACTTAGCACTGATTTGTTTAGCCGCCTTTAGTTTAGTGGTACTTTTAATTACACAGTGGGGCTTCAAGCGTGAACCTGACGAAGCTGTCTCCGAAAACCAGGATAAGTTATCCATGCTCAAGCAAATGGGTGGAGCCCTCAAATTACTCTATCGAGATTCGCGATTCCCTATTATCTTGGGTCTCATTTTTTTCTATCGGGCCAGCGAGGTACATATGAACCACGTGATTAAGCTCTTCGCCAAAGCAAGCGTTCTCCAAGGTGGACTCGGACTCGATGACGAAACCTACGCATACTTGCGCATTACGACTGCGATTCTCGGACTCGCCATCGGTGGCATTGTGGGCTCAGCGATTATCACTCGTCGTGGTCTGACTCAATCCCTCGTTCCTCTGGGGATTTGCATGCACTTACCCCTGATTGGAATCAGCTGGCTGTCCTTTAACGTAAATCCTTTACCATCACTCACCGTTATTTCAGTTATTTTCTTCATTGAATACCTGGCCTTTGGAGCAGGACTTTGTGCATTAATTTTAGCGATGATGAAACTCGCTGCCGGAGCGGAAGCTGCCGTGAGGTATGCGCTATTATCTACCCTCTCATTAGTTGCCGTGTACCTACCTGGTCTCTGGGCAGGTAAGCTTTCTAATTTTTTAGGATATTCAGGTTACTTTTTAGCCGCGTTAGCCTTAGCCATTCCTGGCGTTATAGTGGCGATCTTAGCCGCTAGAAAATTAGAAGAGTCCTAAGCCTTTTTAGGTACGACCACCAATTGCTGAGCGTGGGCTAACTTAAAATATTTCTGTGCGTAGCTTTGAATCTGCTGACTATCGGTTTCATTCATTCGGCGTTCCCATTCAGCGTCGAAATTAGCCCCGAGGCCAACGAGTTCACGGGTGAGTGCACCCTGCATACGTCGACCGGCGGATTGACGACCCTGACGTCGAGAGACTCTTAGTCGTCGTTTAGCATCCTCAATCTCATGCTCTTTAAACTCACCTTTCGATATCCGAGCCAACTCACCTTTCATTTCATCAATCACCTGCTGTGCGGCCTCTTGAGTTGTCCCGCCATAAAGATAAAACATCCCTTGGTCAGCAGTCTCGACCCGCGTTGCACCGACGAAATAGGCTAAACCTTTTTCTTCACGCACTCTTTGGAAAAGCCCACTAGCCATCCCGCTGAGTAATTCCTCGATGACATTCGCTGCTGTAACCATCGGAGGTGCGAATCCACAATGTGGAAAGGCTAAGCAAACCACCGCCTGCTCACCTACAGCACTAAACTGATCCGCGCTGCTGGCTTTGAGTGTGTGCGGTTTAAGAGTTTGCGTTTTAAAAGCTAATTTGGGCAATGAACCGAAATGTTTCTTAACAAAGTCTAAAGCCACACGGCGATCAAAGGAACCACTGATGCCAATGATCATATTTGAAGAGACGACGAGCTTTCGGTGGAGTTCAGCGATATCAAGTTGTTTTAATTGTTCTAAGGTTTCAGGGGTACCACCCGCATCGATACTTAAGGGATGACTTCCAAAGAACTGTTTAAGTAAACGAAGTCGCGCCTTCTCAACAATGTCATCCGCCGCTTCCTTGCAGGCAGCAATCGCACTCGCTTTTTCTGATTCAAAAGCGTCGCCCATTATTTTGGGAGTAAGTACACCATTCTTCACCAATTCGGCGATTTGCTCAAAATCAGAACTCAACGCCTCACCCCACAATCCGCAGGAGAGCTGTGAGCCGACATCTGCAAAGGTAGCACCGATACGATCAACAATTTGGGCAACTTCCTGACGACTGTGTTGGACGGTATCGCGAGTTAATAGAGTAGAGAGAATCCCTGTGGCACCTCTCTTCTCTTCATCTTCATAAGCAATACCCGCTGAAAAATAGACTCCAAATCCAGCCTTCGGCACTGAATGGTCTTCTTGTAAGACAACCCGGACACCATTTTCGAGCGTCATCATCTCAAAAGTATCTGGCGTTTTAATTTTAGATTTCGTGTTCGATGCGACCGCTGACTTCTTGGCGTTCATGACCGCAAAGGTCACTGACTCGGGTTTCAAATAAGTGCGGCCGACGTTAGTAAGTTCATCGGGTGTCAAACGAGCGAGCTCTTCTACACCGCGAAGTGGCCAAGCATGATCATACCCAATACACGCCGCATAGGCACTCCGCGCGGTCGCAGAATGAATCGTCTTAAGTCCATTAACCATCGCGACAACCGTTTGTCGGCGAATTTTTTCAAATTGCGCCACGCTCACTCCCGTATCCTGAAGCTCGGTAATTTTTTCTAAAATAGATTTCTCGATAACTGTATGATCAGCGTGGGCATCGCCAATCCAACTCAACCAAGCTAAGCCAATATCCTTGAGGCCCATAGCGTGAGCATCAATGGAGTGAACTAACTTTTTATTTTCTCGGAGCTCATCCCATAAAATCGAACTATTACCGCTACCCAGCACGCCTAGGAATAAATCAATAGCGCTGCGGTCTTTGGCAAAGAATCCGGGGATTTTCCAGGTCGCTACGCCCTTACAGATTGAGACATCGCGAGCGACTTCGACTCGACGGGGTCCAGCGTGCGGTGGCTCGATGATGGACACCTCTTGAATCACGGGAGTTCTGGAAAATCGCCCAAACCATTGTTCAACTGATTTAAAAACTTCGGATGGGTCCATCGAGCCGCCAATGGCCAACACGACGTTTTCTGGCGAATACCTTCCTTTGTGATAGGCCCTTAAATCATCAGGCGTAATTTTGATGAACAAATCCTTGTGACCGATGATTGGGTGTCGCATCGGATGCACGTGGAGTGCTTCCTCTAAAATCTTTTCAGCGAAGATACTGTCATGCTCATCATCGCGCATCGCAATTTCTCGCAAGATAACATCGCGCTCTATTTTCGCGTCCTCTTCGTTGATGGATGGAGCAAAAATCATTTCAGAAATCGCCTCCATCGCGGTCTCAAATCCTTCCTCCGGTGCATCTACATAATAAACCGTGCGATCAAATGTCGTGTAAGCGTTGGAACTTCCACCGACGCGGTGAATAGCTTCCGTTAATTCTCGATTCCCGAATCGTGCGGTGGCTTTGAATACCATGTGCTCCAGATAGTGTGAGATACCAGAACCTTCCCACTTGCCCTCTTGAGCACTTCCCGTGCGCACCCAGCCCTGTACTGTGCATAAACCAATCCCTGGGCGGTGCGTGTATAATACCTCGAGACCGTTAGTCAGGACCCTGCGTTCAGGGGCGGGCCCTGCAATTTGGGTAAAATTAAGTCCTTCTAAATAAGCCATAGGTCAGACATAAGCATAGTTCACACGGGAGCAAGTTCGAGTGACTAGATTCATATTTAAACAGTGAAATCAAATGCAGCTGGGAAAATTTAAGCCCTTTTCCGAGGATACTATTACAATTTCTTTGCACCCCATCGCGTAAGTCGCACAACTAAACCTTCCAAGTATGTACATCCCACCTGAAATTCGTTCCCAGCTCGAAGAAATCGAGCGTCGGTCGGGATATCTTTGGAAATTTTTAGATGTCGCTGGTAAACAAACAAAGATTGCCGAGCTAGAAAATCAAATGACGGCATCCAACTTTTGGGATAGTCAAAAATCTGCACAAAAGGTCATTTCCGAATGTAATAATTACAAAACCGTCGTCGCCCCCCAAGTTGCCTTTAAACGAAAACTCGAAGATGCAAAAACTTTAGCGGAAATCATTGTTGAGTCACCTGAGGGCACGGTCGATGCGGAAATGGAAGAGCTTCGCAAAGCGGCGGCCGATCTCTTATTAGAAGTCTCTGACCTTGAAATCGCTTCATTCCTTTCTGGCCTCCACGACAAATCCAACGCCATCGTGACCATCAAAGCAGGCGCCGGAGGTACCGAGTCGAACGACTGGGCCGATATCCTTTTCCGAATGTACACGCGCTGGGCCGAACGTCGGGGCTTCAAAATCGAAATCGAAGATGTGGCTGAAGGCGACGGTGCTGGTATCAGCCAAGCCACCTTCCGTCTCGAAGGTCCCAACGCTTACGGCTACGTCAAAGCAGAACGTGGCGTGCATCGACTCGTAAGAATTTCTCCGTTTGATGCCAATGCCCGCCGCCACACCTCGTTTGCGTCGGTCGACGTGGTTGCGGAAATCGATGATGATATCGATGTGGAAATCAACGAGGCCGATTTACGTGTCGATGTTTATCGTTCAAGCGGCAAAGGCGGACAACACGTGAACAAGACCGAATCAGCTGTTCGTCTCACCCACATCCCTACGGGCTTGGTCGTCGCCTGCCAACGCGAACGCTCCCAGGTGAAAAATCGTGCCCTTGCGATGAAGATTTTACGTGCACGGATTTACGAAAAGATGTTGGACGATAAACGTACCGAAATGGAACGTTACTATGGCGAAAAAGGTGATATCGGTTGGGGTAACCAAATTCGCTCCTACGTTTTCCAACCTTATCAGATGGTGAAAGACTTGCGGACGGGTGTAGAAACGGGAAATATCCAAGCCGTGATGGATGGTGATATCGACGCCTTTATTAATGGCTGGTTGCGAGCTGGTGGACCGCGCACACGGAATAAAGATATTAAAATTGAGGATTAAAACCATGCCCTCGCATCAAGTCCTTCGACATAAACTCCTCGAGCCTCCTCTTTTTGCAGAAAAGATTTGGAAACTATCGCCCGAGCCCTGGCCAATCTCCGAAGCACAGTTAAAAGAAATTAAAACGATTGGTGCGGCCTGCTACAGTTATCATCAAGCGATGGAGCGTCTGTATGTCCGCTCGTTCACCGATAAAAAAATCTTAAGAAACCGCGATATCCACGCGAAGTGGGTATCAACTTACTTAGACCGTTTTAAACCCCAAGGACTCATTGATCACGGCAGACACCGTATGATCAAAGGTCAGATGCCTTTAGTGCTTCGACCTGACTTACTCATCACCGACCAAGGATTTACAATGTCGGAACTCGACAGCGTGCCTGGCGGTATCGGTCTCACCGCTTATCTCAACGAAGTATACGCGGAAGATTTTCCAAACTTAATTGGTGGCGTAGATATGCCCAAAAACTTTTATCAGACACTCCAGCGACTGACGCCGAATGTGCGTTACCCTTTAATCGCCATCGTGGTCAGCGAAGAGTCAGCTACCTATCGACCTGAATTTGAGTGGCTGGGAGAAAAGTTAAGAAATCAGGGACACGATGTCCATGTAGTCGACCCATCACAAATCATGCAAATGAGTGATGAGTCCTTTATCCCTGTCGATGGCGCTCCTAAAAAAGTAGATTTAATTTATCGGTTCTTCGAGCTGTTCGATTTAGCAAACGTCAAAGGGGCCGATGGCTTATTTAACGGCATCGAAGCGGGCAAGGTAATGCTCACTCCACCCATGAAAGCTTATCAGGAAGAGAAGCTCGGTCTGGCGCTGCTGCACCACCCTATTCTCTCAGAGTTCTGGAAAGAAAATCTGCCCGAAGACCACTACGAAGCCTTATACAAGATTGTTCCCAAAACTTGGATTATGGAACGTATTGAACTTCCGCCGACCGCAGTTTTACACGCACCGCAGATTAACGGACGTCCGATACGCGATTGGGCTGAACTCGCGGAAGCTTCACAACGCGACCGGAACTTTATTATCAAAGCGAGTGGCTTCCATGAAACCGCCTGGGGTGCACGTAGCGTCACACTGGGTAGCGATGTCTCTCGCGAACAGTGGCTCGAGGCGATTGAGAATGGGTTGGATCCAGAAAACGAAACCTTCCACATCTTACAAGAATACCACAAACCAAGACGACTCTCTCACCCTGTTTATACCGACGATGGTGCAGTCGCAACAGCCGAAGGTCGGGTTCGTCTATGCCCTTACTATTTCGTTAATGGCGAGACTGTGGAACTGTCGGGAATCTTATCTACTTTCTGTCCGGCCGATAAAAAGATTATCCACGGCATGAAAGATGCAGCTCTATTACCCTGCCAATTAGTAACCGCTTAATTCAGCCGTGCCTTGCCAAGGGTTAAATTTAGGTTAGTCTCTGGCTATGCGAATTCTTGCCCTGTGTCTATTGCTACTGGGAAGTCTGATGCCTACAACTTGGGCAGCAGCGCACACGGAAGTTGAATTAGTGAATTTGAGTCCAACGGTTGAACCAGGTAAGACAGTCAGGATTGGTTTAAAATTAAAGTGTGAACCTAATTATCATATTTATTGGAAAAATGCCGGCGATGCGGGAGCCCCACCCAGTATCAATTGGAAAGATGATTCGAAACTAAAATTCGGAACCACTTATTGGCCAGGCCCGCATATCTTTGATCAAAAAGGTGTCATCAACTTCGTCTATTCGGGTGAAACCATTATCATATTCGAAGCTAAGATTTCATCGACCGCAACGGGTGAGCTCAAATTACAAGGCCTTGCTGAGTGGCTAGAATGCAACGAAACTGGCTGCTTCCCTCAAGAGAAAGAAGTGAGTTTAACCCTGAATGTCGGCGGTAAAAATAATTATACCGAAATAGACACAAAATATTATGCGGATTTAAACCCCGCGGTTTCAACCGTAGGCCGTATTATTAATAGTAATCAGTTATTGGTAGATACTCCCAAGAACTTGAATCTCAAAAAATGGTTTCCTGAGCGCCCGTTTATCACCGCCTGGGGGGTAGCTTCTGCCCTGTATCTGCCTAACCATGTGAAATTTAATTTACATGATGCGCCTGAAGTTCTGCAGGCAGGTCCGATCAGTTTTGTCGCCGAGGATGCCCAAGGAAGATTTCACAAAATAAATGTTAAGTTAAGTTCGGAAGAGCCCATGACGGCCGTCGAGCCGAACAAGTCGGTGGATGAGACTCTGATCTGGCAACCGTGGTCAATGGAAGCTCAGACCAAAGCCCTCCGACGGGATAAAATTGTCTACATCGATTTTACCGCACGGTGGTGCGCGACCTGTCAGGTAAATAAACGCGTCTATCAGGACGAAGACGTGGTTAATAGTTTTAATAAGAATAATGTAGTCCTCCTGCGGGCGGATTGGACTAAAAAAGATTCCATCATCGCGAATGAACTGAAGAAATATAACCGCGAAGGGATTCCATTAAATGTGATTTTAAAAGATCAACGTGATCCCATTATTCTTTCGGAAGCTTTAACGAGCCGAGAAGTTATCAATGGCATTGAGGCTGCGGTATTTAATCAGCCCTATCAATCCAGTGAAGCATCCCACCCCTTCTGGGTGTGGCTACTCCTCGCGATGGGTGGCGGATTTATTCTTAATCTCATGCCCTGTGTGTTCCCGATGATTGGTATTAAGATTCTCACCTTTGTGAATGACGCAGGTGCTAAGACTAAAACCATCCTCCTCCACGGCATACTCTATACCTTGGGTGTGGTTTTGAGCTTCATCAGTTTATCTATTCTCATTCTGATTTTAAAAAATACCGGCAGTGCCGTCGGTTGGGGTTTTCAAATGCAATCCGCGGGCTTTGTTTTAGCGACCGTGTTCCTCATGGTCATCATGGGTTGGAGTTTCCTCGGACTCTTTGAAATCGGCAGCGGATTCGCCGGCAACCTCGCACAATCCAATCAATCCAGTGGATCGTGGGGCGCTTTTCTTTCGGGTGTTCTCGCGACCGCTGTGGCCACACCTTGTACCGCTCCTGGACTAGGCGCTGCCATTGGATTCGCCTTGGATGGCCAACGTACGAATTTTGAGACTGTATCACTATTCATTGCGATGGGCTTCGGCATGGCTTCGCCGTATCTATTTTTATCATTCTTCCCTAAGCTCACTCGTTTTCTTCCAAAACCCGGTGCTTGGATGGATACCTTGAAGAAAGTTTTAGCACTCCCGCTCTTTGCCTACGCCGCTTACTTGCTCTGGGTGCTCAATGGAATTTCCACGAATGCTCAGTGGATTCGAGATATCTATATTGGTTTAGTTGTTACCTCCCTGTCGTGTTACATATTCGGAAAATGGGGTGCCGTTCACCAAGCAGTCAAAACAAGAAAAATCGCCGTGTGGACTTCGGCGATTCTACTCGTTGCGACCTTAACCTATCTCTTTAGTCAGAGTCCTAATTAAAGAGCGCTGACCGGTGCAGGTGCAGCGTCGGAAGAACTGGGAGCAGGAGCCACAGGCTTGGATGCACCAGAACGAATTGGGCCAGAGTAATTAGCGTCGACCACGACAGCTTTACGATCTCTCGAACCAGAATCGCGACCCGTTGCCGCTTTGTCTGCTTCTTGTTCACCGAGGGCGAGCACTTCAATATTGGTCTGGGTGCTGCCGAGTTTAACTAAATATTCGCGAACTGATTGAGCACGGCGATCGGAGAGACCTAAGTTATATTCTTCGGTGCCAAATTGGTCGGTGTAACCAGCGATAATCAATTTGGTATTTTGAGCCTGACCAGAAATCGCGTCGAGTTTAGCACGCTCTCCTGAATCGACGGTGTATTTATCGAAACCAAAATAAACGGTAGTGATAATAGCTTCTGGTGGAATATTTCCGCTACGGATTGCTTCCGCCATCGAGCCGAAACCTGATCCACGCATTTCCATACCAGCACCCGAGGCCGAATTACTACCACCCCAATCGGAAGGCATTTTGGAAGGACCACAACCCACTAAGAAAAACGAAGCTAAGATGGAAAAGATTAACGGTTTCATGTTGTTGAATAGAAAGAGGAAAAAAGAGCGTCCCGCAAGCCTCGACTGACCTAGTAGCGAGGGATTTGTGCGTCGACTTCCAGCGACCATGCATCGATACCGCCTTTAATATTTGTGGCTAAAATATAGCCTTTTGAACGAAGAAACTGCGTCGCCCGCATGCTTCTACCCCCGTGGTGACAGATAATGAGCACCGGACGATTTTGCGGAATGTTTGACAGTTGGTTAGGAATTTCCGCCAGAGGAATTAAACGTGCTTGGGCCACATGACCAATGGCATGCTCATCGGTCTCACGGACATCAATTAACACGGGTGGCTGTGCAGAACTTAATTGGTGATGTGCTTCTCTTACAGAAATTTCCAAGGGTGATTCTTTCATCGTCGAATTAGGAGTATCGCAAAGCGCAGTTTGGTAATTCCCAGCTTTGATTTCCGTAATCTTGGGTGACTTACCACAAGCTGGACAATGAACGTCCTTGGTGATGGAGATTTTTTGGCTTCGGCCCTCTCCCACATTGATCACAAACATCTGGGAGTGCTGACGTTGTTTAAGTAAAATAGCTAAAACTTCTGCTGCCATCCATGAGCCGATGACTCCACACGTCGCGCCCAATACTCCAGCCTCCGAACAGGTCGGCACTGAATCAGCATCAGGAATCGAGGGATAAACACATCGATAACATCCCTGATTAGGTAAAAAGGTACCTACCTGACCTTCTCCTCGCAGAACACTTCCGTGGACTAAAGGTTTCTTGGCTAACACACAGGCATCCGCAGCTAAGAATCTCGTCGCAAAATTATCAGCTCCATCAACGACGACATCGTAGCGGCTCACTAACTCGAGTGCATTGTCGGCGGTGAGTCCCTCGGGATGTAAAATAATCTCAGCCCCAGGATTTAATTCCTTAAGTGATTCAGCGGCGGAAATGGTTTTGGGTAATCCGAGCGTATCAAATCCGTGAATGATCTGACGGTGTAAATTACTGAGGTCGACCTTATCAGGATCAGCGATGCCGATGGTTCCGACTCCGGCTGCGACCAGATACAAGCCAACCGGTGACCCCAGACCACCCGCACCGATTAATAAGACTTTTGCATTTTTAATATTAACCTGACCGCCCTCGCCTACCTCGGGCAAACGTATCTGCCGAGCGTAGAGCGCACGCTCATGTGCAGACAGTGAAATGGGCGATTTCATTTAGTCTATTCATCGAATCTGCCGCCGTATGTCAAACCCCTGCATAGATTATAAAAGTGGAGATTGAAAAACCTTATGAGACTTTACAGGGTCTTGGCGTGGGAAATGTTTATCTAGGCATCGACTATGGAAGCAAACGCATCGGCCTGAGCTATGCGGATGAGCTGGGCATGGCGTTTCCGCTTCCCGCCGCAACGGACGAAGATCTTGCCAGTCGATTCAATCACATTCAGCGCGAAATTACCCGACTCCGCGTCACCCACTTAATTCTCGGCTATCCCCTCTCTCTCGAAGGCGAAAAAACCAAGAAGTGTTACGAGGTGGATGACTTCTCCGAAGAACTCAAAAAACGTTTCAACCTGCCGGTTGAACTCATTGATGAGGGTCTGACCAGTCAGGCCGCCGACAGCATCAATCATAACAAGAAACCAAAGAATGCTCACGAGCGCACCCAACAACGTAAATCGGGTGAACGCGACTCGCGTGCGGCTGCAATTTTACTTCAGGACTATCTAAACAGTAAGGGAATTGGACAAAGCACCGACCTATGAAAAAGGCTAAGACTGATTTAACTGAAGAGAGATTTTTAGTAACCGTTGCTTATGATGGATCGGATTACATGGGCTGGCAGATTCAAAATAATGCTCACACCGTCGAAGGCGAATTGCGCGCTCGTCTCTCACGTATTTTTAAAAAGCCAGTGGTGATTCATGGAAGTGGTCGCACCGACGCTGGTGTCCACAGTGTAGGACAGACTTTTCACTTCGACGCTTTCTGGCGTCACTCCACCACTAAACTCAAAGACGCACTCAACACAGGCGAACAGGCCGGCATACTCGTAACGAAGATTCAGCGCGTTCATAATAAATTTCACGCCCGCTATTCCTCCAAAGGTAAACGTTATCGTTATGAGATTAACGTAGGCTATTCGTTGCCGTGGAAAGCTCGTTACTCACTTGGACGCGACTGGGATAAGCTTGATGTGAAGGCCATGCGTCGGGCTGCGAAACTAATCATGGGCAAACATGACTTCCGTGCGTTCGGCGCGACCCACAGTCAAGGCATGGAAAACGAACACCCCGTTAAGGATCTCCGTCGACTCAGCATCATTTCAAAAGGTAAAAAGATTACGGTGATCACCGAAGCGAATGGCTATTTATATAAGATGGTTCGTCGACTGGTGGGCGGACTGCTTCGAGTGGGCGAAGGCAAGATGACCCCCGAGCGTCTCCTCGCCTATCGCGAAGAAAAAACAATTACCTCCGAAGTTCCCACGGCACCAGCCCGCGGCCTCTTCATGGATAAAGTATTTTACGACTCCAAGAGTCTGAAAAAATAAAACCTCTATAATTTCAGTCCCAATTCTTGACAGACATCGGGGCGCTTCTTCGCTTTGGCGATGAATTCATCCACGCCGAAATCAGCCACGACAAAGTCGCCGTGCTTAAATGAAGGACATTTGGACTGTCCGGTGAGGGCGACCATTTGACGCATCTCATGCATGTTGGCGATGACATCACGGACATCGACCTTCACGCCTTGCTGTGCAAACCACTCGAGTGCTTTTACACACCAAGGGCAGCCGGGTTTAACATAAAGAATGGGTAAAGGTTTCGACATAGGTGAACATTACACCAAATGACAGCGGACTACTATAATTATTTTTGGGGATAAACCCTCGGTAAGAAAGGTCTGAGCGAATCTTTAAAACTTGGAACAACTTTAACGATGGCTTCATCGTGTCTGGAAACGTCCTTGGAATAGACCAATAAAAGTTCGTCGTCCTGATAATAAAAAAGCGCGACCTGTTTGTACTTAACGGCCAAGTCCCACGCCGGTTTTAAATCCATCACCACCGCCCATCCCTCTTCATGTGTGTCGAGATCCTTAGAGTATCCAGATATGCGATGGATGCGATGACCACCCTTTCTCAACTCGGCTTCTAGCTGTCGATCCGCCTCGATGTTTTGTTCAGGCGTCCACGTTTCACCCGTCGTGGCATACGCCGTGAGAATCGCAAAACTCTTCGGCCAGTCTTTCGGAAAATTTTGGTATTCAAAAACCGTGCTCTTATATTCTTCTTCGTAGGGGTAAGGCATTATGAAATACTATGAGAATTTAAACTAGCCCACGTCACTTATTTTGCAACTTTATGACACACCTGCGGGTTAAACTGAGTGTATGAGACTTTTGCCCCTGAGCCTATGCCTAGTTCTTGTCTCAGGATTATATGCCCACGGCCTGGCACCCTCCAAGCATGCGGAGATGGGTGCGTCGATGAGCTGGTTTATTAGTCCGATACTTTTAAGTAGCACCACCACTCCGGCCTCACCCTCATCATTCACCGGCAAAGATTTCATGACGAGTGTGTTCAAGACTACAGCACGCGTTAAAGTCTCATCCAACGATAAATACCTTTTAGTAGGGTCCGACGGTTTTCCCGATCACCCGATGATGATTGGTATCACCAATTGGCAGCAACAAGTTCCCCTACCTCAGGCGTACAGCGGAACTAATCTTTGGATGATTCCATTGAATCCGGTGAAGGCTGATAAGCCCTCTCTTATCAAAGGAAGATTTCTTCGCGGAGCGATTGCCTTAGCGGCTAACGGAGTTCCCATTTTTAATCCGCAGAATAATCGTGGTGAAGTGTCGCAGGATATTGGTGAGCTCGACAAATGGGGCGGACACTGCGGACGTGCGGATGATTATCATTACCACGTCATTCCTCTTCACTTACAAAGTGTGGTCGGAAAAGGAAATCCGGTTGCCTATGCTCTCGATGGTTATCCCGTCTATGGAGCGACTGAGCCTGATGGTTCAGCCTTAAAGAAATTAGATGAGTGCGGTGGACACGAGGATGCTAAGTATGGTTACCACTATCACGGATTAGCGAAGTCACCTTACACCTTCACCGGATTTTACGGAAAGGTTACTGAGGTGAGCGGTCAGGTTGATCCACAGCCACGTGCTTCTTCACCACGTCCGGCCACGGGTCCACTCCGCGGTGCGACGATTACGGATTGGGCGATTGAAGGTGATCGAAAGTACAAACTCAGTTACATCGTCAACGGAGACAAACGCTCCATCAGTTATGTGCTTAGCGGTACGAATTTAAAAATGGATTTTGATAATGGCAAAGAAGGTAAGACCACTGAGACTTATGATTTGAATGCGAAGCGCGGTGGCGGAGATAAGCCAAGCGATTCAGGAAAACCCCGTAAAAAGGGCCAGGGACAATAGATATTTCTTTTCCTTTTCAAGTCATTAGCATTAGGTTATCTCATCAGTACGGGCCTATAGCTCAATGGTTAGAGCAGAGAACTCATAATTCTTTGGTTCCCGGTTCAAATCCGGGTGGGCCCACCACTTTAAGTACAGAGAGTTAAAATGATCATCTGGTAGGCGCGCAACTGCATCGCATCACTGCATCTCCCCTTGTCACCGTGTCACCTTGCCCACGTGTCCCCTCAATGGGATCAATTTGCCCGATCAGCGAAACGGTCAAAGCGATTTGAGAGAATCAGGAATGTCGGTGCCCAGAGGCCAACGAAAATTCCGAAACGTTCAGCATGCGCCATGCTTTCTGGTGTCGTTCCACCGGTGAGAAACCAAATGGCAATCGAGCCTAAGATTGAGGCGAAACCGAGGAAGAAACAGATGGTACTAAGTAATTTGAGGTGTTGGGATTTCATACATTAAATTCTCTTTAATACCCTCCCCTTTGCGAGATAAATCTGGGTTCAATACCGAGTCTATCCACCTATTTTACGTATATAAGTTAAGATAATCATTAAATGGGTGCATCTCCCCTTGTCACCATGTCACCTTGCCCACATGTCCCCTCGCGTGCTGCGCACGCGTCCCTTGTCCCCTAAATGGGATCAATTCAGGAAACTATTCTAATTTTAGAGTGTTGTATTGGTGAACAATTAAATACACCTTTCGCACCTCTAATTATGAAATCCCTACGACACCTCTGTGGTCTTGGTCTAGTTCTCTTAGGAACTGTCTTACAAGCCTCTACCCCCCCTGCTAAGCCGAATATCATCTTCATCTTGGCTGATGACCTTGGCTACGCCGAACTGAGCTGCAATGGCGGCGAGGCATACAAGACGCCTCACCTCGATGCTCTAGCCAAGGGCGGCGTGCGTTTTAGTAACTTCTATACCGTTCCCCTCTGCGGTCCTTCTCGCGCCCTCATTCTCACCGGACGCTACGGATTCCGCACCCGTGCCGTCGACCAAGATGGATCTGGTACCATGGTTCGTGAAGGCGAAGGTGCTGAAGTCATGATTCCTACAGTTTTAAAGAAGGCCGGTTACACTTCAGCCATGATTGGCAAGTGGGGACAAATTCTCCCTTGTGGTGATGCGACTCAGTGGGGCTTCGACCACGTGATGAGCGCCAAAGCCAGTGGTATCTTTTGGAACGTCGCAAAATGTGCCGAACTCATCAAGACCTCTAAACTTGAAGGCGAAAAGGGCGCTGAAGGTGGCGTGCGCGCTAAACCAGGTCCCTACAATATCAACGAGAAGAAATTAACTTTGGCAGACAATGAATACCTGCCCGACCTCATGGAAAAGAATGCTTTCGAGTTTATCGAGGCAAACAAAGACAAACCCTTCTTCCTTTACTACTCACTACAGCAAGTTCACTCGCAAATTTTACCTACGCCTGACAGCAAGCCACTCCCTGAGGATGCCGACGCCGCCAAGCGCCTCGCCATTACCTATAATGACAATATGCAGTACATGGATAAACTCGTCGGCAATTTAGTAGCTAAACTTGAAAAACTAAAACTCCGTGAAAATACGATCATCGTATTTATGGGCGACAACGGAACTGCGAAGGCACAACATCCACGCGCTACCATCAAGGGAAGGCCTGTGCTCGGCTCCAAGGGTAGCATGCAAGAAGGCGGTGCGCTGGTTCCTTTCATCGTCAACTGGCCTGGCGTCGCGGTTGCAGATAAACTCAATACCAATATCGCTGACGCTAGCGATCTTCTGCCGACCTTCGCTGAAATCGCAGGTGCACCCTTACCGCCGAATCGCGTCATCGATGGCAAAAGCCTTCTTCCTCAACTCAAAGGCGAAACGACTCCACCTCGCACCTGGTCCTTCATTGTTCTAGGCAACGCATGGTATGTACGTGAAACCGGTTGGAAACTTAATGAGAAAGGTGAGCTCTTCGACATGAAAGATGCACCCTTTAGCGAAACCCTTGTCCCAGCCGACTCCCAAGATCCTGCTGCCGTGGCTGCACGCGCACGCCTTTCCAAGGTCCTAAGCGAACTCAACCCTGCGGGCGGATTCACCTCCACTGGTAGCGGTCGTGGTGGCGAGAAAGAAGCCAAGAAAAACAAGAAGGCCGAAAAAGCTAACAAGGTTAAACAATAAGTTAGACCTTTCTAATAAACAAAAAGCCCTCGGGAGTTTTCCTCCTGAGGGCTTTTTTATTTCAAGTAAGTATCAACTTATCGAGTCAGTGATGAACTCGTCAGCGTATTCTTAGTCGAATCGTAGATATAACCTGTGCGTGTAAGATTCGTTACCGTAAATGTAATCGTACCTTTAAGACTCGAAGAGAGCCGTGATGAATTAATGGTGACATACCCATTGCTATTCGTGGTCGCAGTAGCCGTTCCCGAAACCAGACCGCTCACGGCAACATTCACCGTAGCGCTGGGAACAGCATTACCACTTTGATCAAGCACCCTAATTCTGCATGAAGCATAACCAGTCGTTGAGCTTGATCGTACCCACGAGGTTACCATGGATGAGACCTTGAGGTATTTCGTAGATGTTACCGGCGGAACTGCCGAGGCAACGATACTTAACGATCCAGTTGAACTCGCACCGGAGTTGTCCGTCACCGTTAATGAGGCATTATAGGTACCAGCGGTCGAATAAGAGTGGGAGATATTACTTAGGGTCGAAGTAGTACCATCACCAAAATTCCATAGATATGAAGCGATAATACCATCAGAATCATAGGAATTAGAACCGACGAAAGATACGGTGAGTGGTGCAGTGCCCGAGGTTGGAGTGGTACCCGTCGTTAGAGCAACTGGGGCCGCGTTTACTGGGGCGGCTGGAGACCATGAACCCGATAAACTAAATCGGCCGACTGAGGCGTAATCATTGTATGCCGTCAGTGCATCTCCTGTGCCAACACCGTCGACAATAATGTAATAGTTACCACCTACAACCGGTACGCTTAAATTAGAATTCGTACCTGAAGAACTACCTGTAGCTAAAAGATTACCAGCTTCATCAACAAGCGATAACGACAACTTGAGATTAGCTGAAGGCGATGCGGTCAATCCGTTGACATTCACAATACCCTGCCCAGCAGAAATTTTGAACCAATCAACGTCAGAGCGATCATAAATAACTCCACCTGCAATCAGGGTATCACCGGTAACCACAGCTGCGGTAGCGGAAGTACTTCCATGTTCATCGGCTAAGCGAGGAATCCTCAAGGTGATTAAATACATTTGGTCCTGAGTGTTATTCGAGAGAGGATATTCCCCCTTCGTCCACTGAACGGTATTCTTGTAGTACCCTACACCCATGATGGGCGCCCAATCAGCATGTCCTGCATAGTATTCAGTCCCATTAGTTTGGCTGGAGTGATAAAGTCCTAAGGTGTGGCCAATTTCATGGGCAACGGCTTCTGAAATAAATTTTGCGTTATTACTCAGCTCGATAGGGAATACGAATGCAGGGACGTCATTCGTTGTCGCCGTGTTCGAAACTGAACGACCCAATGATCCGATGTAAGCTACCCCTCCGGCAGCGGTACCGAGCCACTGAGTGCTCGAGCCACCAACCACGCAACGAATGCCGTATTTAGTGTCACTGGTCGAAGTTCGACGAATGGAATCTAAACCTGGATCCTGAGTCGTGACATTAATATCCCAAGGGGCATAATCCTCTGAAACTCGCTTCCAGATTTCTTGGATCACGGCCTGCTCAGATGCTGAAAATGTGGTCGGACTACCATCGGTATCAAATGCGGGTGACGTAATATCCGCCCCGGCAGCATAGGTTGAATTCCAAGCTGTACCTGTGGTCACATGACCATTAAAATCTAAATAAATAACCTTCGCGGCTCCCGGCTTTGAGTTCAGCAGGAAAGTTTGAGTAAGCGGATAAAGTGCAGTGGATGTATAAGCCGTTGTGTCTGGCCCCACTTGAGTGGGCAAAGCTTGGCAGATGTAGAGTGCACGGCCATCGCAATCCAAGCGCATATGCTTATCCGAGCGTGCCGCCTTTTTGAATGATTCGACCTCCACTTCTGCCTCTTTAGCAGCATGATCGTTTTCTTTATCTGATGATTCACGCGTTGAGCGACTTTTATCCTTGGAACGGGCGAATACCGAAATGCTCAAGAATAAAAATGCAAATAAACAGGCCCAGGATAGTCGCTTCATTTACAAATTCTGCAAAAATAAATAAATAATGTCTATAAATTAAAAGGCCCCCCTAAACCTTGCGATTTAAGGGCCTTTGAAGTCGTTCAGAGAATCCTATCGGGTCAGACTACCCGAAGAGACCCTGTTCTTACTCGAGTCGTAAGGATAACTATTCAAGACGACGTTGGTAACCGTAAAGGTTGCCGTACCCGTTGAAGTGGTTGGCACCACTGGCGACTTAATAGTGACTACACCCTGCGAATTCGTGGTGGCTGTAGCCGTACCAGAGACAAGCCCCGATGAAGTCACAGTCACAACGGCATTAGCAATCGGTCTCTCATTTTGATCGCCGACCTTAATTGTCGCGACGAAATATCCATTTCTTGTAGTGGCCTTAGCCCAAGCTACCGAAACAGATAATACATTCACTGCTTTAACATCCGATAAGGCCTTAACCGTAATGGGAGCAGTTGAACTCGTACCACTAGCATTGGAGTTATCTGTGACCATAAGCGTCGCAGTATAGGTTCCTGGAGTAGCGTAAACGTGTGTAGGGTTGGCCGAAGTGGAATTTGTGCCGTCACCGAAATCCCAAAGGTAATTCGTGATAATTCCGTCGGTGTCGTACGAGTTAGAGCCCACGAATTTAACCGTAGAAGGAGCCATGCCGCCCTGCTGCGTTGTTCCTGAAGTACTCGCTACAGGTGGCAGATTATTAGGTGTGCCCCAGCTGGTAGTCTTCAAAGTGTAGCGACCGATCGATGCATAATCGGTGAATGCTTCAAATGAATCACCATCATCGTCATTAACAAACGCAGCGTAGTCAGCATCCCAAATCGCACCCACACCATCCACTTCGATATAGTAAGTACCAGCAGGGAGTGAGACATTGTACAGGTAGCCGTTCATTCCCTCTTCTGTGAAATAAGAGTAATCATAGGCGTCGACAACTTCAACACCCGCCGAATCAAGCAAGCGGAGGCCCACATTCAAATTGGCTTGAGGATCTGCTGCAATCACTTCGGCGTAAAACTCGCCCTCGCCAACCACAATTCGGAAATAGTCCAAATCAGCACGATTATGAATCAAACCGGTCTGACTTGAGGAATGCACATAAACTGGAAGCGTGCTTCTGACATTTAATTTAGACTTCGTGGTACTCAGCGATGTCGCAGTTCCTCGCGTACCACCATGATCATCCGCCATGAAAGGAATCGAAGTGGCGATAATAGCTAGTTCGTCTTCATCGTTCGTGGCGTTTTCATTATAGTCACCGTTGGTCCATTGCGCCACAGTCTTACCCGTGGTGTCGCCCATGTAAGGCGCCCAGTCGTTGTGACCTGGGTAGTATTCAACCTCATTTGTACCATCATCCGTTGTGGAGTGATTTAAATTAAAGGCGTGACCCAATTCATGCACTGCGGTGTCAGCGACATTTTTCGCACTTCCTTTTTGGTAAATCGAATCAGAGAAAATCAATACCGGGCAGTCATTCGCATAAGCCAAAGAGGTGACCTGAAAATTAAAACTATTCAATTGAGCGATACCGAGAATATCGTTAGGATCTTCGCCAGGTTGGAATAGATTAGGCAGGTAGGAACCCTTACCACCAAAACAAACTCGTATGCCGTAATTAGTGTCGCTGACCGAGGTTTTACGGATGTTTTCAAGACCAGGATCTTGCGTGGTTACATCCACATCAAAGGCAGCAAAGGCATCAGCAACAGTTTTCCAGACTTTCTGGATCATCGCGTGCTCTGCATAATTAAAGGTGCCAGGCTTACCATCGAGATCAAAGGCAGGATTAACAATGGATGCAGCGATAAAATCAGTATTCCAAAGCGTACCTTTGGTCACGTGTCCGTTAAAATCCAAATAAATGACTTTGCTTGCACCAGGTCGTGAGTGCAGTAAAAACGTCTTGGTGAAAGGAAACAGGGCCGTGGATGTATAAGATTCAGGATCGGTCGGACTCGCAGTTCTCGAAGCCGTACGCTGGCAAGCGTAGTACGCATTTCCAGTTCTCTTACCAATGCGTAAATCCTTATCACGTTTTGAAACTTGTTTTAACTTAGCGGCATCAATGCCAGCCGATCTTGCCGCCTTGGTAATCTCGACATCCGTTGCGGTGGACGCTTGCTTGCTCGAGGCATTGCTCACTGCGTTTGCAGACAAAATAGATGCAAAAACACAAAGGGTTAAAAATAGAGACTTAAGGGGGTTCATTGCCTAGGTAGATAACCCTAGTTTATTTGAAGTTTCAACCCTACATCTCGAAATAATTGAAACAATCCCGTCACCTAAATCCTCAGAAAATAAGGTAAACTATCCTCTCGTGTCCAACTGCGGAGCAATCGGGCGACCCTCGGACTTGCCATGAATGCAGTACGGACAGGATTTTTCGACGACATAAGCTGGGTGCTGTTGATCGGCCAATGACAAGGGCATCTGACAGTTAAAACAGAGAATCGAAGGCGTCTCTTGAAGATCTGGTCCCACTCCCACCCTCTCATCAAAGACAAAACACTCGCCCTCGTAATGTTCACCACCCACTTCCTCAAAGTATTTCAAAATACCTCCGTCGAGCTGCATGATATTGGTATAGCCTTCCATCTCCATAAACGGTCCAGCTTTCTCACAGCGAATTCCTCCCGTACAAAACATCACCACCGGCCGATTCTTTAATTGTTCAGGAAGTTTCCTTACCGCCTTAGGGAATTCTCGAAACGTCATCACGCCCGCAGGTACCGCCCCTTTAAACGTACCCATGCGCACTTCGTAATCATTGCGTGTATCCAATAAAGTAATCGGCTGCCCTTCATCTAACATCTTCTTCAGTTCTTTGGCAGAAATCTTCGGTGCAGGCTTTCTCGCGGGGTCGACTCCCTCAATGCCGAAAGCGATAATTTCTTTTTTAATCTTCACCAACATACGCTTAAAAGGCTGCTCCCCGCTCGGACTCTCCTTGGGCTGAATATCTGCCAAACCAGGAATCTCACGGATAACCTCTAAAACATGATCTAATTGTGCGGCCGTTCCTGCGATAAAGAAGTTAATTCCCTCCGGAGCTAATAAGATGGTGCCTTTAACTTTCTGCTCTGAACAAATCGCATGCAACTGCGCCTTGCGACCCTCTAAATGGTCGAGCGGTGCAAATTTATAACAGGACAGATTGATGATTTTACTCACTGTGTTCTGACTCTACAGAGAAATTAAATTTTAGGCAAGCCGATGAAAATAACTAAACACCGCTTGTCAGTTAGCCTCTGCTAGTATTAATAAAAATACGTGAGCGACGAACTGACCATCAAACCCATCGGCTTTATCCGTAACGGTAAATCGCTCAAATTTAATGCCCGACATCAACCCGATGAATCACAACCAGAGACTAATATTCTAGAACTCATCAAGGGTGATAAATATCAGAAGGCATTACTAGACCTCGAAGGCTTCGATCGTGTTTGGCTGATTTGGTGGTTTCACCGCAATAAAGATTGGCGACCACAAGTGCTGCCCCCTCGCGGCCCAGCCAAACGTCGCGGCGTCTTCTCGACGCGCTCCCCGCACCGCCCCAACCCTCTCGGCATTACCCCCGTCCAACTTCTCGGTATCAAAAAAAATCAACTGATTCTGGGTCCATGCGACTTAGTCGAAGGCACTCCTATTTTTGATATTAAACCCTACATCCCAGCTTACGATTCCTTTCCGGACTCCAAAGCGGGTTGGTTACAAGAAGTTGAAAACGCCAAAAACAATCAGCCAGCCTATCAAATCATTTATAGTGCTCTCGCCACTGAACATATTTCTTGGTTACGAAAAAATTGGGGCATAGATTTTACTGAGCGACTCCAAGAAATCCTCTCGCACGATCCGTCTCCCCACCGCACCCGTCGTATTCGTAGCCGTCACGGAAATCTTTTCGATATCGGCTGTGGTGCCTGGTACGCGGTGTTTGAAATTAAAAATCAAGTCATCACCATTTTATCCATTAAACCCGCATTTCCATTGAAGTTTTTGACTGACCCAGAGCGACCAGAAATACCCGACAAAGAAGCGCAAATCACATTCCGCAATCTTTGGCCACAGTGCGTCGACTAACTGATTAGTCGCGTCTCAATAATCGCGCACCCAGCGAGTTCACTAAGGCAACGAAACAATAGCCGACCACACAAGCGACCACGGCTACTGCAAAAACTCCCGCGGTGTCTGTCCGACTCCAATAAATTTGTAAGAGATAACCTAATCCACTCTCGGCTGGATTAGTTCCCACCATGTACTCGCCACTCACCGCACCCACGGTAGCTAAGGTCGCCGCAATCTTTACACCCGTAATCATATCCGGCAACGCCCCTGGCAACCATAGCTTCCAAAAGGTCTGCGCGCGACTCGCCTTCATGACCTTAAATAAATCTGCGTAGTTCGGATCCACCTGCGACATTCCAGCTGAGGCCGAAGCCGCGATCGGGAAAAAGGAAATGAGAAATGTAATCGCGACAATACTCGCCAAACCCGAACCCAACCAAATGGCAATCAAGGGCACTAAGACAATCACGGGTGTCATCTGCAAAATCAAAACCCAAGGTAAGAGACTTCGACGCACTGCGCCAAATAGAGTAAATATACTCGCCATAATCAATCCCCCCGCAATCGCGCTGACCAATCCCAGCACCGCAGCCAGGGCAGTTCGACCTGCAGCCGGCACAAGAAATTGAGCCTCCTTCACAATGGTGGCGTAAATCAAACTCGGACGAGGCAATAGATAATCCTTAACCCCAAGCATGGGCGGCACATATTGCCAAACGACGAGCAGGGCTAAGGCCGTTAAAACAGGGGGTAAGAATCGTGGTAGCCGCACATGGGTTTTAATGGTTATTTTTTGCCCTAAGGCAAACCCCTGCTTGTATTAGGAGTTAAATTAACAACTATTTTCAGTTGCACCGCCCCCCTTGACACACACCCCTTGACAGCAGTGGCACTCATCTCACGCAGATCTATCGACGACTTAAGACAGCGAGCTGATATTGTAGCTCTCGCGGGTGACTACACACAAATGAAACAGCGCGGACGCGATTGGTGGGGATTGAGTCCTTTCAAGTCAGAAAAAAGTCCTTCGTTTAAAGTAAATCCAGAAACGGGCTTGTGGTACTGCTTCAGCACGCAACAAGGCGGCGATGTTTTTAAATTAGTCACCGCCCGCGAAGGTTTAGATTTTCCTGAAGCCGTTGAGCGCGTCGCCATGCGCTTCGGTGTCGAACTAGAATACGAAAAATCTTCGCAAACCACCGAGGGACGTTCCCTCCGCAGCCAACTTTTAGAAATCCACCAACTGATTGCCGACTACTGGCATCGTTGTTTTCTCGAAGACGCCCAACACAGCGAATGGATAAAAAAATATTGGACCGAGAACCGAAAGTTCGATTTAGCCGTCGCTGAAGATTTCGGCATCGGATTTGCACCAATCGATGACTCTAAACTCATCCCGGGATTATTAAAAAAGAATTTCACCAAAGAGGCCATCGCCGGAACGGGCTTATTCTTCGGTGTCGATAAACAACCAGATCCCATTCGCTGGCGCTGTCGTTTTCGCGGACGTTTAGTCATACCTATTCGCGATATCCAAGGTCGCGTCATCGCTTTCACCGCACGAACACTCGAGATTACACCACAGGATGACCCCTCGCGCGAAGCGAAGTATGTCAATTCACCTGAAACCGAATTATTCAAAAAATCACGTACGGTATTTAATTTAGACCGCGCACGAGCGAATCGGAAAGATGAAGAACCGTTCGTCTTAGTCGAAGGTCAGCTCGACGCTATCCGCTGTCACACCGTTGGCATCCACGGTGTCATCGCCGCCCAGGGTACCGCCGTCACCGAAGAACACCTCGCCCAGCTTCGTCGCTTCACCAAGCAACTCGTCGTGTTCCTAGATTCGGATGCGGCCGGACAAAAGGCTGCCCTCCGCCTACTACCCATCGGACTCCGCGAAGGACTAGACATTCGCTTCCTCTCACTCCCCGGTGGCAAAGATCCCGATGAGTATTTTTCAACACACGGTATCGAGGATTGGCCCGACCTTTTAAAAACCGCCCGAACGGCCATGCGTTTCTGCGTTCAGTCAATTATCCCCGAAGGTAGTACCACCAGCCCACTTGCCCAAAGGCTTTCTCTCCTCGAAAGCCTATTCCCGATCGTCGAACAAGCCGGCGCAGAGGAAATCGTACGCGAGGCACTCAACGAGGCTGCCCGACACGCGGGCATCGGTATCCGCGAAATGCACATGGCCTACGAGCGACATTTAGCCAATTCCGCCTCCCGCCGTCCAGCCGCCCAGTTAGCCCCCGCCCAACCGGTCGAAGTCCCTGTTGTCAAGGGGGGGGGCTTGACAACTCCCGAAGAAGACTTATTACATGTATTATTACGGCATGAACAGTACTTTATCTCCGTCTCAGAAGCCTTACCCCTTGAGTGGATTGATGTTAGTTATCGAGGCGGTAGTTTATTACTCGCCCTCCTCAACGAAGCGGTAAACGGACACTTCAAAGGAATTCGCGAAGCCGTCAACGTACTCGACCCCGAACACCAAAGCGAAGCCGCCAAATTAACTTCCCACCTCACCCAAGATCAGGACCAAGAAGGCGAACTAAAAAGTAGAATCAACAGTATCCTAAAATCTTTCCATCAACGACGTATCCAAATTCAGACGCGCCACATCGACGCCCAAATCGCTTCCACCCCATCCACCGAAGTTGATAAACTGAATTCCCTACTAGCCGAAAAAATCAAACTCCGCAAAGAAAGCCAGACGCCCCCCTCTCTGCCTAAGTCACCCAATTAAAATAAGTCCAGTTTAGCGCAGAATTCCGCCCTCGCAGTTTTTCCTCATCAGCCAGCCCTTAGTATACAGAGGGTAACATAAAACCAACCAACCACTTTCCACACATGCCCGAATCCAAAAATAATAAAAAAGCTCACTCCAAAAAACCTGCTAAGCCTGCCGCTAAACCTAGCGCAGTAAAAGCCGTAGCGAAACCCGTAGGCAAAGCACTGGCGAAGCCAGTTGCCGCCAAACCGGTCAGCAAACCGGTGATTACCAAAGGCAAACCAGCACCCGTCAAAGCTGCTCCAGTCGTCGCAAAAGCCGTAGTTAAACCGGTGATTGATCAGAAGATCTTAGCCAAAATCGCTCCTAAGCCGATTCCGTTTGGTAAAGACAAGTCCCTGAGCGTTCCAATCATCCCCAAAGATGTTAATGAAAAAGTTCAAATTCTCGTTGGGCTCTCTAAGAAGAATGGCTACGTCACCGTACAAAATATTAACGAAGTAATCCCTGATAGTGCCACGGATGCCGAGTTAATTGAAAACATCATGAACATTCTCGATAACTTGGAAATCAAGTTACTCGACGAAGAAGAAGTCGAAATGTACCAAAAGAAAATCGACGAGTCAGAAGAAGAAGCTGCCCGTACCGTACCGGCCGACGCTCCTTACGATCCCTTCAATGTTTATCTCAAGCAGATGGGTCACAAACCCCTGCTCACCCGCGAACAAGAAGTCGAAATTTCTAAACGCATCGAAGATACCGAATTGCGCGCCCAAGAATTCCTCTTCTCCTGCTGGCTCACCCTCCCCTACCAACTCGATCTCGCCCAAAAAGTTTTCAAGAAGGAAGAACGCTTTGATAAAGTCGTTATCGATAAGAAAGTAGAGTCACGTGATACTTATTATAAAAACTTACCCAAAGCCATTGATGAATGTATCAAATTAGAAGAACGTCTCAACAAGGCCTGGAAAAAGTATAGCGAAGAAAATGATAGCGGCAAGAAAGCCAAAGCGCGCGAAGCTTACCGAAAGATTGAATTAACCAGCAAAGAAGGATGCAAAGACATCCTCCGTAAATTCTTCTTCAAGATGAAGCTCTTTGAAGACTGGTTGGAATTACCTGAACTCAAGGCCGACCTCGAAGACTGCCGCATTCTCGGCAACCCCGCACCGATCATGCGCGGACCCGTGCGTGCCAAACTCGCTCGCCGTCCCGAAGTCTCCTCCACTCGCGCCCAAGAGATTGAGCGTCGCTGGCGCATGTCGCCGACCGAACTTCTGCACTGCGTGCGTTCCGTGCGTAAACATTTAGACGAAGCACAAAAAGCCAAAACTGAAATGGTTGAGCACAACTTGCGCTTGGTTATTTCGATTGCGAAGAAATACCAGAATCGCGGTCTACTCTTCACCGACCTCATTCAAGAAGGCAACATGGGCTTAGTTAAAGCTGTTGAAAAATTCGAGTATCGCCGCGGCTATAAATTCTCCACCTACGCTACCTGGTGGATCCGCCAAGCCATCACTCGCTCCATCGCGGACCAAGCTCGTACCATCCGTATTCCGGTGCACATGATTGAAACCCTGAACAAGGTGATGCAGGTGCAAAAACAATTAACCCAGGAATTAGGTCACGAACCTACCGCGGAAGAAGTCGCCAACGAGATGAACATGGCCATCGATCGCGTACAACAAATCATGAAGATGGCTCAACAGCCTATCTCCTTACAATCACCCGTCGGTGACGGCGAAGATACTTCCTTGGGCGATTTCATTGAAGATAAATCAGCTGAAAATCCGAGCGATACTGCTTCTACCCGACTCCTCCGTGAGAAGATTGACTTCGTTCTGCATTCGTTAGCCGAACGCGAAAAAGAAGTTTTAATTCTGCGTTTCGGTTTACTCGACGGCGTACAACGCACGCTCGAAGAAGTGGGTCGCCACTTCAAAGTAACGCGTGAACGTATTCGCCAAATTGAAGCAAAGGCTCTCCGCAAGATGCGTCACCCCACCCGCATGCGTAAACTCCAAGGCATGTTTGAAGGTGAACTCGATACTTCCGGTCCAGGCTTTGATAATTTCGTGGATCCTGAAACCGATCCCGATAAATTAAGCGAAATCGACAAGCCTAGCGCTACCTTAGAAGCGTTCCGTCAGAAGAACAACGACTTCATCGCTGCGCACCGCCAACAGCAGCAACAAAATCAGCAGCTCTAAGTGATTTCACGTCTCTGTTGCGTCGTTCTTGCATCACTCCTTGTGGGTTGTGCGACGACGCCAACAGAGTCTGAAGTTATTGAACCGAGTTCGCCGTTCAGTAAACCCACGGGTAGTTCCACCAACTACCGCGTTGGGTTTGTTGGACGTTCGTCCGAGTTCAACGGGCTCGTCGCCGTCCACTTGGTGAGAGAAGTTCCAGAATTTAATCTCAGGGAGAATGATATGATCATCGCACGTGACAATGACCTGAAAACGACGGCATTACTAAACGTGCAATCAATTAAGGGTCGGGTCTGCTTAGCTAAACTCATCAAAGGTCGCACCTTACCGGACCAAGAAGTCATCCTGCCGAACAGCAAAACCCGCGAAGAAGCAGAGAGTTTGCCATTGTTCATTTCCGGCTCTTGACCTTCGGGGCAAGGAAGCCCACGTTGCAAACTCTATGTTACAGGCAGGCATCGTCGGACTACCCAACGTCGGTAAGTCTACTCTCTTCAACGCTCTCACGCGCTCACGCAAAGCTGAGGCGGCGAACTACCCATTCTGTACCATCGAACCCAATGTCGGTGTGGTCGAAGTCCCCGACGATCGTCTCTTCGAACTTCAAAAAATTGCTGGCACCAAAGTAGTTATTCCTGCCGCTATCGAATTCGTAGACATCGCTGGATTGGTTGCCGGCGCTTCCAAAGGTGAAGGTTTAGGAAATAAATTTTTAGCAAATATTCGTGAGGTCGATGCGGTCGTCCACGTCGTCCGTTGTTTCGATAATGATGACATCGTACATAACATGGGTAAAGTGGATCCCATCCGCGATATCGGCGTGATTGAAACTGAACTCATTTTAGCAGACATTCAATCGGCCGAACAACAACTCGATAAGAATCAGAAAAAAATTAAGAGTCAGGACAAAGACGCTATCGCAAACGTCGAATTACTCACCCGCCTCATCAAACATTTAAACGAAGGCAAACCAGCCTCGAGCTTATCGGTGAACGAAGAAGAAAGAGCACGTATTAAGAGTTATGCTCTGTTGTCTTCTAAATCAGTTCTCTACGCCTGCAATGTCGCCGAAGAACATTTAGCCGATCCTTCCAAGAACCCTTACGTCGAAGCCGTTCGTAAACATATTGCTGAACAATCCGGCTGTGAAGCTGTCGTGATTTGCGCTCAAGTTGAGGCCGAACTTTGCGACCTACCGCCTAATGAAGCCAAAGATTATCTCAGTGCACTCGGCGTAACCGACTCGGGTGTCTCGGGACTTATCCGTGGAGCGTATAAATTACTTGGACTCGCTACCTATTTCACTGCTGGTGAAAAAGAAGTTCGCGCTTGGACATTTCGCAGTGGCATGACCGCTCCGCAGTGTGCAGGGGTGATTCACACCGACTTCGAAAAAGGTTTTATTAAAGCCGAAGTCGTCGCCTATGCCGACCTTGTTAAGTTGGGCTCCGTTGCCGCCGCTCGCGACGCTGGAAAATATCGCCTCGAAGGAAAAGAATACCTGTTTAAGGACGGAGACGTCACCCTCTTCCGTTTTGCTAACTAAAATCAGTACTTAAGGGGTCAAATTAAGAATACCCCCCATTAGTTTACTTGATATCTCCGCCTTTTGATTGCCAACAAGGGTGCGGGTTATTGTGTGAAATGTAATGAAATTTTGGCTAATCATTCTTCCGCTCATCTTGGTTGCCTGCAAGCCCGAGCCCAAGGTTTCGACCTACGAAGTTAAGTCAGAGAAAGCTCCTGTTTCAACAAAAGCTAAAGCCGAGCCAGCTACGACACCGAGTGCCATGATCGGCGATGCAAACATGCAAGCTGAAGTTGCCACGTTTGGTGAACCGAAGTGGGGCTCCATTCCCTCGAGCTGGATCGCCTCACCACCCAACCCGATGCGCAAAGGGAGTTGGACCATTTCAAGCAATGAGGGTGGTAAAGCAGAAATCACTATTACCGTTTTCCCTGGAGATGTGGGTGGCGATGCCGCCAACGTCAATCGCTGGCGTGGCCAACTGGGCTTAGAAAAAGTCAGCGAAGAAAAAATTAAGTCCGGCCAAAGTTCTCTCACCGTCGGTAATTTATCAGGTCGAGTCTATCAAATCACCTCAACCGATGGAAATAAATCTACCCTCGCCGTCATCCTTCCAAAAAATAACGCATCTTGGTTTTTCAAGTTTACGGGTGACACTCCTATCGTGACTGCGGAGAGGGATGGATTCTTAAAAATGGTAACCCAAACTCAACTTCCGTGAGTATGAACCTATCCACTATTTTAAGTCGCAGTTACCAACTGGCTGCCTCACTTAAGCTCACCGTCGTACTGCTTAGTTTATCCATGGTGGTCATTTTCCTAGGCACACTCGAACAGGTTCATTGGGGCATCTGGCACGTCCAGAAAGAGTATTTCAATAGCTGGTATTCCATTTACCCGCTCAATTCCTCCGCTCCCCTTCACCTGCCCCTCCCTGGCGGCTTTCTTTTGGGACTCTTACTCGTCATCAATTTAATCTGCGCCCACTTTCAAAAGTTTAAAGAGAAGAAAGGTTATAAGCACTGGGGTATTAAAATGATCCACGTTGGCTTACTGCTCCTGCTCATCGGTGGATTCGTCACCGCCATCTACCAAGATGAATCTGCAATGGTCATCCCCGAGAAAGGAAAACGTAACTATTCCGAATCCTTCCGTAGTTATGAATTAGTGGTCATCGAACATACTGCAAATGGAACCGATAAAGTAATCTCCGTACCTGAAGAACTTTTGCGAAAAAATGGAGGCCAGAAATCTGAGATTAGTCTGCCGAATACACCCTTCACCGCAAAAATATTAAATTATTATCCCAATGCTATTTTGAGATCGAAGTCTCAATTTCCCCAAGGAGTGCCCGCGGCAGTGACGCAAGGTGTCGGCGCCCGTGCGCCCTTGTCATACAAACCGATTCCTGAAAGTTTTGATGATAATAATCCCAACAATCCCCTAGCCATCGTCCAAATTAATTCAGGCCAAGCGAATCTCGGCTCTTGGATTCTGAATGCTCCGATGGTGGAGTCCCTCCCCCCACAAACTTTCGTCCACGATGGAAAAAATTACGAAATAGCTCTGCGAAAACTTCGCTACTATCTACCCTTCTCCATTACCCTTAATCAATTTACTCACGAGAAATATCCAGGGACTGACATCCCCAAACGTTTCGTCAGCGATGTTTTCGTAACGGGCGAAACGAGTAAGTTCCCCTACACGATCTCCATGAATCAACCGATGCGTCATGGTGGAATGACTTTTTTCCAGTCAAGTTTTGGCGCCACCGAAGATGGTAAAAATATTTCCGTCCTTCAAGTGGTGCGTAATCCCGGTTGGCTCATCCCCTATATTTCAGTCAGTCTGATGTCCCTGGGCCTGCTCTGGCATTTTTGTCTATCACTCGGCCAGTTTATTAGTCGTCGCTCCGCAAACACCGCTCTCAGTATTCTCGCACTGGGCATCTTACCTATAAGCGCTGAATCAGCTGAGAAAAAATGGGATTCAAAAGAATTTGGTAATATGCCCGTACAAAGTGGTGGACGTGTTATTCCCATCGAAACCTTGGCCAGTTCCTCACTGCTACAAATGCGCGCACGACACGGAATCGCACTCACCGACGCAGAAGCCGTTGCGTTTGGTAAGAAGCCCTCAACCTGGACCGCCGAAGAGTCTGCCTTAATTGCTAAAGAATTACCCGAATTAGATGCTACTGCCAAATCGGCACTGGAATTACGTCCGGTTAATCTGAAAGGAAAATCAGTCAGTGCACTCGATTGGTTAATAGAAGTTTCCTTCCGTGGACATGTTGCCAAATTCCTCCCCACCTTCCGCGTCGACCACCCTGTTGTTCTAAAAATGATGGGACGTGATCCCGAGAAAACTAAATTCATCACCTGGAATGATGTCGTCAAACACAGCGAGAGCCTCACGAAAGCTGCAGAAAAATCGCGGGCCTTGCCCCAAGCCGATCGTGATGTCGAGGACCGCGCGATTATTCAGTTAGAAAATGCGGCGAGACATTATTCACTGTTAATGATCACATTTATTCCTGGAGATTTGCCTGCGGAAATTCCTCCACAACAAGAATACGATGTTTGGTTGAGTTCGTTAAATGCCGCAGCACTGCAAATGCAGAAGAACGCCAAAACCAGCACGAACGCACCCGCCTTTGACCAAAAACTTCAAGAGAATCTGAAAATTCTCGTTCAGCGCTATCAAGAGCTTTCCCGCGATGGCACAATTCGCATCGTCCCACCTAAAAATATCAACGACAACAGCTGGGATAACTTAGGTACCGCGCTACTCTCCGTTATCACCGAACGTGACAAACACCGTCCCGCTCTTGCTCCCGACGGCACACTGACCCGTTACGCAAGTTTCTGTATGGCATGGCGCGAGGGTCGTGACGATGAATGCGCCGCCCAAGTTCGTGCGCTTTATGCCTCACAAACCGGTCCATGGACCTCACGTACCGATGCCGAAACGGTCTTCAGTCGCCTTCAAGTATTCTACTGGTTACTCATCGCTTACTTTATTCTAGTTTTAATCGTACTCTGGGGCTGGGTCACAGAAAAATCCCGCAGCTTCTACAGTGTCGCATTTGCTTTACTCAACACGCTTTTCGTCTGTCACACCTTAGCTTTAGTTTTCAGGATGTGGCTGCATGAACGTCCCCCAGTCACCAATCTTTACTCTTCAGGTATCTTCGTCGCCTGGGGTGCGGTTCTACTCTGTATCATTTTGGAAAAACTTTGGCGGAATGGTATTGGATCAGCAGCCGCGGGAGTGAGTGGCTTTGTGTCTTTAATCGTCGCCCATAATCTCAGTCTTTCCGGTGAAGATAATTTAGAAAGCGTGCGCGCCGTCTTAGATTCAAACTTCTGGCTCTCCACTCACGTCACCACCGTGACCATTGGATACTCAGCCACCTACGTCGCTGGCCTCGTCGCTGGTATTCATTTATGGCTACGTGCGTTTAAGAAGGGATATGCGGAAGGTGAATCCGTCGCCCGTGCCGCTTACGGTATTCTCGCCTTTGCCCTCCTCGCTAGCTTCGTCGGGACGATGCTTGGTGGAATCTGGGCCGACCAAAGTTGGGGAAGATTCTGGGGCTGGGATCCCAAAGAAAACGGCGCCTTGCTCATTGTGATTTGGTGCGCGATTTGCCTACACGCTCGCTGGGGTGGACTGGTTAAACGCGAGGAGCTCATGCAAATGCTGGTCTTTGGTAATATCGTCACCAGCTGGTCTTGGTTTGGTACTAATTTACTCGGTGTAGGTTTACACAGCTATGGATTCACCGAGTCTGGCTTCTTCTGGCTCTGTGCCTTTGCGGTTTCTCAGTTGCTCGTCATCGGCATCGGCTGGCTACCAGCCCGAGGTGAAGTTAAAGCCGCATGAGTGAAGCACGAGAAAATTTCTGGTTCTGTTTAAAGTCTAAACCTCGCCAAGAGGCGGTTGCGGTTCGTAATTTAAAAGCGGTCGGCGAAATCGATATTTTCTTTCCGCGCATCCGCCGGACTCGTCGCGGACATGAAAAAAACAAAGAAGTCATCGAGCCGCTTTTTCCTGGTTATATCTTTATTAAATTTAATCCCGAAGACTTACACGGCACCGTGAAAAGCACACGCGGCGTCCTTCATTTAGTCAGTAAGAATGGAAAAGCCGTCGATGTGGATGATAAAGTCATCGATGAATTAAAAGCACTGGGGCCCGAAGGTATCTTGTCGATGCTCGACGAAGAATTAAAAGTGGGCGCTAAAATCAAAGTCATTCGCGGGATCTTTGCAGGGTCAGAAGGCGAAGTTCTCAAACTCGCCACCCCACAAAAAAGAATCGCCGTCCTCCTCACCCTCCTCGGTGCCCCACAATCAGTGGAAATGCCGATCGACGACGTCGCTCAAAGCGAAGACGAGGGATGATCCTATGATTCAGGACCTACTCATCCATTCTCAGCGAATCGAAAATTTACATCCCTATTTTCCTGCTGCCTTCCAGTGGCTGAAATCCTTCAACCCCAAAACACCGGACGGAAAATATGAAATTGTCGGGCCAGATTGTGTTGCGGGTGTTCAACGTTATCCGACCAAACCGACTGCCGAAAAAAAGTGGGAAGCACACCAAGTTTTCGGTGACATCCAAGTTGTCTTTGCCGGCGAAGAATACTGCGGACACCACGATGTTTCGCTCCTGCAAATACTAGAACCTTATTCTGCCGAAAAGGATGTAGCCAAATTTGTAGCTCCGACCCAACCCTCGAGCCTACTCCATCTCTACCCTTCACAGTTTACGATTTTCTACCCGTCCGATGCACATCAACCCGGGGTGCAAATTTCCAAACCCTGCGAAGTACTCAAGGTCGTCATTAAATTTAGATTAAAGATATAATTTAACTCTCGCAGATTAAGATTTTAAGACCTAAAAGTGGCGTATGGGAAATCCGTGCCGTCTCATTCTCGCTCTTGATGTTGAAAGCAAAGAAGAGGCACTGGCTTTAGTTCGTCCCTTAATGGGAAAAGTAGCCTGGGTGAAATTAGGTCTACAACTTTTCGTTAAACACGGCCCTACCATCGTGGATGAATTCCATGCGTTAGGATTCAAAGTATTTCTGGATTTAAAATTACACGATATTCCGAACACCGTAAGTTCCGCTATCAAAAGTCTGAAAGGACGCCCCTGCTCCCTGCTCACCCTGCATGCAAGCGGTGGACCCGAAATGCTCACGCGCGCAGTCGCAGCGGCAAAAGAAAGCATTCCCGACTGCCAACTTTTAGCAGTGACGGTTCTGACCTCTATGGATCAGACCCAGCTGAATGCTGTGGGTGTAAAGTCCAGTCCCGAAGACCAAGTCAAACTCCTCGCCAAAATGGCTATTCAGTCCGGCGTGCATGGCTGCGTGTGCTCTCCATTAGAATTACCACTACTCCGAAAAGAATTAGGTCCGAAGCCCGTTTTAGTTACACCAGGGATTCGTTATCCTGACGGTAAAGCGGATGATCAAAATCGAGTCATGACACCGATTCAAGCAGCCCAAGCGGGCGCGAGCTTCATCGTCGTCGGACGCCCCATTTTAAAAGCCACCGATCCAGCCGCCGAGGCTATGAAAATCTGCCGAGAAATCGGTGAAACGAAATGAATAAACCCGGCGATATCCTGGTGCTACTCGCAGCGGGTTTTGCCCGACGTATGCAAAAAGTCGTGGACGATAAAATAACGGCGACCTTGCTCAACAAGCCCGTCTTTTTTTATTCACTCAACGCATTCTACGCTACGGGAAAAATCGAAAAAGTTGTTATCACCTATCGCGATGCCGAACAGTTAGAAAAAATCCAAACGGCATACGCGTCTTTCAATTTTCCACATTGGAAAGTTGAGTATGTGTTAGGCGGTCAGAGTCGCCAAGAATCTGTACTCGCTGCACTCGAAACCTGTGCCGACCACCCAGGCCTAGTCCATATCCACGACGGAGCCCGCCCACTGATCACTCCAGCCGCCATTAATTTAGTCAGAGCCCAAGCGCTTAAATCAGGAGCCGCCATCCTCGCCGGCAAATCGGCAGACACTATCAAGATTGCGCAGAAGTCTGGAAACGCCATCGAGACTTCGCCCGATCGCTCACTCGTTTGGACCGCCGAGACCCCACAAGTCTTTCGCACCTCAGTTATTTTAAAAGCCTACCGTCACGTCCAGGCCACCGGCGCGAAAGTGACTGATGACAGTTCAGCCGTTGCCACACAGGGCCAAGAAATATCTTTAGTGGAAAATACAGACGTTAATATTAAACTCACTCGGCCAAGTGATTTTACGATTGCCGAAGCGATTTTAAAATCGCGCGCTTAGAGTCCGGACTGACGTAGTGCCGCGTCCAACTTTTGTTGGAAATCCATAATATCATTTTGCGTAGGACGATAGCCTTGCGTGCGGGGCACGAGTCCAGGTCTGCCTTCCATATCTAAATACCAATCGGCTTTTTGATTGTCGGAGAAAGTAACATTACCACTGACCATGGTACCGGGTCGACAAATGGTATCGACTTCAACCCTCACACCGGCAGCGGCACCAGCGGTAGCTGCCTCAGCAGGCAAAGCCTCATCCGTGGCGGCGACGACTTCCTCGGGTTTTTTGGGCTCTTCTTTTTCTTGGAGGGTAAGGTTTAAATCATCGACCAAGAAGCGGACGTCTAAAAATGTCATCGAAATACCCAGCTCGGTTGAAAGCTTACCTTGAATGACCGAAAGTGACGACCCCTCTGTCACCCATTGAGAAACCTTCGAAATTTGTTCTTTAGTTAATTCACGCATACCTAAAATTGGATGGGTTGGAGGAAATATTCAAGCGTCCCCTCTCTTATTCATTGGAAATTATTCTTTAACCCCTCACTGTAGACCTATGCAACCCACACTAAAGTGGATAAAACACGGTAACTATACCGATATCATCTACGAGAAAGCCGAAGGCATTGCTCGTGTTACCATCAATCGTACCGATCGACGTAACGCGTTCACACCCGATACGGTTGCCGAAATGATTAAGGCATTTAGCGATGCCCGTGATGATGAAACCATTGGCGTTGTCCTGCTGCGCGGAGCTAATCCCCAGACCGATGGTAAATTTGCTTTTTGCGCCGGCGGAGATCAAAAAGTTCGCGGCAGTAAAGCCGGTGGCTACGTGGGTAAAGACGGTGTCCCACGACTCAATGTTTTAGAATTACAGAGACTGATTCGTTCGATGCCTAAAGTAGTCATCGCACTCGTCGCTGGTTACGCCATCGGCGGAGGACACGTTCTCCACGTAATCTGTGATTTAACCATCGCCGCCGATAATGCCGTGTTCGGACAAACCGGTCCGACGGTGGGAAGTTTCGATGGAGGGTTTGGTGCCTCGTACCTAGCCCGACATGTTGGACAAAAGAAAGCACGCGAAATTTGGTTCCTCTGCCGACAATATAATGCCACCCAAGCGCTCGAGATGGGTCTCATCAACACCGTCGTCCCTTACGAACAATTAGACAATGAAGGTATCAAGTGGGCCCAAGAAATCATGACGAAGAGCCCCTTAGCCATTCGCTGCCTAAAATCCGCCTTCAATGCAGAGCTCGATGGACAAGCGGGCATTCAAGAACTTTCAGGAAACGCCACCCTACTTTATTATTTATCCGAAGAAGGCGATGAAGGTAGAAAAGCGTGGAATGAAAAACGTCCGCCTAACTTTGGAAATTTCCCTTGGCTACCCTAATCCCCATTCGCGTCACTGAACGTGCGCAAGCTCTCGCCAGTGAAGTTTTAGACTTCGGAGATATTGCCATCGATGCCACCGCAGGGAAAGGTCGCGACACTGCATTCTTGGCACAATCCGTCGGTAGCACCGGTTGGGTGCATTCCTTTGATATTCAACCAGAGGCCATCCACTCGACACGTAATCTACTCGAAGCTTCAGGTCTAATCGGCCACGTAACACTGCATGAACGTTCCCATGCAGAATTAACGGCTGCCCTTCCCGAGTCGCATCGCGGTAAAATATCAGTCGCCCTTTTTAATTTAGGATACCTCCCTGGCAGTGATCAAAAAATTGTTACCCAACCCGAAAGCACCGCCATCGCCCTAGATTCGGCATTAGCGGAATTAAAAAGCGGTGGCCGACTTATCTGCGTGGCCTACACCGGACATCCCGGCGGAAAAGAGGAATCGGATGTCGTTAATAAATTTGCGGAATCAGCAGAAAAGGCAGGTAATACAGTCGAAAAAGTTGGTTACGCACCATACCAACCAAAGCCTTGGATTTTAGTCGTTTCGAAAAATTGATTATCATTATTTAACAATGGTAATTATGTCAGTTATGATATTATTAAATTAATAATTGTGACTACTTCCCCTCCCCGAGTTATTTTAACTGGTGCACAAGGCCTCGTCGGACAAGCCACTGGTGGTACACTCATTCAAGATGGCTTCTGCGTATTTCCTCTCCGCTCTCGTCAGCAAGGTCCGATGTCGATGGACACCGCCTCAGGTTGGATTGATAAAAGTTTTTTAGAAAATGCCCATGCCGTTGTTCACCTGGCCGGAGAACCCATCGCACAACGTTGGACCGAGGCGAGTAAGAACCGAATTCTTCTCAGCCGAACCGAAAGCACCGCATTACTGGCGTCGACTTTAGCTCAACTTAAAAATCCCCCAAAAGTCTTTGTTTCTATTTCGGGGATTAATCGCTACGGCTTTAACCGACCCAACGAAATTTTAACCGAACAATCCAAAGTCGCCCGGGAAGGTTTTTTGGGAGAAGTCACCGAAGCGTGGGAAGCCGCGACCGCTCCCGCCAAAGCCGCCGGCATTCGCACTGTCCATTTAAGAACCGGACTCGTACTGGCAGCCTCAGGCGGTGCTCTTAAAACCATGCTGCCTGCTTTCGTCGCTGGCTTGGGTGGAAGAATCGGCCCTGGCACTCAACACATGAGCTGGATCCGCCTTGGCGATTTAGCCGCGCTGATCTCTTGGGTTATCAAACATGAGAAAATCGAGGGGGCGGTTAACGCCGTTGCCCCCCAACCTGTAACCCAAATGGCCTTTGCCGAAGAACTGGGAGGTATACTTAAGCGTCCGACATCTCTCCCCATGCCCACCTGGCTGGTATCCACTTTATTTGGTCAAATGGGGTCGGAAACACTCCTTGCCGACCTCGCCGTCATGCCCGAAGTCGCCCTGCAATCAGGTTTTAAATTTAACACACCCGAACTTAAAGCCGCCTTAGTTAAAGCATTGAAGGAATGATTTTAGGTTGAGTTTAGAAAAGTAAATTGAAATGTTAACTCAGCATGTCTCGTAAACATTCAGTCACTTTATCATGGGTTTTAATGACGACAGTTCTTTGTTTGGTGGGTTGTGATGACACTAAAGACTCCAATGCGAGAACGTTCGAACTGGATGATCCCGTATTTCGTCAAGGTCTCGCTTATGGCAAACAACACGAGACGCGCCGCGCCCTCGAATGTTTTTTACGCGTCATCGATTCGCGTAAAGGCGCCGCGGAGTCGCACCTTGAAGCCGGACGTATGTATATTGATTTAAAAGATCCTCTGCCTGCGATTTACCACTTCAACGAATACATCCGCCTAAAGCCTACCTCGGAACAAAGTAAAATCGTCCGTCAGATGATTAAAACAGCGGAAAAACTCTACCTAGAACAAATTCCAGGCAGACCTCTCGAACCCGACGCCATCGGCACAACCGATCTCAATGCTCAGGTTCAAAAATTAAAGTCCGAGAACGAGCGATTGAAACGCGAAGTCTCCGAACTCTCCCGGATTAATAAAGTAAGCGAAGCTCCCATCACAAATCCAACTTCCACGACTACGCCTAAGACGGTTTCGACTGGGTTAAAGACTTCGACGACTTATGTTATTAAAGCGAACGATACGCTTTCATCGATCTCGAGAAAATTCTACGGTAACGACCAAAAGATTAATCAGATATTTAACGCCAATAAAACGAAGATTAAAAATCCCGCTAGACTACAGGTGGGTATGACGATTGAAATTCCACAGTAGTTATGCGTATTATCCGCATTCGCACGGTAGACTTCAGAAACTTAGTTTTTGCGGATGTAGCCACGGATCATAAACATGTTTTCCTCACGGGCGATAACGGCCAAGGAAAAACCAACCTGCTCGAAGCCGCCGGCTTGGTTTCTACTTTTCGTTCCTTCCGTACTAACGAAATCACCCCACTCATCCGGACAGACTGTAAAGAGGCACGCATCCGACTCGATATTGTAGACAGCTCGGGCGATCAGGTAGTCGAAATTCAATTAGCGAAGGGCTCCCGCAAGGCAGTCGTAAATAATACTCCCGTGCGTTCCGTCTCACAACACCTCGGACTTTTTCCCACCGTTGTTTTTTGCTCAGATGATTTAAGATTAATCCGTGGACAACCTTCTAATCGTCGACGCTGGCTCGATGCCGCCATTGGTAGCACCGACGCCCAATACCTAACTGCCGTGCGCGACTACCATCGGGCATTGGAAGGTAGAAACGCCTTGTTAAAAATGGAGAGACCGTCCGACGACGAATTGCGTGCGTTTGAAAAAATCATGCACGCCGCCGCTGTGATTATAAATCAAACTCGGGTCGCGGTAATTCCTGAACTCGCTGAAACACTCCGGGCAACTTGTGCGCGCTCAGGCTTTCCCGACAAAGGAGCCGATCTAGTTTTTCAACCAGACAGTCCGATTGAGTCACTGGCCGAACTTTGGGAAAAAAATCGGGCCGCAGAAAAAATCACCGGTAGCACTCTCCGCGGACCGCAGAAAGACGATTTTAATGTTCTCTTCCAAGGCCAAGACGCCTCGGATTTCGCCTCCGAAGGCCAACAGCGCTTACTCGTTCTCGCCCTTTGTTTAGGACGTTTGAAACGCGACGAACTGCGCACCCCCACCCCGCCGGTTATTCTGGCGGACGACGTACTGGGGGAACTGGATGACACCCGTAGACGGGCATTTTGGCAAGAAGTCGGCGATTCTCATCAAGTAATTGCCACCGGAACCGTCCCACCCCCGTCCGGTAATTGGCTAACTTACAAAGTCAGCGAAGGAACCTATACCCGAGTTTGATTTTGGCGTTGTTTTATGAGCACTAGACCTCTTGGATAGGGGCATGACCGACTTTCTGCTCTACGCCGCCGTTGTCTTCTTATTTTTAGTCAGCGTTCTCGTTGTTGTGATTATTCTCATGCAGCGCCCCAGCGCCAACGCCGGAATGGGAGCTGCACTCGGTGGCGGTGCCGCCGAAAGTGTTTTTGGTGGAGAGTCATCCAATGTACTTACAAAAATGACGACTACTTTAACGGTCATTCTATTCGTTCTCAGTTTTGGTTTATACCTCGGCTTCGTCGCTCGCGAAAATAAAGGCCCCAAAGCCCTCGCCCCCGCACCAACCGTAACCGCCCCCGCTAAACCTGAACCAGCTAAAGCACCTGCCAGTGCAACTCCAGCAACCCCAGTTGCGCCCGTTGCACCCGTAACCCCAGCGCCCACACCTGCGGCTACCAATCCAGCCGACGCTAACGCCAATTCTGTTACCCCTGCTGCACCTGTTAAGTCCGAACCCGTCCCTGCTGCACCCGCTGCACCGGGAACCAATCCGTAATCAGCAGTGCCACGACTCTTACTCAGCTTGTTAATCTGCTGGGTGACTCTGTCATGCCCACCTCAAGGTTTTGCCCAAGGCAACTTTGATGATGATACTTTTGCCCAATTAGACAGCGAGCAAAGCAGTCAGATCTTGCAACTGTTCCGACAGTCCCGAGTCCCCGGCAATTTTTTTCTTAAATTTAATATAGTCCACAAGCCACGGCTGGCCGAAAACAAAGCTCCCATCGATGGCGCCCTCTGGGCCGGCTGGGCAGATTTTGGACCGCAAGTCAGAGCGGAAATCTTTGATAAGGATGGTCAAACTCAACTTTCATTTATCGCTGTTAAAAATAACAAGCAGTCGTCCCTCTGGATTTCTAATAGTTTAAAACCTGCGCAAGCGGGCAATTCACACGAAGCCAGCGAACCGATTCTACCAGGACTGATTATTAGCGCCTTTGATATCAACCTACCTTTCACCCACTGGAAAGATACGCGTTACACCGCGACGTTAAGATCTCGCGGTCGTGGCGTCCATTTTTTCGAAGCCAACAATCCCACCCCGAGTGAACCCGCCAAAGTAGTTTACGGGATTGATCGCACCTACGGCGCCCTTACCGAAGCGACTTATTATAGTCAGACCGGAAAAATTATCCGTACCTTAAAAATCGAAGACTTCGCCAAGGTCGATGGCCAGTGGATCGTCAGCACCTGCAGCATTCGCGATGAAACTACCCGAGATATCGACGTCCTAAAAATCACGGAAGCAGCCGTTCGCATAAATTTACTCGAACAAACTTTTGCACCAGACTCCCTTGTTGAAAAAGCTAAGTTCCCGACTCCCGCCGAGTTAAAAAATCTCTGATCATGAGCGCTTCAGCCATAAAAATTACCGAGTTCTGTCATCTGATTACCAATCATAAGAAAATTAAGGATTTTAAGGGAGCGAACAATGGCCTGCAATTTAAGGGTAAAAAACAGGTTCGTAAAGTAGGGGCGGCCGTCGATGCCGGTGCCAAAGTTTTTGAACAAGCGGCCAAACGCGGTGTCGATTACTTGATTGTCCACCACGGCATACACTGGTCGACCGTCTCACCCCAAGGCTCAGTTAAAAAACTCCGTCAAGCTGCACTCAAGAAAAGTAAGCTTTCACTTTATTCGAGCCACTTACCGCTCGATGCCCACCCAGCCATCGGCAATAATGCATTAATCGCGAATGACCTGGGATTGAAAGTCGTGCGCTGGTTTGTGGATTACGAAGGCCTGCCCATCGCCTGCATCTGTCGTGGCATCAGTCGCAAAAAATTAAATCAGCGTTTAAAGAAATCTTATCCTAAGACTTTTAAGGCCATTGAATTCGGATCTAAGAATCCCAAGTGGATTGCCATTCTGAGCGGCAGCGGACGCAGCGCCCTACCGTATTTGAAGTCAGAAAATTGTGATACACTGATTACGGGTGAACTTCGTGAAGAGCATTTCAACGAAGCTCAAGAACAAGGATGGAATCTCTACCCATGCGGACATTATGCGACCGAAACCTGGGGCGTAAAAGCACTCGCCGCTGCCGTATCAGCGGAGTTCAATATCCCCTGGGAGTTTATCTCGACCGATAACCCCCTCTAGGTATGTCGGGCTATCGCGGTCGCATCGCTCCCACACCCACCGGCTTATTACACGTGGGTCACGCTCGTACCTTCGCCCAAGCTGCGGCACGAGCTGAGCGCGCCCATGGACAACTCCTCTTTCGTGTCGAAGATTTAGACGCACAACGCTGTCGCGATGAGTTCGCCCAGAAGTCGATGGATGATTGTCACTGGCTGGGCTTTGCGTGGAGCGAAGGTCCCGACGTCGGTGGCGCATTCGGACCCTATGTGCAGTCCCAAAGAATAAACTATTACAGGGAAGTCTGGAAACAATTGCACGCCACAGGACTTATCTATCCATGTGATAAATCGCGCAAAGATGTAGAGCGCGCCTTAGTCGCACCTCACGTCGAAGATGAACAAGAGCCAATTTTTCCAATCGAATTAAGACCTGATAATAATCTCGGACGCGATGCCACCGCACCCGGAAATCAGAACTGGAGATTGAGAGTTCCACTCGGCGAAGAAATTAAATTTCACGATGAGTTACAAGGTGACCAGTCATTCACGGCCGGAAAAGACTTTGGAGATTTTCTTATCTGGCGAAAAGATGGATTCCCCTCCTACGAACTCGCGGTCGTTGCCGATGATCACGCCATGCAGATAACCGAGGTGGTTCGCGGTGCTGACCTACTCCTCTCCACCGCTCGACAGATTTTACTGTATCGTGCACTCAGTTGGACTCCACCCCAATGGGCCCACGTTCCGTTAGTAACAGACGCCCAAGGACAACGTCTGGCCAAGCGCACCCACGGACTCTCCATCCAAGAACTCCGCCAAAAAGGTCTCACCGCCGAAACAGTTCTCACCGCACCCCTTAAAACGTTAACTAATTAGTCTGACTATTCATTGCCTTCAAAGCCCCAAGCCCTAGACAAATCTTATGCAGTCCACCCGGATAATACTCGTAGACAACGGCTCACTCGAAGCCGCCACTACCCTAAGTCTACGTCATCTATCCCAAGAAGTAGGCACGATTATCGGACACGAAGTCCACCCAGTTTCCGTCCTACATTCCCAAAAAGTATCACCCGACCTTTTAAATAATAAGCCCGCCCAGATTTTTTCCGAGGCTATTCAACAATCCGCTCGAGATGGAATTAAGAAAATAATCGTATTGCCCCTTTTCATCGGACCAAGCTTGGCCATCACCGAATTTATTCCTGCGCAATTCCAACTCCATGCACCCCAGGACATGCAGTTGATTGTCGCTCACACTTTATACGGAGCTGACGGAGAACTTTGCGATATCCTAATCGATAATCTTAAAGCGACCACCTGGCAGAAAAATCAATCCACCGTCCTACTCTGCGATCACGGGACACCGATTATTGAAGTAAATCATGTGCGTAATCTTTTAGCTCAAGAAATAAGTAAAAAACTGGGATTGGATTCTAAACAATTAATAGCCTGTTCGATGGAGCGACGCGAAGGCGATCAGTATGCCTTCAACGAACCGCTCTTAGAGTCAGCACTAACCAAAGTATCCGCCCACGCCATTATCCTCATGCAGTTCCTTCTCCCTGGTCGCCACGCCGGAACAGGTGGCGACGTAGCAGAAATTTGCGAGAAGCACGCGCCGAGTGGTATCACTTGGGAACTGAGTCCTTTAATCGGCACACACCCTAGCCTTCCCCGTCTCTTAGCCCGCCGATTCAGCGAATTAAAGGCTTAGAGGGTCTCTTCAAAACTGCCTGCTAAATCGCTTAATGGGGAGTTCGATACGACTACGCCGACCACTGCAATTAAAGGCGTAGGTAAAGAAACTAGATCTACTTTATTCTCAGAGAGATCCGTTAAAGTGGTTAAAACATCAGTCGCGCCTACTTGAGAAATTTTAGAGAGTAATCGCACAGGCATGCTCTTATCGGCTCCCGCGTTGATTAACTTCTGCGCAACTTCCGGTAATTTTTTTGCACCCATGTATAAACAGAGCGTCGCACCGGTTTGCACATGCGCCGACCAATTCTGATCCGAACCATCGGCACAGTGTCCGGTTAAAAAGGTTACCGAAGCAGCTTTGCCTCGATGCGTTAATGAAAATCCTGCATCCGCTCCCGCCGCCGTCGCCGCTGTAATTCCAGGTACGACCTCGAAAGGAATTCCTTCACTCAATAAGTGTTCAATCTCCTCACCGAGACGTCCAAAGATACAGGGATCTCCACCTTTTAATCTTACGACTAAATGCGAACGCTGCGCTTCAATACTAATAATGGAATTAATCTCAGACTGGGTGACCGAATGCACACCACATCTTTTACCCACCGAAATGACTCGGGCTTTAGGTGAAATTTCTTGGAGTAAATCATCCCCGGGCAAACTGTCATAAATGACCACATCAGCCGCCCGTAAGTATTTCAAACCACGTACCGTGATCAAGTCAGGTGCCCCAGGCCCTGCCCCTACGAAGACCACCCGGCCACTGTTATTATTAACCATTAAATTTATACTTGACCCTATATATGTAATCTTTGGTAATCTTATCAAGTATAAAATTTAACCAATAATCACTATGGAAAAACCACTCACCAAGAACGAATTCATGAAAGCCGAAAAGCCTGATTTATCGGGCAACATTCGGGCAACCTTGGCGGACCCCTCCCTCGATCGCTTCAGTGGCGACGATGAGCAGTTCATTAAGTTCCACGGAATTTACCAACAAGACGACCGTGATAAGCGCAAGGTCGCCAAAGAATATTCCGTGATGGTACGCACGCGTCAGACCGGCGGTATCGTTCCAGCATCTCAGTACATCGTGTACGACGAACTCTCGAGCTTATTTGCGAACGGAACATTACGCATCACCTCTCGTCAAACTTTCCAATTCCACGGCGTCCTGCAAAAAGGAATTGGTAATTTAATCAAATCCATCAACGAAGCTTTAAGTTCTACTCTCGCGACTTGCGGCGATGTGAATCGCAATGTTACCGCCCCTTCCAATCCTCCAGTGGATTCAATCGGTGTAGCGGTTGATGAAGATGCTTTCGCCATCACTCGTGCGCTGCTTCCTCGCACCACGGCGTACCACTCGATTTGGGTAGATGGCGTATCACTTGATTTAGGCATCGGCGAAACGGTTGCGAAAGCCCGTGCGAGTGCTGACCAAGCTAATCCTTACATGCCACCTCCTGCGGACAGCGATGATTCGGGTGCGCCCGTCGATCCTCTCTACGGAAAAACTTATTTACCCCGTAAATTCAAGACCGGCTTCGCTATTCCTCCTAATAACGATACCGACATCTTCACCAATGATATGGGCTTTGTGGCCATCGTTGAGAACGGTAAATTAATCGGCTATAATCTTTTAGTCGGTGGTGGCCTGGGCACCTCTCACGGTAACAAACTCACCTACCCTCGCCTCGCCGACGTCATCGGCTTCATCACCCGCGAACAAGTCGTAGAAGTCGGTAGCGCCGTCGTCGCCATTCACCGCGATTGGGGTGATCGCACCGACCGCAAACACGCTCGCATTAAATATGTCTTACAAGAAAAAGGTGTGGAATGGTTCCGTAACGAACTCGCCCAACGCCTCGGTGCTCCGTTGCCCGCTGCCAAGCCTTTCATCTTCAAAGGTCAAGGCGATGCCTTCGGTTGGTTCAAACAATTGGACGGTCAGTGGTTCCTCGGACTCTTTATCGAAACGGGCCGCGTGAAAGATGCCGGTGATTACAAATTAAAAACCGCCCTACGTTCGATCGCTGAAAAATTCGGTCCCGTGTTTCGTTTAACCGCGACACAGAATTTAATTCTGTCTGATATCAAAGAAGAAAATAAATCGGCGATTGAAAAGATTCTGAAAGACCACGGTTGCAGCATCGTATTCAACCCTGGCTTAATCAAAGGTCGCGGCATGGCTTGCCCTGCTCTCCCTACCTGCGGATTGGCCTTAGCTGAATCCGAACGAATCTTCCCTGCCTTACTCGCTAAAATCGAAGACGCTCAAGCCGCCGCTGGCATCGCCAACGAAGAGCTCGTCGTTCGTATGACTGGTTGCCCCAATGGTTGTGCCCGTCCGTACAACGCCGAAATCGGCCTCGTCGGCAAAGCACCTGGTAAATACAACCTGATGTTAGGCGGAAACCGCGAAGGCACACGCTTAGCACGCACCTGGAAAGAATCTGTTTTACTGGATGAAATTCCCGTAGCCATCGGTGAACTCTTCAAACAATACGCCCAACAGCGTAAGAGTGGACAAGCTTTCGGCGATTGGGTTAACGACGCCGCCGTCTGGCCTGCTCCCACTACACCTGCTTAATTAAATAATGCCCGTACCCGATCCCAGTCAGCTCAACGCTCTGGAGGCCAAGTTATTAAACTTTGCCCCCGACGATCGTTTGCGCTGGGCGGCGGATACCTTCGGAGCACGAGTAGGTATTGGTACAAGTTTTCAACCGGCGGGGATTGTCATCATGCACTTAACCAAGACAGCAGGCCTGAAAATTCCTGCGTTCACGTTAAACACCGGACTACTCTTTCCTGAAACTCTCGAACTTAAAAAGAAATTAGAGACCGCTCTTAATATTCAAATCGAAGAAGTGCACCCACTCGAGACTGTTGAGCAACAAGCTATCTCCCACGGTCCCGAGCTTTGGAAAACAAATCCCGAAAAGTGCTGTGAGTTACGTAAAGTCGATTCACTCGGCAAAAAGTTATTCGATTTAGACTTATGGATTACGGGTATGCGTCGTGATCAAAGTGCTGAGCGCTCCGCCACGCCTGTACTCAGTTTGGCTTCTCGACCCGACAATTCTGACGTCTGGAAACTCAACCCTCTCGTCGATTGGAGCCGCGAACAGGTCTGGGCCTACCTCAAAGAGCATCAATTACCTCATAATGTCTTACACGACCGAGGTTATCGCTCCATCGGTTGCTGGCCTTGCACCCAAATTTCAAATTCCGACAACGAACGCGGCGGGCGCTGGCCTGGCTTCGATAAAAAAGAATGCGGAATTCACACTAAAAATATTAAAAAATAATTAATCATGTCACGTAACGCTCAAAACGATCACCTCACCCGATTGGAGCAAACCTCCATTCACATCTTCCGTGAAGCTTTCGCTAATTTCCGCTCCGTGTGCATGCCCTGGTCCATGGGTAAAGATTCCAACGTGCTCATCTGGTTAGCCCGTAAAGCATTCTGCGGTAAAATCCCTTTCCCTCTTTTACACATCGATACTACTTACGAGTTTCCCGAGATGTATGAGTTTCGCGAAAAGGCCAAAGAGATTCACGGCATCGATTTAATCGTGCGTATCAACGAAGACGCTATCCGTCGCGGTATCGGCTACGCTACACACGATCCAGTGACCGTAACGCACGAACTTAAAACCGTTCCGCTCAAAGCCGCGATTGATGAATTTAAATGGGATGCACTGGTTACCGGTATTCGCCGTGACGAAGATCCTACCCGAGCTAAGGAGCGCTGGTTCTCACCCCGTTCCGCCGAAGGTGTTTGGGATTATAAAGATCAACCGCCTGAGTTCTGGGGCCAATTTGCATCCACCGCTCCCGAAGGCGGACACGTTCGAGTGCAACCTCTGCTCGAGTGGACTGAACTAGATATTTGGGAATACATCCGTCGCGAAAATATTCCTAATCCTACCCTTTACTTCGCCCGTAATGGAAAACGCTTCCGTTCACTCGGCTGCCACCCCATCACTCACCCCGTCGATAGTCCCGCGAGCAATATTGATGAAGTGATTGAGGAATTAAAACTCACCCGCGTTAGCGAACGTGCGGGCCGTGCCCAAGACCACGTCGGTCGTAACTCTATGCAAGCCCTCCGCGCTAAGGGCTTCATGTAATTCCTATACCTTTTCAAAATGTCTCAAACATCTAAAATTTCTTCAGTCCAAAAATCAGTTCAACCTGACATCGAAGACATGCGCAAAATGCACGTCGTCGTCGTCGGCCACGTCGACCACGGTAAATCGACCTTCGTCGGACGTTTATTACACGAAACGGACTCACTCCCTAACGGTAAACTCGAGCAGGTTCGTAAAAACTGTGCCGCCGAGGGTATGGAATTTGAATATGCCTTCTTGCTCGATGCTCTCTTAGAAGAACAAGAGCAGAACATCACAATCGATACGACTCGTATCTTTTTCCGTACAACGAAACGTGCCTACGCCATCATCGATGCCCCAGGCCACAAAGAATTTTTGAAAAACATGGTGACCGGTGCCGCGAGTGCCTCAGCTGCCTTGCTACTCATCGACGCCAATGAAGGCGTTATGGATCAGTCTCGTCGCCACGCTTTCTTACTTTCACTGCTCGGCGTAAAACAACTCGTCGTGCTCGTGAACAAGATGGATTTAATTAAGCACGATCAGTCGACCTATGAAAAAATCAAAGTCGAGTATACTGCGTTCTTAAAATCACTTGGCTTAACCGCGGTTCATTTCATTCCGATTGCTGCTAAACACGGTGAAAACGTGGTTCAACGCTCCGATAAGATGTCGTGGTGGAAAGGCCCCACCGTCGCCGAAGCTCTCGATAACTTTAATCATGAGGATGACCTCACCGGCCTGCCCTTGCGCATGCCTGTATCCGATATTTATCGCTTCGACCATCGACGCATTATCGCGGGTCGCGTCGAAGCCGGTGCTATTCGCCCGGGTGATGAACTGATTTTCCAACCCGGTGGCCGTCGTAGCACCGTCCGAACTTTCGAAGATTGGCCAGGCCCTTCTCGCGAAGTTGCCGGTACGGGTGACTCCGCTAATTTCAGTCTCAGCGAACAAATCTTCGTGGAGCGTGGACAAGTCGCCGCTCACCCGAATCAACAACCTCGCGTGGGTCGTGAATTCCGTGCCCGTATTTTCTGGCTCGGTAAAGAACCCCTCCAACCCAATAAAACTTACCGCCTCCGCCTGCTGACCCAAAACGTCGAAGCCGTCATTGCGAAAATCGAAAAGATTACCGACGCCTCCTCTCTCGAGTCGATTGAAGCTTCTACCGTTCCTCGCGATACGATTTGTGAAGTGATTGTCCGAGCCACCCGCCCGATTGCCTTCGATTTACACAGCGAGTGTGCCATCACGGGTCGCTTTGCCCTTGAAGACAAAGGACGGATCAATGGCGGCGGAATTATTTTAGATTCGATTTCCGAAAAGACATCGGGCGAAGGAAAAGTCACCGCCGCGGAACGCACCGCCCGGGCTGGACACTCCCCTGCTGTGATTTGGTTCACGGGTCTTTCTGGTTCAGGCAAATCCACGATTGCTGAATTAGTCGAACGTCGCTTGTTCGACGCCGGTAAGAAAGTTTTCCGAGTGGATGGTGATGACCTACGTACTGCACTGAATCGCGACCTTGGTTTCTCCGCCACCGATCGCGCGGAAAGCGTCCGTCGTGCCTCCGCCGTCGCTGGTCTCTTTGCTAATGCCGGACATATCGCTCTGGTTACCCTAATTGCTCCGCTCGCTGCCGACCGTGCCAAAGCCCGTGCGGCCCTAGCTAATCACGCCTTCATCGAAGTCTTTGTAGATGCTCCGCTCGAAGTCTGTGAATCGCGCGATGTTAAAGGTCTCTACGCTAAGGCTCGTCGCGGTGAAATTCCTGAATTCACAGGTATCTCTTCACCCTACGAAGCACCCGAAGCACCCGAGGTACACATCCGCACCGATAAACTTTCGACGACGCAAGCCGTGGAATTAGTCATTAACGCCTTAGATAAAATTCTACAATCAAAGGCCGAAGACTGGGAAGTTTAGTCGGTACATTCGACTGGGCGTTGACTCAGCAACTTTTCAGATTATGTTAACGCATAATGAAGTTGCTGCATATCGACGCTTCTCCGCGCACCGTGCGATCGGTGACGCGGAAGTTGAGTGCCTCCTTCGTCAGTGCCTTACGGCTGAGTCATCCCGACCTTAAAGTCATCCATCGCGACGTGGGACATAACCCTCCCCCTTTTATTTCCGACGCCTGGATAGGTGCGGCCTTTGCCAAAGGAGACTTCAACGACCCAGCCATGAAAGGCGCACTCCACCACTCTGATGAATTAGCCGCCGAGTTATTAGCGTGTGACGCCCTACTCATCGCCTCCCCAATGCATAACTTTAATGTGTCAGCCTCACTCAAAGCCTGGATCGATCAAGTGGTGCGCACCGATATGAGTTTTAAAATCACCGAAGAAGGTCCCGTTCCACTGGTGAGAGGTAAAAAAGCCCTCGTCGTGACGTCCCGTGGCGGCTTCGTGGCGGGTACCGCCTACGATTTCCAAGAGCCATACCTAAGAACGATATTAGGTTTCATTGGGATAACGGACGTTACCTTCGTTCACGCCGAAGGTGTAAATAGCAGTGATAAAGATCGGGCCGATGCGATGACCGCAGCTGAAGCGAAACTGCTTAAGCTATCAGAAACTTGGTAGTATCGTCATTCGTGAAAACGAATCCGACGCTTGGGCACGCCATTCGTTTTGGGTAACGCTTTTTCCTGCGTCTGCGAATTTTCCGACAACTGTTCGGATTTACTTTTCCATTTACGCTCAAAGCCCGTGCTCGCTGGTCGAACAGCTTCCTTGCCTAACTTAGCATTCAGAGTATCCACTGCCTTCATCAATCGATTGCGTGACGATGGCATCGCTGTACCTAATCCAGGCAGCGTTTCCTGAACAACATCCTTCGAGGATAATTCATTTAATAACACACCGGCTTTTTTATAAAAATAGCCTTCTCTAAAAATTCGCTTTAAGGCGCGTTGCGCCATGGCACCAATCACACCTAAGTCATCCGTCAGAAAATCAATCTCTTCCGTTTCGCTCGCGCCATACTGGGCGGCTTCTTTCTGAAAACGATTTGTACCAAAAAAGACAGTGACCGTGGACGTGGCTAGATTTTCCTGACGAAGTTTTTCCGCCGCACGCACGGCATGCATGGCGACAGCCTCGGATAAATCAGTGAAGTCGCTCACCGGACGTCCGAACGAACGCGAAACCATGATACTCTTACGTGCCTCAGGGTTTTCGATAATCTCATGACAAGGAATCCCCCTTAATTCTAGGGCAATGCGCTCTCCCACCACCCCAGCCAATCGTCGAATAAATGCAGGATCAGCCTCGGCTAAATCTTGCGCCGAGAGAATGCCATGACCACGCAGTCGCGTGGCCAAACCTTTACCTACGCCCCAAATATCGCGCGTCTTAACTCCCTTCAAAAACTCTTCGCGACCCGCAGGTGAATACGGAACAACAATCACTCCACCCGACTCTGGATCGCTCTTGGCTCTTTCATTAGCGAGCTTGCATAAAACTTTCGTCGCTCCCATGCCAATGGAAACGGAAATGCCGGTCGTTGATAATACATCGTTACGAATTCGATGACCTAAGGCCCGTGCATCCGCTTCAGGCATATCGGGAAAACCTAAAAAGGCTTCGTCGATGGAATAGGATTCAAAGTCGCGTGCCTGTTTAGCTAAGACCTCCATCACTCGTTCCGAAAAATCTCCGTACACAGAAAAGTTTGAGGAAAAAACTTTTACCGAGTGTGCTTCGCAAACTCGACGTACCTGAAAAAACGGTGCGCCCATCGGAATGCCCAAGACCTTCGCTTCGCTCGATCGGGCGATGACGCATCCATCGTTGTTGGACAGAACGACAATCGGGACTCCAATGAGTGCCGGATTTAACGCCCGTTCACAGGAGGCGAAAAAATTATTACAATCGGCAAGGGCTCGTAACATATGAACATATGTTCATCTATCCGTTTACCACTCTTTTCAAGGGTAAAAGTAACTGGACACAAAAAAGGCGGGTCCTTACGGCCCGCCCTTTTGAGTCATCTATCCTGAGATTACGACGCGGTTAAGGCTGTGACCTCAGCACGAATCTTCTCCGCCAGAGCGGTCGAGAGATAGCGCTCACTAGGACTACAAGCGATCGTGACGAGGCGCTTACCTTTGAACTCAGGACGCTTAGCTAATTGGAGACATGCCCAAATATTTGCGCCTGAAGAAATACCAACGGCTAGACCTTCACGTGCCGAAACATCGAGCGCTGTTGCAAACGCATCTTCGTTGGAAACTTGAATAACTTCGTCGATTAAAGATAAGTCGCAATTCTTAGGAACGAAACCAGCACCGATACCTTGGATCTTGTGAGGAGCAGGCTGCACGGGTTGTGAGTTACGAGTCTGGGTAATCACTGGACTCGCGGAAGGCTCGACGGCAATCGCAAGGAACTTGGGGTTGCGACCCTTGATTACTGAAGCAACACCGGTGATGGTTCCACCTGTACCTACGCCAGAAATAATAGCGTCTACTTTACCTTCGGTATCAGCCCAAATTTCTTCTGCGGTGGTGCGACGATGAACCTCAGGATTTGCAGGATTATCAAACTGCATCGGCATGTAAGCACTGTCACCAATTTCTTGGCGAATAGCGGTCGCACGCTCAATGGCACCACGCATTCCCTTGGCACCAGGCGTTAAAACAATTTCTGCGCCAAGCATGCGTAATAGAACGCGACGCTCAACCGACATGGTTTCTGGCATGGTTAAGATACATTTGTAACCACGAGCAGCGGCCACGAACGCTAACGCAATACCAGTATTGCCCGAAGTAGGTTCAACAATCGTGCCACCTGGCTTCAAACGACCATCGCGCTCACCAGCTTCGACCATCGCACGACCGATACGATCTTTAACGCTGGAGAGTGGATTGAAGTACTCGAGCTTAACTAAAATTTCAGTGTCCAAACCTTCTGTCACTTTGTTCAAACGGACAAGAGGCGTGCGACCAATGGTTTCTAAAACGTTTTTATAGATGGGCATGACGTAATGTTGAGTTGATTACTAATGTATATAAAAAATGCCCTATTTATGGGCAACCATAAATATAGGAAACTAAACCCTAAAATCGCTTAGTAACGGCGCTTTTGATCGGGCATCGGAGGCCGAGGTGCCGTATCACGCAGACGGAAAATAATACGAGCTTGGGTTAAGTCAGATGGACTCATTTCGACTTTAACACGATCGCCAGGATTAATTCTGATAAAGTTTTTACGGAGACGGCCAGAAATTCTTCCCAACACCACGTGCTTGTTGGGTAACTCAATGCGGAACATGGTTCCAGGTAACACCTGTAGGATTTTGCCTTCGAGTTCGATAACGGGTTCTTCTGCCATGCCTTGTAAGCTCTATCCATGCAAGGAAAGGGTCAAAGTCAACACCTCGTATAAAAGAAAGTCATCCCCGCTTGCCAGCGACCCTCAAGTTTAGATTGTTTCAGTATGGAAAGTGAAAACAGCTCCAATAGACCGCCTTTAAGCTGTCCATTCGATAAGCTTCATCCTTCGCAATTAATTCGTGACGATAAATTTTACATGTCACTGGCATTCAATTTAGCCATAGACGCGTGGCGCATTGATGAAGTACCGATCGGTGCCATCATCGAACGTGGAGGCGAAATTATTGCCGCGGCACACAACGAAGTCGAACGCTCAGGCGATCCCACCGCACACGCCGAAATTTTAGCCATCACCCAAGCCGCCAAAAAAATCGGGGACTGGCGACTCAACGATTGCACCCTTTACGTCACCAAAGAACCCTGCCCGATGTGCTCAGGTGCCACTATCATGAGTCGTCTCGGCCGCGTGGTCTTCGCCTGGGGTGACCCCAAGATGGGCTGTTTAGGCGGAGCCACCCCCCTTCACACCTTACCCAAACTAAACCACCGCGTAGAGGTTACGAATGGTATCCTCGAAGAACCTTGCCGTGAAATCCTTCAGGCCTATTTTAATTTGAAGCGCGGTAAAGATTTCACCCCTTCGGCTTGACCCTCGTCCAAATAACCACTGGTTCAAAATGCTTCGTCGACACTTCATCCTTAAATCATCCGCCCTCGCCCTCACCTTAAGCACTTTCAAAATTTTCGCCGCCAATTTCCAAACCTCCATGAGCTACACCCTACCTCCTCTCGCTTATCCTACCAACGCACTCGAGCCACACATCGATGTTGCCACGATGGAAATCCACCACGGCAAACACCACAATGCTTACGTGACTAACCTGAACGCAGCACTCGCTAAGGAACCTGGCTTCGCTGCCGGCACCGATGTGAATGCCCTCATCGCAGATCTTTCCAAAGTTCCTGAATCCATTCGCACGGCCGTGCGTAACAATGCTGGTGGCCATGCTAACCACGCCTTGTTCTGGAATTTACTTTCACCCAACGGCGGCGGCGAACCCGTCGGTGCCCTCGGTGAAGCGATTCAAAAAGCTTTCGGTGGTCTCGAAGGAGAAAAGGGTCTCAAAGCCCAATTCAAAGCTGCCGCAACCGGTCGCTTCGGTTCGGGCTGGGCTTGGCTCATTGTTAAAGCCGATAAATCCATCGCGGTGACTTCAACCCCTAATCAAGACAGCCCGCTCATGAAAGGCGTGGCTGACGTGAACGGTCAACCCGTTCTGGCGCTCGATGTTTGGGAGCATGCTTACTATTTAAAATATCAAAACCGTCGTCCTGATTACATCGATGCTTTCTGGAAGGTCATCGACTGGAAAAAGGCCAACGAACTCTACGTTAAAGCCATTGGTTAATTTTAGTAATTAACTTATAAAAAAGGCGACTCATTCGAGTCGCCTTTTTTGTTTAAGCTTAACGGCCGCGTCGGATTTCTGAACCGATGAAACGAATCGAAACACGCCAGACTTTCTTCACGCGAGTTTGAATCTGACCAGTCTTCGTATCAAAAGATTCAGGGATCTCGATGCGGTGAAGGTCCACGACCGCATGGAAGCCGCGCTCCGAGAAAATATCGATAAACATCGCCAACGCTAAGGGGTCTTCAAAAAGTGCAGCTTCACTGTTGATGTGGGCCTGACCCGAAATCGCGTGCGCGTGAATAATGGGGAGGAACTTTTGTTGAATTAAATCTACGACCTCACGGAAAAGCTTTTTGTGACGTTCAGCATAATCGTCCAGACGTAAGACTAAGTCCTGACGGGCATGTTGACTGATCTGATTCGAAAGAGGGATGCTTGAAATAATATCGTAAGTCTCAATCGAAAGCTCGAGTGAACTCTGGTACTGCAATTCCTTAATGATTCGTGCCTGCACTTCAGGGATCGAACCTTGGGCGTTAATGAAGTGATAGTGGAAAATATCGCGCAATGACTGCAGAGGCTCATAGGTCCGCTCTTTAAATATGCGGTAACGATTGCGAGCCGCTTCCGCAGTCAAATCCGTCTTGCGTACTTCTGCTAACGGTAAGCCTTCGGCTTCAGCTTTCTTATTAAAAGCTAAAGTCTGCTCACCACGCATGAGTTGACGACGTACCGACTCATTCTCGTCGATGAAAAGAACTAAAATGTGATAGTGTGGCTTGGGGAATTTAATCGCATTCGGGGTGCTGCGGAATTCCTGACGTAACTCATTCAAGCGAGCAAAGAGATGCTTGAGACATTCCACTTGCACCATCGAACGAGGAAACCCGTCCACAATCGCACCATTTCTGAATTCGGGCTCTAATAACTTCCGAAAAAGTAATTCAACCACTTCGCGGTCACCGGCGAGCATCCCTGCATCAATACGCTTCCGAGCTTCAGCGCTCGAAAGTAAATCGCTAATCACAATAGGCGCTGCGGCGTAGCCACGATACTGCTGAATAAAGTCGGTGTTCGTACCCTTACCCGCACCCGGGGCACCATTGAGCCAGAAAATCTCTCTAGGAAAATGTAATTTCTCTCGGCCAAATTCCCGCTCGAGACTTGTCCAAACTGATTCGAAAATAATGTGCGCGTCCTTCACCTCAAGATCGGTGACTGTGTTGTTGCTGGAACGTGCAGGTGCTTCACTCATGTTAGACAAACGGATTTGTTAGGCTTTAAGACTCACTCTGCCAATCAAAAACCCCCATTAAGGCTTTCCATCCATGTTTTTAACCTCATCCGACCCCGGCTTGACCACTGGCAATCCAGGGGCATCGGAACGATTACGACGGAATTGATAGCGATTGATATCTTGCATGGATAACTGATCGACGGTTTTAGAAATCACACGGTCCGACGGACTCGAGGGCACCACATCATAGCGACTATTTTTTTCAGTGGTTAATCGATTGTCGATACCTTGCACACTAGCCACCTTGCCCGACCACTCCGCAGGCTGCTGTTCGATTGATTTTACCTCGATGAGATTTTTTCCCTTCAATTCACCACGCTCAAAAGTATCGGCGACTTCAACTTCAGCTTTCTTCCGTCCATACACATCATACTTACCATGCCAGGAATCGAAGGTAATAATATTTTCCCGCGAGTAAGGCGTATTAGTATTGAGCTCAGCTTTGTTGGTATCAAATTTCTTATCGGTAACGTTCGACATCTTACTGGCGTTTTTCAGTGCGGAGTTAAAATCTACCGATGAATCTACTTGTTTAGTTCCACCATTACCGGAAAGCCCGAAGGGTACCTTTCGCCCATCACTTGTGGTCATTCCAGTAGAAACCGAAGGACTTTGTGCAATGGGTTTAGGGCTCTCGGTATTTACAACCACGGGAGTAGTTGTCGGCACTGCTGGTCGAGAAATCGGAATCTGTCCAACGACATTCGCTTCGATTATTTTTCCATTTTCATCATATTTAATCGTCTGCGTGCCCTCGACCCCACCTTCCGATGTCGCGGTAAAACCGGCCAGACGTGGATTCGCTGGCTTAGTCTGGGCGAATAGTGCAACGCCACAGCTTAAACAGAGAATCAAGAGAACTGGTGGGAATTTAACCACTTGAGGAGTAAGGTGACTCCTTATTAGAAAATCTCAATCCAGACTTATAGTTCAGGGAATTTGCAGTGATTTTACCTTCCAAATCCCATTGGCGTAGTCGCTAATCGAGCGATCGGAGGAGAATTTTGCACATCGAGCAACATTGCGGATAGCCATCGCAGCCCAGCGACGTCGATCAGCGAAAGCTACTTCTACCTTCTCCTGTGCTTCAATGTAACTTCTAAAGTCAGCCAAGACGAGATAAGGATCGCCACCTTCAACGAGCGAATCTGCCACAGGTGACAACGCACCGGGTTGTTCAGGCGTAAAGGTATCGGAACGAAGCCAATCGAGTAATGCCGCTAACTCGGTATCGTGTTTGAGTACATCTTGCGGTGAGTAACCTTGTTTGTGCAACTCGGCGACGTCTTCAACTTCTAGTCCGAAAATGAAAATGTTATCATCACCGACTTCTTCATGAATCTCAACATTCGCCCCGTCCAAAGTACCAATCGTCACCGCACCATTGAGCGCTAACTTCATGTTACCCGTACCCGAGGCTTCTTTTCCAGCTGTAGAAATCTGTTCAGATAAATCAGCCGCTGGAATAATTTTTTCGGCTAAAGAGACTCGATAGTCAGGTAAGAATACGACCTTCAACATCCCACGCACACGTGAGTCGTTATTAATCACCATCGCTACACGGTTGATCGCATGAATGATGTGCTTAGCTAAGGCATAACCAGGGGCCGCCTTCGCACCGAAAATACAAACGCGCGGCTGGATTTTGATACTCGGATTATTTAAAATCTTTCGATATAAATAAAGGATGTGCAGTAAGTTTAAGTGTTGGCGTTTGTATTCGTGTAGACGCTTGATTTGTACGTCGAACAAAGCATCGGGTGAGACTTCGACCCCAACCAATTCTTTGATTTTAGCAGCCAACTTAACTTTGTTCGCGTGCTTGATGCCCATGAACTCAGCTTGGAAATCTGGACGGTCAGCCAGAGAATCAAACTTCTTAAGTTGTGATAAATTTTTCTCCCAACCTTTACCTGTAATCTTATCGCATAAGCTGGCGAGCGCTGGATTACAGCCACGGACCCAGCGACGTGGGGTCACTCCATTCGTCACATTCACAAACTTCTTTGGCCAGAGTTGATCAAAACTCGCAAAGAGATGTTCGCGGAGCAAACGAGTGTGCAATTCCGCAACACCGTTAACATGGTGCGATCCCACCACGGCGAGGTGTGCCATACGAACGCGTTTCACTCCACCCTCTTGTATGATAGAAAGTTCCGCCTTCTTTTCATCATCACCAGGCCAGTGACGATCCACCTCTTCTAAATGTCGGCGGTTGATTTCATAAATGATTTCTAGATGACGAGGCAGAACTTTTTCAAAAAGGGGTACCGACCAAGTTTCCAGAGCTTCGGGTAAGAGTGTGTGGTTGGTGTAGCTAAAGATCTTCGTGCAAAGATTCCACGCATGATCCCAACCGAGACGATGCTCATCCACCAATAAACGCATCAATTCTGCGACCGAAATTGACGGGTGGGTGTCATTTAATTGTACCGCAATCTTCTCCGAGAGATTTTCTAAATCCTTATTCAGGCGAAGGTGGCGACGTAAGATATCCTGCAAGGAGCAGGACACGAAAAAGATTTGTTGGACCAGTCGAAGTTCTTTTCCGCTTTCTGTGCTGTCATTCGGATAAAGTACTTTTGAAATGGTTTCACTCACATCGCGTTCGCGCACAGCTTCCACATAGCCGCCACGATCGAAAGCCCGGAAATCGAACTCGGTCGTCGCCCGCGACTCCCATAATCTGAGGAAGTTTACGCTCGATGCATTAAAACCGGCGATAGGAATATCCCACGGTACTCCGAGTAAATCTTTCGTGTCCACCAACTCCGATAAATGATTTCCACAATTATCAATCTTCTTGATGACCCGACCATACAGCGGAACGCGGACGTTGAAATTGGGACGACGAATTAACCAAGGGTTGTTATTGGAAAGCCAAGCATCGGCGACTTCGACCTGACGACCGTTGACAAAGGTCTGACGGAACAAACCAAACTCATAGTGAATACCGTAGCCGACCGCCGGGATATCCATCGTGGCCAATGAATCCAGGAAACAGGCCGCTAAGCGACCCAGTCCTCCATTACCCAGACCCATATCTGATTCGTCATCCGCGATGACTTCTAAGTCCTGACCTAATTCTTTTAACGCAACCGTCGCGACCTGACGCATGCCCAGATTAACTAAATTATTCGTCAGCACCCGTCCCATCAAATATTCCAAAGATAAATAATATACCCGACGGACGTTTTTGGTAGAGTGGTCCGCCTGGGTAGCGATGTAGCGCTCTAACACTAAGTCGCGTGCCGCCATCGAAGTAGCGAGCCACCAATCATTTTTTGTCGCAGTGATGGGATCGCGTGCAAAAGTACTTTTTAAATGTTTTAAAATCGCATCACGAAATATTGCTACTTCGCTGGCGGATGAAGCGTCTGACTTCGCCACAACCCCTGACGACTTCTTCGCAGGTATTTTTTTCGCTGGTCGCGACTTTGGTTTGTGGGACTTCAAAGAGGATTTCTTTTTCGAAGGCATATTTATAATTAAAACATAGAGGCACTAGCCACAAGCGAGCCAAAACCACCTCAACCCCCCGCCAACTGCTTCAATGTATTTAAATCGAGCTTACCCGTGCCCAAAATCGGCACCTTAGGTACTTTTTTAAACAATTTAGGTATCCAGAGGTTAGGCAGACCGGCGGACAATAATCCCTGCCTGACCGCATCAGAATCTAAGTCCTGTGTGTGCAAGACCACCAATTGCTCACCCTTCAGTGGGTCGACCTGCGAACTGACCGCTAAAACGATTTCGGCGGAACCTTCGAGATTCAAAACCTTCAAGATAGCCTGCTCCACAGTACCATGCGGAACCATCTCGCCTCCAATTTTTGAAAAGCGCGAGAGGCGACCCGCTAAATATAAAAATCCTTTTTCATCCATCCGCGCGAGATCACCCGTGCGATACCAGCCATCGACCAACGCTTCACGCGTCCGGTGCGGATCACTCAAATACTGACTAAAAATATTCGCTCCACGCACTTCGAGCAAACCAGTCACGCCTGGATCTAAGATTTCATGAGTCTCCACATCACGAAAGCGAACGGCGATGCCGATAAGCGGTCGACCGACCGAACCGATTTGATGACCCTGCCAAACCCCGCCTGGCGCAGCATCATCCGTTTGATTCGGCACATTCACCGAAATCACCGGACTGGCTTCCGTAATACCATAGCCCTCCAACATGGGCGTATCGAGTTCATCACCAAAACCTTGAACCAAATCATCAGGAAGTTTTTCAGCCCCAGCCACCACCCACTCCAAGGACTGCAAATCTTCTTTCGTCGCGCGTCTCAAATAGGGACGCAGAAAAGTAGGCGTGCCCACCGTAATGGTAACGCCTTCTTCTTTAATAGCATTGATACCGGCAGCAGTATCCAAAGGCGAAGGAGTTGTTACCAATGTAGTTTCACGTGATAGCGCATACCAAATTCCCACCGTAAAACCGAAACTATGGAACACGGGCAAACTCGAGAGAAGGATAGCGCGATCGGGAAGAATATCCGAATCCTCAATCTGTCTTAAGTTCGCGAGAATATTTCGATGACTTAAAACAACACCCTTAGGATCACCCGAACTTCCACTGGTAAAGAGCAACGCGGCTTCCGCATCGCCGCCGCAGCGTGGAATCCTCAACAACTTACTCGCTAAACTGATGGGTAAAAACGGTAACAGTCCTAGCAGACCCAAGATTTTCCATTTCTTAATTTTTTGTAAGCTGTCGCTAATATCGATGAAATGATCCGACCACGGAAATTCTGGGAACTTCTCGTGGAGTTTCTCTCTAAAAACTTTCGCCGAAATCATGCAGTCCACATCAGCTTGCTTCAAGCAATGGAGAACCTGATTTCGCCCTAACGTAAAATTAATATTCACTGGCACCTTATCTGCTAACACACACGCGACATTGGCAATCGTGGCACCGATTCCCGGTGGAAGTACAATCGCCACCCTGCTCTTGCTCGTGGATTTTTTAAGCGCTTGGGCAAAAAACCAAGAAAGTAGAAGAATCAAATATCCAGAAAATGGTCTCCGCTTTTCCGTGCGATCAATCAACGCCACACTATGACCTTTAACCATCAAACCACGAACCACATCATGCGCTAAATGACCCTGTAAAGATGGCCTCAAAGCGAACGCCGTCGATGCTAACTCCAACAACTTGAGTCGGGAAGTTTCATGGTCACTCGCCGCAAAGGGCTGACCCCATACCACCGCCACCGGACGACGAAAATGTTTGGGCATCTTCCAAAAAAACTTTCCGCCTCGAAAACTAAAAATAGATCCCCATAAGCCATCAATCGCCACAGGCAGAATCGGACAACTCGCCCGTCGTGCAATCAGTTCAAAACCGCGACTTAACGGCAAGATGCCTCCATTGCGCGTGACGTGACCTTCGGGAAAAATACAAACCACCTCTCCAGCTTTCAAGGCATCGGAAGCTTTATGAATCGCATCCTTCGCTTTGGCTTCAGCCACTGGGATAGTGCGCATGGTGCGCATGATTAATCTCGTCATCCACGAACGCTCAAAGCCCTCGTAAGATAAAAACTTTATCGGCCGTGGCGAAATGACTCCCAATAGAACAACATCCACATACGAAACGTGATTACACACTAAAAGTACCCCGCCCTCCTTGGGCATGTTTTCTATTCCCACACTACGGACTCGATAAAGTAAACGGACGATAATCAGCATTGCCGTTTGTAGGAAAAAATAAACCCACCACATCGTCGGGTGTTTATTTCTACCACGCCAAAACGAAAGAATTACAAATAAAACGAAGAGGCCCAACGCCAACGTGAGCAATCCTAGCAAAAATGTAATGGTAAACAATAATCCAGACACCCCAAACTGATAAGAGATGTTCAGTTATGGTGCAAGCCGAGTCCTTTCGAGATTGACCCCTCCCTGTTAAACGTTGGCTTTAATCGTCTCGCATGCGCGACTACGTCCTCAGGCGGCTACTCTTGATTCCCTTAACTTTTCTGGGGATTACTTTAGTTGCTTTTCTCATGACGCGACTGGTGCCAGGTGGACCGATCGAACGTGCGATGGCCGAGAAAATTCAAGCCCAACAGAAAATGACGGTCAGAGTTGGCCTATCCGCCAGCGGCCCAGCCTCACCCGAGGAACTGGATAACTTAAAAAGACAATATGGTTTCGATCGCCCAGTTCTCGAAGCCTACGGAGTCTGGCTCGGTATCATACGAGGCCAAAACAACTGGGCCACCACCCGACTTTCCCCAGAGGGCCACGGTGAAGTTGAAGTGCTTTCATCAAACTCCCCCTCAACGCAAAAATTAATCATTCAGAAAAACCCTCAAGGTGAATTAATCTTAAATACGAAAAAACCAGCAGATATAAGTCAGTGGAAGGTCGCTGAGGCGCCTCTACCCAATGACACGGATAAAAACCTACGCGTGGTTGTCTTTCAGTCCCAGTTCAACGGCATCCTCCAAGGTAATTTCGGATACTCCACCGTAAGCGATAAGCCGGCACTCGACCTAATACTCCAAAAACTTCCACTCTCGATGTGGTTCGGTTTTTGGGGAATGCTCATCGCCTACTTTGTCGCCGTCCCTCTCGGTATCAGCAAAGCGCTTCGCCATGGTTCGCTCTTCGACAGCGCTTCTTCTGTTTTAATATTTTTTGGTTTCGCCATCCCAGGATTTGTCCTGGCACTGAGTGGCTTGTACTTATTCTGCTTCCATTTTTCCCTATTACCGCACTCCGGATTTAATTGGAACGAGCCCATTAAATCGACGATTCTTCCCCTCGCCTGTCAAAGCGCCGGAGCTTTTGCCGCCATGACGATGTTCATGAAAAATAGTCTGCTCGATAATCTGACGGCGGATTATATGCGCACGGCTAAAGCTAAAGGCGTCAGCTCTCGACGCGCATTATACGTTCACGCTCTAAGAAACTCGATCATCCCCCTGGCAGCTTCATTCGGACAAAACTTAGGCTTCTTTCTCACGGGCTCATTCCTCATTGAATACACGTTCGATATCGATGGTATCGGACTACTCAGTTACGACGCTCTCGTCCATCGCGACTTCCCCGTCTTTCTCGGACTACTCACCCTCTCGAGCCTCGTCCTCCTGATTGGAAATATTCTTTCCGACCTCTGCCTCGCCGCGGTGGATCCACGCATTCGTTTCCAAAAATGATTGCGCTCAGTCCCATCACCCAACGTCGCTTTGCGAAATTCCGCTCCATCAAACGGGCTTGGTTTTCTCTCATCATCATTGGGACACTTTGCCTACTCGCCCTCCTGGGTCCGCTTTTAGTGGGCTCTCGCGCCCTCATCGTTAAGTACCAAAATGAGTATCGATTCCCCATCGTCGAAGGAACCATCAGCGGCCGCGACTTCGGATTACCCCAAGAGACCGAGCCAAACTACCGAAGACTTAAAAATCTGTTTAATGAAAAAGCAAAAGGCGACTGGGTCCTATTACCATTCGTTCCGTTTTCTCCTACCGAAGTTTCTGAAGTCTATCTGCCAGTGAAATCTAAAACCGAAGGTAAAAATAATACTTACTTTAATCCCGACGACTCGATGATTCTTGATAGCCGAATTTTTGTTTTAAATCCCGATGGCACACGCGGCAGCACTTGGTCAGTACAAAACGGAAACCTCGATGGCGAATTTCGCATCCGGAATGAAAACGGTGAAACAGTCCTACTCAGTAAATATGTAAACAATGTCGCCGAGAAAACTCTTCCCAATCAGCAAGAGATTCCAGCACACCCTCTCTATAGTTTTGTTCCCTACCCGAGTCCACCAGGACTAGATGATCACATCCTAGGAACCGATGAATCAGGACATGATGTGCTGGCCCGACTTTTCGGAGGCTTTCAAATCCTCCTGATTGCTTCACTCATCTACATGATCGCGAGTTACGCCATCGGACTCATCCTAGGCGCAGCCATGGGCTATTGGGCGGGCTGGTTCGACCTCGTCATGCAACGCATCATCGAGATCTGGTCCAATATTCCCTTTCTCTACGTTATCGTTTTTCTCGCGACGCTCTTTGAACCAAATTTATTTATTCTCGTTTTAATCCTCGTCGCATTTTCCTGGATCGGTATCGCCCATCAAATACGCGCCGCTGCCTATCGTGAAGCGGCACGTGATTACGTCGCTGCCGCCCGCGCACTGGGTGCGTCGGACTGGAGAATTCTCACCCGACACATCCTGCCCAATTCGATGTCCGTCATCATCACGATGGCGCCCTTCAGTATCGCCGCCGTCGTAGCGTCCTTAGCTTCCTTAGATTATTTAGGCTTCGGACTTCCACCCACAACCCCCTCGTGGGGAGATTTACTGCGACAAGGTAAAGAGAATTGGAACGCCTGGTGGATTATGACCTCCACGGTCACCTGCATGGTTTCATTTTTAATCATGGTTAATTTTATCGGCGAAGGACTCCGCGAAGCCTTCCATGGAAAGGATAACTCATAATGAACAACCACCGACTCATCACGGTAATCTGTTCTTTATTGTTAGTCGTCTGTGCGAAAACCTACGCAAGCGAAGTACATCAAGATCCGCAGGCTCAAACGTATTACAAAGAGAAATCCAATTTCTTTAAATTTAGCTCGCTGGATAAACTTCCGAAGAATCTGTCATGGGTGACCGATCCCCAAGAACCGATCTTTGCGTCACCCGAAGCCAAACGCGGCGGTGTTTTAAATTATTTCATCAACAGCACACCGCCAGTCCTTCGTCGCGTCGGCCCCAATTCCAATAGTAGCTTCCGTGGTTTCGCTTACGACGGAAACGATTTCTCTCTCGTCACACTCCACCCTAATTCGCTCAAACCGCTTCCTTGTCTGGCCGAAAGCTGGGCCGTCTCCGACGATGGACTCACCGCCTACTTTAAACTTAATCCACGCGTTAAATTTAACGACGGCCAACCGGTCAGCGCCGACGACTATCTATACACCTTCTACTTCTATCAATCCCCCTGGATTAATGCACCTTGGTATAACGATTTCTATACCAAGGAATTTGCGGGGATTACAAAGTACGACGATTACACGATCGCCATCCATTTATCCGCTAAAAAGCCCGACCCCTTAAACATTCTCGGATCCATCAGTCCCACCCCTCGTCAGTTTTATAAAAACTTCGGACCCGATTACTCTAAAGTATACGGTGACCGATTCCAACCCACCACGGGTGCTTACATCATTCGTGATGAAGATTTTATTCGCGGACAGAGTGTAACCCTTCGCCGCATTCCACAATGGTGGGGCGACAATGAACGCTACACAGCCCATCGCTACAACGTCGACGCGATTGAATTTAAAGTGATCCGCGAAATGGATAAAGCTCACCAGATTTTCCTACAGGGTGAATGCGATTTATTCTTCATGGGCACACCGAAGTTCTGGTACGGTGCTAATTTAACCGAGCCCTACCAAGCTGGCTTCATCCAAAAAGCACGTTTCTTTAACGACGTACCCCGCCCTCCCTTTGGTCTCTATATTAATACCCTCAAACCACTGCTCTCAGATGTGAATGTTCGCATCGGACTCCAACACGCGACCGATTTCCAAAGAGTCATCGATACATTTTACCGCAGCGACTACGAACGGCTTAATCAATTCAGCCAAGGCTACGGTGAATTTACTAACCCAACCATTAAAGCCCGTAAATTTAGTCCAGCCTTAGCCAAAGCCGCCTTCGCCCGAGCCGGCTTCACCGAAGTTGGCTCCGATGGCATTCTTCGCAAACCCGATGGCACCCGCCTCTCCGTTCGCTTAACCATGGATGATAGTGAGCGAAGAAAATTCCTACCCACACTCATCGAATCCGCAAAACTTTGCGGCCTAGAATATCGCCCCGAAGTTCTCGAACACACCACCATGTATCGCAAGGTCATGGAGAAAAATCATGAACTCTGTTTTTGGGCTTGGGGCGCCAGCGGACTAAAACCTGAGTTATGGCAATCACATCACGGAGACAATGCGGTGCAAAAAACTGTCGACGGACTGGTCGTCGCTAAAAGACAGACGAATAATATCACCGGCACAAATATTCCGGAACTCTCCGAATTGATCGACCGCTTTAGGGCCTCGACCGATAAATCTGAAATGATTCAACTGTCTTTCAAAGCCCAACAACTGATTCATGATGAAGCGAGTTTCATCCCCGCATTTTGTATTCCCAGCTATCGCCTCGCTTACTGGAATTGGCTCAAGTGGCCGACACATTTTGATGTACGCACCAGCGATGATCCATTCAGCACGGGTATCTTTTGGATAGAGCCTAACGAAAAATCGCGGATTCAAACTATCCTAAAACGCCCCCAATGGTTTCAATCTCTGACTCCCGAGGAAAAACTCCCGCCCACCACGCAAATTTACGACCAGTGGCGAACTGAATAATCCATCTTCTGCCTTTCCCTTCCCCTTTTAAACTTTCATACTCACCCCAATGTCGGCACCACCTTTATTAAAAGTTGAGGACCTCACGATAACTTTTCATGCGCATGAAAAAGCAACGGTCGCAGCTTCAGGTGTTTCCTTTGAATTAAACCACGGGGAAGTTCTCGCCGTCGTCGGCGAATCGGGCTCAGGCAAATCCGTCTCCGCCCTCGCCCTCACCCAACTTCTACCCAGCGCCCCCACCTGCGTTGTCAGCGGTAAAATTAACCTCGAAGGCACCAATCTCTTAAGTCTGTCCGAAAAAGAAATCTCTCGTTATCGCGGAAAAGTCATCGCCTACATTTTCCAAGATCCCGGCACCTCGCTAAATCCAGTTTACTCGGTCGAATTTCAAATCGCCGAAGCGATTAAAATACATCGTCCAGAAATCTCCGATGTTCATGCCGCCGTCATCCAGTCACTGAACGAGGTTCGTATTCATGAGCCCGAGAAAGTCGCCCAGCAATACCCCCATGAACTGTCTGGCGGTATGCAACAACGCGTCATGATCGCCATGGCCTTAGCCTGTAATCCGAGGATTTTAGTGGCCGATGAACCGACCACCGCACTCGACGTCACCATTCAAAAAGAAATCATCGATTTGCTCGCTCACCTTTGTCGCGAACGCGGCATGAGCATCCTACTCATCACCCATAACTTCGGTATCGTCGCCCATTTCGCCAACCGCGTCATTGTAATGCGTCACGGCAAAGTCGTCGAAGCAGGCACCGCTCAGCATGTCTTAGAAAATCCAAGCCATCCATACACCCGCGGACTGATTGCGTGCATTCCACGTCTCGGACAGAAACGTCGCCGCCTGACCACGCTACCCACAGACCTCTCATAGAAATGTCTACTCCACTTTTAGAAGTCAGAAACCTTTCCGTCGACTACCCCGGCCGCGCTCATTGGTTCTTCCAAAAAAATATTCCGAAGCGTGCCGTAAATAATGTTTCGTTCACGATTCCCAAAGGCAAAACCGTTGGCCTCGTGGGCGAATCGGGCTCAGGTAAAAGCACGACCGGCAAATCAATCATCCGCCTCGCCCCCTGCACCGAAGGACAGATTTTATACGAAGGCGTCGATATCGGAACTAAATCCAATCGGGATTTCTTACCCTGGCGTAAAAAAATTCAGATGATCTTCCAAGATCCCTATAACTCGCTCGATCCTCGTTCCGACGTTTTAGGAATTCTCTCCGAGCCTCTCGAAATCCATTTTCCTGAGCTCAGTAAAGCGGACCGCGAATCTCGCTGCGTTGATTTACTTAAAAAAGTAAAGCTACCCGCCGAGTATCTCTATCGCTACCCGCACGAGTTTTCTGGCGGACAGCGTCAACGCATCGGCATCGCCCGCGCCCTCGCCGTCGAGCCCGCCTTAATCATTTGCGACGAACCCGTCTCCGCCCTCGATGTTTCCGTTCAGGCCGAAGTAGTGAATCTCTTACAAGACCTGCAAGAGCAGCTCCAATTAACCTACCTCTTTATCGCCCACGACCTCGCAGTGGTTGAACACATTAGCGACCATATTTTAGTGATGTCCCAAGGGAAAATTGTTGAGGCTGGCACTCCCGAACAAATTCTGCAGAACCCGAAAGAGGATTACACCAAAACCCTTTTAGCCGCCGTGCCCAAACTTACATGAGTACACCTTCACAACCAAGGCTCGATACCACCACGCTCGGACTTTTCGGCATCATCGTCGGAATGGCCGCCCTCACTTGCTGGGATCAGTGGAACATTTGGAGCACCAAAGACGATTACACCTTCGGCTACCTGGTTCCTTTCTTCTCTGCTTATGTTCTCTATGAACGCTGGGATGAATTGTACGCCTATTTTACCGGACAAAAAACCATCATCGGAAACCCCACGCCGCGTTGGCTCTTAGCGCTGGTTAATTTTATCGCATTATTCTCAATCATTACCTTTGTCGGCGGTGGAGCTATCCGCGCAATTTATGGAACCGGCGTCGGCCCAACCGTTGCGATTTCATTTGGCTTAGTCGGAACGGTTTTAAGTTTGGGTTTTATGTCCGCACAGGGTCCTGAAGGTTCCACGCCGTCCAATGCCGCTCGCTGGACTATCGTCGGACTCCTCCTCTTCCCCGCCTGCGTTTGGATTATCTCCGGTCCCTTCCTCTACCTGGTCGACAACCGAATCAAAGGTGAACTGCTGACCAACGTGACCGAATTCGTCTCAGGTATCTTAAGACTTTCCGGCGAAGCGATTAAAGTGAACGGTAATACCATCGAGTTCGCCAACAAAGACGCCGTCGGGGTTGCCGATGCCTGCTCAGGTATCCGCTCACTCTCAGCTTGTGTGTTCGTCGGAGCCTTTCTCGGCGCTATCTTTATAGAAGGCGGCTTCCCTGGCTCTCTGATCCGTCGCGTTCTCTTAATCATTATTTCCGGAGCCGTAGCCATTGTCGTGAACATTCTCCGCAATACCTATCTCGCCTTTTACGCACTCCATAATCGTTCGTCCTCACTCGACCGCGATTTTTGGGGTGTCGAGATGGGAGCAAAAGATTTTTCCTTCTTAGGTACCGTTCACGATTTTGCCGGAAACTTTTCCATGATTATCGCCTTCGTGATACTTCTGGCCTTTGTGCCCCTCATCAATCGCATCGGCCGCAGTTCGCCCGCGAAAGAATAATTCTGGATGAAGATTCTGCACATTAGTCCTGAGCTCACTCCGTGGTCAAAAGCAGGTGGACTGGGTGATGCGGTTGCGGGCATGGTCAAAGCCCTCGCCGCCGAGGGACATGAGGTCCGTGTGGTGTCTCCACTCTACGGCTCAGTGCCCGACCAAGAAAAACTCAGCACCCTGATTGAGTCATTAAAAGTAAATGTCGCCGGTGATCGTTCACGCAGCACCTGTCGCGTTCGTAAAATCTCCTTAGCATCCAAGGCGGAAGCTTGGTTCATCGAACATAATGAATACTATGGTGGACGTGAAATTTACCCCGCACAGGAAAACACCGCCGAACGGTCCTGTTTCTTTGGCCGAGCCGCCCTCGATGCCTGCCTCGCCCTAAACTGGATACCCGATATCATTCACTGCCACGATTGGACCACGGGTCTGATTCCTGTCCTCCTCAACACGACCGCCAAAGGCACCTTGCTCGGAAAATCCGCCTCCGTTCTAACGATTCATAATCTGCAACACCAAGGTCTACTGAGTAAAAGAGTCATGCCCTTCTTGCATTTACCCGAATGGTTATTTCATCCCGATGAAATTGAATGCTACGGCGGAGTTAATTTTTTAAAGGGCGGAATACTGCACGCCACCAAAGTCACCACCGTGAGCCCAACCTACGCTCAAGAAATTCTGACCGCCGAGTACGGATTTGGTCTGGATAAGTTTCTGCGCCGCCGAAAAGCTGACCTCACCGGCATTCTCAATGGCGTCGATATGGAAGAGTGGAATCCTGCTACCGACAAAAACCTGGCTAAGAATTACGATGCCAAAAAGCTGACCAATAAAGCCGCGTGTAAATTAGATCTTCAGAAGCAATTAAATCTCAGCCCACAGAGCGACATCCCCCTCATCGGCGTAGTTTCACGATTATGGGAGCAAAAGGGCTTAGATTTAGCCCTTCCCGTACTACCTAAGTTTCTCCGATCCGGAAAAATCCAATTTGTCTTACTCGGCAGCGGTGATCCTGCCTTAGAGAATAATTACAAAAAACTCGCCGAAGATTTTTCCCAGTCCGCCGCCGTACGCATCGGATATAATAATGCACTCGCTCACCAAATCGAAGCAGGCTGTGATTTCTTTTTAATGCCGAGTCGCTTTGAACCGTGCGGACTCAATCAACTTTACTCGATGGCATACGGTACCCTTCCCATCGTGCGTGCAACGGGTGGATTAGCTGACACCGTAAAAAGTTGGAATGAAGAAACTGGCGACGGTAGTGGCATCGTCTTTAATAATTCTGACAGCCCCGCGATCGAATGGGCAATTAATCAAGCACTCAAACTTTACAGTTCACCGAAAGTTTTTAAATCAGTTCAGCAAACGGCGATGTCTGCACAATTCTCCTGGAATGCAGCAGCGAAGGAATATGTTCGGACGTATAAATCTGCATTACAGTCCGTGTCCTAGGCTTTTAAGTATAAAAACTATCAACAATTGCCTTATTTTAGGCATATTTTAGTGCCCTGATGTTAAGTTTATTCAATGTTAACAAACTGAAATAAAGATTGGACAACGAGAAAAATACTACTACCAAAGAAAACGCTATGAAAAATATTGCATCCATAACAACCCTCACCCTCGTTGCTGCTGCCTCTATGGCAGACGCAGCTCCTGCTGCTGCCCCTGCTTCTGCATGGTCACAGTCGGCTAACCTCGCTTTCACTAGCGACTACATCTGGCGCGGACTCTCCCAGAACAACAGTCAAACTGCTGTTCAAGGTGGTTTCGACGTTGCACACACTTCTGGCCTCTCGGCTGGCGTTTGGGCTTCCAACGTGTACAACTCTGAAGCAACCCTCGAAGTTGATCTCTATGCCAACTACGGTTTCAAAGTAGCCGGTATCGACGCTTCAGTTGGTTACATCGCTTACGTATACGAAGCTGAATCAGCTCTTAACTTCCAAGAAATCAATGTTGCTGCAACTATTGCTGGCATCACTGGTAAAGTATCCAAGGAAATCTCCAACAGCAACAGCGCTGGTGGTTTCTCCGATCATGGTTACTACTACGAACTTAACTACAGCTACAACGTTCCTGCTGTAAAAGACCTCGTTCTCGGCCTCCACTACGGTTGGGCTGACCAAGCTAATCAAGACGGTCGCGAAGACTACTCTGTAGCCCTCTCCTACCCTGTAGCTGGTTTCGTTGCCACTGTATCATACAGCAACACTCCTGGTAGCTACGTTGGCAATGCCCTTGCTGACAGCACCACTGCGGTAACACTTAAGAAAACCTTCTAAGGTTTAATTAAGTCTTTATAGCAAAGGGGGCGTTCTCGGATAGGAGAACGCCCCTTTTCTTTTGTAGAGTTGAAAACCAGCCAGATTCGATAATGGTGAATGTCCGATGATCGAGTCCGCCCGCAAACCAGATTGGCTCCGCGCCCCTCTACCCTCCGGGCCTGACTATCTTGAGACTCGCGAAAACGTAGACAAAAATAAACTGCACACAGTTTGTCAGTCTGCCCAATGCCCTAACCTCGGCGAATGTTGGTCACGCGGAACAGCCACCGTGATGATTCTCGGCAACGTCTGCACCCGCTCTTGTACTTTTTGCGCCGTCCTTTCGGGTCGACCCAGCGAATTAGATTTAGGCGAACCAGCTCGCGTCGCTGAATCGATTTCGCAAATGAAATTGCGTCACGTCGTCATCACCTCCGTCGCCCGCGATGATTTAAAAGATGGCGGCGCTTCCGTCTGGGCCGCCACCATCCGCGCCACCCGCCACAGAAATCCCAACACCACTATCGAAGTTCTTCCCGCCGATTTTCGCGGCGAACAAATTCACCTCGATACCCTTTTAGATGCACAGCCCGACATCTTAAATCATAACCTCGAAACCGTCGAACGTCTCCAACGTCCCGTCCGCAAAACCGCCCGCTACGACCGCTCCTTCTGGGTTCTCAAACACGCCAAATCCCGCGGATTTATTACCAAAACGGGTCTCATGCTCGGCATCGGCGAAAAGAAAGAAGAAGTCGCCCAACTATTAAAAGATATAGCCAGCGCCGGCGTCGATATCATCACGATCGGACAATACTTATCGCCCAGCAAAGAACACGCCCCCATCGATCGCTGGGTGCATCCCGACGAATTTGCGGAATGGAAAAACTTCGCCCTCGGACTAGGAATCAAGCACGTCGAATCGGGCCCACTCGTTCGCTCATCCTATAAAGCAGACGAACAAGTCGTTAAATTTAATCTACTCGAACGTCGCAAGACTCATTCCGCCTAAGCCGTGCAAGGTTATCCTCCTGTCGACTTTAAAGCTGAACTGAACGAGGCTCAATACGCCGCCGTCACCTCACCCCGTGGACCCGCACTCGTCCTTGCCGGTGCCGGCTCCGGAAAAACTCGCACCCTCACCTACCGCGTCGCCTGGCTCCTCCACCAAGGTACCAAACCCTGGGACATCCTCCTCCTCACTTTCACCAATAAATCCGCCAAGGAAATGCTCGAGCGCGTCGAGGATCTCACCGGCGTTCCACGCGGACAGTTCTGGGGCGGCACCTTCCACTCCATCGCCCAACGCATCCTGCGACGTAACGCCCAAGTGGCCGAACGTAGTCCCGACTTCACCATCCTCGACCAAAAAGAATCCGAACAGCTTTTTTCCGGAATCATCAAAGAAATCGACGGCGCATTTATCAAAGACAAAACGAATCCGAAAGCACCCGTCATCCTCGATGCGTATTCCCACGCCCGTAATACACTCCGACCAGTCGTCGATGTCATGCGCGAGCGATTGGACTGGATGAAAGGTGGACCCGAAAAATTAATCAAATTCTGCGAAGCCTACGAAGCAGCCAAAAAGTCGCGCAACGTCTGTGATTTCGACGACCTCTTAGTTCTCTGGCTCCAGGTATTAGAGAAAGATCCCACCGCCCTCGCTCATTATCGCCAACGTTTTCAACATCTTCTAGTCGATGAGTTTCAAGATACCAATCGACTCCAAAGTAAGATCATCGACCTCTTAGCATCGGAACATCAAATCATGGCCGTCGGGGATGACGCCCAATGTATCTACACCTGGCGCGGTGCTGACTGGGAAAATATCGTGACCTTCCCCCAACGTCACCCCGGCACCCAGATTCATACGATCGATATTAATTATCGCTCCACTCCCGAAATTCTTTCCTTTGCAAATGAGATTCTCGCTCACCGTCCCAGTGTCGATGGCTTTGAGAGAAAACTTAAAGCAGTACGCGGACGCGGCCTAGCGCCCACGTTGTTCAATATAGGCGACACTTCTCAACAAGCGAAACTGGTCGGACGTAAAATTCAACAGCTCCACCAAGAGGGTCATGCCTTGTCCGACATTCATATTTTATACCGCGCCCACTATCAGTCTATCGAGTTGCAAATGGAACTGAACGCCCTCGGCATCCCCTTCGTCATCACGAGCGGACATAAGTTCTTCGATCTAATCCACGTCAAAGATATCCTAGCTCACCTAAGGTTTATCCATAATCCAAACGACACCGTCGCCCTCTCAAGAATACTGTGCCTATTGCCTAAAATCGGCCCTATCGGCGCAGATAAAATCATTAAAGCCGCCCATGAAGTAGAGGCCACCCAGCGCCGTGGCCTCGTCCGTGCCCTGCGCGACCCCGCTGTTCTCAAAAAGGTGACCGACGTCGCCAAAGATGACTTCAATGATTTAACCATCACCCTCGAGGACATGCTCGAAGGTATCGAAAATGCTCAGCAGAAACCCGCGCCCGTAAATCCCTCAACCGATTTATTTACCAACGCCCGAGAAAAACGTGAGGAAAAAATTTCACGCACTCCCGCCGAGACCGTACGCGTCTGCATCGAGGGTTGGTACGAGACACACATGAAAACTCTTTTTCCCGACTGGAAAGATCGCGAACAAGATCTAACCGGACTCATCGGCTTCGCCTCAAAGTTTACCGACCTCGGAGATTTAATCGCCCAAGTGGTTTTAATGAATGGCGAAACTTCCGATAAAAAACCTGAGCCCGATGAAGATATGCTGAAGCTCACGACCATCCACCAATCCAAAGGTCTGGAGTTCCCGATTGTTTTTTTAATTGGTGTGGCCGATGGACTCCTCCCATTAACCCGCGCGATCGATGAAGGTGACGTCGAAGAAGAGCGCAGACTCTTTTACGTAGCCTGCACACGTGCCGAAAATCTTTTGTATCTTTTTGCCCCACGTTTTACAACATCCGGCGATGGTTACCGACCACTCGACCCGTGCCGATTTATCGAGGAAATGAGCCCCGATTGCTATGATTTGGCAGATTATGCCCATCGCAGGCTCTGAACCCCCTTTATGACAATAGTTTAGGGTATCTGCCTTGCCTTGCCAAAGGGGTCGTTTTCTGTCTCAAATCCTACACTCTATGCCAAAGGTACTCGTCGCTGATAAAATTTCACCCACTGGGGTCGCCCTCCTCAAAGCCCAAGCCGGCTATGAGGTCGTTGAAGCCTACGGTTCATCACCCGAAAAGGTGCTCGAATTGGTTAAAGATGTGCACGCGATTTTAGTCCGTTCCGAGACCCAGATCACCCGCGAAGTACTCAACGCCGCACAGAAACTTGTCTGCGTCGGTCGCGCCGGCGTAGGCGTCGACAATATCGACGTGGATGCTGCCACCGAACGTGGTGTCATCGTCATGAACACTCCCTCAGGCAACACCGTGGCCACTGCGGAACTGACTTTCTCTCACCTTCTCTCCCTCGCTCGTCCCGTTCCCGAAGCAGTTCAATCAATGCGCGAAGGTAAATGGGATCGTAAAACTCTTTCCGGTACCGAATTATTCAGCAAGAACTTGGGCATCTTAGGACTCGGTCGCATCGGCGCCGAAGTCGCCAAACGCGCTATCGCTTTTGGTATGAAGGTTTACGCGTACGACCCTTACCTCACCGAAGCTCGCGCTAAATCTCTCGGCGTCCATATGTCGACGCTCGACGAAGTTTTCGCCGTCTCGGATTACATCACCGTCCACATGCCTCTCACGCCTCAAACCGAAGGCATGGTCAACGCAGCCGCTTTCACCAAAATGAAAAAGGGTGTTAAGATCGTAAACTGCGCACGCGGTGGAATTGTCGACGAAGCAGCGCTCGCCGCCGCTCTCCAATCCGGCCAATGCGGTGGTTGTGGTTTCGATGTCTTCGTCGAAGAGCCTTTAGTTAAAGACCACGTCCTCCGTACACTTCCTAAAGCACACCTCTCCCCACACTTGGGCGCATCCACCGCCGAAGCTCAAGAAAATGTCGGCCTCGAAGTCGCAGAAGCTGCCATCGCAGTTTTAAACGGCGGCTCCCCTGCAAACGCTGTTAACCTTCCTTCGGTTGATTCACAAACCCTCAGCACCATCCGTCCTTTCCTTTCGCTCGCTGAAAAACTCGGCGCGATTGTTCGTCAACTCGCTTCCCCTGGTCGCATCGAATCAATCCGTCTCACCACCTTTGGTACTGGCTCCGAACAAGGTGCCGGTGCCATTTCTCGCTCCATCCAACGCGGTTACCTCCGTGGTATCGTTGAAGGCGTGAATGACGTAAACGCCCCCAGCAAATTAAAGGCTCTCGGTGTTGAAGTACAAAGCATCCGTTCCTCGGCTGAGGCTGACTACAAAGAACTCATCCACGTCGAAGCTGTTTTAGCAGGTGGCAAATCTGTTTCCATCGCTGGTACCGTCTTGGGCAAAGCTCAATCCCCTCGCATCGTTTCCATCAACGGTCGCACACTCGAGTTCGTTCCGGAAGGTAAATTACTTTTAATCGAAAACCAAGATCAGCCCGGCATCATCGGCGCTCTCGGTACCATCCTCTCGAAGGAGAAAGTAAATATCGCGAACATGGCCCTGAGTCGCACGGGCGGTACCAACGCTCTCGCGGTTTATCAATTAGACACCGCTCCATCCGCGGCAACCCTCAGCGAAATCCAAAAGAACTCCGCCATTGTGCGAGTGCAATTAATCGACGCTTAAACATTTATGAGTACCCAACAGATTACAGAGTTTAGCTTATGTCTTCTGACCGGATACCTCGTCGGATCTATTAATTTCGCCGTACTCGTCGCCAAAAGTAACGGCGTCAATATTCTCATCGAAGGCTCCGGAAACCCCGGAGCAACCAATGTAAAACGTGTACTCGGTAAAGCCGCCGGCAATTTAGTCTTCGGTCTCGATGTCTTCAAAGGCGCCCTCGGCACCTTCCTACCTCTTTTCTTTATCTGGGGCATCAACAATCAATGGTCCGGTAATACCGATGTTTTTAATTCCGCATTCACTGTTGATACAATTTTTATCACTTCGTTCGTCGCGACCATCATCGGACATTGTTACTCAATCTTCCTTCGCTTCAAAGGTGGCAAGGGTGTCGCCGCCACCATCGGCGGATTAGCCATTATCTTACCTTGGCCCATTGTAATCGGTCTCGTCGTTTGGGTCATCGCCTTTTATATCACAAGGTACGTTTCCGTCGCTTCGATGTCCCTAGGTATTTCGCTACCGCTTGGCTGTTTTTTAACCGGCGGCACGAAATCTGAAATCATCTTCGCAGCGATTATTGCCGTCTTCAACATCTGGACCCACCGCGACAATATCCAGCGTCTACGCCAAGGAACTGAAAGGCGTTTCGATAATAGCAAAGTATAATTTATGTCAGCTCCACGCACTATCGGCATCGGCATTCTCGGTTTTGGCACGGTCGGCCAAGGCGTCTGGAAGCATCTAACTGACAAGAAATCAGATTTAGAATCACGTCTCGGTGTAAAAATCGACTTACGTAAAGTCGCCCTCCGTGATCCTAAAAAATCCCGCGCTATCAAAATTTCCAAAAGCAAAATTACGAAGAACGCCCACGAGGTTATCGATGACCCAAATATTCACGTCGTCTGCGAACTAATCGGCGGAACCACCAAAGCCAAAGAATTCACCCTCCGCGCCCTCAATCAAGGCAAGGTCGTTGTCTCCGCCAATAAAGCCCTGCTCTGCGGATATGGTCCCGAAATTTTCAAAGCCGTACGTAAACATGGCGGACAATTCCTCTTCGAAGCCAGCGTCGCCGGCGGCATCCCCATCATCAAAGCCATCCGTGAAGGCCTCGCCGCTAATCGTTTCGAACTGATCGTCGGTATCCTCAACGGCACTTGTAATCACATCCTCACTCGCATGGGTGAAGATGGTTTGTCTTTTGCTGACGCTCTTAAAGAAGCTCAAGAACTGGGTTACGCTGAAGCAGATCCAACGCTCGACGTCGACGGCATCGATGCTTGGCATAAAGCCTCCATCCTCGCCTGGCTCGCCCACGGAAAATGGGCCCCCGCCAATCGCACCCTCGTTGAAGGCATCCGCAACATCGGCCCGGCTGATATCGACTTCGCTCGCCGCTTCGGCTTCGCACTAAAACATTTAGCAGTCATCCAACGTAACTTTAAAAAGAATTGGATGACCGTCGGAGTCTACCCCGCACTCGTTCCTAATCGCGACATCCTCGCTCGCGTTTCCGGCGTCAACAACGGCATCACCCTCCGCGGTGACGTCGTCGGTGCCACCACCCTCGCCGGTCGCGGCGCCGGTGGCGACGCCACAGCTTCCGCAGTCATCGGTGATATCGTCGATGCCATCGCCGCCCTCACGGGTAATTCCAAACAGGGTCTCTCAGGCGACGATTTAATCGCCCGCGAAAAACAGGGACTCAAAGTTCGCATGGGTGACCTCGATGAAATCATCTCCCCCTTCTACCTCCGTCTTTCCTTACTCGATAAGGCCGGCGTTTCCGAAGGCGTCTACCGAGTTTTCTCCAAACACAAAGTTTCCATCGCTCGCGTGATCCAATACGAACACCCTCACAAGGGTCGCGGCACGGTCACTCTCTCTACTTATCCCGTCAGCGAACGAAAGATGGACGCCGTGCTCAAAGAATTACGCCGCTTAAAAACCGTTCTCGAAGAGCCTTTCCTTCTTCGCATCTTCAACCCTGAATCGTAATTTCGGATGGCACTGATTGTTCAAAAATACGGCGGTACTTCCGTCGGTAATGTGGATCGCATTCAAAACGTCGCGGCCAAAATTAAAGAACAGTGGTCCAAAGGACATAAATTGGTTGTCGTGGTTTCCGCCCGCAGCGGCGTCACCAATGAATTGATCGGACGCGCCAAAGCGTTGATGCCTCTACCCGACGAACGTGAGATGGACGTCTTAATGGCCGTTGGTGAACAAGAAACGATCGCCCTCACAGTCATCGCCCTTCACGCCATCGGCGTACCCGCAGTCTCTCGCACCGGTGCCCAAGCCGGAATTATCACCGACGGCGTTCACACCCGCGCACGTATCACCCAAATCACCGGCGGAGATATCGCCGAACGCCTCGAAGAAGGTAAAGTCGTCATCGTCGCCGGATTCCAAGGTGTCACCCCCCAAGGCCAAGTCACCACCCTCGGTCGCGGCGGCTCGGATCTCACGGCCATCGCCGTCGCCGCTTCCATCAAAGCCGACGTCTGCCAAATTTATACCGACGTCGACGGCGTCTACACCGCCGACCCTCGCATCGTTTTATCCGCGAAAAAAATGCACGAGATTTCCTACGAGGAAATGCTTGAACTTGCCTCCAGTGGTTCCAAGGTCATGCAATCTCGCTCCGTCGAATTCGCCCAAAAATATAATGTTCCCTTTGAAGTTCGTTCTTCATTTAATGACCAACCCGGCACACTCGTGAAAGCTATCGACAAAACCCTTGAAGACGCAGCCATCGCTGGCGTCGCCCTCGACCGACTCCAAACGCGCGTCACGGTCAATGACCTGCCCGACAACCCAGCGGCCTTCGCCACCCTCTTCGATGACCTCGGTGAATCCGGACTGAGCGTCGACATGATCATCAAGAATCTCGGCAAAGATGGTAAGTCCAACCTCACCTTCTCCGTCAGCACCGACCAATTCGTCCGCGTTGAAAAAGTTATCGGACAAACACTCAAGAAATTAGGCTCCGGCACCGTGCGCTCCGCCGGCGAAATTTCCAAACTTTCCATCGTCGGCGTCGGTATGATCTCCCACCCCGGCGTCGCTGGCACACTCTTCAAAGCCCTCGCCTCCGTCGGTGTTAATAGCGAACTGATCACCACGTCCGAAATTAAGATTTCTGTCGCCGTTGAGCCCGCGAAAGCTGACGCCGCCGTCCGTGCCGTTCACACGGCTTTTGGCCTAGATAAGAAGGCGTAAGACCCTCTCACTCGCCTCTTGCCCGCAGCGGACTCCTTCGCCACACTTCGAAGGCATGTTGCGCCACACACTAGTCACCGCTGTTCGACTACTGAGTCTGTCGTTCAGCGTCCTAGTCGCCCAAGATATTCCAGTTCCAATTTTGTCCTCCGTAGATGACAAATCAATCCCCGGCGCCCGCGAACGTAGCTTACTGCAATTAGCCCAACAAGCCCAAGAGGCCGGACTTTCCTCCAGCGCCGCTCAACTTTTCACCGAAGTAATTCAGAGTAAAAATTCAACCGCCGAAGAAAAGAACGCTGCTCAACTGGGGCTAGCGACAAGCCTGATTGAACGGAATAAGAGCACCGAAGCCAAAGCGGCTCTCAAAAATATTCCCGACTCACCCAGTAAAAGTCTCCTCACCGGATTAGTAGCTTTTTTAGAAAATGACTTAATCACCGCCACTGAGATCTCCGACAAAATGACCGTCGCTTCGGCTTCACCCGCCGAACTGCCTTGGCTCTACACCCTCAAAGCACTCATCGCCAACGCGAAATTCGATACCGATAATTTCAACGCCCAACTAAACTTCGCCACCCAAAACGCCCTCTCCGAAGAACAACGCCAAAGAATTCTCGCCCTCTGCTACCGCGCCTCCGTCATCAGCGGAAAAATCAATGACAGCGCCGTCAACGCCCTCCGCGATATTGTTAAGAATAATAAAAATCCGGAATTCACTTTCGCCCACCAACGCAACCTGGCCCTCGCCCTCGCCCGCCAGGAAAAAAAGAACGAAGCCCTCGCAATCCTAAAGAGCTTAGAAAACTTAACCGATGCCCAAGAATCTGAAGCCGACCTTCTTTGCGGTCTAATTTCTGGAGCAGATACGGCCGAAGGTCGTAAGTTCCTGAAGTCCACCGCCAAAAATAGATCGAACGACCGCCTCCGCATCACCGCCATTCAATCTCTCGTCGCCGCCGCCAACGAAGCCAAAGCGGGTGACCTCAATTCCATCGCGAATGATGTCTATGACTTCCTCACCAAACAACGCGAAGGACAGCTGACCTACGAGTGCCCACGCGATCCGTCCGTGCTCGATACGATTCATTTGGCCCGCGCTCAGTTAATGTACCTGGCTGGAAATAATGAGAAGGCCCGACAGGCCGCCACCGAACTTCTTAAACAAGTTCCCGCCAGCCCCCTCGTACGCGAAGCCACTCGCATCCTCGCCGTCATCGCCTGGAGCGATAACTCATATCGCTTAGCGTCTTCGTACATCGACACTTTAGCCGAGGGCAAAGAAGGCATTCCTCGCGATGTACTGCGCATGGTCTCCGCCGACTGTCTATTCCTCGCCCAAGATTTTAATCTAGCCGAAAAAGCCTACGCCACGATTCAAAGCGAAACAGCCGGACCCGATATCGCCTACACCGCTTTCCACCAAAGAGTCTTATCTCTGCTTTCTTCGAGCGATGACTTCAAAGTCTGGACCCAAGCTACCGAAATCATCGAACAGGCTTTTCAAAGTAAAAAAATCGAGCCTACCAAAATCTGGATAGCCACCTGGTGCTTGCTCGAAGATATCCGTAAAGCGAATCAGCCCGACGTCGCCCTGCAAATTTTCGAACGATTAAATCCAGTCATCAGCAAAACTTCCACCGACTTCGAATTGCGATTCAAATGGCAACGCGCACTCATCACCCTCGCTAACCGAGATAATGTAAAAGCCGCCAAACTCGCCGATGAAATCGCCGCCAGCCTCGAACGCTTACCAGCCGACGCCCCAGCGGATCTCAAAAATAACGCGCCCGTCCTCCGCGGACATATTGCCTTACTCAAAGCCCGCACCGCCCTGGGTAGTAGCTCCACCGTCGGCTTAGTCGAACTCGAAAACCTCCGTAAGAAATACGGAAAAGTCCCTGCCGCCGCCGCCTCATTCTTAGTAGAAGGTAGATACCTTTCATCGCTGGGTCGACACGCCGAAGCCCAGGCCCGATTCCTCGAACTGGTAAAAACTTTCGAAGGCCAAGAGGTCGCCCTCAATGAAATGGTCGAACTGGGTCTCTACGAAGCCGCCGAAGAAGCGAATCAACAGTCCGTCGAATTAGGTGAAAGCAAAATCAAAGAAGCCATCGAACTGTTCGAAAAGTTAAACGAGAGCTATCCACAAAGCCCACTCCTCTTCCGCGTCGCCCTCCGTCGCGCAGAATTATTACGCACACTCGGTGATTTCGACCGCGCCCTCTTAGTTTTAAATTCCATCATCCGCACCAAGCCCGATCACCCGAATCGCAATCAAGCCGAAATGGCCAAAGCGGATTGTCTCTTTGGACTCGCCGAACTGCGTCGCGATCGCAGCGGTCAATTAGACAGACAGAAAGTAGCCCTCGCCGCCGCCGCTTACGAAAATGTGGCCTCCTCCTGGGCACAAGACACCGACATCCTCGTCGAAGCACAATATAAACTCGCCACCACCTTACTCGAACGCGCCAAAGCAGAAAACGCCACCGACGCGAAATCGACCCGCAACGAAGCCCGTACTTTATTTATTAAAATTCTATCCAATATTCGCTCCACCAAAGCTGCCACGATTAATAACTACGGCATCAACGGACGGAACTGGATCGCCCGTTCCATCTTGTCCCTCGGCAATTTCTACGAAGAGGAGAACGATTTAGCCGAAGCCATCGCAGTTTATCGACTGATACCTGAGCTTAATCGCAACCTCCCCACAGGCGAAGCCCGCCTCCCCGGCCAGACGGCCGCAGAAAGCAAACTTGCGAGTCTCGGCGCCATCCCTAATAAATCTACTCAATGAACTCCCCTTTCACTTTTCCAGCCGATGCCGGACCGTTTGTATGGGTGCTCCTAGCTTTAGCCTTCATCGCCGTCGTCTTCGCCGTCGAACGCACGATGTTCCTCCACCGTGGTTTAATTCTTTCATCCGACTTCATCGAGGGCGTAAAAAATAATTTGAAAGCGGGTCGCCCCATCGAAGCTCTCACCGCCTGCGAAGAATCTCCCGGACCCATCCCACGCGTTGTCAAAGCCGCCCTCCTTCGTTCCAATCAATCCGAAGCCTCCATGCGCGCCGCCGCTATCGAAGCCGCCTTGCTGGAATTACCCGTTCTTGAAAGACGCCTCGGCACCATCGCCACCATCGGAAAAATCGCCCCACTCATCGGCCTCGCCGCCGCTCTCTTCTCAGGCTTCCACCTCACCAGCGCACTGCGCGACGGTAGTATCTACGCCTCCGCTCAAAATATCTTCCCCGATATTCTCTCGGCCTTCGCTAACGCAGGTTTCTCCCTGGTCATCGCCATCGGCTGCTCCCTCTCCCAACACTTCCTCGTCGGTCGCGTTCGCTCCATCGTTCTTGAAATGGAAATCGCCGCCCACTCGCTCATTACCTTCGTCCACCACGAGCTCCCCGCCGAGAAAAATTCTGGTAAACAATAATGCAAACCCCCTTAGGCATTTTAGCTAAAGTTCGACCGGTAGATCGTAAAATCGATCCGGTGCCTTTTATCTTATTCCTCGTTTGCGCCGGTCTTCTTTCCGTCCTCACCGCTAACTTTGTGTACGCGCCCGGTATGTACATTGGCTTCAACACCGTACCCGCCGCTAATACAAAAAATATTAATGTCCCTAAAAGTTCGACCGGCGATATGGCGCAGACCGCGACAACCGTCACCCTCCTCTCCGCCCGCGGCACCGGCATCTTCGTGGTCGGCGGTCGCGTCGTCGATAATGCCGGACTCCGCACCGAGCTCCAGCGCATCGCCAAAATTAAAGGGAGCAACCTTCGACCCGTTTTAGTGAAGGCCGACGCCGCCCTAACCCTCCAAAATTTTATTACGGTGTGTGATCTGGTCCGTGCGGAAGGCTTCCCCGGCGTCCTCATCGCAGCAGAAGAGCGTTGATTCGCGATTGCCAGCGCGCCAATTAAAGCAACATTCTGCCCCTTAAGTGTCCGACGTCCCCACATCCACTCCCAATCCCAACCTGCCCCGCCATATCGGTATTATTATGGACGGTAATGGACGCTGGGCTTCAGCGCGCAATTTACCACGATTGGAAGGACACCGCCGCGGCGCAGAAAGAGTTTTTGATATCGTCGATGAATGCATCGATCTCGGCATCCCTACCCTCACCCTATTTGCATTCTCCGCCGAAAATTGGAAACGTCCCACCGAAGAAGTAAATGGATTATTCAAATTAGGTGAATTCGTTCTCCGCGCCAATCTCGCCCGACTCCTCAAACGAAAAATAAAATTAAAAGTCATCGGTAACCTCGAAGAGATGCCCGACTTCGTCAAGGAACCGCTGAAGGACGCTTTAATTAAAAGCAAAGATAACGATGTCCTCACTTTAGTCGTCGCACTGAATTACGGTGCCCGCCAAGAGGTCACCCTCGCCACCCGAAAAATCGCCGAACAAGTCGCCGCCGGAAAATTAAAGCCCGACCAAATTAATTGGAGCGAATTAGAAAAGCATTTAGAAACGGCCGGACTGCCCGACCCAGATTTAATCATCCGCACCTCCGGCGAAGCTCGACTCAGCAACTTCCTTCTCCTCCAAGCCGCCTACGCAGAAATTGTGATTGTCGAAACTTATTGGCCCGACTTCACCAAGGAAGAATTCAACAAAGCCCTAGCCGTCTTCGCGAAACGCGAACGTCGCTTCGGCATGACGGGCGCCCAAGTCCAACCCTCTAAAAAAGCATGAAAGACCGCGCCTTAAGCACCATCACTCTCTGGGTCGCCGTCGGCGCTTTCATCTGGATCGGTAGTCTCTTTTCCGCCGCCCAGATTTTCGCTTTCTGCATTCTCGCCACACTCACCGCCATCGCTCAGTGGGAATTTTATAAATTGTCCGAATCCTGCAATGAGCAGCCCGACAAAACCCAAGGCATCATCATCGGCCTCATCTTTCAGTTCTTCGTCTTCTTCTTTTCTCCCGAAGAATACCGTAACTCGATTTTTCCAATCGCCCTCGCCACCCTCATCGGCCTCCACCTCCTAAGCTTACTAAGAACTCCCGCCGAGCGTCCCGTCCTGCTCCGTAAAATGCCAACATTCTACGGCTTCCTCTACATCCCATTCATGCTATCGTTCTTTGCATTAATCGCGAAGTTAACTGTCGGCGTTGGACTCACCGATAAATCCATCGGACTAGCCTGCGTCATCTGGGTCGTCGTCGCTACCAAATTTACCGACGTCGGTGGACTGGTCATTGGCACGATGTTCGGCCGTCGCAAAATCGCTCCTTCCATCAGCCCAGCAAAATCCTGGGAGGGTTGCATCGGTGGTTTAATTTTCTCTGCCGCCGCCTCCGCTCTCTTTGCTTGGACACTTAATGCATTCGGATTCGCCTTCATGACCCCACTTAAATCCGCAATCTTAGCTCTGCCGATTGCCGTCATGAGTATTCCGTCCGACCTCGTTGAATCAGTCTTCAAAAGACAATCCACCTCGAAAGACTCGGGTCACACCATCCCAGGCATCGGCGGCGCCCTCGATTTAATCGATAGTTTAGTTCTCACCGCCCCTTTAGGTTTCGTTATTTTATCCTATGCTTACACGTGGGCCTGTGGATAAATCACTCACAAGTTTGCACATCATAACCGGGCCGACCGCTGCGGGAAAAACGGACGCCTCACTCCTCTGGGCCGCTAAAAATAACGCCGAGATTTTATCGTGCGACTCAGTCTGCGTCTACCGTGG
>JBBAUZ010000001.1:0-1661 GCA_040397965.1 Opitutales bacterium | reverse complement strand
ACCTCCGTGAAGAGTTCCTCCAAAAAGAAAGTCCCTTCGCCGACTATAAAGTGACCTACGATCTAATCGAACGCGCCGACGCCGAATTAAAAAATCGCATCAACCAGCGCACCGACCTCATGCTCAAAACGGGTCTCATCGAAGAATCTGAAAAACTTCTAAAGCTAAATTTAAATCCCGAACTCCCCTCCGCCCGTGCGGTCGGTTACCGTGCTACTATGGATTGGATTCAGTCAGGCCGCCAAGTCGCCCTAGACGGCCTCCGGGAGCGAATTAACCTCGATACCTGGGCCTTAGTCAGAAAACAGCGTAAATGGTTCAATCGGCTGGGTCTGACCACCGATACCCGAAATGCCCAAAAATAGGGCTTTTTGGAGTTTCCGAATCCGCTAGGTTAAAATAAATAGGGAAAACCCCCTTAATTCGTGCCTCCATCCTTGCCCTCTATGTAAATTCAGTATAAATCACAGGCCTTAACCCAACCCTCACCTCCTATGCCACTCAAAGTCGGCCTCCCCCTCCCAGAAATTACCCTCAAACAAAAGACCGATGCTGGACTTCAAGACGTCAGCCTCCGTCGTAATGTTGGAAAAGGTAAAACTATCATCCTCTTCGTCCCTCTCGCTTTCACCGGCACTTGCACCGACGAACTTTGCAAAGTCACCGGCCTTCTCGATGAGTATAAGAAACTCGGCGCTGACGTCATCGCTATCTCAGTCGACAGCCCCTTCGCTCAAGAAGCATGGGCAAAACAAGCCAATATCGGCGTTACCCTCGTCTCCGACTTCAACCGCGTCGCCCTCAAAGCTTTCAAAGTGAAGGACACCAAAGCAATTCCTGAAAAGACTGGCCTCTTAAACGTAGCTAAACGCTCTGTTTTCGTAGCCGACAAGAATGGCATCGTCGTCCACTCCGAAGTGAAGCGTGATCCTGCGACCATGCCAAACTTCGCTAAGATTAAAAAAGCCGTCGAAGCTTAATTTCACACAGTCTTCGATTTTGAAGGCGGTCGGGCTTGCCCCGCCCGCCTTCTTTGCTTTTTGCTATCTGCTTTAATTTATCATGGCCAACAAAGATCCCTTCAAAGCTCTCCGACCTTTCTCCGCCGCTGGCAAGTCGGGCTCAATCTACTCCCTCCCTGCACTCGAACAAGCAGGCCTCGGAAAAATTTCCCGCCTCCCGGTTTCCATCCGACTGGTCCTCGAATCCGTTCTGCGTAATTGCGATGGCATCGCCGTCACCGAAAACGACGTCCGCACACTCGCTCAATGGAATGCAACGAAACCAGTCGACACCGAAATTCCTTTCGTCGTCGCTCGCATCGTCCTCCAAGACTTCACCGGCGTTCCTCTCTTAGTCGACCTCGCCGCCATGCGCGAAGCGGTGGCCCGACTCGGTAAAGATAGCGCCGTCATCGAACCTCTCGTCCCCGTCGATCTGGTCGTCGACCACTCAGTCCAAGTCGACCGCGCCGGCACCGCCAATTCCTTCCTCGAAAATCTCCGCCAAGAATTCAGCCGCAACACCGAGCGCTACGAATTCCTGAAATGGGGGATGCAAGCTTTCAAAACTTTCGGCGTCGTTCCTCCCGCCATCGGTATCGTCCACCAAGTGAATTTAGAATACCTCGCGAAACTTGTTTTCGAAAAGAACGGCGTATT